>CAMDDW010000141.1:0-4722 GCA_945893185.1 Akkermansia muciniphila | reverse complement strand
GCCACCTGTTCCCCGGCACTGAGTTGGAACCCCGGAACATCCACCACCGGCAAGAGTTGCCCGTAAGGTGTTCGGAAGCTTTTCCGAAGGTTTTCGATCTCAAGCAGCGCCATGGACAGGGGACAGGCTGCATGGAGCAGCAAAACTTGGCCATCGACTTTTATAAAACGCTTGGAGAGCCGCCTCGGACAAGGGACAGGCTCCTCGGACAAGGGACAGGCTCCTCGGACAAGGGACAGGCTCCTCGGACAAGGGACAGGCTCCTCGGACAAGGGACAGGCTCTTCGGACTAGGGACGGGCTCCTCGGGACTTCCGACGCTTCGATGTTTCCGTGGCTTCCCATCGGGGCAGAAAGGGCCTACACCGGGGGTTTGCGATGTCACTTCACGGACACATCATTCCACCGGGAGCTACTCTAGGTGTTCTAGGCGGGGGGCAATTGGGGCGCATGTTCGCCATCGCCGCCCGACGACTGGGCTACAAAATCCACATTTTCTGCCCGGAGGCCGGTTCTCCCGCAGCACCGGTCGCCGATCGCACGTTCGTGGCTCCGTATGAGGATCTCGAACAGGTCGAGGCCTTCGCTCGATCTGTGGATGTGGTTACCTTCGAGTTCGAGAATGTCCCCAGCGCCACCAGTGAGGCCTGTGCCCAGTTGGTTCCCGTGCGACCCGAGGGGCGGGTGCTGCACATCACCCAACAGCGGTTGCGGGAAAAAGGATTCCTCCAGGACCACGGATTCCCAGTAACTCCGTTTCGGGCCATTCATTCGCTGGCAGATCTCCAATCCGCCGCCAGCGATTTGGGACTGCCCGGGGTGCTCAAGACCGCCAGCTTCGGCTACGACGGTAAGGGACAACGGACACTTCGGTCCGC
Source organism: Akkermansia muciniphila (assembly GCA_945893185.1). GTDB lineage: Bacteria > Verrucomicrobiota > Verrucomicrobiia > Limisphaerales > UBA9464 > SXXZ01. Next base: position 3,845 of record CAMDDW010000141.1, on the reverse strand, counting down.
CTCAGAGGTTTCCGAAGCTTATGCCGGTCTGGGGGGCGCAGAAGGCATCTATGAGGCCTTTGTCGATTTCGCTCAGGAAGTCAGCGTGGTGGGAGCCCGGACGATGGATGGACAATTCGCAACGTTCCCGGTGTTCGAGAATGTCCATGCCAACCACATCTTGGATGTGACTGTGTCTCCAGCTCGTATCCCTGCCGCATTGGAAACCGCAGCCCGCAATTTGAGCCGAGACATCCTCGAGGCGCTGAATGTGATCGGTTTGCTGACGGTCGAGCTGTTCGTTACCCGCGACGGGCGACTCATCGTCAATGAATTGGCACCTCGAACCCACAACTCAGGCCACTTAACCCTCGATGCCTGCGTCACCTGCCAGTTTGAACAGCAAGTCCGGGCGGTATGTGGTCTGCCACTGGGATCGACCGATCTGAAAAGCCCCGCCGCCATGGCCAATTTACTGGGCGATGTCTGGAAGGATGGTCCTCCCCGGTGGGAACAAGCGCTGTCAAACCCCCGCCTGAAACTGCATCTCTACGGCAAGACTTCCGCACGGCCCGGCCGAAAGATGGGGCACATCACGGCCACAGCCGAGTCTCCGGAGGCGGCCATCGCGGCGGTTCGCCAGGCGCGGTCGAGTCTTTGATCGCAGGCTTCTTCCGAGCCGCTGGTCAAAACGGAAAATCTGGGCCATGCCCCGATCGGTTCCCTCGGTCGATCCGACCGATCGCTCCCCCGGGGCGACACTATTAAAAAAGACAGCCGCCGAGGCACTAGGCCATCGGCGGCGGCTGATCAGGGCAAAAGCCCGGTGACTATTGCTTCTTCAGGCGGAACTGACGGAAGTCGCCTGCTCCCTCCACGGGAACCGGAACGACCACCGGCTCGTCTTGGCCCAGGGTCTGAATTTCGCCGATGGAATCCATCGTCTGCCATTCCACTCCCAGCAACGTGGTGGACTCAACCCGGAAGCGGCCGCCCGGGGGCCCGACGACCTTCAAGGACAACGTCTGGTCTGGCTGAACGACCAGTGCGAGGTAAGTCTTCTGGATGGCCTTGGTCTCCGATCCCGGCCCAGAACCCACCGGTCGGACAAGGACCCGGAAGGTAGTCTGAATACGGGTCACCGTATCGCTGACCGAGACGGTCACGATATTGGTCGTATTGGCCAATGCGCTGGCCGGGGTCCATTCCAACAGGCCGTTGGTGGAGACCGTCAATCCCTCAGGACCCCGCTCCAACCGGTAGCTCAAGATTTGCACGGGGATGTCTACGTCGGTTGCCTTGAGGGCCACGGAGAGCTTGCTCTGTGCAACCACGGTCAAATTGGTCAATGGGAAGACCGGTGGCGCATTGGCTTCGCGCACCGTCACCACGAAGCTGGCCGTCGTGCTCAAAGGTGACGCAGCACTATCAGTGACTTTCACCACCACCGTGTTGGTGCTTGGTCCCTGCTCTTCCGTCGGGCTCCAAGCAATGACACCGGCGTCACTCATCGTCAGTCCCTTCGGACCACTCACCAGCGTGTAGGTCAGCTTTTGAGCAGGCAGATCGGCGTCGCGCCCGATGAGCGTGAAGTTGAGGCCCACACTCTCCAGGATGAATCGATTGTAGGCATTCACCAGCGTAGGCGCAGTGTTGGCCTCGGCGACCAAGATAGTGAACAAGTTGGTGGTGCTCAGTGACGGAGTGCCGTTGTCGGTCACCCGCACCGCAATGGTGTTGGTGCTCGGGCCCTGCGCCTCGGTCGGAGTCCATTTTACTTGCCCCGCCTCGCTCACCTCCAAGCCGCTAGGGCCGCTCACCAAGCCGTAGGTCAGCTTCTGGGCTGGTTGGTCGAGATCACGCCCGATCAACTTGAAGTTAACCGTGTTGAGTTCCCGGACATTCCGATTCACCAGGCTAATAAAGAACGGAGCCTGGTTGGCAGATTGAACCTTGATCTCGAACGATTGAGTGACCACGCGGATACCGTCACTCACCGACACTGTCACCGGATATTGGGCTGAGGCCTGAACCAACGAGGGAGTCCAAGACACGATGCCCGCGACTGGATCCACAGACATTCCCGCAGGACCATCTACCAATTCGAAGGTCAATTTCTGAGCCGGGATATCGGCATCCTTGGCCGACAAACGGATCACTAGGGGCTTCAAGGCCTCGACCGTCTGATTGTCCACCGAAGCCAATTGGGGAACCTGGTTAATCTCCAGCACCACCACCGTGAAGGAGTTGGTGGCACTGAGCGCCGGGATGCCATTGTCGGTGACACGAACCACCACCTGATTGGTGCTTGGCCCCTGAGCCTCCGTCGGGCGGAACAAGACCTGTCCTGTGTTCGGATTCACCGAGAGTCCCTCAGGCCCTGAAATCAAAGCGAAGGTCAACTTCTGCGCCGGCTGATCGTTATCGGAAGCCGCCAGTGTGAAGGTCAGACTTCCGGTCTCAGACACCCGTCGCAGCTGGATATCTGCGAGTGTCGGCGGGGTGTTCGAGGGAGGAACAATCACCACGAAACTCGTGCTCGCCTTGGCCACTCCGTCGTTCACCGAAACCTCGACCGTATTGGTGGTGCCGCTCTGATCGATGGAGGGGGTCCAAACCAACTGGCCCTGTTCGGAGACCGTCATTCCCTTCGGACCACTCGTCAGGCCGAACACCAACTTCTGCGCGGGCAAATCGGAGTCCTTGGCACTCAGCAAGATCACCAAAGGCTTCCGGACATCCACCGTCTGAGTGGCGACGCCCGAGAGGCTCGGAGCGTCGTTAACCTCATTGACGGTCACCTGGAACTCGACCGGTACGACCACCAGTCCATCGCTCACGGTCAACCGGACAGTCTCGGTCTTGCCACCAGATTCCTCACTCGTCACCCAGGCAACTTGCCCGTTGAGCGAAACAGTCAATCCCGCCGGGCCACTGACTAGGCGGAACACCAGAGCCTGCTTGGGCAAGTCAGAGTCGGTCGCGACCACTGTGAAGGCCAGCGCCTTGCCTTCATCGAGGGTCTGCTTGGAGATCGTCGCCACTTGCGGCGGCGCATTCACCTCGTTGATCACCATCTGGAACTCGGAGGCCACGGTTTGAATGCCGTCCGACACGCTGAACTTCACCGTCTCGGTCTTGCCGCCGAAGTCTTCACCGGCGACCCAGCTCACCTGGCCTGCGGGTGACACCGTCAGCCCGGCCGGTCCGCTGATGAGTTGAAACACCAGAGCCTGCTTGGGCAAGTCAGAGTCGGTCGCGACCACTGTGAGGGCCAGCGCCTTGCCTTCATCGAGGGTCTGCTTGGCAACCGCGGCAATCTGAGGCAACGCATTGACCTCTTTGACCACCAGTGTGAATCGATTGGTGACCGAGTCGATACCATCCGTCACGGCGATACCCACCCCATTGGTGCTCGGGCCTTGTTCTTCGGAGGGTGTCCATGTCAGCGCACCGGCCGACGTCACCGTCAAACCGATGGGACCACCCACCAGCGAGAACGTCAGCGGTGACCCTTCCGGATCAGTGGCTTTCACGACCAGATTGAAGGGCTTACCCTCATCGATGCCATTATTGGCAATGGCGTCGAAGATAGGGAGTTTGTTCAACCGATTGAAGGCGAACAGGTTGGTGACCGGATTATTGCAGTAAATCCAATCCTCCTGATAGTCGATGGCCGGGATATCCTTGAGGAGCGGTTTAACAGTTACCTTGTAATAGCCGTTGGGAATTTCAATGAATCGCGCCCAACCATTGGTCACGAATGCGGTGACCACCACGTCGCTAGGATCGGCCAAACCAACCTCCCGCTGACGGGTTAGCTGAACCTCGAAGGGCATGCCGACCGCTGGCTTGCCGTTGACCGT
>CAMDDW010000140.1:0-13324 GCA_945893185.1 Akkermansia muciniphila | reverse complement strand
AGCTTGGCGAATCCTGTTTTCAAAGTTTTTTATTAAAAATTAATTACATTATATTTCAATCATAAGTGTAATTTTTATATTGTAGGGTTCTAATTTAAACTCAATCGCTATATTATTTTTTATTGTAAATAATAATCAACACACAGAATTATGGTACGTTGAGCGAAGCGCTGGCGGCGTTCAATATCGGTTCAGCCCTCGCATAAGGACTGCCGCACTTGGAGCAGGTTGAACCCGTTGAAGGGGGTCGCGGCGTTCGTCAGGCACTAGGTCGACTGCGACAGGGCTTTCCACCGGCTTCACGGAATTTCCCTGTTATCCCAGTTTCTCGTCTTGGCTCTGGGGGTGGCGGGGGCATGATCGGGGGTCATTCCTCATGAGCCAAGAAACCAACACGGTCGCCTGGTGGCGGCTCCTGAACCGCTACCAGTGGTTCGTCCTCATCATCGCCGCCGCAGGATGGCTGCTCGACTGCATGGATCAGCAGCTCTTCAACTTGGCCCGCACGCCGGCCATGAAGGAACTGCTCAAGGGCACCTTTGCGCCCGATGCAACACCCGGCCAGATCGCTGCCTCGGTTCAGGAACACGCGGGCTATTCGACGGCCATCTTCCTGCTCGGATGGGCCACCGGCGGCCTCATCTTCGGGGTGCTCGGCGACCGCATCGGCCGCGCCAAGACGATGCTCATCACCATCCTCATGTACTCGGGCTGCACCGGCCTGAGCGCGCTGTCGCAGGCCTTCTGGGACTTCGCCCTGTACCGCTTCATCACCGGCCTCGGCGTGGGCGGTGAGTTCGCCGTCGGCGTGGCGCTGGTGGCCGAGGTGATGCCCGACAAGGCCCGCCCCTACGCGCTGAGCCTCCTGCAAGCCCTGTCTACCGTGGGCAACATCGGGGCGGCCGTTACCAGCATGAGCCTCGGCCACTTGGAGACGACCGGGGTCTTGGGGTCCCTCGGCGGTTGGGCGGCCTGGCGCTGGATGTTCATTGTCGGAGCCTTCCCCGCCCTGCTGGTGGTGGTGATACGCCGCAACTTGAAGGAGCCCGAACGCTGGTTACAAATGAAGGCCTCGGGCATGGACATGAATAAACTCGGCGACTACGGCGAACTGTTTGGCAACCCGAACTGGCGTCGGCCCGCGTTGGTGGCCGGACTGCTGTTGCTCACTGGAATTTTGCTCGGATTCCTAGGACCCGCGGCCTGGAGCAAGATCATGATCCTGCCAGGGTTTTCGCTGGTCAAGACGATGGTCTTAGGCTTTTCGCTGGCGGCGCTGGCGGCGGGCTTGTGGGTGGTGTACGGCGGTGGCGGCGACACCCGTTACCGGAGCCGTGCCGTGGTGGGACTGCTGCTGGCGCTGGCCGGTGTGATCGGCGTCTGGGGCATCGCCTTCTTCAGCTTCGAACTCGTGCGGCTGGTGCTGACTCAGAAGTTTCAGGCTGAGGGGTTGAGCGGAGTCCAACTGGCCGGCAAATTGACCTACTGGACCGGCATCACCTCGATGATCCAAAACATCGGTGCCTTCTTCGGCGTCTACAGCTTCGGATTACTTGCGCAGCGGGTGGGGCGCAAACCCGCCTTCGCCGTATCGTTCGTCTTGGCCATGACTTCCGTGGCCTCCACGTTTTGGTTTCTGCGAGATTTCGGCGACCTGTGGTTGGTGCCTCTGATGGGCTTCGGAACGCTGTCGGTCTTCGGCGGGTATGCGATTTACTTCCCGGAACTTTTCCCGACCCGACTGCGCAGCACGGGCACCAGTTTCTGCTACAACGTCGGACGGTTCGTGGCGGCCAGCGGGCCGGCCCTCTTGGGGCTGCTGACCGGGGTCGTCTACAAGGACACCGGAGCCACCGACCCCGCCATGCCGCTACGCTATGCCGGCGTGACCATGTGCTCGGTTTACCTCATCGGCCTCATTGCGCTAAACTTTGCCCCAGAGACTCGGGGTCAACCGTTGCCCGAAGAAGAACCCACTCATTGAAGAACCGTTGAAAGTCCACCGATCGACCACAGATCGCTTTCGCACTCCATCACCTCGTCCACTCCCTCCTCCCCATGTCTGAATGGCTCTTTGCGGTTTTGCTCGGCGTCATCGAAGGCGTCACCGAGTTCCTGCCCGTCTCCTCCACCGGCCACCTGCTCATCGCTGAACGTCTGGCCGGTCGGCACTATTCCGACCTCTTCAACACCGTGATCCAAATTGGAGCGGTGCTGGCGGTGGTCGCGGTCTTCTCCGACCGAGTCCGCAGCCTGCTGACCCGCTGGAAGGAACCGGCCAACCAAGATTATCTTCTCAAGCTGGCTGCGGCCTTCGTGGTCACGGCCATCGGCGGACTCGCCCTAAAAAAGGCAGGGTTGAGACTGCCCAAGACGCTAACACCAGTGGCCTGGGCCACGCTGACTGGCGGACTTCTATTCGTCGGCCTGGAGCGCTGGTTGTACGGGCGACGCACCACCGACCGAGTCACCTGGGCTATCGCACTGGGCGTCGCGGCAGGCCAACTCATTGCCGCCGCTTATCCGGGTGCCTCACGCTCCGGCACCACCATCCTGATTGCGCTGGCCTTGGGCCTCTCGCGGACTGCAGCGGCCGAGTTCTCCTTCTTATTGGGCATCCCGACGCTCATGGCTGCCGGGGCCAAAGAAACCCTGGATGCTCTCCGCCAAGGCGACGCCCACGAACCGTGGTCCATGATCGCCTTGTCCAGTGCGGTCGCGGCCCTGACGGCCTTCGTGGTGGTGAAGTGGCTGCTGGGCTACGTGCGCTCCCACACCTTCACTGTGTTTGGATGGTACCGAATCCTAGCGGGCGCGGCGTTGTTGTTCTTGGCCTATCGACTCTGAACTCCAAAGCCGATTGCTCCACGTCATTCGGCCCGCACACTCACCCGCAGGAAGCGCGCCTCGGAAAGAGTTTCCACAGATCCCGTCCAGGTGGCCGATCCCACGGACGGATAGCTCAAAACGCCGGAAGCCGGCACCCACGTCGTCAAATCGACACTGCGTTCGACCGAATAAATTCGGTTGGGACGAATAGAAAATTGGAGCGTCGGTTGGGCGAGAGAACCTGTGAGAGTGACCCGAAAAACCTCTGCGGACGACAACGGGTCGGTTCCGGCCGTCCATTCAGACAAATTCGAGGCCCCGTCGGCGTCGGGATCTCCCGAGGCCACCTGAGCAAGGTTCCCAAAGCGCCACAGTTCCCAATCGTCGGGCAATCCATCGGCCTCCGAATCGGTTGGGCCGACAACGAACCCTTCTAATTCCAGAACGGGACCAGGAAACAAATTGTCTTCGCGAGTGGACCATTGCGGATAAGCACCGCTGCCACCCAATCCGGTGCCGCCCGGAGTGACTTGCTTGGCCGGCGAGAGCGAACTCACCATGAGCGACAATCGACCGGAAGCCAGAGAACGCGCCACGTAGCCGGCGATCTGCGGGTCGGACAAATTGAGATCGAAGCGAAAGGTGCTTCCTAGGGGAACACTCTGCCCTGAATTCACGCCATCGGTCTGGCCCACGGCCCAGGGCTGGACCTCGAAGGGCGGCTGAGTCCACGCGGCGTTGGCCTGCCCCACATGGTTGGCGATATCGATGAGTTCGCCCTTCGGATTGAACACGGCCGCGAACGAATTGCGGGTACCGATGGAAATGGTGTTCGAGGTGAAGGCTCCGACCACGCCGAAAGAGCTGTCCTCCGTGTAACCCACCGCTTCGAATCCATTGCGGAAACCGACACCAAAGATCTCCACCGGTCGGCCTGCATCCTCGTCGGCCTGATGGGCCAGATCCGAGTCCGGAAGGTGGGTCCGGTAGCTGTCGAACGAGGGGTCGTACAAAAAGGTCACTCGCTCTCCGGTGGCATTGTTCACCAAGTCCCGGCCCACCGTCAGGTTCAGTCGAACGCGCTTCAAGACGTACCGGCTCGGGACAGCATTGGTGGGAATCACCGTCTGAGTTTGCCAGCCCAAGAGAAACTCGGCATCGCGGGTATCGAAGCGCGGATCGAACGAGGCGAAGGTCGGAGCCACCGGTCGGGAACCTCCGGACCCGAACTCAAAGGGGTACATCCATTTGTCCATGGAAGGGCCCAACTGGGTCTTAAATTCGCCAGCGAGCGCCCCAAGCGCCCCAAGCGCCACTACCGTGACCCCTGTGATGGCCATGCAATAGCCCTGTCTGCTGCTCAATCCACTCGGTGTTCCCAAACGCATGATTGCCCCAACCATCGGGGCATGCCTCTGGCCCGCAAGTCTGGGATTAGACCCGAATCGAATTCGCTGCGGGAGACGGTGCTGAATGGGCGATCGCGCCGCAGGCAACTGGAAGCGGTGGAGGGTCGCCGAAATCGCCTCCACTTCCAGTGCGCTGCCAACGTCTGGGACGGCCTTCCTCTCTAGGAGGAGTTTCCCTACCGAGGGCGAGGCTCGAAGCGCAGGTAAACGGCCTTGAGGTACCGAGCTTCGTCGAAGGTCGCAGGATGATCTGGGGCGTGCCCGGTGTAGACTTCGTCGCCAAAGGGACGACCACTGCGTCGGGCCGCCTCGGTGACGGCGGCGTAGAACTCCTCGGGGGTTACGTGGGCCGAGCACGAGGCCGCTAGGAGCAATCCGCCCGGTCGCACCCGAGCGATAGAATGCATCGCCAACCGATGGTAGGCGTCAATGGCACCGGCTCGCTCGGTCTCACGTTTGGCCATCGATGGTGGGTCACAAATGACGATATCGAATTGCTCCGTGCTGCGTTCTAACCAGGCAAAGGCATCGGCCTGCACCGAGTTGTAACGGGCGGCAGCCATGCGAGCATCGGCCGCGTTGAGTTCAAAATTGCGACGGGCCGACTCGAGGGCGTGCGGGGAAATATCGAGATCGGTCACACTGCGTGCGCCTCCTCGAGCCGCATGCAGTGAGAACCCGCCGCTAAAACTAAAAGCATTGAGCACGTCCACACCGGCCGCGCACTGCCCGATGCGCCGACGATTGTCGCGCTGGTCGAGAAAGAAGCCGGTTTTCTGACCCTTCACCACGTCGGACCAGAACTGGATGCCGTCCTCCAGAAAGACCACCGAACCCGAGGTGTCCTCACCCCAAAGGTTTTGCCCATCTTGATAACCGGCCTGTTCGAAGCTCGTGGTGGCGTTGCGGCTCAACCGCAACACGATGCGTTCGGGCTTAAGAAATTCACGCAGCCAACGGGTCAGGTCGGCGATGCGCGGCAACCAAACGGCCGAATACAGCTTGAGGACCAACGTGCTGGCGTACTGATCCACCACCATGGCAGGCCAACCATCCGACTCGCCATTGATCCATCGCACGCCGTTGGTCTGGTCGGTCACGACGCCTTCACGGCGGGCCAAAGACGCCGCCACGCGGGCACGCCACCAGTCGTCGTCGACCATCACCGGTTTGCCGGAGTAGAGAGAGCGGAAGCGGATCGGAGAATCCGGATCGTAGAGTCCGAGAGCCAGGAAGCGGTCTTTGCGGTCGTACACGACGGCGATTTCGCCAGAATCCCCTTCCCGATTTTTTTCACGGATGCGTTCGGCATACACCCACGGGTGACCTGCTCGGATCGCGTACTCGGCGGCCGGGGTGAGTCGCAAACGCAGGCGGGGCTTCGCTGGACTGGCTGGAGACGTGGGGGATGAACTCATGCTTGGAGCGAGGCAAGGACCTCGGGGTCACGGACATCGACCCAACGGCCGGCAATTTGGAGACCCGCGAGCAACCGGCCCTCGGCCACCATCGCCGACAAGGCATCGGTCAACTCGTATTCGCCGCGCGGCGACTTCTCCAACCGGGCCGTGTAGGCAAAAAGCGAGGGCTTAAAGAGGTAAATACCCGCGTTGTACCAGACAGGCTTGCCCGGGCAGATCCAGCCTTCAGCGCGGAGGGTCTCCAGTTGGGAGGCGTTGGGCTTCTCGACCAATCGGGTCAGGCAAAATTGCGCGTCATCAAAGAAGAACAAGCCTCCCTTAGTGACGTCCTCGGCGGCAGTCACCGTGAGCACGCCATCGAATTGACCGGCTTGCCACCGTTCGATCATGTGCCGATAAGTCTCGGGCTTCACCAAGATGTCTCCGTAAGTCAGCACGAAGTCGTCGTGCCCGACGAACTCCTTGGCCAGTTCAGGGGCTTTACCCGTGCCATCTTGCACCACCTGCCGGGAATAGCTCATCTCGACCCCGAAGCGGGATCCATCGCCGAAGTGCGACTCGATCACCTCGGCGCGCCAACCGGTGATCAGATGGAACTGGCGAATTCCCACTTCCTTCAACCCTTCGACAATGTGCTCCAAGATGGGACGCCCCTGCACCTCCAACATGGGTTTGGGGATCTCCTGGGTGAGGTCACCCATGCGGGTGCCCTTTCCGGCGGCGAGGATGACAGCCTTGGTCATAATGGCTGACAGTGTGACCGGACCGACCTCGGGAAGGAAGCCTCGGAGAAACAAGCCTGCCAAAAAGCAACAAAGCCAGAGAGAGCCTGCAGCCCTCTCTGGCCTTGTCTCAACCGTCGAAAACCGGCGACTGGTCAGGCTAGTTTGACGGCTTTTTTGAGCTGAGCGCTCTTGACGGCCGCATCGACAATTTCTTGGCCGATCCGGCTGATAGCAAGGCTCACCGGCCCTTCCAACGGCACATTCTTATCGAGGCAATGCAGCAGGTACTGCACGGGGTTCTGGTGGGGTGCTTTGGTTGCCGGAGCGGCCACCACGTGAGGCACGGGTTGCTTGCGGGTTTGCACCGTGACGTAGTCGTCGTAGTCGTAACTGCTCACCGAGCCCTCGGTGCCCAGGATCACGAATCCACACTTGGGCTGCGGCTGGATGATCCACGGATCGGTGAAGGTGCCCCAACGGGTCTCGAACTTGGAGAGGCCATGGGCGTAGCGGGCCACCACGATGCTGTGCTCATCGACTTCGAGCCCGGTGGGTTCATCGACCACGGCCGTGACCTCGATGGGCCGACGCCCCCCTTGGTACCAAGTACCGAGAGTGGTTCCGTAACCCAGATAATCGAGCAGTGAACCACCGCCATGAGCCTTCTTGTAGAACCAGGAGTTCGGCTTCTCTTTGGCCACTTGCGCGGGTGTCTTCTCATCCTTGTCGGCGCCATGGAACAAGGGACCCCGATTGCCACCGATGTGCCACACGTTGAGCACCTCGCCGATTTTTCCGCTCGAGACCAGCTCGTAAGATTTGCGATGCGAGGCCACCCACTGGAGCGGCCAGTTGATCATCAGGCGCTGATCCTTGCCCATGCATTTGACCATGGCATCGGCTTCCTTCAGCGAGGCCGCGAAGGGTTTCTCGACCATGAGGTGCGCCCCGTACGGAGCCACCTTCTTGACCCACTCACCGTGCTTCGAGGCCGCCGGGCAAAGTATAACCACGTCGGGCTTGGTCTTTTCGAGACACTCGCGGTAGTCGGTGAACGCCTGATTTTGGGTGACCAGTCCCTTGCGGACCGCTTCTTCCATGCGGGCCGGCTGTTCGTCGCTGATACCGACGATCTCGGCATTGGGATGCTCGTGGGCGTACCGAAGCAAATCGCCCATGTGAAAGTGGTCAAAGTTGATTCCAGCAATTTTCCAGGATCGTTTTTTCATTGGAGAAGCAGGATTAAATGTGGTGCCAAAGCGGCCTTGAGCGAAGCGCAAAATCACCCACCGAAGCAGGCTCGGAGGTGAGCGCACTGGCGATGCTCGACTCCTCCTGGTCTTCGTTGACGGCGGTCTTGCTGTGACTCTAGCTGGTCACAGACCCAGAAACGGCGCGGACAACTGCATTTGGGCTATGGTCAGAGTTTGGTTTTTGCCTTGCTTTGCGGCCGCTCAAGAAACGGAGGGCTCGAACCTCTTCACGTCCTTGAACCGGTCGAAGTCCCGGTCAAACGAGGCGACGGGTACACCTTGGTGGGCTGCGATTGCAGCCACCAAGGCGTCCGGGAAATCGACTGGCTGGGCCTTGAACCGCTCCAAAGCGTCCAGCATGACTTCTTCCAAGGGCACTTTGAGACGACAACCGGTGATAAGATCACGGATGGCATCCGCCACTTCCGGTTGGCTTTGCTTGTAGAAGCTAATCAGGACGAACGCTGTCTCAGCGACAATCGTTGGATCCAAGTACAGCTCGACCTTTCCTGATGCGCTCTGGAGGAAAAGCTCGGCGGCAACCGAACTCATCGCCGGATGGTCGTTTCGGAGAAAACGGATCAGCAAGTTCGTGTCGAGGATGTAGCGTTTCATCCTCGGCGATGCTTGGAGGCGTAGTGGCTAGCTCGGTTATCAGCGACCGCAGACTTCTCGGCCTCGATTCCAGGAAACGGCACTTCCGACGTAAGGCAGCCGCGTAATTCACTGACGCCTCGGACCCGCCGGGCCACGAGCGTCTCTCCTTCGACGGACCAAGAGAGTCGAGAGCCTGCTTGAACGGGGAAGATGCGGCGCACCTCCTCAGGGATGGTTACTTGCATCTTCGTTGTTACGGTGGTGATGGAGCTTGCCATGAATCATAGTATACCATTCCGATTGGTAATACTCAAGCGCCTCGAGATACCTCTTGCCACACAGTCCGATAAAATTAATTACCTGTATAATTAATAAAGATAAAGGGACCCCGTAGGAGCGTATTTGTCCCACCTGACCCGTCAGATCCCCCGGGGGGTCACCGCCCCTCGGTCAACACCCTCCTCTTCTGGCCCCTGAGGATGTCCGATTCCGTGCCCAAAGACGGTCCCATCATCGTTCGACGAACCAAACCTCAAGGGGTCGCTTTGCCGCCCCCACCGGAACTCACTGGCCAGTCGCCCGACGATTCTAATCTCCCGGCCCAGATTCAGGCCTCAAAAGCAGTCTTTTGAGCCATGCGCGGCTAAGATTTCTCTATTTTAGCATGAGCGGGTTTATCCGACGACGGCTTCCAGATAGGGCCGGATCACATTGGCCCTGCGACAGGCCTTCGCGTGATGCCACAGTTCGTCCGCGGTCAGTTTACAAACTGGTACGAATGCTCGGTTCACTGGATGACGCTGACAACGTGAAAAACGGATTGACCTACGTCGGCTGCGGGTCCGGTGCGCTGGCGGTCGCGATTCCATTCTCCACCATGGCCAATCGCGCGAAATCCGTGCAGGAGGTCTGGACCACGCAACGGGGATGGAAGCCAAGCGACACCTGGTGGGAAGGGGGGCCTTACCGAAACGCCAACGAAACCCTGGCAAAAGCCGTCGCCCCGAATCCCACCGAGAAAGATGAAAAATAATTCCAGCGAATGATTTGTCTGCATTCTCCGGTCGGTTGGAAAATCGGATTCCTTGCGGTTGCGGGCACGTTCAACGAAAATTTCGACAAAATGAGGGTGCTCCGCTTTATCTTCAAACGGTCGCCTCGCTGGCTCATCGCCCTACTCCTCACGTCGGCTCGGATTCAAGCCGATGATGTTATTCTGAGGGCTGACTTTTCGGTTCACACCGGAGCCATTCGCCCGCTCCACGGCATCAACAAGGGGCCGCTGGCGCCGGGGGGAATCTTCGATGTAATTCAGGAGCAAAAGGATTTGGGGATTCCGTTCACGCGCCTGCACGACTGCGGCTGGCCGAATCCGTATGTCGTCGATCATCACGCCGTTTTCCCCAACCCGAACGCCGATCCCGCCCTACCGGAGAGCTATGATTTCCGGCTGACTGACGAATACATCGCCGCGGTGCGCAAAACCGGCGCGGAACCGATTTACCGCCTTGGCGAGAGCATCGAGCACACAACTGTGAAGCGGCAGGCCCATCCGCCCGCCGACATGGAAAAATGGGCGGCGGTCTGCCTCGGTATTATTCGGCATTACAACGAAGGATGGGCGAACGGATTTCACTACAAAATTCGCTACTGGGAGATTTGGAACGAACCCGAGAACCGCCCAGCCATGTGGAGCGGGACGGACGACGACTACCTGCGACTCTATCGCATCGTCGCTCTCGCCATCAAAAAGAAGTTCCCGGCCTTGAAGGTCGGCGGTCCAGCCCTCGGAGCCACCGGAAGTTTTGTGAAAGGTGAGTTCGTTCCCACGGATTTCGCTCTCAAATTTTTGGGCGCGTGCCGTAAGGACAATGTGCCGCTCAATTTCTTTTCCTGGCATTGTTACACGGCCGACCCCGCTGAACTGACCGCGCGCTCCCGGGCCATCCGGCGACTCTTGGATTTGAAAGGCTTCACCGAAACCGAGAGCCACTTGAACGAATGGAATTTTCTTCCCGGCAACACGTGGAAACCGATCACCAAATCGGGAACTTCCGCCGCCCGCCAGCGATACTACGAAGAAATGGCAGGCGCGCCGGGAGCCGCATTCGTTGCCGCCGCGTTGGTAGAGTTGCAGGACGCGCCGGTAGATGTTTGCAATTTCTTCCACGGCGAGTTGGGCGGATTCGGACTCTTCACCGAGCAGGGCGTGCCGCTGAAGGCATACCAGGCCCTGCGCGCCTTTCAGGGTCTTGTGGAAACGCCCCGGCGCGTGGAAATTCGCGGGGCCGTCACTGGAAAACTGGCCTTTGCCGCCAGCCTCAGCGCGGACGGTCGAGAGGCGACGATGCTGGTGAGCAACTTTACCGACCCGCGCTCGGACATTGTTTTGAATTGGAAAAGTTTTGCATGGACCGGCGGTGTGACGGCGGAGATCCGCAACGTGGATGCCACCAGGGACTTTTCAAACGCGCGCACTGAATCGGTCGCCGGCGAAAGCGCGACGCTGCGCCTGACGTTGAAGGCCCCCGCCATCGCGCTTGTGCGGCTGCGCCCGACCGGCGGTGCGGCTGCGAAAAGGACGCTGTCCGTCGTCGCGCCCGCGAACCGGCTGGTTTTTCAGCGGGATCAAGCCGGGAACGCGTCGATGGCCATCGCGGGAGGTTGCGCGTGGCCAGGAGCAGCTGTGGAAGCGCGAATCCTGAACCTTGTCACGGGCAAGACCGGAGATTGGAGCACGCTCGGAACGGTGAATTCCGATTTGAGCTACCGGGGCAAGGTAACAGCCGCGGCTGGATGGTATTCGCTGGAAGTTCGCGCTCGTGGCGATGGGAATTCTGCCACCGCAACGGTCGAGCGGGTCGGGGTCGGCGAAGTTTTCGTGGTCGTCGGCCATTCGGTCGCCCATGGCGGAGATATCAATCTACCGGGAGCGGAAGACGACCGCGTCAACACCATCGCGCTTCCGATGGGCGATATGGAATCGCAGCATCGTTACAAACTTACCGGCGACCCGCAGTTTCTGCCCGCTCCGGTCGGGAGGCATTTCGACTTCGGCGTCCAGCCTGCTCCAGTCGGCCGAGGCACCTACTTCTGGGCCACGTTCGCGGAGCACGTCGCCAAGTCGCAAAATGTGCCGGTGCTGTTGCTGAACGCGGCCTTTGGCGGCACGAGTCTGGAACATTGGGCCAAGTCGGCTCGAGGCGAACCGTTCGAGCACTCGTTCGTCAATTCGTCCATCCGCATGCCATTTATTCAACTGGAACACGCGCTGACGAAGTATTGTGCGATCACGGGATTGCGCGCGGTCCTCGCCGACCAAGGGCAGAATGATTGGCCCGAGAAGGACGAGGAGAAAATCATCGCGAACTACAAGGCGTGGATTGACCAGGCCCGCAAAAACGCCGGATTTCCAGGCTTGGCTGTGGTCGTGAACCGCCAGTCGCCCCCCAATGGATTCGGCCAGATTCGCCGGGTGCAGGATCGCGTGATCAAAGAACATCCCGGCTGCTTCGTAGGTCCGGACTACGACACCCTGGCCCAGGAGGATACAACGGACAAAGTCCACCTCAGCGAATCCGGCGCTAAGAAAGCTGCGCGCCTCTGGGCGGATGCGCTGGATGCGAATTTCTTCAGGGCTGCGGCCCCGTTGGCTCCGTTGCAGACGAAGTAGTTGGCCTTGTTGCGACGGAAGAGGCGGTACCGACATTTCATCTCGTTTGCCATGGCTACGAGGATAGTTCGGTCGGGAGTATGCGTTGACCCGGACAGTGGGCGGACGATGACCCGAGAGTGGGCGGACAGCCCCCTCTGTTGAAGAAACCGTTGAAGATTCGACCCTTTGACCCCAGAAAACCCTCGTTTTCCCGAGGAAATACGCACTGGAGGCGAGGGTCGGAATCGGCCTGGCTGACTGATCAAAGCGCCATGAAAATGCCTGATTTCATTGGGTTTTCAAGAACCTTCTCTCACCTTCCGAGGGCTTCCGGGTAATCCGTTCATTGTCACTTTTGTGGTCAGTGGTACAGCAAAGCGTCACACGCCTATTGAGTTCATCGCGCCACGATTTTCCTAATCTTCCGAGGAAAGGAGCTCGTACTCCTTGGTTCCCTGTTCAAGTGCCTCCTCTGGAGAGGTGTCGCGAAAAATAACCCCCGTCAAAGCCGGGAAAAACGCATTAACCATACGGCCACCGTTTGCCAAGTACAGCATAGCAATGTCCACGCTGTTGGACACGCTGCCGTGGCCAAATTCTTGGCGAAACCGAACTTCGCCATCACTTGGGTCCATCACGAATCGACCTCGCTTGAGACCCCAATTGATCCGGTTAAAGAAATCTGACGCAGCCAACTTTTTGTCCTCGGGGACGACTACAGGAAGGTACCCTTCGATTTGAAGGAGTCCTTGTTCCTCCAAGATACGAAAACCGAAAGTGAGGCGGACATGTTTAAGCGGCACGTGGACCGTGATCGACTCCCCGTCGCCGGCAAAATGCACAACAAAACCTTGGTTGATCAGAAATTCGCGGATGGACGCAATAGTCTCTGGAGTCGGCATACAGTGAACCTTATTCTGCGAGATTCCACCCGATTTTCTTCACCAAAGCAAGGCAGGGAGGCCTTTTTTTTACTCGACTCCGTTGAATGCCGAGGTTGACGAAGACAGGTCATTTACGTTGTTCGGTGTGCGAGCGAATGCGATTTTTGTCCGCTTCGCGCCTCAAACCGAATGCCGTCGATCCTATTTCGCGATGTTGAATGGTCCTTTCAAAGGCACCTTCCATCGCGCCATGAACTGGCGTATCGCCGATTCAATCTCCGACATCCGACCAGCGGGGACCTCCAAGGAATAGGTTTTTTTCATGCACCGCATCACAGTGCAGCCATGAGGACCCTGCCTGACCGGGACCACACAGATCTCGATCACATTGTCCGTAGATTGCCGCGCCGTCATCAATCCTTCGTCCTTGAGAACCCGGTAGACCGTCGAGAAGGAGGCCTGAAATAGGCCCTTGTCGCAGGCCGTGACCGCCAGAATGCGGTGGGACAGATCGACGTATTCCTGACTCTTGGCCATCGCAACAATCCGGG
>CAMDDW010000139.1:0-3270 GCA_945893185.1 Akkermansia muciniphila | reverse complement strand
CATTTCCACGCCGAGAAACGCCGAGCTGACAATGATGCCCTTGGCGGCCATCGGGACGTCGTTTTGCGAAGCGACGCTGAACCCGGCGGGTCCGCCGAAGCGCTCGCTGCCCTCTTGGCGGATGAGTTCGGTCACGAAGAGATCGAGCGGTTTGTTGTCGAGTAGCGACTCATAGATCCACCAGCGAAACGGGCCGGTGTTGTTCAGCGTGGGGTTGATGAGATTCGGATTCTCCGCGAGCACATCGAGCCAATAGGGCATCCATTGGTCGGCCCAACGCGGATCAGCGAGGAGCCGGTCGATGGTGGCGGCGCGACGCGAAGTGGCCGGCAGCGCGCGGAAGGCGGCGATCTCGGCCTCGCCCGGCACGACGCCGACGGTATCGAGCGTGACGCGACGAAGGAAAGTGAGGTCGTCGGTGAGCGGCGTGAGCGCGAAACTCGCGACCGGAAACGCCGGCCACGCCGCGCCCTCTTTGATCCATGTTTTCAGGATTTCGATTTCCTTGGGCGGGAGCGGATCGCCCTTTGCGGGCATCACTTCCTCGGAGTCGGCGCTGGTGATGCGCCGAATGATCGGGCTCGTATCGGGATGGCCAACGATGAGCGCGGGGCCATCGGACTTGCCGCCCTTGAGCGCGGCCGCGAGGGAGTCGAGGCGCAGGCCGCCTTTGACCTTCGCGCCTTGGTGGCAGCTGAAGCAGCGCGTCTCGAGAATGGGCTTCACGTCGCGATAGAAATCGACGCGGCCTTTTTTCAACGGCGCGTATTCGGCCGCGACGGTGGCGATCCGGTCGGCGATGAAGTGGTCGATCGCGTTCGTCGCCGGGAAATCGGGGCGGAGCGAGGGCACCGCGACCTCGGGCGTGGCGGCGAGCCACGCCTGAGCGGCGGTGCGGCGCGACGCCCAATACGCAGACGACTCAGCGCGCTTCGCGGCGCGGGCCGCGGTGTTGATGGTGGCGAGGTGCACGCGGCGCTCCGCCTCGTAGGCGGCCCAGCCCGCATCGGTGTAGGGGACGGTGCGCGCGCTAGGCGAGAGCAGCCACCACGACGTGCTACCGGCCGGCGAAAACGCGACGACGGTTTCGCCAAGCTCGGGGCGGAAGGGCTTTTTCCCCTTGGGCTCGATGCCGCCGATCACGGTTTCGAGGACGACGGTGACGGGTGCGCCGGTGAATTCGAATTCGCCCCACTCCTCGCGATTGCCGGGCGTGGCGAAGCGGAAGTCGGGGCCGAGGTTGAGATAAGTTTCCTGCGGCTCGACGGGAAGCTCGCCGGCGTTGCCGACGGCGAAGGCGGCGGGCTGGGCAAAGGGTGTTTCGAGAATTTTCTTCCCGTCGATCAACAGCCGCGCCGTGCCGCGCGAGCGCAGGAGCAGCCGATGTTTCCCCGCGGGCAAGCGAACCTCCGCCGTCGCGCGGAAGAGGGTGGGAAACGCCCGATCAGCCCGCACGCCGGTCGCTACATATTTTTGCGGTAACTCGAAAAATCCGAACACCTCGTCGGTAAACGTCTCGGCGACCTTCGTTTCTCCGGGCCAAGGGGTCGTGGCGATTGGGCCGTCAGTAGGTTCGCGAAGCTCAACGTGCACGCCTGCCGGTGCGCCCAAGGCTGACACGCCAAGCGTCAGCGCGAAGGCCGCACGGTGGAAAATGCAAGAAACACGACGGGACGACATGAGCAGGGTTGCGCCGATGAGAATGTGGAACGCGCGAGTTTACACGCTCAACGGCATCCCACTTTCGTGCAGCGATGCCCGCTATCCTGAATAAATCATACCCGAATAATCAAGGAATGAGTCACCGAGGACACGGAACCGCCGCAGAGAGCACAGACAGACAAGGTGTTTGGCTCCGTGCCCTCGGTGGCGGAGCTCCGTGCCCTCGGTGGTAAAAAAATTCTGCACGCAAGCGCGCTCGATGGAGGCGTTGCATCGTTTTCCCCTGACGTGGCCCTCGCTTTTCGATTCGCTGCACCGGTCCGACTTCCCTCCACCATGAAATCCTCTCCTACCCTGCGCTTGCTCTCCGCTCTCCTGTTCGCGCCGGCCTTGCACGCCGAAAAAATCGTCCTCGTCGCCGGCGGCATCGAGGATCGCATCGGTCTTCCCGCTTTGCAGACAAAATTAAAAGAGCCGTTCGGTGTGGATTTCGACCGTACGGGAAATCTCTTCATCGTCGAAATGGCCGCGGGCAACCGCCTGCTGCGCGTCGACGCGCAGGGCACGCTCACCCATATCGCCGGCCTGCCCACCGCCGGCGACACCGGCGATGGCGCCCCGGCGCTCTCCGCGCAGTTCAACGGCCCACACAACCTCGCTGTTCTGCCCAACGGTAACGTCCTCATCTCCGATACGTGGAACGGCCGCGTGCGTCAGGTTGACGTCTCCTCCGCTCGCGTGTCGACGCTGCCCGGCTACGGTGTGCCCGCGACGCAAGCGAAGAACAACGGCCCCTATTGCATCGCCCTCGATTTCACCGGCACGCAGCTCTTCATCGCCGATTTGCGCCGTGTGCAGGCGCTCGATCTCAAAACGGGGAAACTCCGCCTTATCGCCGGCAACGGTGAAAAAGGCGTCCCCGTCGACGGCACCCGCGCCACCGGCGCGCCGCTCGTCGACCCGCGCGCCGCTGCGGCGGATCGCCGCGGCAATGTCTACATCCTCGAGCGCAACGGCCACGCCCTGCGCGTGGTCACGCCCGACGGAAAAATCCGCACCGTCGTCAATGCCTCCGGAACAAAAGGCGCGACCGGCGACGGCGGCGACGCGTTGCTCGCCACGATGAGCGGCCCGAAACACCTCTGCGTCGACCTCGACGACAACGTCCTCATTGCCGACGCCGAAAACCATCTCATCCGCAAATACGTACCTGCCACGGGGAAAATCCTCCGCGTCGCGGGCACCGGGAAAAAAGGCACCGCCGGCGTCGGTGGCCCGCCCGAGCAATGCGAACTTGCCCGACCCCACGGGGTGACCGTGCGCGCCGACGGCACGCTGTTCATCACCGACAGTTACAATGACCGGATACTGAAGATCGTGCGGTGAGCTGATTCAATGCTCCGTCGTGGCATGGGCTTTCCAGCCCATGGCTCGTGGATCATTTTCGAGCGTCCCTTCCTCCCGGCAAAACCCTCCCGGGCTGGAAAGCCCGTGCCCCTTCCATCCTCCGTCGTGGCATGGGCTTTCCAGCCCATGGCTCGTGGATCATTTTCGAGCGCCCCTTCCTCCCAGCAAAACCCGCACGGGCTGGAAAGCCCGTGCCACTTC
>CAMDDW010000138.1:0-3300 GCA_945893185.1 Akkermansia muciniphila | reverse complement strand
GGCGCCTGCGGCAGAGAAACCGTGAAGATGCTGCCCGCCCCAGGCTTGCTCTCGACCACGACCGTACCGTTAAGCGCTTGGGTAAGGTGTTTCACGATACTCAGACCTAGACCGGTGCCGCCCGCGTGCCGCGCCCGCGATGTGTCCACCCGGTAAAAGCGCTCAAAGATCCGTTCGAGGTGCTCCGCCGCGATCCCGACCCCGGTGTCCATCACCACGACATGCACCAAGCCCGAAGCCGCGAAGGCAGAGAGACGCACCGTCCCTCCGGGCGGCGTATGGGTGACCGCGTTGTGCAGAAGATTATTAAAAATGAGGCAGAGTGATTCGTCGTTGGCACAGACCGCGACCGGCGGCACCGGCAATTCCCAATCGAGAGTCACCCCTTTCTTCTGCGCCACTTCCGCAAACGTCTGCACGCAGTCGTCCAAGATTTTCACGAGCTCGACCGGGTGGCTTTCCAAGACTTCTTTTTCCGATTCGAGCCGGGAAATGATCAACAGGTCCTGCACCAAGCGGCTCAGGCGCTCGTTTTGGTTGCCGATTTTCCCGAGGAACCTCCGCCGCAACGCCGCCGGCATCGCCTCGTCCTCCACCAATGAATCGACGAGCGTCGCGATCGCGGTGAGCGGAGTTTTGAGCTCGTGCGAGACATTCGCCGTAAACGTCCGCCGCACTTCCTCCAACCGCCGGATCGATGTGAGATCGTGCAACACTAGGAGCACGCCAAACGGCCCCCCAGCGGCGTCGCGGAGCGGAGTGGCATCGACTCGCAGCACAAGGTCTTGCGGATGCCCCGTGATGCGCACCTCGCGCACGACGCGCTCGTTGGCGGCCAGCGCTTCCTCGTAGGGCTCACGCACCGCGGCGAGCCGCACCCGCTCCCGAAACGGCTGACCACCTGAGGCGCTGTCCAAGGCGAGCAACTGCGCCGCCACGTCGTTCATGTAGGCGATCGTCTGGCGCGCACTCACGGCGATCACGCCGTCGGCCATCACCGCCAGCAGCGCCGCCAAGCGCTGCCGCTCGCGCGTCTCCTCTGCGATTCGGCGCTGCACTTCGTCGGCCATCTGGTCGATCGTCGCTGCGACGACGCCCACTTCATCGCTCCGCTTCATGCCGATGCGTTGCTCGAAATTGCCCGCGGCCAGTCGTCGGCAGATCGCCCCGATCTCGGCGAGCGGCCGGGTCATGTGTTGAGCAAAGAAAAAGCCGAGCCCGAGCGCGATCAGGACGTTAAACAACGTTCCCGCTATCACGCGGTCGCGCAGTTCGATCTGCCGCGCGGTGAGCCCGGTCAGCGACAGACCGAGCCGCACGTAGCCAATCATCTCGAAATCGAGCAAGATCGGCACCGCGACAAAGAGGTGCTCCACCTCAGCGCCCGGCAAACGACGGGTCGCCCGCCCGACATTGAGATGCCGGGCGCCACGGAACTCGGCCAAGTCCAGTGTCGCTCGACCCAAGCCGACATCGAGCGTCGGCGCCGATTCGGCCGCGATGGTGCCGTTCGCAAACAGGATCGTGAGGTGCAGCCCCGTGTCGCCGGCCACTTCGGCGACCTGCCGCCCCAGTTGCTCCGACCACAGGTGGGCCGGATTGGTCGCTTCAAGCGACGCCAGCATGCGCGCCGTCCCGTGGAGACTCGCCTCGGTGTCCTGCAGCGCTCCGTTCCGCAGCGCACTGAGCACCAAAGCTCCGATCATCAGGACCGACACGATAACCAACCCCGAGTAACTCAGATAGAGTTTCCAGAAAAAGGCCCCACGCTTCGGCCCGGTTGGCGAGCTCGCGCCGGACCGCTTCACGGCTGGGAGAAAAACCGGTAGCCCACGCCGCGAATCGTCTCAATGTGCGCCCGCGCCGCCCCCAACTTCCGCCGGATGGCCCGCACATGGACATCGATGTTCCGGTCGATCACGACCGCGTTGTCGCCGATGATTTGGTTCAACAACTGGTCGCGAGTGAACACCCGCCCTGGATTCCCCGCCAGGAAATGCAGCAATCTGAATTCTGTCGCCGTCAGCAGAATCCGCTCGCCGGCATGAGTGACCTCGTAGCGCAGCACATCGATCAAAAGCTCTCCGCAACGGATCACGTCGCGCGACTCCTCTTCGCGCAGCCTTCCCCGTCGCAGCACCGCTTTCACCCGGGCGATCAGTTCGCGCGTCTTGAAGGGTTTTGTGATGTAGTCGTCCGCACCGAATCCCAAGCCGACCAAAACGTCGCTCTCGTCGGACTTCGCCGTCACAATAATGATGCAGGTGCCCTTAACAAGCGCGTCGTTCTTGATGAGTCGGCACAGCTCGATACCATCAATGCCCGGAAGCATGAGATCCAGCAGCACCAGATCGGGCGTTTTCTCTCTGATAAGTTCCATTCCTCGGCGGCCATCGACCTCGCTCCAGACCCGAAAGCCCTCATGTTTGAGACTGTGCGAAAGCGCTTCGTTGATATCGGGTTCGTCTTCTACAATCACAACCTTGGTCTGCATAGCCCCTTCAAAAAGCGTGAATGCGAATTTTCCCGCAAGCGCACTGCGTGACGATTGCGTAAACTTAATCTCCGCTTCGGGACGACCTCTGGTAACGGGGGGCACGGTCACCGTCGGCATACACCAGCCGATCACTGGTGTGCAAAACAACGTGGCCGTCGACTCCGTTGCGAGCATCGCGAAACGTCTGCATTCTAACGAAGTCGGATCGAGTGGCTCGCGCGGATATTTCACTCCCTCCGCGAATGCTTCTCCGCCGAACAACGCGCGCCGGCGCTCCTTCCTCCACGCCCCCGGCCCTGCGGTGGGAACTATCGGCTCGCAAACGCCCGTGCCCGTCGCCCACGGTACCAATGCCCTTCCCTCCCGTGAGTTCCGCTGGGATTGCTGCGGCGACGGATTACCCAACCCTACCCTCTCAATGTCGACTAGCAGATACCTGATTTCGCGATGTTCGATTTTAACAAAGCGCTTCTCTGTGATCAGCAGCGTTTCAGCGTCGGTCGCGCACTCCGCCGGGAAGACCGAGTTGCCAGCGGCGACTCCAACGGCCCACGGCGCCCCTCCCTTGTCACCGATCTCGATCTTAACCGCCCGATCTCCGACCAAACGTATCTCCACCTCGACCCGCTTCTCACGTCACGAGTGCGGCGGTGCTCCGAAAACGGCGCGGCCACGCTCCATGAAAACTCTGCTTCCCGTTTGTAGTCTCGTCGCGCTTTTCCTGCTCGCACCTGTCCACGCCGCCGAGCCGCTCCCGGTCGTCACCCGCGTGGAGTGGCAGCCGCTCTCCGCGCAAATCCAGC
>CAMDDW010000137.1:0-3302 GCA_945893185.1 Akkermansia muciniphila | reverse complement strand
TTTGATTTCCTCGGATGGCACTTCGAACGGGGCTATAAATGGCCTCGAGAAAAGAGCCTCCGCCGATTGCGGGACTGCATTCGCGAAGAGACCTGCCGCAGCAATGGAACGTCCATGGAAACTATCGTGGGACGGCTTAATCGCCGTCTAAAAGGATGGTATGGATACTTCCAAGGCGGCGTGGAAAACGTTTATCAAACTGAGGACTCATGGATACGAGGCCGACTGCGGCACATCCTGCGATTCCGCGATAAACGTCAGGGTCTTTGTCGTGGAGGCCTAGACCATCAACGCTATCCCAATGCGTTCTTCGAGAAGCTCGGGCTAATCTCTCTATACGCCTTAGCCCTAGCCAAACGTACCAGTCCCGCCACAAGCGGGTGACTCACCGACTGGAGAGCCGGATGCGGGAAATCCGCCCGTCCGGTTCGGAGGGAGGGGTGGTCGGCAACGGCCATCCCTACCCCTATCAATCTCATCCCTGCCAATCTCATCCCTGCCAATTCTACCAATCCTACCAATCCTGCCGATCTCATCCCTGCCGATTTGGCGCTTGCTGATGGGCTTTGGACTGGAATGCGTGGGACTTGATGACGCGGTGCAACCGAGCAGTGTGAATGGCCGAAATACAATTTTGACGGGGAAAGGAATCTGGGTCGAGGTGAATGAACCGATGGAAGGGGGCGTCGGGTTGTGAGTGGATCCCAGATGGGCTCCCAGCCCGAAGACTGAATGAAACCTCCCGACCTGGACTTGGAATCCGGTTCCGCCGCTTCGCAGGAGGTTCAAGAAACCCGCTTCCATGCCGCAGATCTCTCTACCGAATGGGTCAATGGGGTCCATGGGGTCAATAAGGGCATCAACGGGTCCGTCATCGAGGCAGTTACTAAACTTTCGATAGCGAGTTCTTCGCGGGATCCTCAGAACAATTCCAAAGCTCAGGCAGGCGACTTGTCCGAGGCGTGCAGCGCTCAGGATAAGGTGTTTTCATCTGCGAACACTCCCGGGTTTTCTGAGAAGCCCACAACGGCCCCCGAGAAGCTCGCGCGCACTACTCCATTAGCACTCGCGAAAAACACAGACTCTCGTGCAAGAGGCGGCGGCCTAGAACCCCTTCGGTTTGGGGCTTCCGTTCCCATGGCAGCCTGTCAATCCTCTCCGTCAGTTCCGTCACCCCTGCGTCAGTTGGGTGCGGCCACGGTGAACGCCGCCTCTACACCATCTCGAATTCGGGTCACGGTTGACGGAAAAGGTTTCCGACTGGGACCCGCCAAGTTCCATGGCAAGGGGGTCACCTACGGCCCGCTGGCTCCCGGCAACGATGGGCTAACCTTCGGGTCACCCGATTTAACCCGCAGAGATTTCACACAAATTCAGGCCCTCGGAGGCAATCTCCTGCGAGTGTACCATGTGCCACCCCGGTGGTTCCTCGACCTAGCCCATGAGCATGGACTCAAGCTCTTGGTGGATGTCCCCTGGAACCGCCAGCAATGCTTCCTAGATTCAGCCGAAGCACGCCAAGAACTGGCAGAATTAGTCCAAGATGCCGCCCGACGCTGCGCCGGACATCCGGCGGTCTTCGCCCTCAGCGTGGCCAACGAAATTCCCGCCGACATCGTCCGGTGGAGTGGCGCCGCTGCCGTGGCCACCTTCCTTGACGAATTGATCCGGGCCGCCAAAGCCGAAGATCCGGAGTTGCTATGTACCTTCGGTAATTTCCCCACCACGGAATTCCTGCAGGCGGAGTCGGCCGACTTCCTGTGCTTCAACGTCTACCTGCACGACCGCCAGCCCTTCGAGAACTACCTCGCACGCCTACAAATGCTGTCGGACACCCGGCCGCTCATCCTCGGAGAAATCGGGATCGACACCGTCCGCGAGGGCGAGGCCCGGCAATCGGAAGTGCTCCACTGGAAGATCGAGAGTTCGTTTCGCAACGGCTGCGCCGGCGTGGTGGTTTATGCCTACACCGACGAGTGGTGGAATGGCGGGAAACTCATCGAGGATTGGGCCTTCGGATTGACCCGTTCAGACCGAACCCCGAAGCCCGCCTTTGAGACGGTCCGCCAGCAGTTTGCCATCGCACCGTACTTTCCGCTCCCGACCACTCCCCGGGTCTCGGTAGTGATCGCCAGCTACAACGGAGCCACCACGCTCAAAACCTGCCTACAATCGCTCGAACACCTCAATTACCCGAATTACGAAGTCATTTTGGTGGATGACGGTTCAACCGATGCCACCCCGTCCATCGCCGCCCTCTTCCCCAGCATCGTCAGCCTTCGGCACCCCAAGAACCTTGGTCTGAGCGCCGCCCGAAACACCGGCATCGAAGCGGCCACCGGAACGCTCGTCGCATTCACTGACTCCGACTGCCGAGCCGACGAAGATTGGCTCTTTTTCCTGGTTGGCGACCTGTTGCGCTCCCGCTTCACGGGCATAGGCGGTCACAACTTACTCCCCCCAGACGACTCCCCCACAGCCGCGGCGGTCATGGTTTCTCCGGGAGGCCCCGCCCACGTGATGCTCAACGACCGTATCGCCGAGCACATCCCCGGCTGCAACATGGCGTTCTACCGGTGGGCGTTGCGGGAGATCGGCGGCTTCAATCCCATTTACCGCAAAGCCGGCGATGACGTGGATATTTGCTGGAGGCTCCAACAACGAGGCTACCAGATCGGGTTCAGCTCGGCCGGTTTCGTTTGGCACTACCGACGCAACACCGTCGCCGCCTACCTCAAACAACAAACCGGCTACGGCGAGGCCGAATCCCTACTCGAGCGCCGTCACCCCGAGAATTTCAACCGTTTCGGCGGATCCATGTGGCATGGCCGTATCTACACCGCTGCCAAGATCGGCGTGGAGACCCGCCGACCGGTCATTTACCACGGTATTTTCGGCAGCGCCCCCTTTCAAAGCATCTACACCCGGGACACCAGCCTCACCCTAGTTGTAGGTACCAGCCTTGAATTTCATGTCCTGGTCACCCTACCCCTACTGGTCGTCAGTGCCGTAGTGCCCTTCGTCTGGACCCTGGGCGTGGCCAGCCTGCTCTTTTCGCTAGGCCTCAGCATCACAGCGGCTCTCCAAGCAGAAATTCCGTCTAGCAAATCCCGCTTCTGGTCACGGCCGCTGGTGGCCCTCCTCTTCCTCTTACAACCCATCGTGCGCGGCTGGGCTCGGCATCGCGGCAACCTCCTCGGAAGCCAAACGCCCTTGAGCGCCCGCGAAACGCTCGACTCGCTCAGCCTTGCCGATCGCACCGGAGCACTGGACCACCTGCTTTACTGGGCCGAGCACGGTCT
>CAMDDW010000136.1:0-5673 GCA_945893185.1 Akkermansia muciniphila | reverse complement strand
AAAGAGTCAAACTGCCTGAATAAAGCCAACTGACGAGTATGCCGACCGTTCTGCGCATCGGACCTTATCGTTTCCACTTTTACACTCGCGAGCCGGGGGAGCCTCCGCACATTCATGTGGAACGCGACGATAAAGAGGCCAAGTTTTGGCTCCAGTCGCTTGAGTTGGCCCGCAATTATGGCTTTGCTCCTCACGAGATCAATGAACTTGCGCAAATCGTTCGAAGCCACCAAGTCACTCTGATCCAAAAATGGCATGACTATCATGGACCGAAACAATGAGGAGATGATCGCAGTGGAGGCGGTCGTGCGTGACGGCCAAGTTTGTCTGCGCCTGCTTGACGGCGCGACGCACACTTTTCCGGTGCAGTATTATCCCCGCTTGGCTGCGGCAGCTCCGGGACAATTGGCGACGGTAAAACTACGGGTCGGAGGCAGGGCCTTGCGCTGGGAGGAGATCGACGAAGATGTTTGGATATTTGACGCCGTGACCGGCCGTTATCCTTTGGTCGAAGCCGGTGTCGGCAAACTTTGACAGCGCGCCGCAGTATTCTTCGCCGGTGCGTCCGAATGGCGCACGGGTGGTGAGCGCCGTCTAAATGTAGCGGTGCAAAAAAACTAAAAATAATTGCCTCACTCACGAGGCCGAGAGCTTGAGCTATTATCCGCCGGTGATTCTTTCAGCCGGTCGGATCAACGGCGGCATGGGGAACTTTATCGCCGCGAAGACAGTGAAGATGCTAACGTGGATGTTCAACTCATCCGTGATATCCGTGCCATCCGTAGTTGAAAACGCTGAGTCCGACCTTCGGATTTTGGCTATTTTCAGCCTGACAGATTTAGACCAGCTTGATGAGCGCACCAGAAAGGTTAGGGGCTAACCCCGTTGATTGTGCCGCGACCTGGTCGCCCACGCGATGGGGCGAGTTAAAAGCCAAGCCCAGATCAGGGTAGTACTAAACATTAAAACCTGCTCCGTTTGGCTGCCGTCTGCGTTTTTTGTTAGCGCTAGCTACCGCAATGTTTGAATCTACCATATCCCCTGTGAGATCACGGCTCCTCGCTGCCGGCGTCCAGCGTCTGGGCATATTCGGTTCTTTTGCTCGTGGGGAGGAAAATGAGGCCAGCGATGTAGATGTGCTGGTGACGTTCCGATCAGGCGCCCGGACGTTTGATAATCTCTTTCTTGTCGGTGAAGTGCTTGAGGAGGCCTTTCGTCGGCCCGTCGATCTGGTGACAGAGGACTCCCTCAGCCCTTATCTTGCTCCCCACATCCGCGAAGGAGTGAAGTATGTCGATCTCGATACTTGAATATCTGCGGCATATTCGAGAGGAGGGGCGCTTTTTGGCGGCCGCCATCGAAGGCATCTCCCAGGAAACATTTATTGAAGACGAAGTGTTGAAACGGGCATGTGTGCGGGCGATAGAGATTATCGGTGAGGCGACCAAAAAGGTCCCCGATGATTTTCGAAGAAAATATCCGCAGGTCGAATGGAAGAAAATGGCTGGAATGAGAGACCGCCTCATTCACGATTATTTCGGAGCAGATTATTACATCGTTTACGACGTGGCGCGAAATAAAGGCTCCAGCCTCGCCAGCGAGATGGAGCGAATCATCGAACAAGAGATGCTCTCACAGGACTCCCCCGGCGGTGGTCGGCCCTGAGCATCCCGCCTTCGCCGCAACTATGCGGACAAAACGGCCTCTAGCTTTTAGCCGCTGACTTCCGAGTCTCCTCTATCTGTCGCGTCATCCCCCTGTGCCTCTGATGTGGATCTGAAGACGAAACGTGCGGTCGCTCCAAAACCCAAAACATGCCCCCTTTTTCCTCCTGGCTTTCACCACGGATTACGCGGATAGCGCAGATAGTTCCCTGTTCTCCGGACATCCGTGATATCGGTGACATCCGTGGTTAAAAATTCTGACTCCGCCCTCCGTGTTTTCCGTGGGGACTCTCCCGCGGTTCGAGATTAGCGCCGATTAGCGCAGATGAGCGGTTCACGATAAGCCGAACCCCAGTTTTTTGTAGGAGCCTGCTTGCGGGCGATTTTACTTTTCACCGACTGACCACGTCCTGGATCGCCCGCAAGCAGGCTCCTACCTCCAGGCAAATGAGTCTAATATTGGAAGCAAATTGGAATGAGCGCAGATGAGCGGTTCAAAACGCCGTCTCCTGTTTGTGACTTCTGCGCCTCTTTGCGGCCAATCCGCCCGGCTTTCACCACAGATTACGCGGATAGCGCGGAAAGTTCCCTGATCCCCGGACATCCAAACATCCGTGATATCCGTGACATCCGTGGTTGAAAATTCCGAGACCGTCTTC
Organism: Akkermansia muciniphila; assembly: GCA_945893185.1. Taxonomy (GTDB): domain Bacteria; phylum Verrucomicrobiota; class Verrucomicrobiia; order Limisphaerales; family UBA9464; genus SXXZ01. Next base: position 3,350 of record CAMDDW010000136.1, on the reverse strand, counting down.
CGTGGTTTCCGTGGACAATCCGCGGTTCGAGATTAGCGTCGATTAGCGCAAATTAGCGGTTTAAAATCCGATTTCCGATCTGTAGTAAACCCACCACAATGGTAAAAGTTGACCCCGTTGATCTGTCGCGACCTCAGGGGCTCTTGCCGCGAAGCAACGGCGAAAAGCTTCGTACGAGGAGAGAAGGCGTTATTTTCAGATATTTTCAGATATCGGTTCAATTTTGGTTGAACGTGGGGCGTTCGTCGTTTCCTGTCTGCCCGAATGCCTGATGCCGCGACCTTAATGACCCCGAAAGCGAGGGACCTCCTCCAGAAGCAGGAGCGATCGGAGTCCGTCGTGGGATTTGAGGAAGCCGTGGTGGATTTCTTTGTGGATGCGGCGGACCTGCTAGGGGTGCCCAAGTCGGTGGCGGTTCTTTATGGGATCGTGTTTGCGTCTCCCCAACCGCTGAGTTTTGCGGACATCCAGGCCCGCGGGACTTTGAGCAAAGGCTCGGTCAGCCAAGGTCTGCGGGTGCTGCGGGAGATGGGGGCCATCAAAGAGGTTTCGGCGCCGGCGGACCGGTCGGAGCTGTTTACTCCCGATTTAGAGATGCGCCGGCTCATCCAGCGTTTTTTGGAGCAACGTTTAGAGAAGCAACTCGCTGCGGGGAAGTCCCGGCTCAGCGCTCTGCAGCACGCTCTGCCCGATTTAGAGAAATCCCATGCGGAGACCCTTCGTTCCCGCCTCCAGCAGCTACAATCCTGGCATGAGAAAGCCCGGGCTTTGCTGCCGATCGCCCGGACGTTTCTGAAGCTCGCGCCGGGTTAAGCCCCGGGATGATCTTATTTTCCTCAGCCTCGTTGCTTCCGAGCAGGAAGCGACGGGGCGAAGCTGTGAGTGCAGCCGTTTCCCAGCTCGGATAGCGGGCCATTCAACACGCTTTCATCAGCGTCAATGAGCAGAGATGAGCGGTTCGCCGTTCTGCAGTGTTTAGGTTGAACGCACCACAGACATTAGGGTTTGCCCCCTTTTCCGTCGCCCCCCGGATCGTACCTGGCCTTTACATTACCCCGCCGTTGGGTAGCCTGAGAATATGAGCATCACCGCCATAGTGGAGAAGAACACGATCAGGCTGCCTCCTGGGGTGGCCTGGCCAGACGGCACGCAGGTGCGCGTGGAGCCGTTTGCTGCCTCGTCGGGTCCCACGTTTGCTGATCGCTACGCTGGGTTCATCGGGGCGGTCAAGGATGCGCCCCGCGACCTGGCGGAAAACCACGACCACTACCTTTACGGGACACCGAAGCGCAATCTGTGACGCGACATTTTGCCGACACATTTTTCTATCTGGCGCTGCTGGACAGCGGCGATCAACACCACGCGCGTGTGGTGGCCCATGCCAAAGGGCCGGCGTTGACCATCGTGACGACGCGCTGGGTTCTCGTTGAGACGGCCAACGCGCTGGCGCGTTCGGAATTCCGGACCACCGTCGCGACCTTCCTTGAACGGATGGAGCGCGATGCCGAATTGACGATTATTCCGGACAGCGATGCGCTCTACCGGCGCGGCCTTGAACTTTACGGACAACGCGGAGACAAGCGCTGGTCGCTCACCGACTGCATCTCGTTTGTGGTGATGGAACAGGAGGGCCTGCGCGAGGCTTTGATCGGAGACCGGCATTTTGCGCAGGCCGGATTTGTGCCCCTCTTTGCGGATGACTAGCCGACGGACCGCAGCCGGCATTCTGAAAGATTGCCCGCCGTCCGCGCCCCAAGTCCGAGCTTCGCATTTACCCTCAGGTCTCAGGTTTCAGCTCTCAGCTCTCGAATTGAATCCTCAGCTTTCAAATTTCAGGTTTCTCTGACCGCCCGCTCTCTCCGCCCGGTCTCAATCTTCTACCGTCGCCCATCAGCCAACCAAGGTAAAAGGTAAAGCATGACCCTTGCTGCCGCCCGTTTCCTTGAGAATCGCTTGAACAAGCAGCTCGACGCCGGCAGCTCTCGATTGACTACTCTGCAGCGCGCACTTCCCGCCAGCCGTTCGGTTGATGCCGAAGTCTTGCGGGACCGCCTGAAGTCTCTCCAAGCGTGGCACAGCAAGGCCCGCGCCCTTCTCCCGATAGCGAAGACTTTTCTCAAGCTCGACGGTTGACCCGCCGGACAGGCCACCAAGGACGCCACCGCCAGTCCATGCAGTAATCTACCGCTATCATGAGCGGGAAGCGACGGGGCGAAGCTGTGAGTGCAACCTTTTCCCAGCTCGCATAGCGGGCCATTCAACACGCTTTCATGAGCGTCGATGAGCGGAGATAAGCGGTTCCTCGTTCTGCAGTTTTTAGTTTGAACGCACCTCAGACATTAGGGTTTGACCCCTTTTTCCGGCCCTCCAGCTCAGCTGGCGACCCTGCCTGTCGCGGCGCGGGCAAAAGGATGGTCCGCGAGTTTGGGGCAAGTGCTGCACCCTGATGAAACCACGCGTTTACATCGAGACCACTATCGTCAGCTACCTGACGGCCCGACCCTCGCGCTCATTGGAAAATCGGGTGCGCCAGCTTTCCACCCAGCGGTGGTGGTCAACCCGCCAAGCCAATTTTGAGTGTGTCGCCTCCCTCTTGGTGCGGGATGAGTGTGGCGCCGGGAATTCTGACGCAGCCGCGCTACGCCTAGGTGGACTGGCCGGACTCGAGTTACTGCTGCTAACGCCGGCCGCAGTGGTATTGGCCGAGGCCCTCATTCGCCCCAACGCGCTGCCCAGAATCGCGGCGGATGATGCGTTGCATATCGCGATCTGCGCCGACCATCGTATCCCCTTTCTCCTGACTTGGAACTTTCGCCATATTGCCAATGCGACGATTCGAGAAACGGTACGTTCGATCTGCCTCGCACACGGATTCGTTCTCCCCACTATTTGCACACCCGATGAACTCTGAACAGACCGCTTTCCACTCCGATTCGATCCTCCGGGAGATTCACGCGATTAAGGATCAAAATGGCAAAAGATTCGATTATGACATTCGCGCCTTGGCTCATGATTTAATGTTGCGGCAAGCGTTGCTCCGCGATGCCCCGTCATCCTCGCTTGCGAACACGGGGCCGACTGCGCTAGCCAAGCGGAAACGGCGAACTAATCGTCGCACCCAAGCGAAGCGCAAGGTCATGGTTTGAGTTTCGCTGGTTCGGACTGCCGAGTTAATCGTTCGACCCCGTTTGGCTCCCTCGCTAACCGAGAGCAATCAACAGATCCCCACTGACATTAGGATTTGAACCCTTTTTCCGCCCGGCTTTCACCACGGATTACGCGGATAGCGCGGATATTTCCCTGTTCTCCAATCATCCGTGATATCTGTGGTTGAAAATTCCGACTCCGCC
>CAMDDW010000135.1:0-5898 GCA_945893185.1 Akkermansia muciniphila | reverse complement strand
TGTCAACACCGGGGCCTCCGTCACGTTCACCGTCGTGGCGGCCGGCCCCGCGCCGCTGACCTATCAATGGCGCAAGAACGGGGTGAACGTGGGCACCAATTCATCGAGCCTTACCATCGCCAATGTCCAAACCACCGACGCGGCCAACGGAGCCGGCCAAGGTTACTCGGTCACCGTGACAAATTCCTTCGGTTCCGCCACTAGCGTCCTCGCGACGCTCATCGTGAGCACCGTGCAGCCGATCCGCCTCGCAGTGAAATACTGGCAGGCCAACGATCTTCCCGGGATTGAGGTGGCGCAGTATGATCAGGTGACGGTGCCAGAACAAGAGGTGGAGGATTGGGATTGGGTGGACGGCGACTATGTGCAGGTCGGCTCGCATACGGAACCGGAGCACACGGATAGCGTGTATGTCGGCACCACCACCTATCCCAATGGACAATTTGACCCGAGCTGGATGACGACCGCCGGCGACTTCGACATCGCCAGCGCAGCGAGCGGCTACAATTCCGCGAACGCCAACCGCGGCTACTTTTTAGCCTCTTACAATCCAGGAGATAAGATCACGTTTCACGTCCACGCGACGGCCCCGAGCGCGAACTGCAGCAACTACACGTGGGCCTTGTTTGCTCCCTCCGGGGCCCAAATCGCGGGCTATTGGTTCAGTGGAATCACCGCGTGGTCCGTCGACGCCATTCATGGCACCGGCAATTATCGCATTGATGTCAGCTACCAAAACGCCACGAGCGGGACGCCCACGAACGCTACCGTCTCCTATTTCATTCCCGTCGGCGTGGCCCCGCCGCCCACAATCACGACCCAGCCAAGTCCCGTGAGTCAAACGGTCGCATCCGGGACCACAGTCACGTATAGCGTCGGTGCCCCCCTCGCCACCGCCTACCAGTGGCGCCAAGGCGAAGCCTTCATCCCCAGCACCACCTCGGCGACGCTGACGCTGACAAACGTTCAACCCTCGCATAGCGGCGCCTACACCGTAGTGGTCAGCAATAGCGGCGGATCAGAGACCAGTGCTGCGGCCAATCTGACCGTGAGCGTGATGGCACCGACGATTACGAGCCACCCCGTCAGCCAAACGATCAACGTGGGCCAAACGGCCAGTTTCACTATCGCCGCGACGGGCTCCGTCCCGTTGACCTACCAGTGGTCGAAAAATGGCACGGTGCTCGGCGGGGCCACGAACGCCACGTTAACTCTCGCCAACGCCGAGACCACGGCTGCCGCCAACGCCCCCGGTTACACGGTGGTCGTCTCCAACGCGGCGGGCACAGCCGCCAGCACCGCCGCTGCGCTCACGGTGAATGTTATCGCGCCCGCCATTACGAGCCCGCCGGTCAGCCAAACCATCAATGTGGGCCAAATGGCCAGCTTCACGGTCGCCGCAACGGGCTCCGCCCCGTTGAGCTACCAGTGGAAGAAAAACGGCAACGTTCTCGCCGGAGCCACGAACACCACTTTAACGCTCGTCAATGCCCAGACCACCGATGCCGCCAACGCCCCCGGCTACACCGTCGTGGTCACCAACGCGGCGGGCACGGCCACCAGCGCCGTGGCAACCCTCGCGGTTACTCTGGTCGCCCCCAGCATCACCACTCAGCCGATTGCGCAAACGGTCAACACGGGGGGCAGCGTGACGTTTTCGGTCGTCGCCGGAGGCACGTCCCCGCTGTCTTACCAATGGCGCAAGAACGGGGTGAACGTTGGCACCAACTCGGCGAGCTATACGATCACGAGCGCGCTCACCAGCGATGCCGCCGCCTACAGTGTCGTCGTCACCAATGCCGCGGGTTCGGCGACCAGCTACCCGGCGACTCTCACCGTGACTGTGGTGCACCCGATCCGCCTCGCGGTGAAATACTGGCAGGCCAACGATTACCCGGACATTCCCGTGGCCCAGTATGATGGTTACTGGGTGGATGGGCACGAACAGGAGGACGGTTACTGGGAGGACGAATACGACAATCCTGATGATCCCAACGAGTTGACAGGCCAGCATTGGGTGCCGACGGGTTCCCATTGGGAGTCAGGTTACTGGGAAAGCTATTACACTCACACCATCACCTACCCCGATGGGCAGTTTGGTTCCAGCTGGACGACCACCGCCGGCACCTTCGACATCGCCAGCACGGCCAGCGGCTACAACGCCGCGACCGCCCACCGCGGCTACTTCCTGGGCGCTTACAATCTTGGGGACTATATCACGTTTCACGCTCATGCCACGGCCCCCAGCGCGAACTGCAGCAATTACACGTGGACCCTGTTTAGTCCCGCCAACGGCCCGATGGTCACGACCTCGTTCAGCGGCAGCTCTCCTCACTCTTTTGGAGCCAACTACGGCGTCGGCAATTATCGCATCGAAGTCAGCTACCTGAACGCCACCAGTGGGACGCCCGGCAACGCCACCGTCTCCTATTACATTCCGGTCGGCGTCGCCCCGCCGGTCGTTCCAACCATCACGAGCCTGCTCGCGGCCTCAGGCACGGTCGGCAGCCCGTTTACTTACACCATCACCGCCACGAACTCCCCGACCAGCTACGGAGCCATCAACCTGCCCACCGGGCTCACTCTCAACACCGCCACCGGCGTGATCTCCGGCACGCCGACAGCAGCCGGCACGTTTAACGTTTCGCTGACCGCCTCCAATGCGGGAGGCCCCGGCGCGAGTTCCGCGCTCTCTCTGGTGGTCGCCAAAGGCAGTCAGGCAATCACGTTCGCCGCACTGGCCAACAAGCTAACGACCGATGCGCCCTTCAACCTCACGGCAACAGCGAGCAGCGGTCTACCCGTGACGTTTTCGATGGTCAGCGGTCCGGCGACGATCTTCGGCCAGACCGTGACACTCACCGGCGCGGGCACGGTCATCGTGCGCGCGTCGCAAATCGGCGGCGCCAACTACAATGCGGCTGTCAACGAAGAGTGCACGTTCACAGTCTCGGCCGCTTCGCCCGCACCGGTTGCGTTGCCTGCCGAACAAATCACCGACTCCCGATTTCTCGCCAGTTGGTTGCCGGTTTCCGGTGCCACCGGCTACCGCCTCGACGTATCCACCAATGCCGGGTTCTCCAATCTCGTCCTCAGCAACTATGCACCGGTCTACATCTTCAACGGAGTTTCGTCGATCGCGACCTCGCACACGGTCTCGGGCTTGTCGGCCAATACGGACTATTGGTATCGGGTGCGCGTCGTGACCGCCGCCGGCACGAGTGAAAACTCGGCCTCGATAAGCGTGCGGACGGCGGCTCCGGTCGCCGGGGCGGCCTCGGTCTGGTTCGACAAGCCCGTTGATGTCCAAGTCAACGGCGTCTGGACGAAGGTCTATGATGGCGTGGCCGACGAAATCATTCCCGCCGGCGGTCTCCACGGGTTGAATTACTATGTGCTGGATTGGCGCTCCACGGCGACGACCATTACCTTCAACGAGAACGACTATGATGTGAATGACTGGTGGTATCCTCGGACCGCCTACTTCGACGTCAACGATGATGGTAGCGCTGATTTTTCGCGACCAGCGTTCACTCCGTTTTGGCAATCAGGCTTCACCTTCACATATCCGGGTGAGATATACCTGCGCTTAGGTGTGGAATTCGACCCCGAGCCCGGGTATGCCTACGAGATATGCTACTCGACCAACGACGTGCTTAGCCCGGCCTCACTAGGCGTTGTGAATGGGGGCGGTCATATCTACGCGGAAAATGCGACTCGCATGATCTTCGCGCTCTTCAACGAATTTACCCCGCAGGAGCTGGACCGCGGCAGCCTCTATCTCGTGCGCTACAGCCTCGCGCCCGGCGGATGCGTCCTAAACCTGCCGGGAATCGGGGCCGTGACGGCAAACAAGACCGCAGGCACGGTCACACTAGGCAACGGGACCAAGATCACCGCCGGCCCGGTGGGTGCGACCATCACGTTCCCCGGCGGAAGCTTAATCACGATTGGCACGGATGGCACAGTCGGCGGTGCGGCTCTGCCGTCGGGAGTGACGCATATCCCCGGCGTGCCAAGTATCGCCCTGCCCGGCGGTATCACGGTCAATCCCGGCACGGGCGAAGTCACCGTGGCCGGCCCGGCTGGTTCGTCAGTGACGGTCGGCGGCGCCGGTGGCCTGCGGGTGGCGCTCCCGCCCGGCCTCGCGAGCATCGCGGGCATCATCGGCAAGGCCGTGGATACCGTGGGTAACATCCTCGGGATTGGCACCGACCCGAACAAAACCAAAGTCGACAATGGCGACGGCATCTGGCGCGACCTAGACGATCCCGCGTTGAGCACGACCCCAGGCACGCAGACGGTCCGCGTCGGCGTGACCGACGCCGATGGCCGCGAGCCGAAGCCGGGGAATCGTTTCTCAATAACGTTTACGATAAGTCCACCCGCCATACTACGGCCAAAGATTCTGCTTCTGCTGCATGGTATGAATTCGAATACGGCTACGTGGGATGCTTTCGTAAATACAACTTTCGGCACAACTGCTACGAACTCCGTGAATATTCGTGATCGCGCCTTCGATCCTCCAACCCAGACGCCGACGCCGAACGCACTCGGCGTGTTGTGCTACCGCCTCCAGTTTGGATTCTTCGACAGCGTAAGCACGAGAACGGGGTTGGAGGGTGTGACCGCCGCGAACACGCGTGTCTTGAATCCGAACGCTCCGGACTATCTAACGAACCCCTTGCTAAAATGCGGAGATTTCGAGACTTTTTCAGAACTGGGGCAAGAAATCGATGAAGCAATCGTCCTTTTGCTCGCGCGGCACCCGAACGCACAGATCGTCCTATTGGGCCATAGTCGCGGCGGTATTGCAGCCCGCGCGTTTCTTCAAACACCCGTCTCCACGCCACAAAAATCTGCGGTAATTGGACTGCTCACGACCATTTCACCTCATCTTGGGAGCCGTATGGGAAGAATTTGGACGTGGCTGAATACGCACCGGAGAGGCACTCCAGAGTCGTCCAACGACGATTGGCAAGTCGTAGATTGGCTCATCAATCCGGTTGCGACCGTATATGGCATTTCGATAGGCCAGGCCAAGCCTCCCCTTGATGTGCGGCGCCCGGTTATACTTGATGTCGCGGATGATTCGCTAGCGCTCCGTGATCTAAATCTTCAGTCCTCTGTGCAGAATTTACCGAGCAATATTCGTTACGGAGAAATTCTTTATGATGCTGCGAATCTCGGTCGTCTGTCACTTATTCCGATAATTTACTCCGTTTTTGAGGGGTCGGGAGTGGGCGGGTATGCCTTCCCACAGATGTCAAATGCAGCGAGAATATCCCTCTTGGACGGGCACGCACCCAATTGGGGCATATATCGCGGAGACGGTCTGATCCCTGCGCAAAATCAAGAATTTACGTTTTTGCCCGGATTCTCGGGCACAGCCATAGCGGTTCGAGCCGTGCTGGACCGTGAGGTGGTTCATACCCAGGCACCCAGCCAGATTGACGATCTACTGCATCAACTCCGCCTCTTGGCACCAAACTGGTTCCCATGAAGACGCGAAACAAAATGCGATTCTTAGTGTTGTCGGCCGTAGCGATTTTGGGGATAGTGCTGTGGACGCATCGAAAGTCGCAAGTCACCCTTCAGCCTACTGTCGGCACGCAAATCAAACACCCCGCTGTCGCTCCGGTTGCGGCAAGCAAACAAAACCCAACAAATGATCGCCGCGCTGTCGTAATCCCTCAGCGAAAATTCATAGCAATGGGTGTATTGGAGGCGAATGCGATCTTGGTGGAGATTGGGAAAATGGACTTAGCATCTATCTTTCGAGTGATGATTGACGCCGGGCGGGTGGAGCACGACGTGACGAAGCAGTTGTCAATCCAGTCGACGTTGGTCGGAAGTCTGCGGGTAAGGACGCCGAGCCTGGAATTTCTGGCGCAAATG
>CAMDDW010000134.1:0-6380 GCA_945893185.1 Akkermansia muciniphila | reverse complement strand
GTATCTTCGTCACCCATATATTTATCGGGGGAGGTCCCCGACCATTTTTCGAAGAGTTTGTAGGCCTCTTTGGATTCGGTCTCACTCGGAAACTGATGGCGTAGCCCCATGGCGACACGCATCCAATCGTCCCGACCCATGCTGGCGTCGAGTGACTGCATCATATCCCCTGCGATTTCGAGGGTGATCGTTTCATCGACTGCAACGTTGTATTGGATGTCGCTGATGTCCCCCACGTCCGCGTCGGCTGGGTCCATGGGCTCCACGCCCTTGAGGCTCGCGATCTGCGCGATCTGAGTGTGGTCGAACTCCTGACCATCAGTTTTCACGTAAGCGATGGGCGACTCCGTCGAATCCAGATACTGCACGGGCAAATACATCGGCTGGACCGCGACCTTCGACTCGCTGGTCACGGCATTCATGCCGAGCAGTCCCGCAAGGGCCGTGACCGCTGCTGGGTAATGCGGTACCGGAACACCATTGACTGGCACCATCACGCGCAGTCGGGGCTTCTCGGGCGTCGAGCGTGCGGTACGCCAGACGACCGCGCTCAGGTCACCCAAGAGGGTCTCGGGACCGACGCTCAGAATGCGTGCGCTCTCCTTCCCGTCGTCGACGTCAATGAACAACACGTTGCAGTGCGTCGCCTGCGAAGTCTGGCGGGGGCTGGGGCTCGCCTTGAACACGGCGGGCACGAGGTAGTCGGTCCTCTTGCGTTTGTTCTGCTCCTCGTCGGGCAGGGCGAACATCTCGGGACGGGTGAGCGCCAACTGCACGGGGCTTGCCACGGTTGCCTCTACCAGTTCCGCGAAGGTCTGGTGAGGCAACGCATGGACTTGCCCGAGTTGACTGGCGAGGCCGCTGAAGTAGCGCGGGCTCATTTGACCCACCTCAACTTCCGCGCTTCGGCGAGCTGCTTGGTCCGTCGGGCTATTTCAGCCTTCGACAGGTTTTTCTTTTTGCCTTTGGACAGGCGTCCAAGGGCTGCGGCGAGTTGGGAGGGAGTCATTTGGGAAGTGCGAGAGCCCCCCTGCGCGCCAACGCTAGGGGTTTCTTGTTTATTGGGTAGGAGGTTCATGTGGTTTTACCTCCGCTCAAAATGAGGCCCCCAGCGTTTCGAGGGGCTTGGCCCAAGCTGCCAGTCGGGCCTTTTTTCTTGGCGGGTCGGGTTGTGGGGGAGGTGCTCATTTGTGGGATACCTCCATTTGCTCGAGAGCGCGGATGACTGAGTCTCGGCGATACCGGACGCAACGCCCCAGCCGAAGGGGCTTCAGCAACCGTCTACTGGTCAAATGCTCAACGTGCTTCGGCGAACACTTCAAAAATTTCGCCAACTCCTCTTTGGTTGAGACAAAGGGGAGATCTGCTTGTTTAGATAGAAGCTGCAGTTTCGAAAGGAATGTCCCGATTGGAACAGCGGCGGCGGCTCTGGCGTGGTTTGGATGGGTATGGATGGGCATGGTAGGTGATGAATCTTGTAGCGATTCAGTCGACGCCCTAGCCCGCCCGTCAAAGGCAGGAGTTCACGAAAAGGCTTCTCGTGAAAACGATTCGAGTAATCTGCTGCAAGAAGCGACCACGCCGCCCGTTCGAGTCCAGTAAGATTTCTCGTGAGGCCACACGCCGGCCTTGATCAGGCCTCAACCTATTTGCGCGCCAGCAGGAACTTCGAACGCATATTTTTTTTTAGCCTAGCCGCATATTCTTGTAGCTGCTTAACAGTTGAACGTGAAGTGATCGTAATTTTCCTATCACTTTTCCATGCACTAAACACATTTTCCTGTCTGCGAGCTCTTTCGATTTCACCAAAGGCTCCCTTATCATTCTCATGAGCTACTTTTGAGTTAAAAATCGAAGGAGACCGCTGGTGTTTACGGCTGGACAGTTCATCGCAAAATTTGATGAAGGCACAATCGATTGCCTCAAAATACGACGACTGTTTATTTCTTTTCTTAGGCCCAGCGGCTAACCTATTCCGTTCAATAAGCCTGCCGAGATTTTTTCCGGCCTCGTATATGGGCCTCATGGCATTGACCGATCGCCCCTTAGAAATCATGAATTCCGCGTCCTTTAATTTTCGCCAAGCCATCCACGCGATTTGACCAATTGAGTCTCTTGGACAACGAGCGCAAAGCCGGCAAAAATCAACTTCTTCGTCACGCCCAATCGGAAGCTTCAATGATGCTAACCTCATCTGCCTCTCTAGCTCGTTTGCTAAGGTTTTCAATTCATCCAACGAGCGGTAACTGCTAAGATGATTTCTTAGCGCAATTAATTCGTTTACGTGTTCTAGCATTTGAATGGGTGCGGTGAAAAGTATCAGCAGAAGCCAATAATCAGCAGGCAATTGAACAATTAACAGTTAGTTCCTACGTGTCGGCCATACGCACGGTCAGGAAACTGAATTATCGGAGCTTTCGACTTATCGATGCTTTCAGGAGTTAACCCGAAGTACTCATTGGCCTGACGCTTCGTGACTGCAGTGTTCTGGTAATGCCGGACCAGCATGCGAACCGAATTGCCCATCTGTCCGACGGTCCAATCGGCACCGTGCAGGGCACACGCATAAGAGCCAAACGAGTGCCGTTTTGCGTTCGAGTGCGTGCCCCTCCAGTTCTCGAACTTTGCGGCCAAGTGCATCGCCGTGAGGCAGGCTTGGAAGCACGGCGGTGCCACTGGGCCTTCCCTCTGCGGTGCGAGCTGAAGGAACTCGACCGCGCCCTTTGGGATGACCGGATAGCGCCAATCGGTCGCTCGGCGGTTCTTACCGACTTCGGGGGAGATCGTAATCTTGCGGCGCTTGAGGTCGACGTGCTCCCACCGCAGCCGTGCGATCTCTTCGGTCCTGAGCCCGCAGAACAAGCCCAGCACAACTGCTGGCATGACCTGCAAGTGCTCGGGCAGCAGCGAGGTCGTCAGCAGGCGGCGAGTCTCGGGCAGAGTCAGGATCGAGGGCGGCTTACCTTCGATGTGCGGGGCTTCCAGCTGACTGGCTGGGCTTTCGCCAACGAACCGCTGCGCGAGCGCGTATCGAAAAAACAGCTTGGCGTACGATACGTGGTTGAGGACATGCCTTGGGCTTGCTCCTGCAGTCTGCAGAGAGTCGACCCACTCGCGCAGTGCCTCGGGCGTGGCGCTCTTGACCAAGGTCTCGTCGCCGAACTGCCGGACCAGAGCGCCAATGTAGAAGCGCATGGCCCCAATGCTCGCGGTTCTGCGGGATTTACGGGCTTTTTCAGCCAGCAGGCGGACGAGGAGCGTCTTGAACGAGATATCGCCCCCAGCAGGCCGCAAGTGGAGGATCGCGCAGTCGACCGCTTCTCGGAGCGTGACCCCGTGCGGCAGGAGCCTCTTCAGGGCGGCTTCTGCCTCAACCTGCTGGTCTACGGACATCGAGAATGCTGTCTGTCCCAGCTGAACGGCCTTGTTGGCTGCACCCTCGGCGAAATTGACCGCCTCCTTGGTCTCGGTGGACTTGAACTGCTTCCGCAGGCGTTTGCCGCCGGTGACTTTTGCCGGTAACACGACCAACCATCCGTAGCCGTAGTCCGTTCCGCCGTGGACGTTCCGCACCCGTCGCACGGTGATGCCACGACGAGCAGCATGAGCCGAGAGCTTGAGCCTTTTAGGGGAGGGCAATGTGGCGATTTTCAGAAATTCCTGACCGGAATTTGTCAGGAGGATTTCGGATTTACCTATGAGAGAATTGGCGGAGAGGATAGGATTTGAACCTACGGTGGGTTGCCCCACTCCTGATTTCGAGTCAGGTGCGATAGACCACTCTGCCACCTCTCCGTTGAAGAACGGAAAGGAGTAGGGTGCCGGAAGAAAAACGGAAGCCGAAAATGCAGTTCATCGGGAACGAGTTGGCTGGGGTTGGGTTGGTGTCGTGGGGTTGGCCTTGGCGTTGCGTTCGGCGGAGGGGCCGACAGCTGGAAAATAACCACCGACCGTGACGGGGGTGTTTGGCCGAAGCGCCAAACAAAGTGGGGCCCACCATCGGCAAATCACGACCGGAGTCGGCATTCGCTACGGGTTCGTTGGACGACGGGCACCGACTCCACATCCCACTGATTTCCTCCGGTTCCAAACGCCGTGAAACCCACCACGGCGGCACTGACGTTTGCTGCGTCCGGGGAACGTCATGAAAAAAGAAGGCCGCCCAACCCCTTGGACGGCCTTCCCTGACCTAACCTGCACTGTGAACTACCACTGAGAAAGACGCGTTCCTGCACATTGTGTTCAATTCTTCCCAAAATCATTTTCACTCTTTCGGTCCCCCGCAAACAAGTCCCCCGCGGATGTAAAGCGGGCTATCACCTGCCCTCGCCGCCCTGTCAGGCCACGACCGGTTTCTTCCGCTTCTCCACCAACGCCAAAAGTAAATCCCCCTTGGAAAGACTGCCGCGGAGCGTGCCGTCGATCCCGACCACGGGCAGTCTCTCAGCCACAATGCCAAGAAACCCTCCGAGCGCAGCCGTGAGCGGTTGATCGGGCGTTAACCGCGGGAAATCTTCGTGCAGAATGTCGCGCGCAATCACGAGTTGCGCGAGATCGGGCTCGCCCAAATACGGCTTGATGTCGTGGAGCGAGACCACCCCCAAGAACCGACCCTCGGCGTTGACGACATAGAGGTTGTTCACCCGGACACCGAGAAAGACCCGGGCAATTTCGGCGAACCGCGCCGTCTCGGCCACCACCGGCGGTTTCACCCGCATCAAATCGGCCACGCGCGTCTCATGCGAAAACGGGGCCACCGACTCGGCTGCGGCCGTCTTCGTCTTCAGCGCTTCACTGTAGAGTGACCGCGCATCCAACCCCCGCGCCGTGTAGTAGGCGATCACGCTGCACAACATCAGAGGTAAAATGATATCATAGCTCAGCGTCATCTCGAATAACATGATGACTGCCATGACCGGTGCCCGGCTCGCGGCCGACAGAAACGCGCCCATGCCCACCAACGCAAAAGCCCGCGGGTCTTGGGCTGCCGCCGGCCAGACCGCATGCACCGCCGTGCCGAACAGATACCCGGCGCTCGCCCCCATGAATAGCGACGGAGTGAATACACCGCCCGGCGCCCCCGAGCCAAATGACGCCATCGTCGCGAGCCACTTGCACGCCGCGATCCCCAGCAACACTTTCCAGAGTAAGCCGCCATTGAGAATCTGCACGACGACGGAATAACCGTTGCCTGCCACCTGCGGGACGTTGATCGCGATGGCACCGACCGCCAGACCGCCGAGCGTGAGCCGCGCGACCAACGGTAATTTCAACGCGACGAAAAATTCTTCCGAGCGACGCAGCGACCGCAAGAACCACGGCGCGAGCACGCCCGACAGCAACCCGAGCAAGAGGTAGGGCCCCATCTCCAAGGGCGAATTGAGCTGAAAAGCCGGGACCTTGTAGAGCACGTGAGCCTGCGTCAGCACGCGCACGGTGAGGGTCGCGACCACGGCCGAAACCGCCAAGGGCCCGAGGCTCTCCATCGCGATGGTTCCAAGGATAATCTCCGCGACGAAAAATGAACCCGCGATCGGCGCATTGTAGGCCGAGGCGATGCCCGCCGCCGCGCCGCACGCGACGATCAGGCGTAACTGCGGTGGCGTAAACTGCCGCCAGCGTCCAATCAACGAGGCCAGCACCGCCGCCAACTGGACCATCGGCCCTTCGCGCCCAATCGAACCGCCGGACCCGATCGAAAATAGGGCCGCCGCACTCTTCACGAGACTCGCCCGGATGGGGACGTGGCCGTTGCCGATCGCGATCGCCTCCATGTAGTCGGTCGAGCTCTGTCCGGGTGCGATGTGTTTGCCGAGCAACAACACGATGCCGGCACACATCCCTCCCAACGCCGGCACGAGCAGACAGCCCCACCAGGGAAGTTTTCGCATCGACTCGACCACCCCCACGCCCTCACCCGAGTAGCCAAATAATTCGTGAACTCCCTCCGCGAGCCCGGTAAAAAACACCGACGCGAGCGCTCCGAGAAATCCCGCGAAGGCCGCCCACAGCAACGTCACCTGCCACTCGGTCGGCTGGAGTTTCTCTTGAACCCAGAGCCGCCACCGGAGCAAGCGCATGAGCCGACGCAGCAGGAGCTCCGCGGGATCCATCACCAATTTCATCGCTGGGCCTCCCCTGCACCCGCCACGCTGAGCGGACCGTTGATTCCTGACTTTGCCTTGCGGCGATCACACACCGGAGAGGTAAGGTTCACGCTGCGATTATTAGGCTGATTCACGGTTGCGGAGAAGCTAAGACACCCGACCGCCAAAACAAGCTTCCCGCAGAGCCTTCTTGCTCACGCCGGTGAACAACCCGTCCAACCGTCCGCGCGCCGTTCGTGCCGACCGGCTCAATCCAGCGTATACGGTTCGGGC
>CAMDDW010000133.1:0-3649 GCA_945893185.1 Akkermansia muciniphila | reverse complement strand
GAGGGGGGCAAGGGACATGCTGGGCTGGAGAGTGGAAGGCGGATGAGGGGGCGCACGGCTGTCAAATAAATCATGGGGTGGGTCGGACCGTCCGGCCATTCAAACGGTGGGTGGGCAGCGGCCAAACGCGGTGATCTGGCGCGCAATGGTGGGTGGCACGGGAATGGCGTCCGCGAGTCGGGGACATGGGTGGGATGTCCAGGCCGCGTTCGGCTCACGTTGAATGGTACCAAAATTTCAGGCAGCGATCGAAAGTCCGTTGAGTTTGTTGCACGCGTCTCGAAACAGTGGCTCATGCGTGTCGCGTCGCCCGATGATTCCGTCCGGCCCTCCCCAGCCAAAATTCAGTGGACGGTGCTGGAATTACCCTCGTCCACCGTGACGAGGATTTCTGGTGGGGTGAAATCCTGCGCCGAACAGCGGCTTCGCTGGCGGTGTCCGTCCGTATACGGGTGGTCACCGCGTTGACGCGGGCCGACGGCCTGCGGCGGTGCAGGGAGCTGGGACCGGCCGATCGTGGTGTTGGAATTGTGGCTACAGAATGACGACGGCTTCGACGTGATCGAGCAGTTGGCGGCTTTGCCCGAAAAGCCCCGCGTGCTCGCGTTGACGCGGCGGTGTGATCCCGTGGCGATGCACCGGGCAAGGGAGGGGCGGCTGGCGGGACTGGTCTGGAAAACGCCCGCCGCACCGGAGCAGCTCGGCGCGGCGCTCGCGGCCCTGCGGACCGGCGGGACGTATTTTCGTCCCGAAGTGAGGGCGGAGATGGCCCGCGTGCGGGCCGCGTCGGACGCCTTTTTCAAAATCATCTCCCCGAAGGAGCAGGAGCTGCTTCCGTTGTTGGGGCGGGGCAGGACGGATGAGGAAGTGGCGCGTCGGCTCGGCCGGGAGCCCTGCACGGTCAAGCGGCACCGGCTCACGATTCAGGAAAAGCTCGGCCTGCGCCGCGAGGAGCTGCCCCTCTGGGCGATGCTTATGGGCTTCGTCCCCCTGATGCTCCCGGCCCCGCCGTGCCTGGTCGGGGAGTGCGGCCGTCAAGCTTAATGTCCGCTCCAAATGGAGCGAAAATTATTTTTGCGCGCCAGTGAGCGGGTGCGCAGTGTCACACCCAGCGCTCCGCTGGCCCGCTAGGAGCCGGTGCACGCGAAAAACAAATTCAGTGGGAACGCCCCTGCCCAAAATTTTCATCTCATGCCTTCAAAACCCCTCTGCACACCGGTGCGCGCGCCTTGCTCCGCTAGCTGGGCGAAAAGTAATTTCCCCTTGCTCCACGCCGCGCGTCGCGCCGCTTGGTTCATGCTCGGCGGGATGACCCTCGCGACGCACGCCCAGCCCGCCAGCCCTCCCGGCTTGGCCGTGGCCGCAGATCGTGCTTGGGTAGACTTGATCCAAAAGGCAAAACCCGGGGCGCAGAAATCCACGCCGTCCAACCCGAGTGACGACAAGGTGAAGTCGCCGCTCGACCAGGAGATTGATCGGCTGCAACAAGTGGCCGAGTCGGCCCGCTCCTTTCACACGAGTTACTCGGGCCACGGAAACGCTGCGGAAGCGAAAAAAATGGAAACCCTTGCGCGCTTGGCGGCGGTGGGCCTCGGCGCACCGGACAGTGGTGGCGCGGCGCGTGCGGCGGCCAAAGCGTTTCGGGCCGACAAGCGCAATCAGGTGGGCGACCGTTACGAGGTCGCACTCGCGGACGAGTGTCTGACGCTGTCCGCCGCGCCCGCGCTGGCCGTGGCCGCCGGGGGCATCACGCCGCGTGAGAAACTGGTGGACACGTTGTTTGACGAGTTCGGCGGGACCTCCGAAGTGAACGCACAGTATACCAGTCTCCTGCGCACGTCCGATGCCGCGACGACGGCCCGCCTCGCGGCGAAGCTCAATCAACGCCGCCTGCCCGACGACGTGAAACTGGAAGTGCGCCGCGCCTTGGACCTCGGGCTTCGGTTGGGCCAGCCGGTGGAACTGTCGCTCGACACCATGGATGGCCAGAGGATCGATTTTGCCAAGAACACGACCGTTACGGTTGTCTGCTTTTGGAATGTGTGGGCGGGAGTCGGCGGCGTCGCGCCGCTGGCGAAGTTCAAGGGCATCCCTCCGGCCGGGACGACCTGGGTTTATGTGGCCTTGGGCGGAGCGCCCCCGAGTTTGGCGGCGGTCAGTGCGGCCGTGCCGTTTCCCGGGAAACACTGTCACGATCCGTCCGGGCTCGCGGGCGCTGCGGCGGCCACGTTGGGCGCGCGGCAGGCCCCGAGCGTGGCAGTGTTGGGAGTGGGTGGAAAACTGATCGGCCTGGGTTCGTTCGAGCGGCTCCCAGCTCTGCTTGCGGAGGCATCCCGATGAGTCACGCCGGATTGCCAGCCCACGGTTTTTTGCGTTGCTCCCTCACCTCGTTCCGACGGGTCGTGGGGCTCGCGCTTTTGCTGTGCCTCGGGGCGACCGCGCAGGCCGGAGTATATCTTTCGCACTACACCTTCGGTTCGGCGAATTTGCCGTATGTTTACACCAACGAAGGGCTGTCCGTTCCCTTCAAACTGAGGGTCAAGATTATGGGCGTGCCCGGCTACGGTGACGGATTTCACGCCACCCAGTCGTGGAACAACAACTACTACTCGTTGGAGAGTTTGGCTCCTCCCGGCACCTACACGGTGGCGCTCTATTGGCTGCAATACGACTCCAGTGGGAACACGCTTCTGGCGGTTGGGCCGCAGACGACCGCGACCATTACCATCCAGCCGCCAACCGCGCAAAATGGTGTGGCGTGGAGCACGATTAATCTGCCCACCGACGGCAGTGGCGTCGGCTTGCCTGGCCAGACGATCACTGCGACCGCCAGCGTCACCAACAACGGTGGCACGACTTGGAACAGCAGTTACTATCTTGAGCTGAAGGATTCGAACGAAAATCACCTGTCCTATCCGTCGATCAACGGAGTCTCACCGAACTCCTCCACGTCCGCGACCTTTGTGCTGACCTTGCCGTCAACCGCCGGCGTCTACACGTATGGATTCACCGCCATGCAAAACGGTGTGCAGTATTTTGGTGGGACCCAATACCGGTCCATCACGGTAAATCGCAATCCAGTCACTACTTCATTCACCACCTCAGCCACGACGATCTCCGGTGGGCAATCAGTCACCTTGACTGGCGTGGTGATAGATCCCGATAGCAATCTTACGAGCCAAGCGATCGATCACATGGCCCCGGGCGGTGGAGCTTGGATCAGCGGGTCGGCTGCCGCCGGCACCCGGTGGGAGGGTGCCGCCACCGGAGCGAACACTTTGACGAAGGCGATGATTCTAGCGACCGTCGGCACCTGGCAGTTCCGTGTGCGCGGCGGCGATGCCCTTGGCGGAGTCTCCAGTTTCATTTACCAAAACGTCACGGTCACCGCTCCGACCCCGATTGTCGTGAGCTTGAGTCTCGACAGCGCTTCACTCGCAGCCGGCCAGTCCACCGGCGTCCACTCCACCGCGACTCCGGCCGGCGAACTCGTCTACCATGGGCTCAACGGGCGCGCCGTCGGTGGCGCCTGGCTAAACTGGGGAACTTGGAATGACACCGGTGGCACTCAGCAAAACACTACAATCGGTCCCTTGCCGTCCGGCTCGTATGAGCTTCAGGCCTACGCAGCCCGGGCGGATGGGGTGGC
>CAMDDW010000132.1:0-3710 GCA_945893185.1 Akkermansia muciniphila | reverse complement strand
GGCTGAAATAGGTGGAGGCAGCGGCCGGCGCCGCCATCGTGGCCACCGCCACGGCCGCAGTCGACGCGCCGCTGGCCGAAAACGTCACCGTCGGCGCCGCCGTAAAACCGGTGCCCGCAGCCGTGATCGTCAGGGCGGTGACCGCCCCTCCCGTGATGGTCGCCGTGGCAGTCGCACCCGAGCCGCCCCCACCGGACAACGTGACCGTAGGCGCGGAGGTATAACCGACCCCGCCGAATCCGAGTGTAAAGCCGACCAACGTACTTTCCGATGGCACGAGCTCTTCCATGATCGGCAGCGCCACCGCCGCACCACTAGAAAATGTCACGCTCGGGGGCGAGGTGTAACCAAACCCCGCCGAGGTCACCGTGATCCCGGTGAGCGCACCGCTGGTCACCGTGGCCGTCGCCGTGGCACCGTAACCGCCGCCGCCCGCGAGGGTCACGGTGGGCGCGGAAGCATAACCGCTGCCGCCCGCAGTGATCGTGAAGCCCATGAGTTTCCGCGGAGTTCCGGCGACGGTGGATCCTGGCTGGGAAAACGTTTCGCCGCGCTCGACCGGCTGGCTGCGCCAGTAGCTCCCGTCGGCCACGTCGGAACTCATTTCCTTGGTGGTCGGGATCGGAATAACTTCGCCCAGGACAAAACGCGGCACGCCCATGGCAAACCCGTAACCCA
Source organism: Akkermansia muciniphila (assembly GCA_945893185.1). Taxonomy (GTDB): domain Bacteria; phylum Verrucomicrobiota; class Verrucomicrobiia; order Limisphaerales; family UBA9464; genus SXXZ01. The sequence continues at coordinate 3,032 of CAMDDW010000132.1, read as the reverse complement.
GTTGGCCGCGAATGAGCACCAAGGCTTTGCCGGTATTATCGTAAATCTGGGAACGATACTGGGCGGACAAGACCCCGGTGATGGCGCGCGGTCCGGACGTGGTGGAAAAGGCCTGCACCCCGCGGAACTGCGGCGTCACCGGATTCGCGCCACCGGGCACCGTGCCGGCGGTGGAGAAGAGCAAATTGAAAGACCCCCGCTTCAGCTCATACTGGGCCTGAGCTGACGTGAGCGCGCCCATAGTCACGGCCACGAGAAGCAAACGACCAAGGAACGGAGGCATAAATTTAATCACTGGGAAAACTAGAAATCAGGGCGTGCGTGAGGGAACATCCGAGGGCCGATCCTCACTGGTATTCGACCACAAATTTGTGAGCGACATGCCCATGGGTCCCAAACCAGGCGCGATTGATGTTCGCCTTGGGGTAATGGGTGACCTTGGCGGTTCCATTGATGCCGGTGCCGGTATACGTCACGGTCGAAGGCGCCGAGGCACCGCCCGGCAAGGTAAACTCGAAACTATAGCGATCGGGAATGGCCGTAATGGTCACTTCCTTGGCGTCGGCGGTTGGCGTCACAGCGGCGGCACCATTCGCCGCCGAAGTCACCGAAGCGGCATTCAAGTCTGGGGAGCCACTCAGTCCCTGAAACCGCAGTTTCTCGCCGACATACATCGCATGGCCATACCTGACTCGGCCGACCCCCGTCGTTCCGGTCGCGGTCATACTGACAATATTAATCAAAATCGGCGGGCCGCCGGCATAGGTGTTCGAAGATTGATTCGTCTGATTCGCGTTCCACGGCGCAGGCAGCCTGTTGGTCTGCGACCCGGGATAAGCGGCGTACACGGCACCATATGAGCCATCATCGGCGTAACCGATAACCCATTCACTTAAAGTCGGCTCGTTGAGGTAGAAAAAATAGCGGCTATTTTCTCCTTGTTGAAACGAAGTCGTCCATCCATAGGGTTTATTGGGATAAGCGGCGTTGAGATTAACGCCATCCGTTTGAATATCTATCTGCATAATACCCTGATTCATATAACCCCGATAATCAGGGTGGTTGTGGGGGGACCAGTAACGAATTTCGAGTCCCAGATATTCGTCAGGTTCGATCGTCAGGGTGCCATTGGGGTTCGCTGCCGAGGTATTTTTACGATAGCCCAAATCGAACGGAGTAAGCCGCCACCCGATGGTGGTCTCTTGGGTATTCCAGGCGGCACCGATCCCTTGACCATAGACGACCTTCCCTTTCGATAGGCTGGACGTTACGGTCTGGCTAAGTTGGTCGCGCCCGACGGAGCCCGCGACGATTTTGGAGGCGTTAACCGAGCCCGCCGCCAGATCCGCCAGTGCCACCGAGCCATCGACGATCTTGCTGCTATCGACCGAATTGGCGTCCATTTTAGACAGGAAAACTTGCCCATCGATAATGCGGTTATTGTCGATGGAGCTCCAGGCAATTTGGTAAATTCCGACCGCACCGTCAACGATCTTACCGGCGTTGACGGAACCGGGAGCAAGGTCCGCGAGCGAAACGGAACCATCAACGATCTTGGTGCTCGTGACCGAATTATCCGCGAGTTGGGTCCCGGTGATACTGGAAGCGGCCAGTTTACCGGCATCAATACTGCCGGCGAGTTTCGCCGAGGTAATGGTGCCATCCACGATCTTGGCGTTGGTGATGGTGCTATCGGCGATCTTAGCACCGCTCACGGCGCTGTCGGCGAGTTTGGTGGTCGAAATCGCGGCATCGGCGAGCTGCGCGGTGTTGACCGCAGTGTTGGCGATCATGGCGTTGGTGACGGAGCCGCCGGCGACGGACTCGGCGACCTTGGCGCGGAAGGCGAAGGCGGTCGTCACAATCTGCTGGCGAGGCGACATCTCCGGGTCGACCGCGCTGGTGCCATCGTCCACCGTCACGCCGAGGAACCGGTTGCTGCCAGCGAAGGCATCGGCGACGGTCGTAATGCCGGCGGCGTTCAGTTCGCCGCTCACGGCGGAACCCGTACCGATGAGGACGCTGAATTCGCCCCCGGAAATGGTGACGGACTGCTGCTCGGAGAAAAGCCGGTTGACTGTGAGGTTAGCCGTGGCGTGGTCCCAAATCCGGAAGGTCACGGTGCGGGTGGCGGTGATCCCGTTGCCAGAGGCATCGACGACTTTACCGCTGTAGCTAATGAGCGTGGGCACTTGCGACTGAGCCCACGCGGTCGAGGCGAGGGCGGCGACCGCGAGAGCGAGGGAGAGGAGGGCTCGTTTCATAGGAAAAGACGCTGCAGAGGCGGCACAGTGGGGAGCGGGCATGGGCGGGAGGGAGGACGTGGAGGCGGTTTTAATTGATCACCAGCTCGCCAATTTCATTGAGCCGGCGGAGCAGAAATGTACCCGAGACCGTCAAGGTCTTGCGGTGGAGCCCGGTAATGGACTCGGCATAACTTCCGGACATGACACTGGCGCCCAGGAGCGACGTATTGGCATCGTTGACGAGGGAAGTGGTCGACAACGGCTCCAACGTGGCAACGGCCGTGGCCGTGCCGCTCGAGAACACCACCGTCGGCGCCGAGGTGTAACCAGAACCGGCCGACGTCACCGTCAAACTGGCGACGGCGCCAATGGCGACGTTGGCCGTGGCACTCGCACCGGTGCCGCCGCCGCCGGAGAACGTCACCGTGGGCGCGGTGGTGTAGCCGCTGCCGCCCGAAGTCATGGAGAGCTGCGCAAGTCCCCGGCTCGAATTACCGGTTTGACCGTAGAAGGCGAAGCGCAGCGTGCGCACGACCGTATAACTCTCCTGCCCGGCACCAGACGGCGCGAGACGGGCGTCCCGATTATCGTGATCCGGGTGGTAAGTATGCACAAAGGGATTGGTGGGATCGTTGAAGGAAAGCGGCACCACGACATCGAGATATTGACCCAGCGCAAAAGACCCGCTCGAGCTTGGCGCGATGAAATTCAGGGGTAAATGGCCCGCGGACAGACGGGTGGCGGACTGTTTTTGATCCGCTTGTAGGGCGGACTCACGAGTACCTA
>CAMDDW010000131.1:0-3942 GCA_945893185.1 Akkermansia muciniphila | reverse complement strand
ACGAAACGGTTGAAAGGGCGGTCGCTGTTGAAGGACTCGATGACGTAGTCGCGGTAGGTGTGGGCGAACGGAATGCGGCGCTCGCCGTCGGTGGATTTTTCCGTGGTGTCGGAGTAGCGCGCGACGTCGAGCCAGTGGCGGCCCCAGCGCTGGCCGTATTCGGGGCGGGCGAGGAGTTGGTCGACGAGTGCGGCCAAGGCGGCGGGGGTCGGGGCGGCGGCGAAGGCCTCGACGCGATCGTAGGACGGCGGGAGGCCGAGGAGCGTGACGTAGGCGCGCCGCACGAGCGTGCGCGGATCGGCGGGAGGATGGGGTGTGAGCTTTTCGGCGGGGAGGCGGGCGCGGATGAAGCGGTCGATGGGGTGGTCGGAGGGAACGGGAGAAGGAGAGAGGGGGAGCGACGGAGAAGGAGGGAGGGAGAGAGGGGGAGAGGGGGAGACGGAGGATGGGAGGGCGGGGGCGGTGATGGGTTGGAAGGACCAATGCGCGCGGGCTTGCGCGAGCGTCATGGGGACGATCTTCGGAGCGGACGGGGCGGGGGCGGTGATGCGGGGATCGGGTGCGCCGCGTTGGACCCATTCGGCGAGGATCGCGATTTCGGCGGCGCTGAGCGCTTCCTTCGGCGGCATCTGGAGGTCTTCGTTTTTGCGACTGATCGCTACGACGAGCAGGCTTTTTGCGGGATCGCCGGGCACGATGACGGCGCCGGTGTCACCGCCGGCTTGCCAGCCGGGTTGGGAATCGAGGCGGAGACCGCCCTTCTGTTTTTTTTCACTGTGGCACTCGTAGCAGCGCTCGATGAGGAGCGGGCGGACCTTACTTTCGAAAAAAGCGAGGTCGGCCGCGTTCGGCGGAATGACGATCGCAGGCGCCGCGGGCGAGAGGCGAACGACGAAGGCAAACAGGGTGGAGGCGATGAAGGGGCGAGTCATCGGAAGGGCGCACGGAGATAAGACCGTGCGTTGTTGAGTGGAGGAACACGAGCGGCTGGCGGGCAAAGCCGATGCCTTGGGGTGTGCCCGGTGAGGATCACGGTGTCGGGCTTTCCAGCAGAAGGTTCTTGCCGAAGCGGGCGTCCGGCAATTGGGAGTCTTGCCGCTTGATCGTACCGGCGCATGTCCGGCGACGATGCCGGCGGCTCCGAAAAAGAGCCGCCGCGTAGCGGAGGCAATGCTTGTGGATGGGATCTTCATGATGATTGATGGAGGCTTGTGGTTTGGTCTTCTGCTCGGCTTCGATCAGCGGCGAAAATCGATTCGCGCAGAGGAGAATTTCGTGCCTTCCGCCACGCTGAAGTCCCGCGCCTGATTGTAGATTACCGTGTCGGTTACGCGGTGCGATCCGCCCTCGAACGCGAACGCTGCGCCGAGGTTGTCGTGCACGCGACAGTTCGCGTAGCGTGTCGTGCTCCGGTTCACATCCGTCACACCGCCGGCAACCGAGCCATTCCAGGCGACTTCGGCACCATCGACCGCCATCTCCACGTCGTCGTGCGCGCTAATGCCCTCGTCGGCGTTCGAGATCGCGCGCACGTTCTCGAGCCGGATCCCGATCCAGCGGTTGTGAATGTTGAAACCGTCGTTCGCCGCGTATTTGGCGGTGATGTTGCGCACGATGATGTGCGAGCACGCGATCGTGACGGCGCTCGTGCCCGGCTTCGGCGGCAGAATCAGCCGCGCGGCTCCGGGTATCTTGCCTTTCGGCCAGCGGAAATAGATCGAGCCGTCGACCGCGAAGCCCATCTGCCCAGGCTGCAGCGCCACCGGCGCGACGTAACAGCGGCTTTTCTTGTCGGGCGCTGTACGTTCCCCTGCGAGGTCGCGCGGAATCGACAGCGGCATCTCGTCCACAAACAACCCTGCGAACTGGCCCGCGTCCGGTGGCGCCCACTCGCAGATTTTCCCGTCCGAATACCAGAGTTCGCCCTCGCGCCGCCACGCGTGGGCGGTCACGTCGCGGCCGAGATCGATGGTCAGGCCCTGGCCGTCGAAGATCGCGGGCTTCGCGGCGGTGCCGCCCTCTTTCAACACGAGCGGCTGGCGGAGGAGATTCTGCCCGCGCATCAGACGGCTGGATACTGTGGCGGGGCGATCGTCCGACGCGACCACGAACCACTCCGCCGCCTCGGCCGGTACGGTGACAGCGTAACGCTGGTCAGTCCGAACTTCGACGGGCACCGGCTTCCAAACCCGCTTGGGCACTTCGGGCCCGGCCGCCGCCCAGTAGATCTCAATCGAGCGCAGCGGCCGCGGCGCCGTGATCGCGAACCGGGCAAGCGCCGGCTCGCTCGATGGCAGGATCGCAACCTGGGGCAGCGGCTCGCCATGTCCTTTGAGATGGTACTCGAAAAACGGCACCTCCATCGCCAGCCAGTTAGCCTTGTTACCCGTCGGCGTGGGATAAGGCTGAAAGGCGGTCGGCACAAACGGCTCCACCGCCTTCGCCGGAAACAGGGAGCCCCCGGGCAGCGGGGCCTTGTGATTCGCGTTGGGCGCGTAGAGGTGGTTTTTCTCTCCCGGTATCGCATCGAGCGTCGCCTGCACCGCTTGCGGCCAGAAAAAGAAATCGTTCGCGGCGCCCGCAATGAAGAAAGTGGCCTTGATCCCGTTCGCTCGTCGTCCGGCGTCGAGTTGCTGCAGCCAGCGCGCGCGCTCCTCGGGCGGCATCTGGGCCAGCGTCGTGTCGCGCTGCGCCGTCAGCTCATAGAATCCGCAGCCATACACCGAGAAGGCAGCCCGCACCTGTTCGCCGGCGAGCCCGCACACCATCGTCGCTAGGTAGCCTCCCCAAGATATGCCAACCACTCCGATGCGGTCCGGTATGACGTCCGGCTGCGCGCGCAGCAGATAAAGCGCCCGCATCGCGCTAGACACCGCATCAAAGATCACGCTCGCACTCGCATCGGGCGCCGCCGTCCAACGCCCCTCGCCATACGCGAGCGCGGACCAGCGGCCTTTCGACTCCACCAGTTTCTTCGGTTCCGCGATCCCAGGCAGATCCGGCGCAACCGCAAGGTAGCCGCGCTGCGCCCACGCCTGCGCCTTCTCTACTTCGGCACTGCCGCCGCCGCCGTGCAGTACGAGCAGCCCGGGGTGCGGTCCCGGCGCCAGCGGCCGCGCGATCAGGGCGAAGATCTCGGCATTGTCGTGCGAACGGAAAACGATGCGCTCGACCGCGATCCCGGGAGCAATCTTCGCCGGCGCGGGCAGGACGCGCACGATTTCCGGCGGCCGACCGTCGAGCAACGGCGCAAGCGGATCCTCCACGGCGGCCAAGTTCCAGCTCGCGCCGATCGCGAGCCCGAAAACGACAAGGCGTCCAAACCGATGCGGCATGTCAGCTCGGTCACCACCCGGTGAAGCTGTAAGTCAGGCCGCCCGCGATGCTGAACGAGACAATGCCTTTTGTGTTGAGTCGTTCCGGAGCGATGTAGCCGGCGTAGGTGTTGTTCTCCTCGCGGGTGAAGTTGTTGAAATCGCAGAAGAGCGTGAGATTCCGGCGCAACTTGTATTTGAGGTTGGCGTCGAATTGACGGCGTTTGCTGATGTAGGCATTGCCCAGCGAGGGATTGGTGAGATTCAACCCCGCCAGATAAGATGACATGGCGTTGATATGCACGCGAAGGTCGAGCCCGTTGCGGTTGTAGCTGAGGCCCGCATTGATGCTGCGCGGTAGGAATCCGGTGAGCGGATTGCGCGTCGCCACGCCGTTGGTGACCGTCGTGTAGCCCTGCGATCGGAGCCACGTGCCATTCACGAAGACGCCGGTGCTGCTGAGAAGTCCGGGCAGGAACCTCAACTGTTGCGAGTAGCTCAGCTCAACGCCGCGCGCGCGCGCCCTGGCGAGGTTGCGCTGCGTGGTGAGCCGCCACGTCATGTCGGCCTCGCTGGGATTGGGGATCGCCGCTCCCAGCGCCGCCGCCGTCGCCGAAGATACCGTGGT
>CAMDDW010000130.1:0-3981 GCA_945893185.1 Akkermansia muciniphila | reverse complement strand
GCTTGGAGCGAGACGCCTGCGGTCGAGCGCGCCCGCGTGTTTTTCCGTTATCGCCAACTCATCGAACACAACTACGACACGCTGTGTGCGACCGTTTCCCGCGAGCACGGCAAGACGCTCTCCGAGGCGCGCGGCGATGTGCACCGTGGGATGGAGAATATCGAATACGCCTGTGGCGTTCCTACCCTGCTGTTCGGCGACACCCTCGAGAACCTCGCGCGCAGCGTTGATTGCGAGACCCTCAATCAACCGCTCGGCGTCTGCGTCGGCATTACGCCGTTTAACTTTCCCGCGATGGTGCCGCTATGGATGTTCCCGCTCGCCCTTGCCTGCGGCAATACCTTCGTCCTCAAGCCGAGCGAGAAAGTCCCTCTTACGGCTGTGCTCCTCGGAGAATTACTCGAAAAAGCCGGCTTGCCCAAGGGCGTCTTCAACATCGTCCACGGCGGACGCGAGGCGGTCGACACGCTGCTCACTCATCCGAAAGTGCGCGCAATTTCCTTTGTCGGCTCCACGCCCGTCGCAAAATACATTTACGAAACCGGCACCCGCCACGGCAAGCGCGTCCAGGCCAACGGCGGCGCGAAGAACTCCCTCGTCATCATGCCCGATGCCGATATCGGCAAAACGGTCGAGGCGCTCGCCACCGCCGCGTTCGGCTGCGCCGGCGAACGCTGCATGGCGGGTTCCACCGCTCTCACCGTCGGCACCGCAGCAGAACGCCTGCTCCCCGACCTCATCACCGCCGCCCGCGCGATCAAAATCGGCCGCACCGACAAACCCGCGCCCGCCGCCCAGCCCGACATGGGTCCGGTCATCACCGCGGCCCACCGCGACCGCGTCCTCAGCCTCGTCGCCAGCGGCGAGCAGGAAGGCGCGAAAGTCATCGCCGATGGTCGCGACCTCCGAGTCGCCGACGCGCCGCGCGGTTTCTACCTGGGTGCCACCATCGTTGACGGCGTGCAGGCCAACATGACTCTGGCCCGCGAGGAAGTGTTCGGTCCCGTGCTGAACGTCATGCGCATGGACGACCTCGACGCCGCCATCGCCCAAGCCAACGCGTCCGCGTTCGGCAACGGTGCGGCCATTTTCACCGCGAGCGGACGCGCCGCGCGCGAGTTCAAACACCGTGTGAAGGCCGGCATGGTGGGCATCAACGTCGGCGTGCCCGCGACGATGGCGATGTTTCCCTTCACGGGGTGGGACGATTCGTTTTACGGCGACCTCCACATCCAAGGCAAAGAAGCCGTGCAGTTCTACACCCAGCAAAAAGTCATTACGACGCGCTGGTTCGGCGGCGAGGTGGGCGACGTGTGGAAAAAGTGATTCCCTTTAATCGATAGTCTTGGATTTCCGTCCAGGCTGGCGGGCGAGAAGAGGGCGGTTGGGAAACCGCCCCTCCCGTGGTCACGGCACTTCGTAGACCTCAACAAGGGCGGCGCCGGTGGTCGTGCCCGCTCCACTGAGCTGAACCGTATAGGGGCCCGGGGCGAGATTGAGGAGGAGCGCGGAATCCTTGCTGTTCGGCGCGAAGGCAAAAGCTCCCACCGCACTCGCGGTCGCCGCAATCTGCGCGGCATCAGCCGCGGCAGCCGTGGTCGGCGTGCCCCAGTCGTCGTTGGTCGCGATAATCGCGCCGGGTTGGTCAACCAACTTGAGCTGAGGGTCGGCGAGCGTGCCCGCTACACCGAAGCCGCCTAGCGTCGGGCCGACGCCGCGAATCAGCACCCGTTTGGGCACGGTGCCGCTGATCACAAATCCGGCCGTGAGCGTAGCGTCGCCGCTGCCGGCAAAGCCGCGCGAGGCGATGTTCACGACCTTCTGCGTCGGCGAGGAATTTTCGGATACGTCGTAAACTTCCATGAGGGCGACGCCGGCCGTGCCGCCATCGCCAGAGACGACGGCCGTGTAAGCGCCGGGCGGAAGCGAAACAAAGAGAACCGCGTCCTTGCTGTTCGGCGCGAGCGCAAACGCGCCGACGCGCGCGGCGGCCGCGGCGATGTCGGTCGAATTACCCCACCCCGTATTGAACAAAAGCGCAGTCGCGTCGCGGAAGAGTTCGAGCCGGGGGGCCGTCAGTGCACCCGCGACACCGAAGCCGCCGAGCGCGGGGCCAATCGCCCGGATCATGACTGCCTTCGGCGCGTCGCCGCGCAGGACGAAGCCGGCGATCATTTCGCCGGCGCTGCCGCCGACGGCCCCACGCGTCGCGATGTTCACCAGTTTTTCAGTGGCGACACGCGCGTCGCTGGCACCGATGAAATTGAGTTTCGCACCGGTAGCCGTGGTGACCGTCGCACTCAGCGTGGCGTTAGCGGTGCCCAGAGTGCCGGCAACCGTCGCATTGGCGGCGGTCGTGACGGTGAGGCGGCCCGCTGCATCGACGGTGCCGGTGCCCGCATCCGTGGCGGCAGGCGTCACAGTCAGCACGAACGCCTGTCCCGCCGGACCGACGATGGCGTAACTTGTGGCGGAGGAGTTGGCCGCGCCGGCCTGATAAAAACCGGCGACGGTTTGGGAGACACCCGTGGCAGCGGAACGCGTCGCCGTGAGCGCGGTGGCTCCGTTCACTAAACCTGTGAGCAATCCGGCGGCGGAAATGGTGGCATCGATCGTGTATTCAATCGTGGCGGCCGCGACCCGCGCGGAACTCGGCGTCGTGACAAACGTGGAAACCCGGAAGCGTCCGGCGGAGTCGACCGCGCCATCCCGCGTGATGAACGTCGCCCGGGAGCCGCTGGCGTATCCAAGAAAGACAGCCGAATAGTCGGCACGTACCTGGAGCGCAAAGGAACAGCCCGTCGCAAAGGTGCCAAAGTAGCTGCCAGTGTAGTTCGGGGGCCGCACCACGAGGCTAGCGCTGCCACTCGTAACCGAGCCCCCGGGACCGGTGACGACGACGGTATAGCTGCCGGCGTCAGCGGCGGACAGCGCAGACCAGGAAAGTGTGGCGGCGGTGGCGGACGGCAGCGCCACTCCGTTCTTGCTCCACTGATAAGTGAACGGACCGGCACCCGATGCGACGACGGTGAATGTTGCCGGCTCACCTTGGCCGACGGTCTGTGCAGCGGGAGGCGTGGCAATAACTGGGGGCGCGGCAATGACTGGGGGCGCGGGCGCAGCGACCTCGAGGATGGCAGCGGTGCTCGTGATCGCGCCGGCGGAGTTGGTCACGACCACACTGTAGGACCCCGCGTCAGCCACGGCCGCGGACGCGATCGAATACGTTGCGGCGCTGGCACCGACGATGGTCACGCCGTTCTTGCGCCACTGGTAGGCGAACGGTGCGGTGCCGGCAGCCACGACGGCGAACGTCGCGCTCGCACCGGTGGCAACGGAGCGATTGGTGGGCGCTTGGGTGATCGAAGGGGCAATCACCGTCGGAGGCAGAGGAGTGGTCGTGACGGTCAGGGAAGCGGCCGCGCTCGTCGCACTGCCGAACGTATTGGTCACAACGGCCGTGTAGCTCCCGCCACTCGCGGCAGTGACACTCGTGAGGGTTAACACCGCATTCGTAGCACCCACGACGAGGGCCCCATCCTTGCGCCACTCGTAAGCCAGCGGAGCCGTGCCCGTCGCGGTAACGCTGAAAGCGACGTTCGTACCGGCAGTGGCGATCTGACTGGTGGGCGGCGTCGCGATCACCGGAGAACCACCCAATACGACCGGTACGAGCGTCACAGAAATGCGACTACCGGTGGCGGGACGCAGTCCAAAGACTGATGTGATCGTCGCGGACGTGAGGCCTGCGGGATACGCTGCAGTGAACGCAAAGGTCGCGGAATTAGTCGCGAGATTAATGGTCGCCCAGCCGAGCTCGCCGGTCTGTCCCGGCGTCGGCTTGATACTCGGTTCACCGCTCCCGGAGACATAGCTCCAGCCAGCCGGCAGCACCACGGTGAGATCATAAATCGCAGTGCCGGTAAACGCCGCGGCCCAAGTGAGCGTGACCTGACCACCCGCGGCGTTGAGCATGGCCGC
>CAMDDW010000129.1:0-4757 GCA_945893185.1 Akkermansia muciniphila | reverse complement strand
GCTGGCGGCGGCACCCATGAGGCGGAGGCTGCCGAGGGCGGAGAGCAGGCCGGTGGCACCGACGGCGGCGCAGCAGGCGTTGCCGAGGAATTCGCGGCGAGTGACTTCGGGGGCGGACTTTTTGCTCATGGGAAGGAGGGCGGCGGGCGGGATGAGGAGAGGGGGAGACGGAGAGAGGGGGAGAGGGGGAGACGGGGAGAGGGGGAGAGGTTTTGATCGTGCCTCGTTATCGTAATCTTTCTCGTTCTCTCGGGTCTTGGTTGAGGGAGGAAAAGAAGGGGGGAGAACGAGAACGAGGAACGAGAACGATGGCTTACAAGGGGGAGAAAGATGAAGAGAAAGAGGAAAGAGAAAGATTACTTTTGGACGGCGGCGGCGGGAGAGGTGAGGACCATTAGGATGGCGACTTTGGCGCGGTCGATGGTGGTGGTCGCAGTCGGTAGGGCGGCGAGCGCGGTGATGATGCGGGTGCGGGTAGCGGCCGAGAGCGACCCGGAGCAGAGCACGAGGTTGAGGTGATCGAGCAGAGCGGTGGGAGTGCTCAGGAGCGTTTGCTCATAGGTGAGGTTGAGCATGATCACGTAGGGCGCGGCAGGGGTGGGCACTCCGCCCGAGGTGGGAATGGCGGCGTTCACGAACGTGCGCAGGAAGTTGGGCGTGCTGATCGCGAAATTATCGTCGGTGATCTCGAACTCTGGGGCCACCATACCGGCGGCGGCGAGCGGGCCGGGGAGGACGTAGCCGGGGTGGTAGAAGTTGAAGACAGTGGGAGAGCGCATCGCGGCTTCGGCCAGATTGCCTTGGACGCCGTCGAGACGGGTGACGGAAAAGGTGTTGGGTGATTGGTTGATCTGGCTGGCGAGTGCGGGCAGCGGCGTGGCGCTGGTGATCGGCACGAGGTCGACCGTGTGGTGGTAGCCGAGGAAGCGGCCGCTGGTGGAAGAGGCTCCGAAAGTGCGGAGCAGTCCGGTCAGGCGCAGGAGGGGCTCCTTCAATTTTCCAAAGGTGATGTTGCTGGCGATGACCGGGGAGCGGGCTTCGTAGTCGATGAGAATGGCGCGGACGACGGCGGCGAGGTCTCCGCGGACGCCGGAGCCGTTGTTCACAAATTTCTGGGCAACGCGGTAGACGTAGGCGGGGCTGGGATTACTGGTGACGAGGCGCTGGATGAGGAGCTTCGCGATGAACGGCGCGGTGTTCTGGTGGTTGAAGAGCGCGTCGAGGGCGAGCTTGAGATCCTGAGTGCCGCCCTGACTGGCGGGAATGAGCGTCGCCGTGACGGGGCTGATGTCCTTCACCGTATCGTCGTGGTAAAGGGGGAAGATTTGCATCGGGCTGATCGAATTACGGCCGGCGGTACGGAATTGGGTCGCGGCGTTACCGGGATAGGACCAACCGGTGAAGACTTTGGCCATTTCGGTGATCGTCTTTTGGTTGTAGGAGGAGGTGGGAAGACCATCGGCCCCGAGGACGAGGGTGCCGTCGGGCTGGAGTTGGCTCAGACCGATCGTGAAAAGCTGCATGACCTCGCGCGCGTAATTTTCGTCGGGCGTGGTGCCGGTGACGGGGTCGGCTTTGGAGTTGCGCAGCGAGCTGAGGTAGCGGCCCATCATCGGGCTCAGGGTGACGGTTTCGAGGAGGGTGCGGAAATTGCCGAAGGCCCCGTTGCCAAGTTGATCGTAGTAATAGGCGAGGGGTTCGGCATCGCTATCGTCGCCGAGGGCGACGTCGGAGATGACGAGAATCTGGCTGAGGGCGAAGGCGACGCGTTGGCGGAGTTGATCGGGGGCGGTGAGCGAGGTTTTGAACCAAGCGGACTGGCGGTTCGGGCCATGCGTCGCGTTCCAGTTGGTGAAGCTGCTGCTGCCGCCGTAAGTGGTGCGATCGGATTGGATGGCCGTGCGGTGGGAGGTGAACGGGAGGGCCAGCTGAGCCGTAATCCAAGTGTCGATACTGGCGCCGGTGAGGCTGTCGATTTCGGCTTTGGTGGGGCCAAAGGTGGCTTGAGTGAGCAAGCGCGCGGCGTCCGTGGCGGTGGGTTTGGTGAGGACGACGGCGGGAGCGGCGGCGGGAGCGGTGAAGACGGCGCTGCCGGTGCCTTGGATGAAGACGCCTTTAACTTCGCCGGCGGGATAATTCGCGGTGTCGATGCGGACGGCGATGTTACCCGTCTTCAGAGCATCCAGGAGCGCGGCGCTGGTGTAGGGGCCGGTTGGCGCGAAGGCCCACCGGGTGCCGGTAACCTGGCCCTGCGGGAGGTTAAGGACGTAATCTTCGCTGGCCCCAATGGTGAGGTGGGCGGTGACCTGAGCGGAGCTGAGGCTGGAGAAGGAGACGTTGACCGCGGCGACCGTGCCACTGGAGCTCAACAGGATCGTCGCGGTGCCGGAGGCGGTGGAAGCGGGGGCGGTGCTGTAGGGGCGAACCGTCGCGACATAGAGGGTGGAGGGGCTGTCGGCGATGGTGACCGTAGCGGTGTTTGGGGTGTCGATTTCGTAGTAGGTGCCACTGGTGATCGTGATCACGACGGTGTCCAGCGCGTCGACTTGGACATCGGGATTGGGGGTGAGGGGAATCTTAACCGAGGCTGATCCGGCGGGAATGACGACCGTGCCAAGGAGCGCGGGATAGTCGAAGCCGTTGATGGCAGAACCGCCGACGCCGTAATTGACGGTCAGGTTTTCGGCGAGGTCGCCGACCCGGGTGACCGTGAACTCGCCGGGCTTGGAGCCTGATTCATCGGCCGCCGGAATGGTCGCGGCGATACTGACGACCATGAGGGGACTCGGCGCGTAGCCGTCTTCGCTGCCGGCGCGGACGTGATAGCCGCCGGTGCGAACGGTGCCACTGCGGTAGTTGTAGAGTTCGATGACGCGGGTGAGTTCGGCGAGGCTCAGTTTACCGTCTTTATTGGAATCTGCCGTGTGGTAGGCGGCGAGGACAACGGCGGTTCCGTCGGCCGTGAGGGGATCGGGGGCGAAGCCATCTTCGGTGCCGGCCAGCACGCGATAACGGCCGGTGCGGGTGGTGCCGATACGGACGTTGTAGAGTTCGATCACGCGGGTGAGCTCGGATAAACTGAAGCGGAAGTTTTGGTCGGAGTCCGCGCTATGGCCGACCGGGGCGGCGGCGGCGATGGTGGGGCGGGTGCGGGATTCTGCCGCCTCGGACGTGGTCGTGACCGAGAGTGCGGTCGCCGTCAGGTCGTAGACTTCGACGAGGGTGAGGCCGGGGGCGTCGTCGACGCTGCCGACGTGAATCGAATAGTGCCCGGGGGCGAGATCGAGGAGGAGAGCGGAGTCTTTGCTCGGGGCGGGAAAGACGAATGCGCCGGCCTGCGTGAAAGCGTCTTGGAGTTGTTGAGTGCTCGCCGCGCGTGAGTCAGCCGGTGAGGACCAATGGTCATTGGTCGCGATCGTGGTGGTCTCGTTGGCGCGGGTGACGCGGAGGGTGGGGTCGGCGAGGATGCCGGTGAGACCGAAGGGGGCGAGCGCGGGCCCGGAGGCGCGAATCAGCAGTCGGCGAGTGTGGGTGCCGGGCGAAACCACGAGACCCATTGCCGGGGCGGTGCCAGGGCCGACGGAGAAGCGGGTGGAGGTGTTGAGGAGACTCGCGCCGCTGTCCAACGCGAAGATTTCGATTTGCGCGAGGCCCGCGGTGTCGTCGGATGCGTTCACCTGCGCGGTGTAACTGCCGGGAGCGAGGGTCGTGACAATCGCGGCGTCGGAGCTGCCGGTCGGGAGGGGCGAGGCACCTGCGGTGCTGAAAGCGCTGGCGTCGCGGGTGAGCCAATTGTCGTTGGTGGCAACGACGGCAAAGGAGCTGTTGAAGAGGGTAAGGACGGGATCGGCCATCGCTCCGGCGACATCGAGGGTGGGGCCGATGGCTCGAATGAGCACGGTTTGATCTGAGCCGGGGCCGATTACGAAACCGGTGGTGAGGGCGGTGGCTCCGGTGCCGGAGTGAGCGCGGGCGGAAATGCCGGAGAGACGCGAGTCCTGGGCGCAGAGGCCCGCCACGGCGAGGAGTGCGACGGAGAAAAAACGGAGGTGGTTCATGGCATGAGGTGAGCGGAGGCGGAGAACTATCCGACTGTTGAAACTACTGAAATTTTGGACCAGCGGATGAACGGTTGCTCAGGAGATTTTTTCGGGGAAAGATTAACGCGCGAGGTGGCTGACCGGTGTGTGTACGACAGAGTACCGAAGAGCCTGCAATACACTTTGTCGGCGTGGTCGGCAGCGAGCTTGCTCGCGGCTGTGGGGTGGTCGGACGAGCGTCCGCGAACGGGCTGCCTACGTGGCTGGCGAGGGAAGGCGGGTCAGAGACCCTGCCCTACTGCCCGATCAGAGGAAGCCCAGATTCGGTTTGGCGAAGCGGCCGATGTTGGGGAGGACGGTGGGGAGGTCGGTGGGGCTGACCCCGAACCACGTCGCGAGGGTGGCGGCGTATTCGTCGACGCTGGTCGTGGGAATCCAGCGGCCTTGGGAGGTGTCGTCGGGACCGCTGACGGTGAGGGTGGGCATCTTGCCGTAGAGGTTGGTGCCGTTGACGGCGCCGCCGACGATGAAGTGGTGGCTGCCCCAGCCGTGGTCGGAGCCGTCACCGTTGGAG
Organism: Akkermansia muciniphila; assembly: GCA_945893185.1. GTDB lineage: Bacteria > Verrucomicrobiota > Verrucomicrobiia > Limisphaerales > UBA9464 > SXXZ01. The sequence goes on along the minus strand of CAMDDW010000129.1, from coordinate 143 downwards.
CGATACGTGCGGCCGAAGTCGGAGGCGGTGAAGGTGGTGACCTGATTGGCGACACCGAGCTCGATGGTGGCGTTGTAGAAGGCATTCACGGCTTGGCTGATTTGCGCGAGGAGCCCGGCGTGGGTGCCGTTGACGGGATCGGT
>CAMDDW010000128.1:0-4624 GCA_945893185.1 Akkermansia muciniphila | reverse complement strand
AGCAGGAGGCACCGGGGGCGGAATCGGTGACGATGGAGTTGAGCGAGGCGGTTTGGATCAGACCGGTGACCGGAAACGTGTCCATCGCGAGCGGGGCGAGAGCCTTGCCCTGGCTGACGCCATTGAGGACGATACGAGCGGCGGTGCGGTGGGCGATACCCATGCCGTCGCCGATCATGAGAATAATGTTTTTCGTTTTCGGACCGATCGAGGTGCCCAGGTTGACGACCTCAAAATTCCCCGTGGCGATCACGGACTGGCCGTTGGGAATCTGCGTGGCGCTTACAGTGAGGCGGTGGACGCCGGGCGTAAGGTGGCTGTAGGCCCGGAGCGTGGCGACGAGGGTGTTGGCTGGTAGGGCCGGCGTGGTGACAGTGGCGCGCACGAGCGTGATCACGCCCGGGACCTCGGAGTCGTTAACGTAGAATTTTACGCCCGCAATGTTTTGAGCGGCGTCTGGGGAAATCGTGGCCTGTAAATCGAAGCGTTGGCCTGGGAGGAAACGCGAGATGTACGGCGGTGAGGGATCCTTGAACGAGAAGAGATCGCTCGGTGGAGTGAGGCGCGAGACGATCGGAGCAGCGGAGACCGCGGATAACGCAGCAGCCAACAGAGTGGCGGCGAGCAGAATGAAGCGTGGATGATTTTGCATGAGGAGAAAGGCGGGATTAGTGGGAGGAGCAGGATTAGCTAAAGGAGCGGGCGATAGGGGAGGCGGCTACCAGCCGCGAGTCAGAGCGCGGAGTGGGCTTCGAGCAAAAGGCGGACGAAGGAATTGCGGCCATCGCGTTCGGCGCGCGGGCCGAATTCGAGGACACCCGTCAGGACGAGGCGGCCAGGGAGCCAGGCCGGAGGCTGCTGACCCGCATCGGACACGATCACGTAGGCGGTACTCGGAGGAGTATCGTCGTTGGTGCAAAGACCTTGGGTCTCGACGACCACGGGCCAGGCGGCGAGACGGTAGAGACCGGGAGCGCGTTCCTGTTCCCGCACCATGTAGCCCACGAGGCGAACGCGGCGGCCGGCGAGCCCACGAAGTTTTTCAGAATACTCGAGTCCGCGATCTCCGATGGGGCCGTAGAATTCAGCGAACGCGAGGTCGGTAACGCCTTCCGGTGCCGGCGGGAGCGCAGCAGCAGACGAGGAGGCCTGCAGCGAGGAGAGCGCGAGTTTCGATTGGGCTGAGTAGCGTGCCCAGGCGAGGGCTTCGGGAGCGGCGGCTGGACCGCGCGGGGGGCGGGTGGTGGGATCGGCGAACAGTGTCGCGGTGGAGACCGTCGCGAGTCCGAGGTAGAGCAGGTAACGCATGCTGACGAATTTACCGGCTGATTGTGGCGGCTTAGCGACGGCCGGGTTACTATTGCGCGACGCTTCTGCTCGACGGCCGGAACGTAGGATTTTTCCCGCGTGGCGATTTGGCCCTCGCCCAACGAAACTCTATCCACGTGCCCGTAAACATTTCTGCGCGCTCAAGTTCTTCGAACAGGGTCCTCAGCGCAGCGTGGACGCGGTCGGGACGCGTGCGGGTGAAGCGGAGTTTCAGCGCGAGCCATTTTTCCAGAGCGGCCGAGTCCCGCAAGCGCTGCTCCTCCTCGGCCGCAGCCAGCAAATCATAGAGGAGCCGAGCTTCGTCGGAACGACTCACGGCACTTCATAGACCTCGACCAAGCTGATGCCGGTCGCGCCACTGACTCCGCTTACTTGCGCGGTGTAACTGCCGGGATCGAGGGTGATCAGCACGGCGGAGTCTCTGCTGCCATCGGTCAGCGCGAAGGCCCCGGCGGCAGTCGTCGCGGCGCGAACTTCGGCGCTATTCGTCGCGGAACCCCAGTTATCGTTGGCCAGAATCAATTCGCCGGATGAGTTGAAAATTTCGAGAGTCGGATCGGTCAGGACTCCGGCTACGCCGAAATTGGCCAGCCCGGGGCCGACGCCGCGGACGAGGAGTTGCTTGGGCTTCGGTCCGGTGACGGAAAATCCGCCGATATGAACATTTGCGCCGCTGCCGGTTTGCGCACGGCTGGAAACGTTGGGCATGCGGCCGGGCAGCGTGAGGCGGTAGACTAGGAGCATCGAATCGTTTTCCATGCCGGAGGGATGCGCGTAAGCGACGCCGTCCTGCAGGCCGCTCTGCGTGATGAAATCATTGTCGTTGCCGACGAATAAAAAGTAGTCGTTCGGTGCCGACGGATCGAGTGCGGGCACGAGGGTCATGGCCTCCCACTTTTCGGACAGGTTGTTGTTGTCGTCGGTCGGGCCGTTGCGGAGTCCGAACTTGGCGAGCTGGGCTCGGTCATTGATATCGATAAAGTCGGTCCGCGTCGCGGGGGTGATCGAGGTGTCGAGCACGCCGGCGGTGGCGATGGGATTAGCCGGATTGTCGAACTTAGTCCCGGCGATGTTGGTGGCACCGGTGAGGTCATAAACGAGGATCTTGCGATAGGTGGCCGTCGCGATCGGGTAAGTGTGGCCAAACCCGGCGTCGCGGGCGAGGACGAGAAATTGGGTGTTGTTGATCGCGAGGATTTCGCTCTGAGCGCAGACAATCGTCGCCCCGGCGGCGGTGCGCGTGGTGGGCAACTGCAAGACGTACTCCCCCTTCAGGGTCGGTGTCGCCGTGGTGATGTCATACGCGACGAGGCGCGTATTAAAGCGGTTGAGGCTGGCGCCGCCGGTGCCGCCATCCTGACGGGCGGCGGATTGGAGGAGTGCGAAGAGCGTCTTGCCATCGGGCGCGAGCGTCAGTCCTTCGAAGCCCTGATTGTTTTGACGGCCGACCGTCGGGTCGAGTGGCGCGGGGGCAGGTTGGCCGGGAGCAGGATTGTTGGAAGCGAACGAATCGGCCCCGGCGCGTTGCGGGATGAAAGCGGCCGGCGGCCGGATCGCGGCTTGGAGCACGCCGGCGGCGGAGAACTTGTAGATGTAGGGACCGTATTCGTCGCTGATGTACAGGGTGCCATCGGGCAAACGCACAATGCCCTCGGCGTCGAGCGAGAGGCGGCCGTTGAAGGCTTGGGGCAGCACGGGCAGGGAGCCCGTCGCGCTGCGCAGGCCGGCGGCGCCGGCGGCGGTGTCCAGAGCGGTGAACGGGGTGCCGTTGGCTTCAGTCAGGAGGGTCGTGTCAGCGACGGTGATACCGACTTGATTCTGGCTCAGCGATCCGAGCGACGTGGGATTGAAGGTGATCGCGAGCGTAAAAAAGCGAGCGCGCCAGTTGGTCGTGCCGGGATTGTTGTAACCGCGGTCGGGCTGCATGAAAAAGGTACCGCTGTAGGCACCGTTCGCCGCCCGCTTCCATGAACTCGCATCGTGGGTGAGCGCCGAGAACGAGCCGAGGGTCTCGCCGAACTTGTCCTTGGTGGCGGCAGGAATCCGACCGACGCCGACGAGCCCGTTATTGATAAAATATTGTCCGTTTATTCCGACAGTCACAGGGGAAGGCTGAGCCGAAACGAGGGGAGCGAGTACGGTTGAAACCGCGACCGCGAGTGCGAGCAGGGGAGTGAATGAGTAGGTTGAATCCATGGGGGCATTATTAATAAGTGCACGGAGTTACAGGAATGCGTCGGAGCGGAAACAGTCAGGTGACATTTGGCGCCCGAGCGAAAAACGAGCGGGAAATGGTGGAGGGGAGCAGGAGACGGCTGGTCTGCACCTGCCACCGCGCCGTAACTTATGTGTCGAACCGGTGACGGCAGCGTGAAGGTTTGGTCACGGCGGGACTTTCGGATTGCGAGGGAAAGTTGTGGTCCGCGGTAGTTCAACCCATGTTTACCCGCGCAACGTTTCCAGCGCTCCGTGCGCTGCTTTTCATCATGGCAGCCTTGGTGGCGCCCGCCCAACAACCCGCGGCATTCATTGCTGGACGGGTACTCAGCGCCGGTAGCGGCGCGGTGGTTTCGGGAGTCGCCGTGAGCGTCCCCGGCGGTGGTCCGGCGACGGCCACCGACCTCAATGGACTCTTCCGGCTGGATCGACTGCCAGTCGGACCTCAGGAGCTGATGCTCTCGAAGGTCGGGTTTCAGCCGCTTACGGTGACGGGTGTTTCCACCGTCGACGGTGAGGTCGAAAAGCTCGATGTCGTCCTCACGCCCACCGACGGCGGGATCGTGCGTCTCGAGAATTTTTCGGTTAGCGCCGCGGTGTTGCGGAACTCGGGCAGCGGTCTCCTCGTCGAACGCCAGAAGGCCGTCGCGGTCAGCGATTCCATCGGCAGCGACCAGATGAGCCGACTCGGGTTCAACGATGCAGCCCAAGCCATGAAGGCCGTGACGGGCGCCTCGGTCGTCGACGGAAAATATGTGTACATCCGCGGGCTGGGTGACCGCTACAGTTCGACTTCCTTGAATGGTGCCGAAGTGCCGAGTGCTGATCCTGACCGCCGTGCGGTGCAGATGGATTTGTTTCCGGCGGAGCTGATCGATGCGATTGTTACCTCAAAAACGTTCACGCCGGATCGCCCGGGAAATTTTTCCGGGGGCAACGTCGATATCCGCACGAAGTCGCTGCCCGATACGCGCACCTTCGCATTCTCCATCGGGACGAGCTTCAATGCGCAGACGACAGGTGAAGCCATGCTCAGTTATCCGGCCAGCGAGGATTGGCTCGGGCGCGACGGCGGCTC
>CAMDDW010000127.1:0-7295 GCA_945893185.1 Akkermansia muciniphila | reverse complement strand
GAGGCCAAACTGTCCGTCGACGAAGTGGAAGACGAACTCCGCGAAGAGCAAAACAGCCACTTCATCCAGGGTAAGGCCGTCCACACTTTCGAAGAGCTGACCTCCATTCTCGATTACATGCCCGCCGGTTATGACACGGATGACGAAGCCCCCGCCAAAGGCGCCGAGGACGAGTCGGATGTCGATCTTCCTGAACTCGAAGAAGCCGAAGAGGAAAAACTCAAAAACGACGATTCGCTGAAGTGGGACGACGAAGATGAAGGCGGCGCCGAAAAACCAGCCGTTGAAGGCGAGAAAAAGAAAAAGAAGAAAGGCGACGACGACGAAGAGGAGTCCGACGACGACGACGAGGATGACGAAGACAGCGACGACGATGATGATGAAGACGAGGACAGCGACGACGGCGAAAAGCCCAAACGTAAGACCAAAGCCAAGCGCTGAGTCGGCTCATCATCCCGCAAGATTTCACGGCAGCCTTTCGAGGCTGCCGTTGGTTTTTCCTCCTGCCGCGCGGCGTCCTCCACGCCCCCTTTGCCAACCTCCAAGGTTGCGCCAAAGGTGCCCGCTACGTGCCTGCGGCCCAGTTCTCCCCACCCGCGTGGGAATGGGTCCGTTTTGACCGCTCGACTGGGCTCGGTTGGGCGACGATCTTCACCACCCACGTCGATAGCCATCAGACCGCATTTGTCCGACCCCATCGTCTATGCTGGTGGTCGATGAAAACGACCGTCCAACTCGATTATCAGGCCATCCTCGCGAATAGCGCCCAGCCCGTTCACCTCGCCTTCCAATTCACCGCCCCCGGCCATTCCGGGCACCGCGACCACCCCATCGCCTTTTCTGTCGTCCTCGATCGTAGCGGTTCGATGAGCGGCGATCCCTTGGCCTCGGCCCTGCGCGCCGCCAAGACCGTCGTGCAGAACCTCCGCCGCGAGGATAAGTTTTCCCTCATCACCTTCGACGATGCCGCCGAGGTCGTGATCCCCATGGGTCCGGTGTCGAGTAAGCAAACCGTCCTCGACCGCATTGATGGTATCCAGAGCGGAGGCAGCACCAATCTGACGGGTGGCTGGATGCTGGGCCGCGATGAGTTGCGCGGCACGCCGGCCGGCACCGTTCGCCGCCAGTTGCTCCTCACCGATGGTTTTCTCAACATCGGCATCACGGAGCCCGCGCAGGTGAAGCAGGTCGTCACCGCCGGCTTGGAGCGCGACGGCATTCGCACCAGCACGCTCGGGTTCGGGAACGGCTACGACGAGGATCTGCTCGGCGAACTCGCCCGTGCCACCGGCGGCTCGTTCTACGATGCCAACGGCGCCGACAAACTCCCGGATATCTTCCGCGCCGAACTCGATGGGCTTCAAAATATCGCCGTGCAGAATCTGCGACTCCGCTTCAAGTCGCTCGATTTCGTGGACGGCATCCGCTCACTGGGCGGTTACAACGATGTCACCCTGCCCGACGGCCGGCATGAATTTCCCGTCGGCGATCTCACTTCCGAGGAGGCGCGGGTCGCCATTTTCGCTCTGGCCGTTTTACCCATTCCGTTGCTTACCGGCACCACCACACCCGCCGCCGACCTCGATGGTGAAGTGCTCACCGAAGTCGAAATCCTCTACGATAAAATCACCGCGACCGGAGTCAGCTCGCACGTCGAGCGTCACACCATTCGCGTCCGTCCCACCCAGTCGCGCAATGACATCCAGCTAAACGAAACTGTGCTCCCGTGGGTCTCAGCCCAACAGGCGGCGGAGACCCTGAACCAGGCCCTCGCCAAGCGCGACGCCGGTGACGTCGCCGGCGCGAAGCAGGTGCTCGAAGCCGGCATCGTGAAGCTACGAGCCTACGCGCGGGACGCGCAGATCGCCGACGGCCTAAACCTCCTCGCCAGCGCCCTGGTCCGACTCGCCGACACCGAAAACTACACGCGTTCGCGCAAGGTCCTCCGGAGCGAGGGCGCGAGCTTCTCCAAAATGAGCAGCTCCGAACACTGGTCGGTCAACGAGGCGATGCCGACCCCATCGTTCAAGAAACCGCGGCGAAAAACTCCGCTCACGCCAGACGTGATCGATCCGGCCGCCGTGCAACCCAAAACCCACTAACATGTGGCTCTTCACCCAACACGGATTTTATTCCATCACTCGCTCGCGGACGGAAACCGACAAAAATCAGGTCCGCGCGCACACCCGTCGCGACCTCGAAAACCTCCAGACGCTCACCAGTAACGCGGCGACCATCCTCAAAACGCTCAACGCCGACTACCGCTGGCGGATCATTGTCACGCCGAGCGAGAGCGAGCGCATTGTCACCCCGCTCACCTGGGCATCGACTACCGCAACTTCAAAGCCAGCGTCGCCGCGCGGCCGGACCAGAAGCACCGCGGGCACGACTATCACCGGATTTGGGAACTTCATCACAGTTGGCAATCAGACAACGACCACGGTTGATGCCGTATCCGACCAAGTCCTACGTCCTCGCTAACCCCTCCCACCATGCCTCTTTTCCAAAGCACCGCCGGTAAGCCGCCGCAGATCCTCGCCAAGGACCGCGACCGCGTCATCACCTACACGCTGTCGACCGCTGCCGCCAAGCGCCTCCGGGAGACGGGCGTGCGCCATGGCCGCACCGTGCCGGGGCGCGTGCTGGCTGCACTCATCCGCACGGGCGACGCGCATTCACCACGCACCGCCGATGCGGCAGGCCAACAGGTGATCTTCGAAGACGACTCCGCCACGCACCTGCCCCGCTGTGAGCTGACCGGCGCGTCCACCGACCTGCACCTCATCGTGTATGGCGAAGGCCAAGGCATCGTCGCCAAACTCGTGGCCACCGAGCCGCGCTTCCTGCTGCAAAAAGTCACGACGCTGAGCGTGCCTCTCGCGGCCCTCACCGTCGCAGTCCTCGCGACGCTGGAAAATATTGGCAAGCTCCCCATCGGCAGTCCCGCTGCGAAGACCCTGCGCGCATGGTTGCGACAGGACCTGGAGGCGAGCTGGAACAAGCTCGCCGCCCAACGCTCCGAACCACAGCAAAGCCTCGAACTCGGCCCCGCGCCCGATGAGTTACCGCTGGCGAGCCAAGGCCCATAGGCGACTCTTCACCTCCGCTGGACGCAGCTTTAGGCCAGCACCTCGGTGCGCGCTGACGATTGGAAGCACGCCGAAGTCCGCTGCGTTGCCCAATGCGCAGAATCGAAAATCGGGCTTCACGTGATGGCCCAGATGAGTCTCTTTCAATCGCATGATTTCCATCTCTGAAACCGCGGCCGGGAAAGCCAACGCCCCGATCTACCAGTTGAAGGTCGTCCTACGTGGCAGCGCGACGCCCATTTGGCGGCGACTACACGTGCCCGCCGACGCCAAACTCGACTGGCTGCATGCCGTCCTGCAAGTCGCGATGGGCTGGACCAACAGCCATCTGCACCAATTCAAGGTGGGCGAGGACTACTACTCGGACACGCGCCATCACTCTGCTGAGTTTGAGGACGACCTGCCAATCCTCGAAGAGCGCACGTTTACTCTCCGGCAAATCGCTCCACGGGAGCAGGACGCCTTCCGCTACGAGTACGACTTCGGTGATTCTTGGGAGCACGAGATTACGGTGGAGAAAATCTTGCCGAATACGACGGCGTCCTCGTCCGCGCGCTGCCTCGAGGGTGCCCGCGCCTGCCCGCCAGAAGATTGCGGCGGCACCCCGGGCTACGACGATCTGCTCAGGATCCTCGAGAACCGGAAACACCCGGAGCACAAAAGCATGAAGGAGTGGCTGGGCCGTCCACTCGACGCCGAAGCCTTTGACGTGGAGAAAACCAATTTCTGGCTACGAAAACTGAAATGGCCGCGCGTGACCGAAGCTCAACTGCGCAAGGTGATTATGGCCCGGCTCACCGTCCAAGCGTAATCCCTCGCCACAATGGGGCGCTGCCGACGCACCGCCGCCGGTCGTATCGGATCGCTGCATCCAGCGACTTAACGTTTCGCCGGGAGGAAATCTCCGTTTGCATCCTAATCCAGCCCTTGGACACTCCCTGTCCCATGGCCAAGCCCACGCAGCCTCCTCGCTCACGTCCGCCGCTGGCCCGCATGATCCGCATCCATGAGGAATTTCAGGACGCGCGGCTCACCAACTGCACCAAGCTGGCCGACCTCCTCGAAGTCTCGACCAAGACCATCGCCCGCGACCTCGACTTCATGCGGGACCAACTGGGTCTGCCGGTCGAATACGACGCCCAAATCTACGCGTGGCGTTATGCGCACCCGGTCAAAAGCTTTCCGACTGTGCAAGTGAGCGAGGGCGAACTGGTCGCGCTGCTCGTGGCGCAGAAGGCCCTCGATCAATACCGGGGCACACCGTTCCACGACCAACTCGCGCACGCCTTCGAAAAGCTCTCCGCCGGGTTGCGGGACCAAGTGAGTTTCTCACCAGCGGGCAGCCTCGCCAACGTATCGTTCCATCAATTCGGGCCGAGCAAAGCCGACTTGCAGATTTTTGAGCGGATCAGCCATGCGGTGCTGAAATCCCGGGAGATCGAGTTCACTTACCTGAAACCGCGAAGCACCACGGCCGAGACGCGCCGCATGCAGCCCTACCACCTCGCGAACCGCGAAAACGCTTGGTATCTCGTAGGCCACGACGCGGAGCGCGACGCCCTCCGGACCTTTGCGGTGAGCCGTATCCAGAAAGTCACGCTTGGCTCCAAGAAGTTCATCAAGCCGAGCGATTTTTCACCGGAAACGTATTACGCAAAATCCTTCGGGGCTTTTGTCGGCACCGGCGATCACCGGGTGGTCGTTCGCTTCACGGCCACTGCGGCGGCGCAGATCCGCGAGCGGTTTTGGCACGAGACCCAGGAGGCCCGCGAGCTGGCCGATGGTCGACTGGAACTGCGACTGCACCTCAACAGCCTCGACGAGATTCAACGCTGGATTATGGGCTGGGCCGATCAGGCCGAAGTCGTAGGTCCCGCGGAGCTGCGCCAACGTGTGAAAACCGCGGCCGTCGCCGTCACGAAACTCTACTGAATCGGGCAAGAACGAAAAACCTCTTTGCCGAAAACCCTGTGTTCGTCTTTCCCGTACCAGGAATTGTGATTTTGTCGTGTTCGATTTGGAAACGACCGGACTCTCGTCGCGTTTCGACGAGATCATCCAGATCGCCGCCGCACGCCTCGGGCCCGGAGGAGTCGTCACCGCGGAAGTGTTCGCGACGTTTGTCCGACCGGAAGCGACCATCCCGAGCTTCATCACCGGACTCACCGGCATCTCCAATCGCGATGTCGCCAACTCGCCACCGGTCGCCGCAGCCCTGGCGGCGTTTTCGGACTTCGTCGGCGAGTCCGTGTTGATCGCGCACAACGGCCACCGGTTCGACGCGAAGTTTCTGATCGCGGCCTGCGAACAGAAGCGACTCAACTCCCGGCCGGTCGCATTGATTGATTCGATCAACTTCTCGAAACGGCTCTTCGGCACGACGCGTGGAACCAGCCACGGACTCGACGCCGTCCTCGCCCGCACGCAGGTCACGACGTTCCAAGGTCGCCGCCACGACGCGCGCGGCGATGTGTCCGCCCTCGCCCAAGCCGTCGAGCGCATGTGGCATCTGCTGAATCTCGACGCGACCTGCAGCGGCATTCCCCGCGCCGGGACTCATCTTCCGAAGCTGAGTAAATAGCTCCCAGTGAAAGGCAGCGGAGCTGCGGGAAGGGGGTGACAAGGCGGAGGTAATAATCGCCCCTGATTCCTAACCGTTCCCCAGCGGTTGTCCGACCTCAGCGGGTACTCTTCACCGTCCGATCGCGTTTTGTCGCTAGTCGCCGGTCTCTCTTCGGCGACTCACTGCCCCGGCCTTGCCGTTCGTGTCCCCTATCTCGGACATTTCACACCCACTTGACCCAATGCATTTCACAGAGGGCACGGAGCCCAGCCCACAGAAGTCACAGAGCGGACAAGGTGCCGCCACACCGCAGCGCCGCCTCGATTAGCTCGCAAGTCAACTCACGCATCTGCGTATCGGAAGTCTAGGTACGATGCTGATGGAAGAGCATCACGAGACCAAACACATCTTCCCGCGCAAACCGCAGCGCCGTGTCGGCATCTGCCTGCACCGAGCGAACCGTGATATTGAGCAAATCAGGCTTTCTCCGAAATAGGATCGGCCGGATCTGCTCAACGAACTCACCGAGCCGATTCATCGGCACGAAATACTCGTGCAGGACCTCGGTCGCCTCGGGATCTCTATTCGAAAACCAGCCGGACGGTTCCTGCAAAATCTGATTCCGCGAAAGGAGCGCGCCGCCCGTCTCGCCCACATGTTGCTCCAACATCCATCGCAGATGCATTCGATGGGCACAGGTCAATCGACGAAACCCAACTCAAATGTTTCGCGAAAGAGATGCCCGACAAACGTGTTCACATCGGCACGGGTCCGAGGCGTCGCCAGACCGAGTCGAGCGAGCACCTCCGGCGGCAACGCGCGGGCAATGCTGGCTGCTTCAAATGCGTCGGTCTTGTTCTCGGCGGAGCGACCCAGCGGGAGTTCGGTCACATCAAGTTTATGCAGCAAATCCGTCGTCCAGGTCGTCAGCGCGGCGAGCTTGACGTAGTTCAGCCGGTCCGGGGTGTCGGTGGGCCGATGGTAGTGCGGCCAATGTCCACAGGAGAGGAAAAGGTAGGGATGATGGTGCAGCCGGAAAATATGGTGGTCGCTGAGGTCGGGCGCGTAGCTGTTGAGCAGAGCAATCGCGCTCACGTTTGGCGGCGTCGGGGTTGATTCGATCAAGCCGGGCAGCGCGGGATGGCTCTCAGCACCCAAGACACACACGAGACGCCGGATCGCTTCTGGCGTGTCGTCGCCAAGCGTGCGGAAGCCGACGTCGTGTCCGATGAGATCGCTGATGATCACGGCATGAAAACCCCGACGGTCGCGTTGGTCTTCGTAGAACCGGATGCTCCCCATGCTATCGGTCAGGAAATAAGGCGGCTCCTCGGCATCGAAAAGCGCTACAACGACATCGCGCCGGAGTTGGCCAGGACGGATACGCGAGGCCACCGCCAGGGTGAGGGCGACCGACGCGGCGTTATCGTCGGCACAAGGAGCGTCGATCACGCTGTCGTAATGGGCGCCGATCAGCAGGGGCGAGAGCGACTGGTCGCGACCGGGGATCACTCCTACGAAATTCGTGAAACGGGTCCGCCCGCCGACGTAAGGCAACGCGTAGTGTTCGCCTTGGTACGGTTCGAGACGGCGTTGCCGCAATTGCTCTGCCACCCACGCCTCGGCGACCTCGTGGCCTGGTC
>CAMDDW010000126.1:0-3532 GCA_945893185.1 Akkermansia muciniphila | reverse complement strand
GGCGTGGCTTGGACCAGAACGCTGGCCCTCGCGGAGAGCTTTGGTCTGACGGTTTACGACGCAGCCTATCTGGAGTTGGCGTTGCGGCGCGGCCTTCCCCTGGCGAGCTTGGATCGCGCGCTGCGGCTGGCGATGCAGAAGGCCGGCGGGCAGGTGCTGCTCTGAAGGCAACTGAGCGCCGAAGCGCAAAACGACCCGTCGAAAGACGAGGGGCCGCGGCCTCCAGTCCGCGCTGCGCTGGGGCGATTTCAAATGGGTGAAGACCTGGAAGACGGGAAAACTTGAGCTGTTCGATCTCTCGAAAGATCTCAGCGAAGCAAGCGATCTCTCCGCGAAAATGCCGGAGAAAACCAAGGAGCTGGATCAGGTGCTGACGGCGTTTATCACCGAAGTGAAGGCGACGACGGTGCGGACGGAGATAGGGAATGACGAGTGAGGCGTTCGTCCGTGACAGAATGAAAATCGAACGCGCGGTCATCGGTGGACAGGCCGGGCCGATCAACCGCTGATAACCAGCACCGGCACGTTCACCAATCGGACGAAATTGTAGGCCACGGCAAGCCGCGGCCGCGACGAATTTGACCTCTTCGACGAGTGGCGGACAAATTAATCCGAGAAGGCCAATGGCCTTGATATTGGAATCTACACCTCCAATATGCGGGGTATGTGGAATCGACTTCACTCCCCCCGTCTCCGGGCGCTGGCCCGGCAGTTTCCGGCGGTGCTCATTTTGGGGCCGCGCCAGGTGGGCAAGACCACCCTGACCCGTGCGGCGTTCCCACAAGCGCCTTACCTTGATTTGGAGCAGCCGGGCGTCCGTCAATTGTTCACCGCAGACCCGCTGTTTCAGATTGAGAGCCGGCTCCCCGGAAAAAGCGGTGCGCTGGTGCTGGATGAAGTCCAATGCGTGCCGGAAATCTTCGCGGCATTGCGCGGACTGATTGATCGCGACCGCCGACGCAACGGGCGTTTTATTCTGCTCGGTTCGGCGCAACCCACGCTCATCCGGCAGGTGTCCGAATCGCTCGCGGGGCGCGTGGGCATTCTCGAACTCGACCCGCTCACCGTCGCCGAGGTCTCACCCGGAACGCCGAAAAGGGCCTGGACCGACCTCTGGCTGCGCGGGGGCTTTCCGGACGCGCTGCGCGGGAATTTCCGCGAATGGTGGGAAGCCTATCTGCGCACCTATCTGGAGCGTGACCTGCCGCAGCTCGGCGTGCGAGCCGACCCACTTTTCCTGCGCCGACTGCTCACCATGCTCGCACACTCCCAGGGCGGGATGCTCAACGCCTCCTCGCTCGGCGCGTCGCTCGGCGTGTCGCATCATACCATCGTACGGCATCTCGATATTCTGGAGCAGACGTTTATCATCCGCCGGCTGCCCCCGTTTTTCCGCAATGTCGGCAAGCGGCTCGTCAAAGCCCCCAAGGTTTACCTGCGCGACTCGGGCCTGCTGCATCATCTGCTGAACCTTGGCACGCTGGACGAAGTGAGGAATCATCCCGTGCATGGTGCGAGTTGGGAGACCTTCGTGCTCGAAGACGTCATCCGTCGCGAAAAGCTGCGGCATCCGCACGCGCAATTCTTTTTCTGGCGCACGGCGGATGGCGCGGAGATTGACCTCGTCGTCGAATGCGGTTCCGCGCGCGTCGCGGTGGAAATCAAGGCCGGGCGCGGCGACAAGATCCACGCAGCCCGCGTGCTCGAACGCGCCATGAACGACGTGGGTGCCAAGACCGGCTGGATTCTCGACCAAGCCGAAGGCACCGACATGCTGGGCCCCGGACTCGCCCGCCGCAGCTTCGCGGCCGACCCGGAGTGGCTGCCGTAGTCCGTTCGTCCGCACAAAAAAAGGAACTTCGAGGCACGCCGGATTGCTGGCTCTGCCGACCAAAACGGCCTAACGCAAAGCTGCCTTGAGAAAACCAAGGAACTGGATCAGACCCTCACGGCGTTTCTCGCGCAGGTGAAGGTAATGACGGTGCAGACGAAGATAGGGAAGGACGAGTGAGCGTTCGGCGGTAGCAGAACAAACATCAAAAGCGTTCTTCTCCGCTTATTGGACATAGTCTCCGGCTATTCCCTGCTGATGCGGGCAATGATTGTTCACTTGGGGATGAACGCGGGGAGGATTCTTTTCGGCGCCATGGCGAGCGTCGTGCCCATGCCTTTGTGGTGGGCGGTCACCACGACGATCAGATCGAGTTCGGGCAGGATGAGGATAAATTGGCCGCCGGCACCGCGGGCGGATTTACATTCAAATTCCTTTTGTCCCACCTTCATTGTGTGGTGCCACCAGAAGAAACCATACGAGGTGCCTTGCGGGTTGGTGTAAAGGGGGCTGGTCGCCCTGGCTACAAAGACCGCCGGAATGAGCTGCTCGCCCTGCCATTTGCCACCACCCAGCACGAGCATACCCCACTTGAGCATGTCACGAGAGCGGACGCCGCTGCCTGCTGCCGATTTTGGCAGCCCGGAGACATCGGTCTCCCAGTTGAAGTTCGTGATGCCCATCTTGCCGAACAGTTCCTTCGTGATGAATTCCCGCGCGGAACCCGGAACTGCTGTTGCCAACACCTGCATCGTCATGGAGGGATCAGACGCTTGGTATTTGTAGTCGCGCGGCGGGTCCGGGATGGGTGCGCTGTTTTCGAGGTATGCTTGAATCTGCCCCTGCCCTTTGAGCGCGGCGGGGTATTCCATCAATTGCGCGGCCCGGGCCTCGTCGAGACGAACGCCCGAACGCATGTTCATTGCCTCGCGTAAGGTGATGGATCTTGCACCCGACACGAACCGGGCTGGTTCCAGATTTTTCAGGTAACTGACCACGGGTTTGTCGAGATCGGCCATGGTCAGATGGCCCAACTGGATCGCCCGGCCGATCGCCATGGCGGTGTAGGACTTGGTGATCGACATCTGATAGTGCGGGTAATTGAGCCGTCCGCGCCGGTAGTAGGATTCAAAGAGCAGTTTGCCGTGATGCGCGATGAGCAGGCTGTCGATCTCGCCGTGCCCGCCGGCCGCGATCTCCCCGGCGAATTTCAGGACGGTGTCTCTGTCCCCGCCGTCGACGCCGAGCGCGCCGACCGGGATGCCATCGCGCAGGTCTTGGGGAGCGGAGCCGAGGTAGGCCTGCGGGAGATCGGGCAGTTTTGCCTCCAGCGCATAGGAAACGGCGGCGGCATTCAGATCGGCGATCTCGGGGGCCAGGCCGTTGCTTTCCTGCGCCTGAAGGACGAACGCGCCACTCAGAACGAGCAGCACCGCCAGGGAATGTCGGGAAGAAGGTGTAGCCATGCGTTATTCAGCCTGACGTCCCTCACTCATGGCTTCATGGTGGGTCGTTCCCAATCCACCCCGGATTTCTCGTTTTCCTGTTCAGGTTTGTCGACCGTCACGATCTCGGCTTTAGGGTCGAACAGTGGCCAATTGTCCGTCCGGAAGGGCGACGCCGGAAATCCTTCTCGGGTGTAGAGGAGATTGCGCTGCGACGGAGTCATCGCCCAAGCGTAACGGGCGGCCACCGGCTGCG
>CAMDDW010000125.1:0-18676 GCA_945893185.1 Akkermansia muciniphila | reverse complement strand
TCCGTCGCAGTTGTTCCCCGCCCCAAGTCCCCAGCCTTAGCCGAACCCGCCGCCCTCTCAAAATCGGTTCATTTTCGGCTAGCTCATCCCAATCCCACGATGCGCCTCCTCTTAAGCCCCTCCCCCCGCAAATCCAGTTTCCCGGCAATGACTGTGGCTTGGGCTTTTGCCCAAGGCTTCGAGCTCAAGGTCGAACTACTTAGGTGAGACGGCATCCGAGCAGTCTGACCCTTGAATTCGCAAGACCTCTCCGGGCTTCCAACATACAGAACCACCAACCCCATGAACCACCTCGCCTATCCCTGCACACGACGCAGCTTTCTCGGCACCGCACTCGGTGGCCTCGTGCTTGCGGACGCCTTCACGCTCCACGCTGCGCCGGGCCTGGTTGGCGAGACGAAGCACTTCTTTTACCGGGGCGCGCCCGCGGGGCCTTACATTGATTCGCAGCGCGGGAACAAGGCGTTCGGATTCGGCGGTGGGAAAATCTTCCTCTCGGAGGACAATGCGAAGACATGGGCGCACAGCGCGGAATTTCCCGCTGCGGATGCGATCACGCTCAGCGTGATTTTGAAAAACGGGAACATCCTTTTCGCCACGAGCGCGCGGCTCTTTTTGAGCACGGACAATTTGAAAACGCACCGCGAGATCACCGTGAAGCGGCGTAACGGCCGCGATTACATCCCGCACACGCCGCTCGATCCCGCGCAGCCCGGCTGGTATTTTCATTCGCTCGATGGCGAGCACTGCTTCGAGGTGAACGGTAAGGAAATGCTCGTATGGGGGAATTACTGCAACGTGATCGGCGGTGCGGTGCCGGTGAACATCTTCTACTCCACCGACAACGGCGCGACCGTGAAGCTCGCGTATTCCTTCGGGCGGAATCCAAAGTTCCAGCAAAAAGGCGCCGCGCCGGATGCGCCGATGCTCGGCGACGCGACGAACCTGGTCATCGGCCGCCACGTCCACAACGTGACGTACAACCCCGGCGAAAATGCATTCTACGCCTGCACCGGCGACATTGATCGCGGGCACGGCAATGAGTGCCACTGGCTGCGGGGCACCTACGAGGCGAAGGCGGATGCGTGGAGCTGGAAGGTGATCATCAGCGTGAATTCCGACTCCCGTTTCAAATGCGGCGGCATCAATTTCGTGGACGCCCGCGTGTATTGGATCTCCGACGCCAACGGGAAGAAGGTCGGCCCCGAACATGATCGCGGCATCTTCACCTGCGCGCCCGCGGACATCACGGATACGTCGAAACATACGCTACTGTTCAATCCGAAATTCGAGTCCGCAAACATGATCATCCAGGACGGCGTGATGCTCGCCACGCACTGCGCGCCCGCCTCGACGTATGCAAACGGTATCATCTGGTCGCCCGACATGGGTAAGACGTGGGCGCAATACGACCTCAAGGAATTCGGCCCGCGCTCGGGCTGCCGGATCCATCGGAAAAATGGCGACGGCTGGTTCCGCCTCGACTTGCGCAAGGGCTGGATCGATCGCGCAGAGATCATGTTCATCAAGCCGAAGCCATGAACTCGCTGCGGGCATTTATTTTCCTCGCGTCCTCCTTTTGCATTCACTGCGGGCAATCGGGTCCCGCCGAGGGGCGCTCCTTGCTTTCCCTGGATAAGAAACAGCGATGGGAAGCTCACGCAGGACGAAGTTCCGCCCGAGCTCTGGAAACGGCTGGCAACGTTCGATGCGAATGGCGGCGGCGTGCAAACCCCGCCTCCCCACAAATCCAGTTTCCTTTCAGCCCCCGCCCAAAAACAAGTTTTGGCCCCGACTCGAAGAAACAGTTGCTGTTTCCTCAGAGGAGATACGCGTAATCCCCTTCGCAGGCCCCCCATGACAAACTCCCCGCGAGTCTTCGAAACCACTCCCGCGCCAGTCGTGGACCGGGTCCAGGGCGCCAAAACGGGCGGGCCGGACGCTCACTCCGTGGAGTCCGCCGCCAACCTGGATCTGCCAGCGTACACCCGCCGCCGATTCATTGGCGGCGTCCTGCTGGCCACCGCGAGCGCGACGCTCGCTCGCGCCGCGACGGCGCCGGGGCCTTGGCAGATCGGCTGCTACACGCGCCCTTGGGGGAAATACGACTACCGCGTGGCGCTCGATGGCATCGCCGAAGCCGGCTTCAAGTTTGCGGGCATCATGACGGCCAAGGGCGGCTGGCTCGTCACGGCGGATACTCCACCCGAACACGTCGCCGCGATCGCAGCAGAGGCGAAGTCGCGCGGCCTTGGCATCGGCTCGCTGTCGGGCGGAAATTTCATGCTGAACGATCGCCTGGACGACGGCATCGCCCGGTTGCAGCGGCTCATCGATCGCGCAGTGATTTGTGGTTGCCACAGTCTCTTGATAGGGGGCACCGCCCAGCCGGAACTCGCGGGCAATTACTACAAGGTCGTCGCCAAGTGCTGTGATTACGCCGCCGCCCAGGGCGTCCGCCTCAGCATCAAACCGCACGGTCCCGCCAATGCGACAGGAGCGGCGTGCCGCCAGCTGATTCAGCAAGTCGGCCACAAAAATTTCGGCCTTTGCTACGACCCCGGCAACATCCTGTATTATTCAGACGGTAAAATCGACCCGGTGGACGATGCCGCGGCGGCGGCCGGCCTGATGTTTGGCCTGTGTGTGAAAGATTATCGGGCGCCGAAAGACGTCATGGTGACGCCGGGCACCGGGCAGGTCGATTTCCCAAAAGTGTTTGCGCACCTCCGCCGCGGTGGGTTCACGCGCGGTCCCCTGATCGTGGAAGGCCTCGCGCCCGGCGACGCCGCGCAGTTGACGACCGAAGCGAGGAAAGCCCGCCAGTTCGTCACCGCGCTCGTAAGCTAGCCCCATTTCGAACCGTCCCAGACTCCACCCCAAACAACCTCCTGCTGCCATGAATCAAATCCGCCAGCCGTCTCGCGCCGTGAGCCACCAAATGCCCCTCGCTCTCCTCGGGATGTGGCTTCTCCTCTCGCTGGCGCCGGCCCGCGCAGCGTCCGCCGGAGGCAGCTCCCCGACAGCCTCCGCTCAGGCGAGCTCGATCTCCGGCCGCGTCCAGAACGTAGTGACGAGTCGCTACCTTAACAACGCGCGCATCTCGATCAAAGGCTCGGACGCAATCACCTACACGGATGAATTCGGGGGCTACCGGCTCGTCAACGTACCGATCGGGCCGGTCATCCTCGAGATCTTTTTTACCGATCTGGATCCCCAGCAAATCGCGATCACGGTCCCGCCCGGCGGAGCGGTCGAACAAAACGTGGAGCTCACGAGCAAGGCGCGCTACGGCGAGAAACCGGACATCGTAAAGCTGGGCAACTTTGTGGTCACCTCCGACCGCGAGACCGACGGAAAATCCCTGGCGATCAACGAGCAGAGGTTTGCGCCCAACATCAAGAACGTCCTGGCCTCCGATTCCTTCGGCGATGTCCTCGGCGGCAACGTCGGTGAGTTCCTCAAATTTATTCCCGGTCTGGCCACCGAGTACAGCGAAGTTGAAATTGTCGGGATTTCCGTGCGCGGGCTCGGCTCCGATAAAACGTCGTTCACATCGGACGGCGCCTCCGTGGTCTCGGCTGCAGGTGGGGCCGCGTCGCGGTCATTTAATATGAACGTGAGCTCATTGAATAATGTCTCCCGGGTGGAGGTGACGAAAGTGCCTACCCCGGCGACACCCGCCGATTCCTTGGCGGGGTCGATTAACATGGTGAGCAAGAGTGCCTTTGAGCGGAGTCGGGCCCAATTTAACTTCGGCCTGAATTTCGTAGCCAACAGTGAAAATCTGACCCTCAGCCGGACCCCCCATTCCAACGGGGATCACGACACGCGCAAAATTCTGCCGGGCTGGGATTTCGACTACACGCTCCCTCTAAACAAGAATTTCGGCCTCATCGTGACAGGTTTTCAGAGCGACAAGTATAACGAGCAGCATCTCTCGACGATGCTGCACAATGCCAGCGGCACCGCGACCGGAGCGACGTTCGACAAGCCCTACTTGCAACAGCACACGCTGCAAGACGGCCCCCGGAGCCAGCGGCGCACCGCCTTTAGCCTCAAGGCGGACTGGCGGGTCAGCCCCAGCGGGGTCCTCTCCTTTGGTGCGCAGACTAACAAATATGTGATCTACATTGGCACGCTCAGCTGGGCAACGAGTGCGGGGACCGTTGGCACACCCAGCATCGTGGGTGGCGTACCCATGAGCTACG
Source organism: Akkermansia muciniphila (assembly GCA_945893185.1). Lineage (GTDB taxonomy): Bacteria > Verrucomicrobiota > Verrucomicrobiia > Limisphaerales > UBA9464 > SXXZ01. The sequence goes on along the minus strand of CAMDDW010000125.1, from coordinate 14,465 downwards.
GAAATAATTTTACGGTTGGAGCGACGGGGCGCGGCGCGGTGACGCTTTCTGGGAGCGCGCAAACATTTCTTGGCGATACGAATGTCGCCAATCTTAATTACCGATTTGACGACGGCCACTGGAAAGTCGAAGCGGGCATGAACACCTCGACCTCGACGCGGTCGCGCCCAAATACCGGACACTATTCCGGCATGTCATCCGTTTTGATCAATCCCGTGCGGATCTCGTTCGCCGACGCGAACCCCGATCAGCCCGGCGCGATCAAGGCGTATGACGACAGCAACCGGGAGGTCGACCTCTACAACATCAAGAATTACCGGCTGAACACCGTAACAACGGCACCCTACGATAACGCATCGATCTTTCGGTCCGCGAACGTGAACCTGAAACGGCGCTTCAACTTCTTTAGCTTTCCCTTCGCCGTGCAGACCGGCGCCTTTCAGAGCACGCTCGGCGTCGATACCCGCCTTGGGAGCAGCGCCTTAACCTACAATGGCCCAGACGGAGATCCGGCGACGGCCGACAGTCCGGAACCATTCTTGATGCAGGTGTACAAGGGGCAGGATCCTTTCTATGGCTTCAAAAATGTGCCGTGGACATCGGTTAACCGCGCCTATGCGGCGAATCAGGCTAATCCGAAACTGTTTACGCAAACTGCAGCGCAAGTCGTCGCCGAGGAAAGCTACCGCCTGACCAATTCCGAGTACATCAAAGAAACCGTATCCGCTCTTTATCTCCAAGCGGAGGCGCGCCTGCTGAACAACCGGCTCAACCTGCTAACCGGCGCCCGGTTTGAAAAAACGACGGACCAAGGAGAGGGTTCGCGGTTCGATCCGGATGCGGTCTGGATTCGCGCGGCCAACGGGACGTTCGCGCGCAACGCCGCGGGCGCCCGCCTCCGCAAGCCGGAGGCCGGCCCCGTGGGCTCAATGGACGAGTTGCGCATCATCCGCCAGGAACGCGCCTTCACCAACGCACGATCCTACCACGGTTACTACCCCAGCCTCCACGCTACCTACAACATCCAGGAAAACTTTCTGGCGCGCTTGGCCTACGCCAAAACCTACGGCCGCCCGAACTTCACGGACATCATTCCCAATGCCACCTTCAGCGAGCGGGACCTTTCCGACGCCGACCTGAATAATCCTGAGGTGGTCCGAGGTACGGTGACGATCCGGAATACCGCCTTGAAACCGTGGTCCGCGGATAACTATGACCTTTCGCTTGAATATTATACGCAGAGTGGCGGCGTGGCGAGTGGCGGGCTTTTCCTCAAGGAAATCAAAGACTTTTTTGGCAGCTCGGTCAAAGTCGCCAAGCTGGAAGACTTGGCGGCCGTGGGCCTCGACCCCCGCTACGTGAATTGGAACCTGTCCACCAAGTTCAACGCGGGGAACGCCCGCATCAAAGGCGCGGAGTTTAACGTCCGGCAGGCGCTCCGGAATCTGGGAGCTTGGGGCGCCTACTTCACGGTGTTTGCGAACGCCACCAAGCTTCAACTCGAAGGGCCAAGCCAGGCCGATTTCACCAGTTTCATTCCCAAGTCGGCGAATTGGGGCGTCTCCTTCAGCCGGAAGCAAATCACCTTGATCGCGAAGTGGAATTATCGCGGGCTCAACCGGCTGGGCGCGCAGCCCGCCTACGGGCCCGAGGCATTCCAGTACTATGCCGCGCGCACGCAGCTCGACCTGAACGGTGCCTATCAGATTAACAAACATTTCTCGTTAAATATGAGTGTCAGCAACGCCCTGAATGTGCCGCAAACCCTCTTGCGTTACGGCCCAGTGACCCCCGAGTACGCGCGCCAGAATCGCGAGTCGGAATTCGGCATCGCCCTCGCCGTCGGGCTGAAGGGAAGTTTCTGACTTAAACCCCTCCCGGATTCGATCCCCCTGAAAATCCAGTTTCCGGTCAGCCCCCGCCCCAAAATCGGATTTTGGCCGTGACCGAACGAAACAGGGTCAACGCTGCGACCAACCGATTAACAAATGGTGTTTCTTGGGAGCCCACCACCCCTTTCACCCTATGACGCGCTGTCTCCGCCTCCCTCTCGGCTTGCATCGGCATTTCCGTGTTTTCCTTTGGGTGCCATTGCTCGTGCTCACCGCGATCGCGGCCGAGACCAAGCGGTCGTTCGATTTGCCGGCAGGTCTAGCCGCACAGACTCTCAAACAGTTCGCCGCTCAAGCCGGCCGCGAGATCGTGTTTTCGACCGAGGTGATCGGCGACGTGCGCACACCGTTGGTTCGCGGTGAACTCACGCCCAACGACGCCTTGCTGGCATTGCTCGCGGGCACGGGGCTCGTCGCCGGTCAGGACTCGCGAACCGCGGGGATTGCCGTCCGAAAGGAGGCCGACCCAAACGCGGCGCGGGCGGCGCCGCTGGACGCAAGTAGCGACCGTCCTTTCCCCATCAGCTCCTCGAAACAATCTGCGACCCGCACCGTGGAAGGGCGCGTGCTCAACGTCACCAGCGGCAGCTTTCTCAACAACGCGCGGATTCATCTCGCGGGTACGAATCTCGAAACCTTCACGAACGAAAACGGAGAATACCGGCTCGCGGGCGTGGCGTCAGGAGACGTCCGCGTTACGGCCTCCTACACCGGCCTCACATCGCGCACGACCGAAGTACCGGTATCGGGTGCCGCGGTCGTGCGGTTGGATTTTGAACTCGCTTTGGAGGGCTTGGGCGCACGCGGTAGCGCGCTCGTGCGCCTGGCGGCGTTCACGGTGCTGGAACGTGAGTTGACCGGTCAGGCCGTGGCGCTGCACGAGCGGCGAAATGCGCCCAACATCAAGAACGTGATCGCGATCGATGTGGACACGGGTGAAGGTAACGTCGGCGAATTTCTCAAATACGTCCCGGGCATCGGCATTGATCAAAGCCCGCAGAGTCCGCAGTTCGTTTCAATCCGCGGCATGCCGGCCAGCGGCACGCTGGTGACGACGAACGGCATGGAGATGGCTTCGAACTCGTACACCTCGGGGCGTGAGACGGATCTCGGCGTGACCGCGACGGGAAATATCGATCGTATCGAAGTCACAAAAGTCCCCACGCCCGACATGCCGGCGAACGCCGTCGGTGGAATGATTAACCTGATCACGAAGAGTGGTTTCAGCCGGAAGAAGCCGCTGTTCAGCTACAATCTCTATACGACCTTCACGACGCTGGACGGCGTGGAAGGCCTCGATTCGATCTTCGCGCGCAGCGACGGTCCCGACGGAAAATCCAACAGGCATCGGATCCAGCCGTCCCTGAATCTGTCCTATCTCGCTCCCGTCAGTCCTTCGCTGGGGCTGGCGTTTTCACTCAGCAAATCCGATCGCTCTAACGACTGGGATTACCGGCGCCCGATCTGGGACAAGGTGAATCTGCGGCTGACCAGCAACTCGATGAACGCACTGGCGATCGCCGAGAGCAAGTTGCTCGCCGCGGGCACCGTCGATTGGAAACTGAATGCCAATAACACGATCAGCGTGAGCGGCTCTCATTCGAGCCAGGCGCCCGTGACGCGGCAGAATGTCATCACGTCGACCTTCGGCGCCAACGCCACGGGTGGACCGACGTTTATCGCAGGGGCGGCGACGGGGGTGGGCAGCGTGGCGATGGATCCCATTTGGACCAACGCGCTCAAGACGCTGGATTTATTTACCCTGGTGCAGCGCTTCAACGGCGCGAAATGGAAAAGCGACACCAGTGCCGCGTACTCGAAAGTCCGCACCCGGTTCACGGATATATCGGACGGCTTCTTCACGCGCGCGGCGTCGACCACGATTGCGAATCTGATCCTGCGCAACGATCAGATTGGCGCGGCGGCATCGAGGCGCACTCCGATTGTCACCGCACTGAACCGCTCCGGAGCTCCGGTCGATATCCACAATGGCAATAACTACACGCTGATCGGTGTTTCGAGTGCCGAATCGGATATCAACAACGAGGGGAAGCGGGCGGCCATCAACGTGTCCTGCGAACTCGATCTGCCCTTTATCTTCACGCTCAAGACCGGCGCCCTTTTCAATTGGACGCGGAACGAAATCGTGGGCGGCAACAAGAGCTGGGCGTTTAGTCCGCCGGGTGGAGCGAATGCGCGGCTCATTGGGAATTACGATCTCATCGCGGATGGGTTCTCGGCGCGAAATCACTTTACCGATGCAAACGGCCACGCGGTCCCCGTCCAGTGGATGAGCCTCGCGAGGATCAAGTCGCTCTACGATGCGCATCCCGACTGGTTCGTCTTCAACGAATCGGGCGCCTACACCGCAGCGGTCAACGCAGCCAAGACGATCGAGGAGCAGATCACCGCCGCTTATCTGCGCGGCGACGCCAAATTCTTCGAACACCGTTTGTGGGTGGTGGGTGGGATTCGTTTCGAGCGAACGGACGACGAAGGCTGGGGGCCGCTTAACGACGTGCGCAACACGTATCGGCGCGGCCCTGACGGAAATTTCGTCCGCAACGCCAGTGGCGCGCTGGTCCGCATCACCACCAATGGCCTGGACGCGGCCAAGCTCCAGTACTTGCGGCATGGCACGCACACCGAGAACAGTTACGACGGCTTTTTCCCCAGCGTGAACACGAGCTTTTGGTTCACGCGTGATTTCGTGGCCCGCGTCGCGTATGCGCGGACGATTGGTCGGCCAAATTTCCCCGAGATTCTTCCGGGAGTGACCGCCACTGATCCCGATGCGCCGGCCGGCAGTCGCATCGTGACTGTGGTCAACACGGCGCTGCGCCCGTGGACGTCGGACAACTACGATCTCAGCTTGGAAATGTACGAAGTGAAAGGTGCGGTCGCATCGGTTAGCATGTTTCGTAAGAACGTCACGGACTTCTTCGGTTCGACGCGCGTCGTCGCCACGGCCGCGACGCTCGCGGAGTTCGATCTGCCGGACGAGTATCTGGGATACGACATCGTCACCAAGCGGAACGTGGGCAAAGCCAATATCACGGGCGTCGAGTTTGGCTATCGCCAGTCGCTCGAAGTGCTCGGCCCTTGGGGACGCGGCCTGCAGATGTTCTCGAACTTGACCAGCATGACGCTCGGCGGGGAAAACGCCAACAGCTTCACGAATTTCAATCCGCGCACGATTCAGCAAACGCTCAGCTTCACGCGAAAACGATTCAGCGCCAAAGTTGGCTATAATTACACTTGGTACCGGCGGCGCACGCCGGTTGCAGCCAGCGCCACGGTGCCGCCGAACAGTTACAACACGTATGCGCCGCAGACGAAAGTGGATGTCTCGCTAGCCTACCTGCTCCTCAAGCACGCCACGATTTATGCGGACGTGCGCAACCTGAACGGTGCGCCGCAACGATCGGGCACTTGGGCTCCGAATACGCCCGAGTATGCCCGGATAGATCAGTTGCAGTTTGCCGGCGCGGCATTCACGGTCGGCTTTCGCGGTGTGTTTTGATCACGATTTTCCCACGCATGATTTCCCGCTTTTTGCTCGTTCTTCTTTCCACGGGTCTTGAGTCGCACGCTTGGGCCGCCGCGGCGCCGTTGTTCGACGGTCCTCCGCCGTCCATCTATGCCGTCAACCGTGAGGGCCTGAGACCCAAGCCATCGATCACTGCGCCCGGTCACTGCGCGTGGCCGAATCTCAAATTGCTGAAAGACGGTCGCACGCTGGCGGCGGTCATCTTCAACAACGCCAGCCACGGCAGTCGCCCGGGCGACGTCGAATGCTGGCTCAGTGCCGACGGCGGCGCGACGTGGAAATTCGGCAGTGCCGTCACGCAACACGAGCCCGATACGATCCGCATGAACCACGCCGCCGGCCTGGCCGCGAACGGCGATTTGATCGTACTCACGGCGGGCTGGACAGATCGCTATCCGCCGGGAATTACGCGGGCGCGCGGCAGGTTTAGGTATGATGTCTTGGGGCCATGGCTCAGTCGTTCCCCCGACGGTGGGTTGTCGTGGTGGATTGATCAGCGGGGATTTCCTGAACGAGGCCCGACGGGCCAGCCGAACACGCCGTTTGGCGATGTGCAGATCGCGCAGAACGGAGATTTGGGAGTGATCGCTTACACGACCGAGTCGCGACTGGACAAATACGAGGACCGGAAGTTTTCCGCTTATTTCTATCGCAGTGGCGACGACGGTCGGACGTGGGGCAATCCGGTGCGGGTGGCGGAAGCCAACGAGACCACCGCGCTGCATGTGGGGAACGGCCGCTGGCTGGCCGTGGCGCGCACCGGCACGGGAGTGGAAAAAAAAGATGCCCTGATCCTATGTGGTTCCACCGACGACGGCCGCACCTGGCAGTTCAAGCGGGCGTTGACCGGGTATCAGCGCGTCAACGGTCATCTCGCCAAATTAAAGGACGGGCGGGTCCTTTTCACTTATGGCGATCGCATGTCGGCCTTCGCCAGTCACGGCAACGATCCCGGAGCATCGGCGCGGGCCAAGGCGATGACCCGGCTTTCACCCACGGCGTCCCGCGGAATCGAGGCGGCGATCAGCTCCGACGGAGGTGAAACTTGGAGCGAAGCGATCCGGCTGCTCGACTGGAACGGTCTCGATGGCGGCTATCCTTCAACCGTCCAGCGTGCGGATGGACAGCTCGTGACGGCCTACTATGCGTCGGCCTTGCCGGAAGATCCTTGGGACTCGGCCAAGAATTATCACATGGGCGTGGTGGTTTGGGATAGTGAGAAGTCGTTCGTGAAAACCCCCTCCCGGATTCGATCCCCCTGAAAATCCAGTCCCTTTTCAGCAAGACCTCTTCTCAGACAAGCCCGCCGAGTTTGATGAACACTTTACCAATTTGACCTTCGGAAGTTTTGAATTCAAAGACCTCGATCCTTCAGCCTCAAATTCATCGCCGAAATGACGGATAGTATGGTCGAATGAAATCGCTCGTGACACTTGCCCTCCTCGCCTCTGCGCTAGTTGCGTATTCCGAAGCCGCGAAAGGCACGCTCGTCATCGTCGGTGGGGGAACGACACCGAGCGGACTTCATCGCCGGTTGCTCGATCTCGCGGGCGGCACGAATGCGAGTGTGCTCGTCGTCCCGCTCGCTTCCTCCTCGACCAGCGACGGCGCGCCGTCTGTCGAAGCGTTCCGCAAGGTGGGTGCCACGCACGTCTCGGCAATCCCGACCAACGACGCCAAGTCCGCGCTTGCGGCTGTTCGCGCGGCGGAGGTGATCTGGTTTCCTGGCGGTGATCAGACGCGGCTGATGGCGGAGTTGAACCGCCTCGGAGCGGTGGAGGCGATCCGCGAACGATACGCGAAGGGGGCGGTGATCGGCGGCACCAGCGCGGGCGCGGCGGTGATGTCGAAAGTGATGATCACGGGCACCGGCGACGCGAAGGAGGGGAAAGTTGCGCCTCCGCTCGGCGAAGGTTTGGGGCTGTGGTCCGGCGCGATCGTGGACCAGCATTTCGTGAAGCGCGGACGCGAGACGCGACTGCGCGCGGCAATTCAAGCACACCCCGAGTTGCTCGGTGTGGGGATTGATGAATCCACCTTCGTCATCGTGAAAGGAAACGAATTTGAAGTCGGCGGCAAAAGCACAGTGCTGGTGTTGGACGCGCGCGGCGGCGGAGAAATGAAGCGCACCGAACTCAAAGCCGGTGGAAAGTTTGAACTTGGCCGAGAGTGAGAGAGTCGGACGATGTCAGGTTTTAATGTTCAATGTCGCGCCATGCCGAGAGCTCTCCTGCGGAAGAAGTGGGCGACACATAAATATTAAAACCTGACCCTTTTTGCCTGCACCCCAGTGGATTCTTCGCTCCGCTCAAAATGACAGAGCTTTTTTGCCGTCCTCAAAAAGTCTAAACCCCCAGCCCGTCCCGAACATGAAATCGAGTTTCCCGTCTGTCGCCGCATTCTCCGCGGCCCACTCCACGCGTCGGCGTTTTCTCAAGAGTGCCGCCGTCGCGCTCACGGCTGCGGCCGTCTCCCGTCATTCGGTTGCGGCCGCGGCCTCGGCCTCGGGCGGGCCCTGGGAGATTTGCTGCCTCAACCGCCCGTGGGTGAAGTGGAGTCTCGACGAGATGCTCGACGGCGTGAAGGCCGCGGGCTTCCGCACGCTCGGTCTGCAAACCGTGTCGAAGGCCAACCCGTTCATCGGCTCGGACGCGACGCGTGAACATCTCGACGCACTGAAACAAAAAATTCCCGCGCGCGGACTCAAGGCGACGATGGGGCGGCTCTCCACGCAGGAGGCGAAGCCCTTCGCCGACGCCACCGCCGAGATCCGCCTGCAGATCGACCGGGCGCAGGAGCTCGGGCTGCGCGTGTTAATCAACACCGGCACGGGCAAGCCCGAGCACTACGCTGCGTGGTATCGGGTGATGGCGTTTGCCGCCGCCTATGGCGCGGACCGCGGAGTTCAGATTGTGACGAAGCCACACGGTGGCGTGAACGCCGCGGCCGCCGAGCTCCTCAAGTGCTTGGAAAAGGTGAACCACGCGAACTTCGGCATCTGGTATGACCCGGGCAACGTCCTCTTCTACACCGGCAAGGATTCGCTCGCCGAACTGGAGCCAGTCGTGAAGCACGTCTCGGCGTTCGTGGGCAAGGACTGCGTCGCACAGAACGGCGACGCCATGATTAAGTTTGGCCAGGGCAAGGTGGACTTCGCCGGAATCCTTCGCCGACTGAAGCGCGCCGATTTCAAGGGCCCGATCTGGATCGAGACCTGTGCCATCGGCGAGACCCCGGCGGCGACAACGGCAAACGCGAAAGCGAACCGCGAGTTTCTCGAGCGCGCCCTCGCGACGATTTGAAAACCCCTCCCCGATTCGATCCCCCTGAAAATCCCGTTTCCTAGCAGCCCCCGCCCCAAAATCGGATTTTGGCCGAGACAGAAAGAAACAGCGTGCGCGAGGCTGTGATATAGCCGCAGATCGTGCATGCAGGTGAGCGGTTCTTTCCGCGAGGTAAGCGCTCCATCCTCCTTACCCGGGTATTTTTCTAAGCCCGTCTAGCAGTCTGATGCCGAAGGCCGTGTGGGCTGACATTGGTGGCAAGTCCGCGCAAGCGGGTCCGACCCCGGTTAGGAGTTTACCGCGATTCTAAAAACGCTGGCTCCTTGACTCCGAGCGATTCGGAGCACTGCATCCGCCCATCGCCCACCCCGCGATGATTGCCCAAAAAAAAACGGCAAGCAGCGCCTCGATTCGCGCCCGCAATCCCCCTTTCCGCCGCCGCCGTTCCCCGCCCCAAGTCCCCAGCCTCAGCCGAACCCGCCGCCCTCTCAAAATCGAGTCATTTACGGCTAACGCATCCCAATCCCACCATGCCCCCCCGTAAGCCCCGCCCCGATCCGATCCACCTGAAAATCCAGTTCCCCATCAGCAATCCAGTTTCCTATCACCAAAAAACGATTGCCTGGCTGATGGGCTGGCTCGCCCTACCACTGGCGTTCACCCATGCACAAGTCGTCGAGGGCGGCTCAACCGGCGGGGCGCCGCCGTCCGCTGCCGCGACCCGACGAGCCGCCCCGACCGACAGCCCGTCTGAACGCAGCGCAGCCCCGGTCACGCTGTCGCCATTCGTCATCGAGGAAACCCAAGAGACTGGCTACGCGGCAACGACTACCCTTGCCGGCACCCGACTCAAAACGCCCATCGCAGATCTCGGCGCCTCGATTTCGATCTATACAAAAGATCTGCTTGATGATCTCGGCGCGACCAATTCGAACGATATTCTGATCTTCGCAACTGGCATGGAAGCCGCCGGACCGGGCGGCAATTATTCAGGCGCGACCAACGACATAAACGCCACGGCCGTCGTCAGCGAAGGCTCCCGCTTCGACCCCCAGCAAACCAGCAGGACACGCGGACTTGCTTCGCCCAATTTCTCGCGCGACCTCTTTCCCACCAGAATTGCGTTCGACTCCTACAATACGGATCGCGTCACGGTAAATCGCGGACCAAACGCCATCCTGTTCGGCGTCGGCAGTCCGGCGGGTGTCGTTGACACCTCTCTGGTCAGGCCGGATCTCCACCGCAACCGGAACAAGGTCGAACTGCGATACGGCAACAACGACAGCCGCCGCGCGGCGATTGATATCAATCGCGTCCTGATCCCCAGGACCCTCGGAATCCGTCTGGCCGGACTCGTGGATGATGAACGCTACAATCAGCGGCCCGCATTCGAGGACAAACGGCGTCTCTACGGGGCGGTCGCGTATCAGCCCTACAAGTCAACTGCTCTGCGCGCTCACTTTGAAACTGGCCGCACGAAAGCCAACCGCCCGATCACCATCCTGCCGCTCAACAGCAGCGAAATGTGGGATGCGGCTGGGCGTATCCCTTATGATTGGAGGTTCTATGACGACCCGGCGCGAAACCCCAATGCCGCGGCCCAGAACGCCGGTCTCGCCGAAATGATTGGCTTCTACATCAATCAGGGGACGGTGCAGAACCAAATGGTCGTGGTGCATAACAACCCGACCGATCAGCAGCCGGCGTTCGGTTTCCGTAGTGAGGTTCCTGGAAGTGCCGCCAATTTGGCGAACACCATCAGGGCAGGAACTTTTCACCCGGTTTTCAATCGCGATCTGGCCAGCGACGTCATCCGCTACTATAGCACGCAGAATATCTTTGAACTGCCGGCTGCTTATTGGACCGGCGGTAATGTGCTGCCCGGTCAACAGCCCGGCGTAATTCCGGCCGGCCTCAAGCAGCAGGGATTCACCGATTTCAGCGTCTTCGATTTCAAGAATCGGATGATCGATGAAAGTTCCATCCAGGGAGACAGCTTCCACACCTTCAACCTCGCGATGGAGCAGCGTGCATGGAACGACCGAATCGGCGTCGAACTCGCCCACGACAAGCAACGCATCGACCGCCGCGGCAAGAACTCCTTCGTGTCTTCGACCGGCAGCAATCACGTTCGCATCGATCCGAACGTCACCCTGCCAACCGGCGTCCCCAACCCAAATCTCGGCCGCCCCTATCTGCTTTCTTCGCAGGTCAACTATAACAACCTCTTCATCGAATCGGACTCCATCCGCGCCACGGCGTTTGTGAAGTACGACTTCGGCAACTTGAAGCCTGGATGGATGAAATGGTTTGGTCGTCATATTGCGACCGGCCTTTTCGAAGAAAACTCAGTCGAGATCATCAACTACAACTACGGCTTCGCTTTCGATGGAGAAGCCGCACGCTCTCGCGATCCCAGTATCGAAAGTCCGGGGCGTCGGGCGGGGCGGATTGTCTACATCGGGCCGTCGCTGATCGGTAATCGCAATCCCCTGCGGCTCTCAGCCGCTGCCATTCCTTCGCTCAACGTCGGTCCAACGACAAATATTCCCTACTACCAACGCGAAGCGAACGCGACCGATCCGGGTCAGCTGGTCGATGCATCCGCCACCCAGCTCGAAAGAAACAATGGCGGCAGCGCCTTGCGGGAGGTGATCAAATCCCGGGCCGTCGTACTTCAAAGTTACTGGCTGCAGGATCACCTCGTGACGATGTTTGGATGGCGCCGCGACGAGGACTACTTCGTCCGCCGAACAGTGAACTTCATTTCCGATTCTGCCGACCTCAACAATCCCGGCAAAGCACATTATGGATTTAGCGACTTTTCCTTTCCGGGCACTCCACCATTGAATGTAGCCGGTGAAGTCAAGAGCTACAGCGTGGTGGCACGCTGGCCGCAGAAACTCGCAAGGCTTCCCGCTGGAACGGACCTCAGCGTTTTCTACAACGAGTCGCGCAACTTCACTCCGGTCGGTGGGCGCATAAATGGCTATGGAGAAAAAATCGCGTCGCCCGCCGGTGAAACCAAGGAGTATGGATTCAATCTCGGGGCTTTGAATGACAAGCTGAGCCTGCGGCTGAACTGGTTCGAAACGAGCGTAAAGGACCAGGAATACAATCCAGCGGTCGGCGGAATCGCGACGATGGATGCCACCGTCCGGGCTGCCGCACGCTGGTACGCGGAAGGCACCCTGAATCCTCACCTGGTAGATATTGGAATCGCCGATGCCGAGTTGTTGTTGAGCGCTCTTCCGGTCAATTATCGCGAGCTCTACAACTGGCGCGTTATCGGTACGCGACCCAACCAGGGAGTCGTCTACACCGCCACCCTTCCAGGCAGGACCGATACGACCGATTACACCGCAAAAGGAACAGAGATCGAGATGGTCTATAATCCCACCAAAAACTGGCGAATCCTCGCGAACGTGGCCCGACAGCAGACGGTCCAGAGCAATGCCCTGCCATTCCTCAAGGAATTCATCGTTAACATGACACCGGTCTGGAACCGGCTCCGAAACCGGCCAAACGCAGCCTACCCTCTCAACTGGCAACCGGGCGATCCGTTGGCGGCCAATGTACAGACATTTGGCGCCTGGCTGGATGCCAATGTCTTTGGGCCCTTCGCAACCGCCGTTGCCACGGAAGGCTCGGCCAGTGCAGAACAGCGCAAGTGGCGCGCGAATCTCGTGACCCACTACCGTTTTGGCCGGGACTCCATTTGGGGAGACAAGTTGAAAGGGTGGAGCATCGGCGGTGCCGTCCGCTGGCAGGACAAGCTCGGCATCGGCTACCCTGCCTCGCGCAATCAGGATGGCAGTGTTCAGTTTGACCTCGCGCGTCCCTATTACGCGCCGGCCGAAACCAACGTCGACGCGTTTGTAAGCTATGTGCGCAAAGTGTGGAGCGACCGCATTAGCTGGAAGGTCCAGCTCAATGCGCGCAACCTGATCGCAAGCAATACCCCAGTTGCCATAGGCGTCCAACCTTGGGGCGCTATCTCCACCGTTCGGCTGGCGCCTGAACGACGCTGGTATCTGACCAACACATTTTCGTTCTGATCTTCCGTGTAACAGTCATGAATCCGATTCAACGCACGGTGCTGGGGTTTGCCCTTGCCGGCCTCATGTTGCAGGTAGACGCCCAATTCGACTCCGCCCACCGCCTGACTGAATCCGCTGGGAACGTTCTGGCGCAGTCTACCATCGCGGCCACCCAACGCCGAACACCCACGGGATTTTATACCATCGGCATGCGGGATGGACGATGGACACTATTCGATCCAGACGGAAAAACATACTTTCCGCTCGGTCTGAATCACCTCAGCGAACGATTCGGCGTGGGCAGAATCGATCATGACCTCGCTTCCTATCATTTTAATTCCTATGGCTGGATGGCTTCCCGATCGTTCATCAAGGAAGGATCGTTGAGCTACGTCTACCCGTTCGACTTCCTCAAGATTTCCATTGGATTGTATAACCGAATCCGGCGCGGAGACACCCCCGGAACGTTCCGTTATCCCGATCCCTACGACCCCCGTTTCCGCGCGGAGGTTCAGCAGGAAATCGCCGATACCTGCGCGTCCCTGAAGAACGATCGGAACCTTGTCGCCTATATGCTCGGGGACGTCCCGGTGATTATACCCCAGCGCAACAATTCCGAGCTTAACTGGACGGCGTCCATTCGTTCCCAACCGGACGGAACCCCCGGGAAGACGGAATACCTCGCGTGGCTTCGGAACCAGTACAAGGGAAGAGAGACGGAGTTCACGGCAAACTACGGATTCGCACCGAAGGGGGATCGGTTTCCGTTCGAAGGCTCGAAACTCCCCGCGCAGGACACTGAAGTACACAAGGACGACGTGAAGTTCGCGCTGCATCTGATTGCAGAGTTCTACGCCTTCGTCGCCCCGCTAATTCGGCACGCGGATCCCAATCATTTACTATTCAGTCATCGCTTGCTGCGGGACCAATTGAATATGGAACTTCTGCGCTCCGCCGCCAGACACGTCGACGCGATCGCCGTGCAACCTCCGTTCAATGAGAACCTGGATACGCAACTTTTCCGGACGGTCCACGAGACAACCGGCAAACCGCTCTTCATTTCCGACCACCATATTAACACGTCGTCCCGCCTGAGTACGCGGGAGGACGCAGCTAGGGAGTATCCGCGATATCTGCAAGCGGTCTACGATTCCGGCATCATCATCGGTTATGGCTTCTGCAGCCACCTCGATTCGGTCGGCAAGGCGTCGGGCCTGCTGAAACCGGGGCTTTGTGATTCTTCCGGTCAAATTCACCCAGAGTTCGCCCGACATGTCGTACCGGCCAATCGAGAACTGCTGGAAAAGTTCGGCCGGAATTAGGGTGCGCTGCGTCCTGTTGGTAATTAATTATCCCCCCAGCCGAAACCGCGACTGAAAGCTCCCCGATACGGACCAGCCGATCAGCTCAATGAACGCCACCCGCCGTCATTTTTGCACCTCCGCCCTCACCGGGACCGCCGCGGTCATCGCCAATCCCGGGCGGCTCCGCGCCTCCCCTGCGCTGCGGACTACGCAGACCGAGCCAGACATTGGTTCGATCCGGCGAGATAGGTGACACTTAATCCGGGGCGATAGGTTCCACATAGGGCGATGCCCTAGACCAACGTAACCTATATGGAAGAGATCAATCGATTCGTTATACTCGCCCGTAGCGGGAAGACAGCAAAGGGGGGCAACCTTTGCACTTGCCGTCCCCT
>CAMDDW010000124.1:0-4657 GCA_945893185.1 Akkermansia muciniphila | reverse complement strand
CTGTCCCTTGAGGAGCCTGTCCCTTGAGGAGCCTGTCCCTTGAGGAGCCTGTCCCTTGAGGAGCCTGTCCCTTGAGGAGCCTGTCCCTTGAGGAGCCTGTCCCTTGAGGAGCCTGTCCCTTGAGGCGACGCTTGGCTGAAAATCAGGAAGTCAACACCAAGGCCAGGTGGAAGGAATTTGGCTGAGCCGAAACGGTTTAATCCGATCGGTCAGCAACAGAGAGAGAGAGAGGGCTTCTTCTGCAGAAGTTTCGTGGATCAAGCGTCGTGAGTCTTGCTCTGACCGGTGCGACGCTCATTGTGTACTGTGCACGAGAAGCTGCGGCACAGTTCGATCGTATCCCGTTTGCCTCGTTTTTAGAGGTTCCCGCCGCTCCAGCCGAATTTCTCGCGAAGTGTTGAAAAAAAACTGCTGCCCTCGGGACGTAGGAGTTTCACCACATGGTGGCTCCGGCGTATAAGGACCCGGTCGCCGGTGCTGAGGTGGGTCTGTTGCTGGCCGTCGCCAGCGAGGGTGGCCTCCAGACGGCGGCTGAGAAGGGTGACTTGGATCACCGAGTCGAGGCTCATCACCACGGGGCGGATCGAAAGAGTGTGCGGACAGATCGGTGTCAGCGTCAGCACATCGGCATCAGGGCTCACAATGGCGCCACCAGCTGCCAGGGAATAGGCCGTGGATCCCGTGGGTGAGCTTGCAATGAGACCATCGCAACGGTAACGCGTCAGGAGTTCACCATTTACTGCGACTTCCAACTCAATGAGGCGGGGTGCCAGTCCGCGGCTCAGAACAAAATCATTCAGCGCGGTCTGGACCGTGGATGATCCGTCGCGGTGGATGACAGCCTCTAGCAGTGCTCTGTTTTCGATGCAAAACCTACCAGCAACGACCGTGCGCAGCGCGTCGGCGACATTGGCCTCCTGAACGGCTGCAAGAAACCCTAGGTGCCCGGCATTAATTCCGAGGATGGGAACCCCAGATCCGGCGGTTTCACGGGCCACCTGAAGCATGGTTCCGTCGCCACCGAAAACGAGTAGGAGATCACAGTGTGTGGCCAGCGTGCCCGGATCGGTTGCCGTGGGAACTGTGTTGAGTCGTGCGAACTGAGCAGTGACCGAGTCGCAGAGAATCTCTTTCCCCAGGCGTTTGAGCTGGGTGACAGCCTTTCGGATGACCGCGATGCTTCGAGGTTTCTCGGGATTGGCGATCAGGCCGATTCGTCGGAGTGCGTCAGCGGTTTTTTTCACGTGATTCGTTCCAGGTACGCCAGAAACTCTTTGTTTCCGGCTGGGCCCCGCAAGGGAGATTCGGTGACCCCGCGCCAGGCCAGCATGGGGAGGTCCGTGGCGACGAAGCTTTCCAGGCAGGCGATCACGCGGGCATGAATTTGAGGATCGGTGATCACTCCGGCTCCGCGATCCACATCTTCCTTGCCTGCTTCAAACTGGGGTTTGATCAGGGCAATGATGATGCCGCCAATTCTTAGAAACCCTGGGATGGGAGGCAGGATCAGTCGCAGGCTGATGAAGGAGCAGTCGGCCACCGCGACATCGAATTGAGAGGAAGAGGATCCGAGTTGATTGGGGGTCAGGCTCCGGGCGTTAGTGCGTTCCAGCACGATGACCCGCGGATCTTGTCGAAGTTTCCAGGATAATTGTCCGTGTCCCACATCCACGGCATGGACGGAGGCTGCGCCGTGTTGGAGGAGACAATCAGTGAATCCTCCGGTGCTGGCGCCCAGATCGATGCACTGACAGGCGTGGACCGAAATGGCGAAATGTTGCAGAGCGTGTTCGAGCTTGTGGCCGCCTCGGGAAACATACCTATCCCCGCTGAGCAACTCGACGGTGTCACCGTCGCGGACCCAATCACTCGCTTTTTGGGCGGGGTGTCCGTTGATTCGGACCTGTCCGGCCATGATGGAGCGCTGGGCTTGCGAACGAGATTCGCAGAGACCGCGGTCCACCAGGGTTTGATCGATGCGGGCCTTCAAGTGTCGTGGGAGTCTGCGTGTGCTGGAGGGCTGAGGCAAAGCCCGATAGCAGAGCATGACGAGTCTCCATGGGATCGTTTGCCTAAACCAAGTCGTTTGGATATTGTTTGAAGATGTTCGAGATCGCCAGCTATGTGGTTCATGGAGCCGCTCAGGTTACTCCTTCTACGTTGGAAAAAGTCCTTCGGAGTCTTCCGATGTGGAAGGTTGAGTTTGCGCAGATCAACGCGCCGCACTTTCCTCATTTGGTCAACCAGCTCGAGTTCTTGGCCGACCTGGTTGAAGACGTCGCCGAAGGTGCTTACAAGGACTTGCCCTACAGTGCATTGGCTTCTGCCGTCTTTGCCATCACCTACGCCCACAAGAAGACAGACCTGATTCCGGATCTTACCCCGATCATGGGGCACGCCGATGATTCGAGCGTGGCTCGAGCGGTTTTAATCCTCCATGAAAAGGCTCTGGCCCGTTACGCCGAGACCATGGAATTGGATTGGGAGACCATCACCAGTAAGCCCTGACCGGTTGGGAGTGGTTTTGGGTGAGTTTGGGGTCAAATTTTCTCCAAGCTTTCCGTGCCGTTCGATGTGATCCGGAAAGTCAGGGCGTTTGGCTGGCTCATAGGACTGGCCAAGTGTTGAGGATTAGTCGCAGGGCGTGACGGGGGTGGCGATGGTAGGGATCGAAGAAGTGCGCCAAGGATTGGCCGGGCTCCCGGGAGGCCGGCATTGACGGGCGTGATCGGGGCTCCGGCGCCGCTTCAGATAGCCATACACCCTATCCAACTGCCAGCCAAACGCCCTGTCCGGAAAGTGCAAATTTTGATTCTGGATTGGACCTCAGGATCAGCTTCATGAATTGAAGCTTCTGAGAGAGGTGTGCCACTCGGGTGCCACTGGGAGTTGATGCGCTACTCTGTCCGGCAACCTAGGGTCAGCAGGATGTTGGCCCAGAGAGCGCGGTCTCCTGTTTGGATGGTCAGGACGTGGTCGGTGGACTCCACATGCCGGTAGAAGTCCCATTTCAGGATGGGTTCCAACGCCAAATTTGATCCCGCGTTCTGGATCACCTTGCGGAACTCCTGCCAGACTGGTGGTTCACCCAGAGCTGCGTAGGGGTCATCGGACGGTATCCCCATCACTTGGACGTGATCCACAGGAACCGCGGACAAGATTGCCTGAAGGACCTGGGTCACCGAAACCACTCCAGGTGAAAGGTTCAGGCACACCAGTGTCGCGTTGGGTCCCTTCTTGGTCGAAGCAGGGTAGTTGCCGTCAGCGATCAGGATCTTTGCATGGTGACCTGCTCTCCCGAGGATCGCATTGATTTCCGGGTGGATCAGTTGGTGATTCAGCATGGGGAGTTAAGAGGACGATCAGTTGGATTATTTTCTATGATGGGGTTCATGTTCACCGACAGAACGCTGCCCGGAAACTCTCGAGGGTTTTTGCGGCAGCCGTCTGAGGGTCGGGCCATGGGAAAATTTCTCCAGAAACGAATCCCTCGTAGCCGACATCCATCAAGGCTTGGGCGATGAGCTTGGCAGGTGTGTGACCGAAACCCATGGCACGCCGGTTGGAATCTGCGAAGTGAACATGCCCAATTCTGTGCCCAGCCTTGCGGATGGATTCCGCCAGATCCACCTCCTCCATATTCATGTGAAACAAGTCTGCCAGCAGTTTCACATTTCGAGTGTTGAGTGTCTCAAGGAAGTCGGAGGCCTCTGACAGCGTATTGAACAGATTGGTCTCGTAGCGGTTGAGTGGTTCGTAAAGCAGAGGGACGCCGTGGGCGTGGGCTCTGGGTCCCAGTTGGTTGAGTTCCATTCTGAGCCAATCGAGAGCTTGATCTCGAGACACACCATCCCCGTGCCGACCCTGCATCGAGCCAATAATGGCAGGAGCCCCGAAACTGCCAGCAAAGTCCACAATGCCTCCGATAAAATCTTGCGCGGCAGCCCTCACAGAGTGGTCTGGATCGGTCAATCGTAGTCTTCGAGTCAACCAACCCGCCCCTGTGCCCATGGCGGCTAATTGGATTGAATATTTTTGGAGCCACCCGCGGAGCAAAAACCCGTTGATGTCATTCGCATGACTTGGGAAAATTTCAACCCCGTCAAATCCAGTTGCTGCTGCTGCAGCAATTCCAGATTCCAGATCCCCATGGTAAACGAAAGGCCCGCCTTTTGACTCTGGAACGATTGAAACCGTGATAGCTGACCGGATCATGTGAGGGTTTTGAAAAGTTAGGAAACCCGAATCGAGGCTCGAATACCGCGTGAATACGCGGTCGATGAGGAAAAGAAGAATGGTGCGCGCTGCAGGGTTCGAACCTGCGACCCCTTCCGTGTGAAGGAAGTGCTCTACCGCTGAGCTAAGCACGCACTAAAATTGCGACGGCATGAAACCCTCGTCGTCGCCACCTCTCAAGCAAAACCTATAAAAATAAAAACCCAGTAAAGGTGAGAGATAAATAAAGTGACAGGTTCAAAGTTATTGACGTGGAGGAGGATGTGGATAGATTTGGGGGATGAGGTTGGCGCGGATCAAGGGGCAGGAGGGGAGGAGTGCAGTTTACCACTGCATTTCGCGGACGGTGGGTGGGGAGAAGCTTTTGAATGAGGTGTGTCGGGAGAAGATGTCTGAGATTCTGATGTCGCTTTCGGCGTTC
>CAMDDW010000123.1:0-4937 GCA_945893185.1 Akkermansia muciniphila | reverse complement strand
TTCAACTCATCGCGGCCGATGAGGTAGAGCCGTTCGACCTCGCCTGCCTCCATCGCTGCGCGGATGCGCGGAAGTTTGGCGAGGCGTGCGCACTCCTCCTTAATCTGGCCGATGCGCATCTCCTGCTCCTTGGGCACGTAGGTGACCAGCGCATCGAGCTTGTCGCGGAAGAGTTTTTCGTAGGCGGCCTGCACGCGTTTCTGCGTGAGGAAGAGCGTGACGCCGGAGACCCCGCCCACGACGACCATCATCGCGAAGAGGAGCTTGAGACGGAAGCTGAGGCGCGGCATGGGAGAGCTGGTAAACGACTAACCTGCACTGACCAGCACTAATTCAATCTGGGGAACAAAATCCCTCCCACTGAAAATCCGATTTCCTATCAGTAACATCGTTGCCGCGCTGGCGGCGAGTGGAGGGCTGGTGTGAAATATCGAGGGCATGATGCGTTAATGAAATTTCTGGATCAGTAGCCAGCAGAGGCACAGGCCACGGATGGTCCAGCAGAGCGTGCGCCAGCGGTTCGTCCGCACCAGTCGGTCAATCGTTTCGACATCATATCCCGACGCCAGTTTTTGGTGAAGAGGTATTTGAAAAATCGCCGTGCAAATCCAAGCCAAGGCCAACGCAGCGAGGCTGACGACAAAGAACCACGAACGTTCCCCCAGAAATAGCAGCCAACCCGCACTGCCAAGCTCCGCCAACATCAGCGGACCAACCAGCCAAGTGATCAGCGCCATGTGCCGCGCATGATAAGCGACAAATTCCTCGGGCCCCACCTGTTTCAACAATGGGTAGTGCACCACTTGCATCGTCCAGATCAGCCCGCCAAGGGCACAGCTGCAGGCGAGGTGAATGACAAGTAGCGTGATCATCATGAGTCGAGGATCTCGCTTGCGGTGCGCTGGCCGGAGATGATCGCGCCCTCGATGGATGCACTCCACCGATGATCTCCACAGACGAAAATCCCCGCGTGTTTGCGAAAGCCCGCGCCCGCGCCGCTATTTCCGCGTCCGGGAGCTTGCTCGGGTAGCGCTCGCTCGATCTGTGCTGTTCGCAGATGACGCCACTCGTGAACGTCACGTCCAAACCAAGACTCCAGTTCTGTCAAAACGAGGGACTGCAAATCTGTTAGATTCGGCAGCCCTAACACCGAAACCGAAATCAATGCCTGCCCCGGAGGCGCGTAGTCTGGCGCCAGATCTGACGGCACGCAGACGTTATTCACCCAACCATTGCCCGTGCCATTGAGTGCGATGATGGCCTCGTTCAGCGGCGAACGAGTTGCGGCAAAATACAGGCATGTAACCGATCGCCAAGCAGGCTCCGGAAAGTCCATCTTGGGAAGTAGACGGGCCGCCGATGACGCATCGGTGGCCACGACCACCGCATCACCGGCCATTGTCTCGCCAGATTTCAGGATGATGCTGTGCGCTTGGATTTCAGTGACCCGCGCCCCGAGCCGGACTGTGCCGCTTGGCAAGCGCAAGTTAAGTTGTCGCGGGATTTCACCCATGCCGCGTGCCGGCAGAGTCGCGCTGCCTTGCGAGAACATTTTGAAGGTAAATTCAAACATCCGGCTCGATGTCCGCAGCTCCCGTTCCAGAAAAATTCCTCCGTAAAAAGAGCGGAAAAAACCATCAATCATCCGAGTAGAAAACCCCGCGCGCTGGAGATATCGCTCGGTGCTCAGGTCCTCATGCGTAGCGATATCTTCGATACTAATCCCACTCAAACGCCATTTCAACAACGCAACGCGCAACTTGTCTGCGAGCGAACCGATCGGCGCCAAAGCACTGGTCCCGAGGTGACGCGGGGCGCGAAACACATCCATGATCCGGAGCATTCGACCGCCCTGATAGACCAGCGCGCCGGGCTTAAAGGGGCGCAGATCAAGGCTTGCTTTGTCTAACAGTTTGCCAGCTTCCGGGTAGGCATCGAGATAGACCTGAAACCCTCGGTCGAGAAGAAATCCATCCACCAAATCGGTGCGCACGCGTCCACCGACTGCGTCGCTTGCTTCGAAGATTGCTGGCTGGGCGCCCGCTTCATGCAGGCGGATGGCGCAGGCGAGGCCCGCCAATCCACCGCCAACGATGAGCACAGTTTTTCCAGAAGCACTCAATCGGACTTCTTCTGCTGATTTTGGATTTCCTGACGGCGGGTGGGCATTTGGTCGATCAAAGCAAACCATTCTTCCAGATCCAGCGTGCCGTCTTGGCGAGCCTTTTCACCACCATCCTTGCCCACGAGTATGAAGACCGGACGTGGCTCTCCCGCCGCCAGCTTGAAGTGTTGGCGCACCGCGATGATTTGCTCTGGATTCAACCTGACTCCCGTCGCTACCCGCTGGGCTCCTTCCGAAGCATCGATGATTTTTAGATCGCGCTCGTCGATTTCCACCCGCTGCAAGCACCATGCAGCCGCCACTTTTTCGGCAGCTGGCCCCTGCGGCAGCGAAACGACAACCAGTCGATTAACATCGCGGAAGGCATCAAGCGGACCAGCAGCAAGCGAGTGCGGCCAAACGGGTGAAAGCGTTGCCGCGATGACAGGTCTGCAATACGAGAAAATGTTCATGGGGGGAAATCGATCGAGAATTGTTGTGGTTTCGATGAGGCACTCGCAGTCGGCGTTGCGAACAGCTTTTTTTGCACACGCTCCCAAAATTGAAAAAATCCACCCGTAGCGAACGCCCGGATCTGTAAATCCTCCGGGCGGTCGATAAGAATCAGCCGAATGCCGGCGTCGGCAAGCGAAGCGCGCAGTGTCGGCAGCGAGTCATTCAGTGGACCGACCTCTGGACGAAGAGTGACCACTTGTTGGAGTTTATGAAATTTGGCCCAGTGCAGGATCGCGTCGCCATGAGCCGCTTTCGTTTCGAACTGTGTCGCGACTTGCCAATGCTGCTCGGCACGAGTGCAGGCATCGTGGAGGGCAGCGGTGATCCAATCTTTTTTTGATTCGGGGAAATCATAATTCTGCCAACTATCAACATCCGCTGTCACGAGGACAGTTGAGAACGCATGCTGCGCGAGGGGTGAATTTTCCACCGCGAGATCTTCTTCATGAATCCACAGCCCGCCCCCGTCTGAGAGTGTGAACGACTCAATCGGCCCAGCGGTGCGCGTGATCGGTGATTTAACCACCAGTTCCGGAGGCTGCGACTGTGGGTTTTCAAACGCTGCGAGACCATTTGAGAGGGACGCGATCAGCTCTGGCGCTAAGTATTTTTCCAGATTACTCCGGCGCGCGAGATAGGTTTTTCCGGGAGTCTGCAAACCTGCCACCCAGCGCCATGATAAAGTGTTCGATGCCGGATCACCATCGAGCAGATGGCGAAAAAAGAATGCCGCGCCCGCCTGCCATGGCAGACGCGCTGCGTGCACCCACCATGCGGCAAACCACATCCTGGCATGATTGTGGAGGTAACCGGTAGTCACCAATTCGTGGACGAAATGATCGATCACCACGTTGCCAGACTGCGTTTTCTCTATGCTCCGGACAGCTCGGCTATCCCCCATTTCTGTTAGACTATTGCGGTAATCATTCCAGACGTGCGGACGCTGCGAGAGCCACGATTTCCAGTAACGCCGCCAATAGACTTCTTGGATGAATTTTTCCACTTGCCCAAACGGATGCACGCGCAGAGCCGCCGCCGCCACTTCCTGCTCGGTGATCAAGCGGCAACGGATCGCAGACGAAAGTCGCGAGACCGATGGGTGGCCAAGTTTCACGTGAGTCCGGTCGCGGACATAGAGCCCAGCGAGGGGAGTAAATTCATTCAGTTGGGCGAGCGCTGCGGCGCGAGAGGATGGAAAAACCACCGGGGAACGTGGTTAGCAAACGGCACCGCGCAAGGGGGAATCTTTACCTGAGATTCGCGAGGACATCATCCGACCGAGCCGTGCCCAAAGGGTCAATCTGAGCAAAAGGATCAGACCTTGCGCTTTGCGATTTACGGCACGCTGGTGGCGCGCAACTTGGCGCGATCCCAGCGCCGGGAGCCGAGCAGGTCGTGAGCAGGTCGACCGAAGCTGGGATCGCCGCCTTTTGGCCAAATCCCAGCGAAAGAAAATATGCACCGCCGCAAAGCAGCCTCAACTCAACCCCTCCCACTGAAAATCCGATCTCCTATCAGTTCGCCAGCCGCGCCGCCGCGCCCGCCTCGTAGCGCTCAATCCACGCGCGGTGCCAGGTGCCGTAGTCACCCGTCTCGATGTGCGCGCGCGCCGACGCCATCAGATCGAGGTAGAAACTGAGATTGTGGAGCGTCAGCAACGTACAGCTCAGAATTTCCCCCGCGACCGTCAGGTGCCGCAGATACGCCCGGGAGAAGCGCGCCGTGTAGTTCCCGGAGCCCTCGCCACTCTCGACGATCGGCTTCGCGTCGGTGCGGTATTTCTCGTTGCGCAAGTTCATCGGCCCGTCGGGCGTGAAAACCAAGCCGTTGCGTGCCACGCGGCTCGGCAGCACACAGTCAAACATGTCCACGCCGAGCGCCACCATCTTCAACAGCTGCGGCGGCGTGCCGAGCCCCATCGTGTAGCGCGGCTTGTCCACCGGCATAAACGGCGTCGTCGTCGCCACCTGTTTCAACATCTCCGGCTCCGGCTCGCCGACGCTCACGCCGCCCACCGCGTAACCCGGAAAATCCAACGCTGCCAGCGACTCCGCCGCCTCCCGCCGCAAATCGTCAAACGTCGAACCCTGCACGATGGCAAACACGTGGTGCCCATTCGCGAGAAACCCGCAATCGGTGGCGATCTGTTTGCACTGCCCCGCCCACTGGTAGCTGCGCGCGACCGCTTTCGCGCAAGCATCCCGCTCGCAAGGCCACGGCGGACACTCGTCGATTACCATCGCAATATCAGAGCCGAGATTCTGCTGGATCCCCATGACCTCCTTCGGTCCCAAGAAAAGTTTCTTGCCGTCGAGGT
>CAMDDW010000122.1:0-16901 GCA_945893185.1 Akkermansia muciniphila | reverse complement strand
CGGGGTGATACCGAGGACGGTTTTATGCCGGCCAGTCTCTAAACCTGATTTTGCCCTCGATGCTCCCTCTATCGCTTTTCTCTCTTCTCCTCGGTGGGGTTCGTCGCCTGCGTGCCGGCGCGGCGCGCGGGCTTTACCTGGGGCTGCTCGGTCTCGCGATTCTGCCGGACGCCCGCGCGCAATGGCTGTCGGAAACCTATTCGACGAAGGCCGGTTGGAATGCCATCTGGGTGTCGTTGGATTTGTCCCACACCACGATCGACGAGGCGCTGGCGGGCAAGACCGACATTGAAGAAATCTGGCGCTGGAATCCGCCCGCGGGCGCCCAGTTTTTGACCGACCCCAACACCCCGGCGCAGGGCAACCCCAATTGGAGTGTGTGGAAACGCGGCCTGGCTGCGCAGTCGACCTTGTTTCAGTTCACCGCCAACGCGTCCTACTTGGTCAAAGTCAAGGACGGCGCGGCGACGGTGGCCTTCACCCTGAAAGGCCGGCCCATACAGCCCAACTACCCGTGGACCACGTCGGGGGTGAACTTCGTCGGCTTTCAGACGCTGGCGACCCCGCCCACGTTCAGCCAATTATTCGCCAACAGCGCTGCGTTCGCGAACAATCCCACCGTGTTGAAATATGTCGGCGGGCCGTTGATCGGTTCGACGGCGTCCGACCCGAATGTCATCAATATCGGGGGGACTGCGACCCCTAACAGTGCGAAGAATCCCCAAAGCGTTTCGTTGGCGACGGAGCCCGTGACGCGCGGTGTCGCGTATTGGGTGAAGGCGACGAACTACACCGATTTCTACGGACCGGTCGCGCTCTCCTCGAGCGATCCGCGGGGCCTCAATTTCGGCCGCAATACGCTCCTGCTGAAACTCACCCTGCGCAACACCACCACCGCGACCCCGGTGACGGTGTCGCTGGCCGCGCTCGCCACGGAAGCGCCCCCGGCGATTCTCGCCGGCACGGCGCTCATGGGCTCAGGGACCACGGCCGGCAAGGTCGTCAGCATCAATCCCGACCTGGGCACGGGGATGACCTACGCCACGCCGCCGACGGTGACCCTCTCGGCCCCCGCGGCGGGCACGAGGGCCACGGCCACGGCGGTCCTCAATTCGCTCGGGAAAATTTCCTCGTTTGTCGTGACGGCGTCGGGTGCCGGTTATGGCGCGACGACCCCCACCGTCACCGTCACACCCACCGTCACTGGTTCGGTGCCCTTGCGGGTGCGCGGGGCCTTGGATCTGACCACGGGGCAGTTCACCACCACCAGCCTTCAGCCCGGTTCGGCCGCCCATACCGTGACCTTGGCGGCCGGGGCGGCGGTGGAACTGACCTTGATTGTGGATCGTGTCGCCATGGATGGTACGAGCGGCCAGTTTTTTGGCAGTCTTCTGCGCGTGACCGATTCGTTGAACCAGACGGCCTTCACGGTGCCCGTCACGGCCGTGGCGGGTGATTTTAATGGCCTGTGGTCGGGCATCGCGATGATCAACGATGTGAGTCAGATCGTGGGTGCCACGGCGCTCAGCCCCGTGGCGGCGGCCGCGACTGCGACGGTGGTCGCCGGCCAAGTGACGGGCTTGTCGATGAGCAGCACCGGTTCGTACTATACCGTTCCGCCCACGATTACGTTTAGCGGCGGGGGAGGCTCCGGTGCGGCGGCCACGGTCACGATTCTGAACGGGGTCTTGCAACAGGTCACGATTACCAGTCCCGGCTCCGGCTACACCTCCGCGCCCGACGTGGCCTTTAGCGCGCCGCTGGGGACGCCGAGCGCCACGCCGGCTTCGTTTCCTGTGCCGCTGCTCCTCCACCGTACGGCGACGGGCGATACGCGGCTCCTGCAGCAGGCCTATCTGCGATCCGATGGCGTGACGACGACGGTGGCGACCGCGGAGAATCTGTTTCCAGCGGGGACGCAAGCGGCCTCCCGGGTCAGTGTGGCCTCGTTGCCGACTGAATTCGTCAAGCTGGGCACCGGCCAGCTCGCCGCGACCGGCACGGTCTCGTTTGAGGTGCTGCTCGATTACAATTCCGACTCCAATCCCTTTGTGCACCGCTACCATCCCGATCACGACAATCTGGATGCGCGGTTCGCATCCGTGCTGCCGGCTGGCCGCGAGTCGCTGACCGTCAAGCGCCAGATCGTCTTCACGTTCCTCGGCAGCCTCCCGGGCGTTACCGATCCGGCTTGGGGAGTGACGATGCTGGGCGGCACCTACGTCGAGACCGTGACGGGGCTTCGTTCCATTCCGCTCATCGTCAAAGGTATTTTTATCCTGAACCGAGTCACCGACGCCTCCACCCTGCTGACACCCTAAAATTCTGCTTAACCTAATGATTTTTATGAAACACTCCTCCCGGCTTCTGGCCGTTTTCGCCGCTGTTCTCCTTGGTTTAGCTTCTCACGTGCAGGCTCAGGTGGTGGCGGGCGCGCCCACCACGATTGACTATCAGGGCAAGGCCCTGGATGCGACGGGCAGCCCGTTGGCCAATACCACGCCGACCAACTACGAGATGCGTTTCCGCATTTACGATGCCCAGGAAGGTGGGACGGTCATTTGGTCCGAGAAGCAAATCGTCACGGTGAGCAAGGGCCTGTTTTCGGTGCGGCTAGGGGAGGGTACGGTGCTCTCGCCGGCGGAAGGGTCGATCGCCCAGACGGCGCTGGCCGATGCCTTTGCGAGCAAGGAACGTTTCCTCGGCGTCACGATTGTGATTACCGGCCAGACGCCGGCGGAGATTCTGCCGCGCTTGGCCTTCCTCGCCACGCCCTTCGCCTATGTCGCCAGTCGGAGTGTGACGGCGGAGCGCCTGCTCCTCAATCCCAGCGCCAGTGCGCCGGCCTCCGCGCTCAGCCTGAGCCAAGTCAATTACGTCACCCAGGAAATTACGACCAATGCGGTGACGCTGGCGGACAATGCCCGTACGTATTTGGTCAACCCGGCTTCGGCGAGCCACCTCGTGGTCAATCTCCCCGGGGCGATCACGACCCGGCGGGAGTATTCGGTGATGAAGAAGGATAATTTTTGGGCGACGGTGGCGGTGGTGGCGCCGGCGGGCGGCACCCTGAATGGCGTGGTGAACGGGGTTGTGCGCCTCAAGATTCGTGGCGAGGGTGTTGTGGTGCAGAACACTGGTGGCAACGACTGGTGGATTATTAGCGATACGCGGGATAAGACCCCTGTTGGCACGGTCATTTCTTTCGCCGGCGCGGGCTCGCCTCCTCCGGGCTGGCAGGTCTGTGAGGGTGCCAGCGTAAGCCGGACCGATGGCAATTATCTCGAGCTGTTTGCCGCCATCGGTACGCAGTGGGGCGCCGCCAATGCGACGTCCTTTAATTTGCCCGATTTGCGCGGCATGTTTCTGCGGGGCAAAGATGGTGGCCGCGGGGCCGACGACGACCGCAACTCTCGTAGCGCTCCTTATCCCGGTGGCGCGACCGGCGATGCGGTCGGTACGTATGAAGGCCACAGCGTGCAAAGCCACGGTCACAGTTTCAGCGGTTCGGGCAGCACGAGTGATGCCGGCAATCACAACCATGGTGTCAATGGAAGTAATAATGGGGCATACCCCGATCGCCTTGGGCTGGTTTATCGGTCTGCCGGCTCTGACGGCACCCCCAATGGTAGCGATGGCGGGGGCCGTGGCGATGAAATGGCCATTTACGGCGTCCCCCAACCGATCCCCTCTAGCGGCAATCACAGCCACTCCTTCAGTTACAGCGGCACGACCGGTAATGCCGGCGGTGTCGAGACACGGCCCGAAAACATGGCTGTAAGTTACTTCATTAAGCTCTAAGGGGGCCTCGCTCCATCGTCCGATTACGCGCTGCGGTATGAAAACCACTCTCCGATTCCGCATTTTGACCGGCCTAGCGTGCTCGTGCCTAGTGGGCGCCGCCCTGGCGCAGACGCCGCCATCGTTGGAAAACGACGTGCGCAATGTCTTCAGCCAGCAGCCAAAATCGGCGTGGCCGCCGCCGCCGCCGTCGCTCACGAGCGACGAGCGCACCGTCACCCCTAATCAGTTTAAGGGTGGCACGGTGTTGGGCGGCTGGCAGACGACGCGCATTACCAGCAAGGGCGTGATGATCGCCAACGCGGGTTTTGAAGTGCCCGCCCAAAGCGCCGGTGGCTACAGCGGTTCTCCGGCGGGCAGTTCGTGGGCTTATACGGGTTCCGCCGGTCTTGCCCGCAATGGCGGTCCGTGGTTTTCGCCGATCGCGCTCGGTGGGGAGCAGGGTGCATTTTTGCAGCAGGGCGGTTCGTCCCTCTCGCAAACCGTGGAGGTCGAGGCGGGGACCTACGTCATTACCTTTAAAGCCGTCGGACGGAAGGAGACGGGGGTCAATCCCCTCCAAGTCTGGTTTAACGATGTCATGGTGCAGAGTTGGACCGACACGCAATTTTCCCAAGATGTCTGGCAGACCTATACCACGCCGGCGGTGACGGTCGCGGCCAAGTCCTCCGCGGTGCTAAAATTTGTCGGCGTCGGGGGCGTGGGCGACCGCGCGACGGTCATTGATGATATTGCCATGCTCCGCACCGGCGGGTTGCCGTTGTATGTCGCGGGCAGCGCCAGTACGACGGCCGGAGCGACCAGCCTCATTTTACCGAAAGGTTTTCCGACCTCTAATGGTCAACCCATCGCCGGGCAAGGCGTGCAAGTCGAATACGTCACGATGTCCACCCCGCTGGCGGCGCGGCGGGTTTCCTATGGACTCGGGGCGGTCATCCTTCCGCCCGTGTTTGCGGTCAACGGCCGGGCGCTGAGCCCGGTGGAGTTGAGCACGTTTTATCTCCCGGCACCCAAAGATACGGCGAGCGAGCGTTACTATTACAGCCCCCACGCCCAGCAAGTTTTCGCGACCCAGCCGGGAGTCGTGGACATTACCTGGGTCGAACGGCTCTCGAAGGCGGAAATCACGAAACAATACGTGATCTCGGCGTCGCCGGTTAAACCGGTGAAGAAGATCTATTGGACGGAAAACGGCTTTAAGGGTCCGGTGATCCAGATTCCCTCGTCGCGCGTGTCCACGGTGAATGTGGTCTATAATACGCTCTTTCCCTCCACGGTGGCGACGGCGTTTGTGCGGCCCGGCGAAGTGGCCAATCCGGTGGATAACACCGCCCTGCCGCCGGAAAAACGCACCTGCTGGTTCAGCTCGCTCGATAACGGGCTCCATGCCTATAACCTGGAGGGTCGGGTATTTGTCGAATTCCTTGGGGCGCTCAAGGCCGATGGGGTCGCGCGCGAACAACTCGGCACGGAAATCGTCGAAGTCACTAAGGAACCGCGCACGGTGCTGGAGCGGGTGAGCCTCGGCGATGAGCTGGTGCCGCCGAATAACGAGAGCGCCCTGAGTCATCGCGTGGTGGCGGGTCTGGCCGATGTCGGCGTAACCCAGTCGTTTATCTATCAGCACTTTCCGGCGGGCTCGGCCAAGAGTCGCCTCTTCGCCGTGACCAAGACGACGCCCCTCTATTCGGCGGGGACTGAAATCCCCAGCAATGAAGTCCTCATTTATTGGATGGAGCCGGGTGAACTCAGCCTGCTGTGGCCGAAGTATTACGTTGGCTATATTTTGGATTGGCCGGTGAGCACGGAGCGTTATTCGGTGTATAGTCGGTCGCTCGACCCGGCGTTGGCGACGGCGGTGCAGCTGAACTCGGCGGATGGCCCCGCGCTGGTGTACCAGGATGATCCCACGCGCCAGCACGCCCAGCTTTCGAATACGTATCAGTTTGTTTCGACCGTCAGCACCGGCACGCCGGTGGGCCGTTCCTTGATTCGTTATATCAATGGGGATGCCATCTGGTTTGAGCGGGTATATTCCCAGCTCGATACGACGTTTACTGAATTCAGCGGCACGCCGATCGCGGTCGAGGTCGGGGCCCGGATTCTCCCGCCGGACGCGGCGGGCAGTCAGGTGGGTTATATCCGTCAGGCCAGCGGGACCGCGTTCAATCCCAAGGCCTACCTCGACCCGTTCGTCGTGGGTTTTGAAGAGGCGCAGCGGGGTGCTATTATCGGCGTCAACGCCTTGGCCGGTAACGATGGTCTGGAAATCTGGTGGTATAAGGCGAGTGTGCCGGCGGCCGCGAGCATCAAGCCGACCTATTGGCCTTCCTATGTGCGCAAATATAAACTGGGTTGGCCGACGGCGGCTCCGGAAATTATCTTAGCCAGTAATGCCGGCTCCAATGACCTGCCCTCGTTGCAGGCGAAGGGCAGTATTTATTACCAGAACAATGCGGTGTTGCCGGGCTACAATCCCAACGAGGAACACGCCCTCATGCTCAATGGCCGCGCCTGGGCGCTGCGCGACGATCTCAATCTGCCCGCGTCCTCGGAAAAATTCGTCCTCATTGATTATGTTGAAGCCGATGAGCGGCCGGCGATGGCCGTCTTCAAAGTGCTGCGCGAAAAACCCCTCGCGGGCATCCAGTTTCTCTATACGGCGGAGGCCGGCAAAGTCCTGCAGGCGCCGATGCCGCTGCCCATCTTGCCGTTGCCGATGCGGCCGGCCGGCGTGGCTAATACGTGGACCTGGAGTGTGTATTTCAACGGTTCGCCCTCGTGGTTTCCGACCAGCAAACAGGGGCAGACGGTGGCCAATCACGAGATTCCGTTGGCTACCAGCGCCAATCCGCCCGCCAAGGCGGAGCTGACGGACAGCCGTCTCAACGATGAGGCGCCGCGGTACGGGCAATTTACGTTTATCGACCGCAAGGGCACCACGTGGGTGTATCGCGGCATGCACGATGGCACGAGCCAGACGGCCACGTTTGGTATGCGCTATTATTACCAGACCCAGACTGGTTTTTGGTTCCCCTCGCTCGGGTCGGCGCAGCCGGCCGTCGGCACCATCGTGCCGTATCTGCGGAAGGATAATTCGCACAGTCCGGTGATCGGTGAGGCGCTCGAAATCAAGTTCAAGCCCGTGTGGCCCTCGTCCGCCCCGGAGCTGCGGGTCAGCGAGACGCTCACGCGCTCGAAATACGGTCTGCCCGCCGTGCGTGGCCAGACCAGTGCGGAGATCATTTACCAGCAATCGATCGCCCTCGATACGGCCGGTGCGCTCACCAGCGTGACCCTGTTCGATCCGACTCGCGCCAAGTCCTACGCCTTGTCCGCCGGCGGGCTGGCCAAGATCCCGGGCAGCGCCGCCACCGATGTGTATTTGGGCAAGACCTACTTCACGCGCCTGCCGCCGCACCTCAGCCAGCGTTTCTACCTCGACCCCAACACGGGCGCGCTCGGGGCGCTCATCTTGAAGGGCGAATTTAAGCAGGCGGCCCTCGGCGAAGATTACCTGCTGCTCAATCGCCTCAGCGCGGACGATCTCACGGCGTTGCAGGACTTGGTCGACGCCAGCGATGCCGACAAGGCGAAATGGACGACCGCGATTAACGGGCTCACCACGCTGATGCAGACCTTCAAGGAGGACGAAACCAAGCGGGGCACCTACATCGTGGATACCACGAAAAACACGGTGATTGCCCCGAACGCCTTGGCAGCGGTCACGAACGATGACACGGCCGTCGATTCCTATGCGATTAGCGCTGTGGGCGGCGGCATGGGCTATGTGGTGATGGCTGTGGGCAACGGCCGCGCATTCACGCCGGTGGACGAACCGGTGTCGGTGTATGTTTTCCGGGTGGTGCCACCGCTCTACCGCGGTGAGCTCAAGATCATTCAATCCTCCAATCCCTTGGATGAAAAACTGGCGCTGCGGCACTCGGCCGATTTTGCGGGCCAGCCCGAAGGCTACGATTTCGAGTGGATGTATGCGCCGCCGGTCAATGGCGCGCCGCCCGAACTCTTTACCTATACTCGCGACACTCTCCTCGGCAATATCGCGGGCTGGCAGCGTTACGACCAGCCGCCGACCGGCTATGAGGGATTGCGGGTGCCCGAGACGGCCCCGACCGCCTCCCCGAGGCCCGCGCCCTACACGAGCGCAGTGGAGGCGACCACCCCGATCGCGATTGCCGTGCGAGACTCGAAGGATCTCGCCGCACATGGGACGACGCTGCCCCAAGCGGTACTTCGCAAGGAATTCAATATCGCGACGATTCCGCTGCGCGCCTATTTGAGTCTGGATCTGGGCAGCCGCGATAGTGCCAATGTCTATATCAACCAAGCGAAGGTCGCGGTGATCGACCGTCCGGGTGGCGCCAATACGGCGACGATCTCCTCGCCGGGCTCTTCCTATTCCCCGCTGCGGCTGATCTACGAAATCCCGGCGACGATTCTGCGGACGACGAAAAACGTCATTACCGTTGAGCTCTATACGGACGCCGATCGGGACTCGGCCTCGACCATTAATGTGCGCCTCGAGGGTCAGATGGAGACCGAAAACCGCACGGGTTGGGTCGCGATGGCGGCCGGTCCGGGCGAGACGAACGGACAGCTGGCCGGCAGCATCCGGGGCAAACCCCAGCACGTCATCCAGGGAAATAGCCTCCTGACGTTGACGGACAATTATTTCACGATGCGCATGCGCGCACGGGAGACGAGCAATGCGGCTTATGTGGCCAACGGCGGCTGGTCGAAGTGG
The DNA here is from genome assembly GCA_945893185.1 of Akkermansia muciniphila. Taxonomy (GTDB): domain Bacteria; phylum Verrucomicrobiota; class Verrucomicrobiia; order Limisphaerales; family UBA9464; genus SXXZ01. The sequence goes on along the minus strand of CAMDDW010000122.1, from coordinate 8,335 downwards.
GTGGAGCCTCAACTGGCGGAGGGCTGGATCAAACGGGCTCTCGCGGGCATCAATCCCTTCCAGCAGCGGGTGACGAACCTCTTTAGCAATGCGATCAACACCGATGTGAGTTTGGTGCAGCAGGCGGGCCGGCGCTGGGAGGGCGACATCGCCCTCAATCTCTCCAATATCAATAAAGTCGGGCTCATTGAAATCTACGAAACGATTTTGCGCCGCGGCAAGATGCTCAGCATCGAAGGTACCCCGGCGATCAATTACGGGGCGGCTAACGATGCCCTGCTCCTCGCCGCCGGCTACCTCTCCGACCTCTACATGATCGTCGGCAACGAGGCCTACGCCGATGCGGCCAACCCCACCATTGCCTTCGCGACGGACGGCGGCGGGGCCTACGGCGATGTCAGTACCTCCCTGTTCTCTTTCAAGGGCCAACTGGCCTCCTCGCTCGACGAAGAGCTGACCCTCCTGCGCGGCCGCGATAACTCGCTCCAGCCCGGCACCAAAGTGAACCCAGTCTATAATCGGCTGGTGTGGAATTATACCCGCGGCATCGACTCGGGTGAGGCGGTTTACGCCCTCAATTATAATATCAAGGATATGGATGGCGATGGCGTGGTCGGCGCGGCGGATGCGGCGCTGCTCTACCCGCAGGGTCATGGCGACGCCTACGGCCACTATCTGACCTCGCTCAGCGGTTACTATACACTCTTGGCCAATGCTAATTTTTCCTGGCAGCCGCGCATGGAAGCGGTGACGGTGCTGGGCCAGCCGGTCGCCGTGGATTATTTCGACGAACGCAAGTTTGCGGCTGGAGCGGTCGCCCTCGCGCGCACCGCCAGCCAGATCATCGACCTGACCTACCGCCAAGCCTACACGAGCGCGGCCACCGGCACGTGGTCGAACCTGAAGGATGGCAAGATCACCAGTGGCATTACCCGGCGGTGGGGCGTGGATGATTGGGCGGTCCGTGGCTGGCAGGGTGCCTATTTCAACTGGATGACGGGCAACTCCATGTTGCCCGCGGTGGATCCCGACCCGTCGCACGAAGGGATTCAAAAAATCGACCGCACCACCGTCACGGAGCTGACGCAATTGATCGCCCAAGCGGGTGCCATGCAGCAGTCGCTGAGTAATGCGGAAGGCCGGCTCAATCCGCTCGGACTGGCCAGTGGCGCGCTCGCCTTCGATATTTCGCCCGGAGAGGTGGATGCGGGCGTGACGCATTTCGAGCATATTTACGGCCGCGCGACGACGGCCCTCCAGAATACGATCACGGCCTTTGCCAACGCCAAGTCGTCCACCCAATTTCTGCGGCAGCAGGAGGACAGTCTGGAGTCGGCGCGCACCGCGATCCAACAGCAGGAACAGGCCTATACCAATCAATTGATCGAACTGTATGGCACGCCCTACACCGACGATATTGGCCCGGGCAAGACCTATGTGCAGGAGTATAGTGGACCCGACCTGCTCCATTACATTTATGTGGATGTACCTGAGGGCCTGATCACCCACGACACCAAGACCTACAGCCTTCTGCTGGACCCCAAATTCAACGAAGCCAATCCCGGTGCGATCGACTACAACCGGAGCCAGACCGTGTCCTATTCGATCGCCAGCAACGGGACCTATGTGAAGCCGGAGACGTGGGCCGGCCGCCGGGCCAGCCCCGGGCAAATTCAGACGGCAGTGTCTGATCTGATGCTGGCGCGCCTTTCCTTGTATTCGGCGCTGGAAGACTACAGCGGTCTGGAGAGCTCCATGGAAGAATCCTTGGTCGTCTTCAAGGCCACGGTCGCCCAGAATAAGGAGACCATGGACAGTCTGAAACATTATCAGGCTGCGTTCACCACAATCGAAACGATCCAGCAGGCGCTGGCCACCGCCCAACTGCTGTCGGAAGCCGTCAAGGACACGCTGGACGCCATCGCCGATGGCACGGCCGAGGCCCTGCCGACCGTGGTGGGCCTAGCCGTCGATGGGACTTCCTTCGCGCGTGGTGCGGTGAAAATTGCCAACGCCGCGCTGGGTGGATCGCTGAGTTCCGCGATCATCGGCCTCGAGATCGGGCAGAAAATCACCGAGCAGACGAAGAGCTCGCTGGAGCGCGTGAAAGAAATGGAAGAGGCCGACATTGCGTGGAAGGCGGAGTATCAGGGTTTGATTTACGACTTGCGCTCCCAACTGGGTGATCTGGTCGGCCTCCAGGCTTCCGTGGATGCGACCCTGCGCCAATACGATCAAGCGCAGCGCAACCTGCGCTCCCTCGTGGCTTCGGGCGATCGCCTCCAGGCCGAGCGCGAGACCTTCCGCCGCCGGGGTTCCGCCCTGATTCAAGGCTATCGCACCAAGGACGTCGCTTTCCGGGCCTTCCGCGACGAAGCGCTGGAAAAATACAAACAGCTCTACGAGCTCTCCGCACGTTATGCTTTCCTCGCCGCAACGGCCTACGACTACGAGACCGGCCTGCTCAATCCCGCGGGTAATAGCGCCTCCGCGACCTTCCTCGACAAAATCGTCAAGGCGCGCTCACCCGGCGTGATGACCGATGGCGTGCCGCAGTTTGGCGGCGCGGCGGCCGGCGACCCCGGCCTCGCCGGCGCGCTCGCCCAGCTCAATGGCGACTGGAGCGTGGTCAAATCACGCCTCGGCTTCAATAATCCTGACCGCTATCGCACGACGTTTTCGTTGCGGGCGGAGAAATTCCGGATCGTCACCGGTGAGGCGGGCGACGCCGCGTGGCGCGAAGTGCTCCTCGCGGCGCGGCGCGACAATCTCATGGATGACCCCGATGCGGCCCGTTACTGTCTGAATCTCGGGCTGAACACGGGCGTGGCCGTGCCCGGCTTTATCCTCGAGTTTGGCACCACCATCACCCCGGGGTTCAACTTCTTCGGCCAGCCGCTCGCCGGTGGGGACGCCACGTTTAGCGCGACCTCCTTTGCCACCAAGATCCGCGTCTCCGGCGTGGCGTTTGCCGGCTACGTCGGTTTGGTCGAGCCCAACGGGACGACGACCACCACCGCGGCGATCGGCGCCAGCTCGCCGTCCGACCCCTACACCGCGTTTACCGACGGGACCGCGCTCAGCGGCACGCCCTATGTTTACCTCGTGCCAGCGGGCGTGGATTCGCTCCGCTCCCCCATGGAAAAGGGCTCGGTTGTCCGCACTTGGACGATCGCCGATCAAGCCGTGCCGCTGCCGTTCAACATTAGCCAGCGCAATTATGCTGCGGCCAAGACGTGGAGCTCCGGCGAGTCGCTCACCGAAAACTTCGTGCTCCGCCAGCATCAGGCTTTCCGCGCCGTGGGCGATGGGACCGTCTTCTCCGACGACGCCGGCTTTACCAACGGCCGGTTGATCGGCCGCTCGGTGTGGAACAGCCGTTGGAAGCTGATTATTCCGGCCGAGACGCTGCTCAGCGACCCGAAGAAGGGCATGCAGGTCTTCATCGATTCGGTGAAGAATATTAAGATCCACTTCGAGACGTACTCCACCGCTGGCAATTGACCATGACCTCCCTCCGCCTCTGTTTTTTCCTCGCTGCGGTCCTGTTGGGCGCGACGGCGCAGGCCTATCCACCGGCACCCGACCACGTGCTCTACGGCACTGTGCGTGACGAACTCGGCCGCCCCCTCGCGGCCGGCACCGCGGTGGTGATCGTGAGCACCGCCGCCGGGGTGATTGCCCGTACCCCGATCGCGCGGGGGGCCGAGGCCGACGCGAATTATCTCGTCCGCCTCCCGATGGACCTCGGCAGCCTCGGCACCGTTTACAAGCCGACGGCACTCCTGCCCACCAGCCCGTTTACGATCCGCGTCCTCATTGGCAACGTCGCCTATGTCCCGATCGAGATCACGCGCCTGCCCCCGACCCTGGGCCAGCCGGGCAAACGCACCCGCCTCGACCTCACGCTTGGCGTCGATAGCGACAACGACGGCATCCCCGATGCGTGGGAGCGGGCCCTGATCGAGCGCGATTCGTCGGGCCGCCTCCGGACTCTGGCGGACATCAAACCCGGCGACGATCTCGACGGCGATGGTCTGACGAATCTTCAGGAATATCTGATTGGCACCTACGCCCTCGACCGCCTCGACGGTTTGGTGCTGGAAGTCCTCGCGGTGGAAAACGGCCGGGCGCGCCTGCGTTTCACCTCGGTGCCGGGGCGCACCTACACCGTGAAGTCCTCCACCAACCTCAACGACTGGAGTCCCCAAGCCTTTGCCCTCACCGCCGCCGGTGTCGGTAATCAGCTCACCTATGCCGGCCAGTCGGTGACCCTCGTGGAGGTCTGGGCCCCCTTGCCCGTCGGCGGCACGGCCTTTTTCAAGCTCTACGCCGAATAACGATCAGGAATCCGTCGAATATATAGAACCCACGTCTTTTTTAATCTGTAGGCCCGGCCGGTGGCCGGGTTGACCCGCCTGCCCAACGGGCAGGCCTACAACTGAAGTCTAGTGTAGGCCAGGTGTAGGCCCGGCCGATGGCCGGGTTGGCTGGTTCCTCCGTAGCAAAAATTTTTTACTCATCAACTTTTTTATAAACACCATGAAGACCCACCTTCCGTTCCCCAAATTCACCGTAGCCTGCTGGCGGTGCGCGCTCGGCCTGGTGGCGATTGCCTCCGTCGCGGTCCGTGCCCAGACGGGCAGTGCGCCCGTCGGCGTCATGTCGTATACCGCAGCGGAAAATTCCACCATTAGCCTCGGCGTACCGCTCCTGCGGCCAGCGCTGTTCACCGGCACGGTCGGTGCGGTGGTGGGCGCGAAAGTCACGGTCACTTTGGCCGGTGCTGCGGCCGGTACCGCGCGGCCCTTCGCGGCGGGTGAATCTTATTATCTGGAAGTGATCGGGCACGTCGACGGGACGACCACTGCGCTCGTCGGGCAGCGTTATGAACTCGATGAGGCGGCGACGCTGGCCGATTCCAGTGGTCAGCTGACGCTCGACCTAGCCTCGGCGCTCAATACGTCGCCAGCCACGGCGCTGGCGGGCCTCGCGAACTACCGCGTGGCGGTGCGCCCCCACTGGACGCTCGCGGCGTTGCTGGGCACCGGTGCCAAGCTGAAGCTCAACGCGGCCGCTTCGGCCGCGAGCGCCGACCAAGTGTTGGCGTGGAATGGCGTGGGTTTTTCGGTGTATTATGTGCGCAACGGCGATGTGCCCCAATGGCGCAATACCGCCACCGGTGCCGCCAGCCAAGATGGGGCGATTTTGCCGCCGGGCGCCGGGCTCTTTTTGCGTCGGCAGGCGGGGGCGTTGGCCTTCGCTGTCCCCGGCGAAGTGCGGACGAATGCGTTTGTGCGAGCGCCCTTTACCGGTTCGCAAATCATCGCCGGAGGGTTTCCCATCGATTCCACCCCCGCGGATTTGAAGCTCGCGGCCGGCCCGGGGCTCACCCCCGGCCCAGGGCTCACGCCCGGCACGAGTCCCAGTAACTCCGACCAGTTGCTGGCCTGGGAATCGACGGCCTTTAATGTCTACTACCTGCGGGATGGTCAGGTGCCCCAATGGCGCAATGTCTCGACCGGTTTGCTCGATTATTCGAATACGGCGATTTTCCAAGCCCGCGGTGCCAGTCTCCTGCTCTTGCGGGCGCCGGCGCTCGGTGCCACCTCCCTCCAGATGATCCCCTTTAAACTCTAAAGCCATGCGTTCCCTTTTCTTGTTGGGCGCATTGAGCGCGTTTTTTGTCGGTGCACTGGCCGCGCAACAGACGGTGGTCGTGACCAGCGCCGCGGGCGCGGGCAGTACCGGGCGCTTCGCTGACGGCACGGCGTGGCCGACTACGGGCGGTTTTACTTTCCAAGTCGGGCTCTTTCCCGCCGGCTTTGATCCGGCGAAAGAGGCGCGCGCGACGTGGTCGGCGGCGTGGACCGCAGTGCGTCCGACCGTGGCCAGTGGGGCAGTTGACGCCTGGTTTCTCGACGGCACCCAGGCGCTCTTCTCGATCTCCGGCACGACGGGGTTGGCGGGCGCGGCCGCCGGTGGTGAACAGTATTACGTCTGGGGAGCCACGACCCGCAGTGCCCGCCCGGGCGCGGAGTGGATTTTGCTGACCAATCTGGCTTGGCGTGTGGTGGCGGGTCAAACCGCGCGTCTGCCCGACATGTTCGCCACGACCGATGCGGGCACCGTGGCCGTGTTCGGCGAGCGTGTGGGCGGAGGCAGTGAGCTGCAGTCCGCCCCCGCTTTCCCCGGAGAACTCCGCCTGATGGGGCAGACCAGCGATTTTGCCGTGGTGGCCGGTGAGCCGGCTACGCTGTCGGTCAAGGCCGGCGGTTCCGGCTTCGCCTACCAGTGGTACACCGGCCGGAAAGGCGACATCTCCCAGCCGCTCCCCCGCGCGCGCCAGGCGACCTTCACGCTCCCGTCCGTGCCGCGCACGGCGACGTTCTGGGCCCGGTTGACCGACGGCGTGACGAATCTCGATAGCGAGACCATCACCGTGACGGCGACCGAGGCCGGCGCCGGGATCACGGCGACGCAGAGCTTCGTGGCCGGCACCCGTCCGGGTCTGCCGGTGGAGATCCGCGCCGAGGTGAGCTTCGAGGGCGCGCCCAGCCGCGTCGATTTTGCCGCGCTGCTCCCGCTGGGCTGGCAATTGGTCGGCAGCGAAAGCGCCGGCGCCCGCCGCCGTCCGGCGGCCGGGGCCACCGAAGTGATGGAATGGTCGTGGTCAGAGGTGCCGGCCAGTCCCTTGAGCCTGCGCTACACGGTTTTGCCTCCTCCGGGCTTGAGCGCGGCTGCGGCGATTACCGCCTTGGTGTCCGTCGAGCGCGGCGGGATGACCTCCCGCCACCTCGTTTATCCTGAGCAGCTCCGCTTGACGACTGCCGGCGATGCGCCGCTGGCCCCTTGAGCCGCCCGATTTCTCCCATGGTGCCTTCCGTCACTCACCTTTGGCGCGGCCTGGTTCTCGGTCTGCTGGCCTCCTTGATGCTGTCGGGCCTCGCCCGCGCGCAATGGGTCACCGAGAGCTACAGCGCGCCGCTGGGGTATAGTGCGATCTGGGTGGGGCTGGATCTGAGCCACACCACGATTGACGAGGCGCTCGCCGGCAAGACGACCATCACGGAAGTCTGGCGCTGGAATCCGCCGAGTGGACCGCAGTTCGTCGCCAATCCGGATACACCCGTGCAGCCCGATACGAAGTGGAGCGTCTGGAAGCGCGGCCTGCCCACGCAGTCGACCCTGTTTCAGTTCACCGGCAACGCCGGCTATCTGATCAAAGTCGATAGCGGCGCGACGGTGGCCTTCACCCTCAAGGGGCGCCCGTTGCGGCCTGAATACAACTGGAGCACCACCGGCGTCAATTTCGTGGGTTTCGCCATGGGTTCGAGTCCGGCCACCTTTACGCAATTTCTCTCCTATGGCGCAGCCTTCGCCACCGACCCCATCGTGCTCGCTTACCCAGGCGGTGCGTTGAGCAACGTCGCGCCAAAAAACCCCGTCACCATCATCAACACGTCCGAGGTCGTGGCGCGTAACAAGGCCTACTGGGTGCAAGCCACGGCCTACACCCAATATTACGGCCCGCTGGAGGTCTCGACGGCCCAGCGCACGGGGCTCAACTACGGGCGCGACATGGTCGCGCTCTCGGTGCGCCTCAAAAACGCCACGGTCCTGAGCAAGGCCCAGACCCTCACCGTCACGCTGGCCACCGTCGCCTCAGAAACGCCGGTCGCGATTCCGGCGGGCACCGCCAGTATGGGTTCCGGCACTACGGCGGGCAAAGTCGCCCTCATTCTCGCCAACCAAAATACCGCGCTCACCTACGCCACCCCGCCCACCGTGACGCTCTCGGCGCCGTCGGCCGGCACCACCGCCACGGCCACCGCCACGCTCGACGCCACCGGCCGCATCGTCGGTTTTGTGGTCACCAATGCCGGCGCCGGCTACGCTGCGACCACCCCGACCGTGACCGTCACGCCGACGCTCACTGCGGCGGTGCCCTTGAGGATTCGGGGCGCGCTCAACCCGCTCACGAGTGCCTACGCCTACACGGATCTGACGACGGCCGCTCCCTACACCCTGTCGCTCGCTCCTGGACAGGAGACCGAGGTCACTATCGTGGCGAACCGCTCGACGATGACGGCGGCGGCGGGCGCGCTGTATGGCAGCCTGCTGCGCATTACGGATTCCCTTAATTATTCGAAGATCGACCTCGGCGTGAGTGCCGTGGCGAGCGATTTCACCGGGCTGTGGGCCGGTGCGGTGGCGCTTTCGCAGGTGGACCAGATTGAGGGCAACGCCGTGTCGCCGGCCCCGGGGCTGGCCCAGTCCACCGCGCTCGTCGCGGCGGGAGCGGTCACGGGCATCGAGGTGAATTCGACGGCCG
>CAMDDW010000121.1:0-3450 GCA_945893185.1 Akkermansia muciniphila | reverse complement strand
CGACCCCTTAGTGCTCCATTCCGCCTCGGGGCACTCGGCCGACAGCAACCGTGACGGCAAGATCAGCCTCATCGAACTTACTCGCGTGATCGAACTCTACAACTACCGCTTCGGTACATCCCGCACCGGGCAATATAAGACGCAGCCCGGTTCGGAGGATGGATTTGGACCAGGGCCTTGAGAACAGAGGGTTTGGGCCAGCCCGGAGCGCGGGCGACGATCAAGCGGCTAAACCCCTCCCGGATCCAATCCCCCTGAAAATCCAGTTTCCTATCAGCCCCCGCCCCAAAATCGGATTTTGGCCGTGACACAAAGTAACAGGGTCAACGTTGCGCCCAAGCGATTAACAAATGTAGTTTCTTAGGAGCAGCTAAGAAGACGCTCGGCGTGATCGGCGTCTTTGTTAGGAGTAATGGCCCTTTTTGTTAGGAGTAAATCCAAGCCTTGACACTAAAAACCCCGGTTAACTCTTTAGTTAACCGGGGCTTACTCAAAACTGGAGCGGGCGAAGAGACTCGAACTGATCAGATTACTTATGCAAACATTTGCGGATAATGAATGTTGCGTAAATTATAAGAATTCAAATACAGCAGGAAACGCACCCGATAAAAATGACAAATTTCCCGCTGAAAAAATGCGGGTTTGGGCCGAGGAAATCGACGAGATTATCCACGTTTGGCCGGGGATCGGACAAGGCGTTCAGCAAGGACTCTTGGCGATTGTCCGGGCCCAAGGCCTGCGCTCGACGGATGCGTGATCGACGGGGCAATTCCCCACAGTCGCTTTTACCCCGGTTCGTTGTGGTTCGAATCCACGCCGGGCAGCCAGTGTGATCGCCGTTGACAAATTTGCGAAGTCGCCCGGCCCACTTCGGACGCAACGACTTGCGATCCTGCAGGCTCGTTGATTACGGCAGGTTGGCAGCCTTTACGGTTACGCTGGTTGCAGACGACGGCGGCGAGGGACGAAGCGGATTTCAACGCGACGTTCCACGGCGGCGGCGATGCGATTGAGCATGGCCAGCGAATGTCCTTCGTAGTCGGCATCCTCGAGCCGCGAAATTACGGACTGGGTAGTGCCGATGCGTTTGGCCAACTCCGCTTGCGAGAGGCCGGCACGCTGTCGCAACTCGTAGATGCTTTGGGCAACTTCGCGGTTGGCGACTTCCTCCTCAAAGGCCTGTTGGCGTTTGGGGTCATGGCCGGCGATATCCGCCAGAATCTTGGTGGCGTCGGTGGTGGTCTTCTTAGGCATCGTTGATTTCTCCTTTGAACGTGTGAGCGGATGGATTGGCTGTGAACGCCGCTTTGCGGGCTATGGCGTGGTTGATGGCAGCGGCGGGCACCGCAGCTTCCTTGGTGAGGCCGTGGGCGACGACCGAAACAGTCCGGCCGTGAAAGAAGTAAAGCAGCCGGTAGTTGACCGACCCCGACCGAATTCGCAGCTCATAGATATCGTCTCGCAGGTAGTCGGCTTCCGGTCGTCGAAGTTCGTGACCAAGGAGCGCCAAGCGAGCGATGGCCGCGCGGCATTTGTCGTAGGCTTTGGGATTGGTCGCATTGATTTCTTTCAGCCAATCAAGGACCGGGGAGTTCCCCGGCTGCGCTTGGTAAAAGACGACGTTTATGGATGGCATCGGATGACAAACCCATTCATCGCATTATTGCGATAGCAGGTCAAGGCATTGCAGAGCCCAGCGGCTCGATTGCTAACCAGCACTCAGAACTAAGCGCCCTGTCACCGCACTAAACCGGCGGGAGCAACTGGTGGTGGCTGAACAAGGCGTGAATCAAATGAATCAAATTGAAAGCCTCTGTTCCTGCTGCGGACGATAGCGTGTTAACAGCCGGCCCCGAGTCTGAGGCGAATCGAGATGCCATTTCACCTCTGTAGCCGGCGTTTTGCTTCACGTTTTGGTTCGTGGCACCAATTGAACCGGGCACGCTATGTCACGAGGATTCTATTCCGATTGCGGGCAAGTGACTCAACGCGAATCCGGTCGGAATCCGACGCCACAATTCAGGCCAAATGAGGGGGCGTTGCCCAGAGCGAGCACAGTGCGTCGAAAAGGTTCAGCACCAGCGTGGGGCCGTCATGAAATTTTCGCGCACGACCGGTCTTGACCGGCCGCCCCTTTGTCAGCACTATCATTACAAGCGCACACATACTCATGGCAAAAACACTACAAGTTCGGATTGAAGAAGGCCTCCGAACTGAGGCAGACGAGGTGCTACACGAAATCGGCCTCGACGTTCCTTCTGCCGTCCGGCTGTTCCTCACCAAGGTTGTCCAAACCCGGAGCATTCCCTTCGAACTCAAGGCCCCCGGTATCAGCGTCGTGGAACTCGCCGTCGAGCCCGCCACCCAGGCCCGCATGAACGAGATCGGAACCCTCTGGGCTAAGAAGAAACCTCCAAGGGAGTAATCCGTGGCGCTCTTCATCTCTGAGCGCATCCGCAAGCGCGAGTTCGGCCGGGAGATTTCTTCTGCCGACAAGGAAACACTCTTGGAGGGCGCGCGCGTCTGCCTGACAGCGAGCATCGCTGGCCACGGCCTGCCCAAGGGCACCCGCTTGCTCAAGGCCTACGCCACAACGAAACAAGGTCCGCGCCGGATCCTCTATCTCCTCGTCGTCCAGGAAAAAGACCTCTTTGTCCTTTTTCATCGCACCAAACAAGATGACGTCGGTGCGAACATGAGCCCGAAAAATCCCACCTTCAGCAGCGCCCTCACGAAGCACCTCGATCTGCTCCGCGACGACCTGGCCGCCGGCAGAATCGAGGAGATCACGCCTGAAGCAGACGGAGCGCCGGTTTGATTCGCTTCAAAAGTTCGTGGTTTCATCCACGGCGGTTGAAGCGAATGAAGCGAATTGATGACGAGAAAACCAATTGCCGGCCCGCCATGGCGGCGCCATATTTTGATTCACTTTCGAGTTCCCCTGCGGCTCGCCGTCTGAAAACGCGGGATTCGCTTCAAAAGTTCTCGGTTTGATCCACGCCGGGCAGCCAGTGCGGGTACGAACTCTGCGCGAGATAAGTCAAAGTTTGTAGTTCGTTCAAAAACAATACGTGGAGGCGTGCTGAAGTTTGACCGATCATCGGGAAAGTTCGTCAAGGTGAGTCAAAGCGACCTCGCCTCCAAGTGCTCCAGTTCGGCAACGAACAGATCGGAAAGACAGGGACACGAACCGGCCAGATCAGAACTGCCGGCCTTGTGCTATCCAATAGTGGCAATCCGCGATGGCTTCAGCCGTCTCGTCGTTTACTCCCATACCCCTGAGCTGCGCCAAGGGCACGCCGAGGGTCCGACCCTGCCACACGATCTCTACCAGGATCTCGCCCAGCGACGCTGCCGCTTCGTCGTCATCGAGCATAGCAGTGAGGGTCACACGTTCGCCGATTTTCAACGGCGACCCCCGCCGCTCGCAGATGCACTCCGCCTCAAACG
>CAMDDW010000120.1:0-9027 GCA_945893185.1 Akkermansia muciniphila | reverse complement strand
TCGCGGTCGATCACGAATTGCTGGGGGATACCAGTGACGCCGTAGAGCTTCAGCGAGACGCTGGCCGGCGTGCGCTCTGCCGGATCATGCGAGAAAATAAAGTCCGAGTATTTCTCCTGGTTCGCCTTCACCCATTTCTCAAACGCCGCGCGCGTATCGCTGGTGCAGGAGCCCCAGACGACGACACCCTGATCTTTGTAACGGTTGGCAACATCGTTGGTGTGCGGCATCGACGCGATGCACGGTCCGCACCACGTGGCCCAGAAATCGAGCACCACCACTTTGCCGCGAAAGTCGGAAAGTTTCACCGGTTTGCCAGCCAGATCGATCGTCGTGAAGTCGGGGGCAACCGCCCCGACCGCGATTTTTTCCGTAGGCGCTACCGCCGGTGCCGGCGTGGCCGCGATCTTACTTTCCTCACGCGTGTAGACGCGCTCCGGGATGTCTTCCGCAGCGAGCTTCACCCCGGCGCGCAGCAGCAGATTGCCGAGGGCGGTATTGTGGGTGGGCTGCGTGCCGGAGAACCAACCCACGAGCTTGCGCTGGGCATCGACGACGAAGGTCGTCGGATACGGGGCGATCACCCCGCCGAGCTGCTGCGAAATCGACCGCGAGAAAAACTCCCGATTGCGCGCGACTTCGGCCTTCAGTTCATCGGGGGTCATCTCCGCCCGCGTCTTGGCCGCCGGCGGATATTTCCCGAGGGGGTCAAAGGCCAGTGGAAAGGAAATCGGTTCGCCCGTCTTGGCACGCCATTGGTCAAATTCCTCGCGGCTGCCATAGCCCCCAATGCCGAGAAAAACGACGCCCGCCGCCGCATATTTTTTCGAGAGTTTTTCCCATTGCGCCGTGATCTGGGGTGCGGCTCCGGTGCTCGCGCCCCAGAGACCAAACACCGTGATCTTGCCCGCCGCATAATCGCTAAATTTCGCCGGCTGACCCGCGATCGTTTGCACGGAAAAATCGGGGACCACTTCACCGGCCTTGAGCTTGGCGAAATCTTCGCGGAACGGCACGGCGACCTTCGCCGGCGCGGCCGCGGGAGCAGCGGTCTGCGCCCAGCCACCGGCTGAGAGCAGCAGGCCGGCAGCAGCGATACGGAAATAATGAGAGGATATTTTCTTCATAAAAATCGGAAGAGGGCTGGGGGTAATGAAGGCCTTAGAAAGGCTGCGAGAAAGAAAACTCATAGGTGCGGCCAAAGGCCCAGCGGCCGTAGACGCCGCCATTGAAACCATAGATGTTATTCGTGAACGGTGGATTTTGATCCGTGACGTTGGCGATACCGGCACCGACCCGCAGGCCGCGACCATATTTCCGCCACACACCGTCCTTGAATTCGTAGGAACCACGCAAATCGATCATGCGCATCGTGGGAAGATTCGACAGCGGATTCGAGGAAATGCTCGCGCGATCAGAGCGGAAACCGCTCAAGTAGCTCAGCGTCGACGACGCTGTCCACGGCCCCTTGCTCCAATAAAGCGTCGAAACAATGTTCCAGCGCGGGCTGGAATAGGTGTCGCCGACATCGTTGGTCGGCGGCTGGCCGATGGTGAGCTGGCGCGATTGCCTAATCGTCTTCGCGGCATTGGTGCTGAGCCGCCAACGACCGAGCCTTTCCCACGGGAGCCGATACTCGGCGCCGAAGTCGATACTCTCGTTCAGGATCACGCCGTAGTTGATGTATTGGACGTAGAGTGTGTTGACCTGGCCTTTGAAACCGGCCGCAAGGTCAGCTGCCGTCGGGGCGTTGCGCACAATGTTGTCAGAAAACAGCGCCTCATTGTTCAACAGCGTGGAGGTGGCCGTCGACTGGATCGCGTTCTCTTGCTGGGTGCGATAATAGTTCACCTGCAGCGAGAGGCCTTTCGCAAACGGCGGCTCAAACACCGCGCCGTAGAATTTATTAGTTGAGGTCTCCGCCTGTAAATTCGGATTGGAGCGATTCACGACCGTCATCAGATAGGACTGATTGCCCCGCGACGGATCTGCCAGGGAGGACGTCGAGCTCGTCGTCACGCGGCGATCTTCGGTGAGGCTCGGCGGACGGTAACCTTCGGAGTAGCTGCCGCGAATCAACAGCCACCGGAACGCCGACCAGGTCGCGCCATACTTCGGCACGCCGTGGCTTTCCGCATCGCTGCGGCTCTCGTAGCGACCGGCAAAATTAGCCTCGAGCCGATACACGAGCGGCAGTCGGTTCGGTTTGCCCACGAGGGGGACCTGCAACTCGCCAAACGCCGCCCGGCTGATGCGCTCGTCCCGATAGCTCGCCGGCGTCGCCACCACCGGAAAGCCGGCAAACGCCACGGCCGTGTTCTTGCTGTCCTCTTTTTCGTAGGACGCGCCGAACGCCGCACGAATCGGCCCGCCCCAGATTTTGTAGACGTCGCCGTTGGCCGTGAAATCGACACTGTCGAGCAGCGAGCGTCCGTCCACCGTGGGGTAGAGCGCAGTCTGGTCCAGCAACGCGCCCTGATTCACCGCGCCCACCACCCGCTCGTCGATGAACGGGTTGAAGCGCTGGGTCGCGTCGTTGTTATTCGCGAGAGCATTGAACGCCGTCGCGTTGAACGTGCGGGAAATCGAGTGATATTTTTGATCCTGCCAGCGGTAGCCTGCATCCCAGCGCCACGTCTCGCCGAGCTTGCCACGCACCCCGGCGGTCAGACTGTGCGTCTGGGTTTTCGTCTGCTGCGAGAGCTGCCCCCACTGCGGCAGCATCATGCCGAACTGGATCGCTTCGCCGAACGGATTGTTGGCCGCCGCGACCGGGACATTGGCGACGTAGACCGGCAGGGTCTTCGCGAAACCGCGCGAGTCGCTGAAACCGTAGGTGCCGTAGGCTTCGATTTGTTTGGTCACTTCATAGGAGCCGGTCGCCGTCAGACCGCGGCGCTCCGCGGCGGCGACGAGCTCCAAGTAAGAGGCGGGATTGGTGATGCGCTGGCCTTGGGCCAGAATCGCGGTGCCGGTTTGGCCGGGGTCATTAGTCGTGCGGCGCTCAAACGCCGAAATCGGCGGAGTCGTGGCGGCCCCAGCCGGCGCGAGCAACACGCGCACGCCGGGAATGGAAACGAAGCCCGTCGTCGCCGTCGCCTGCACCGAAGCGGGATAGCCCCATTGGATGCGTTGATCGGTGCCCCACACCGGCGCACCCGTGGTGGCGTTGTAACCTTGGACGGTGGTGCGGAAATCGGGATTTTTAGAGAACGAGCGCTGTGAGGCAAAGAGCGGCTCGCGGTCGTAATAGTTAAACGCCAGCGTGCCGCGGAATCGGCCGCCCAGACCCGCGACGCCGGTGGTGACGGTCGTTTGACGCTCACGCGCGCCGCCGTGCGCGGTCATCTTAACAGAGCCGTTTACCTCGGTACCAACCCAGGATTTTTTCAGCACGATATTGATCACCCCCGCGACCGCATCCGAACCGTAGAGGGCCGACGCGCCGTCGGTGATGATTTCCACGCGTTCGACGAGCCCGAGCGGGATCGTGTTCAGATCGACGAAGCCTTGGCCGGAATTGGAGCCGCGGTTGCGCTCGCCCGATTGCGCGACGCGCCGACCGTCGACGAGCACCAGTGTCGAGCCGGCACCCAGACCGCGCAGACTCACGCCGGACGAGCCGGTTTGCACAGGCACATTGGTGCCGAGCACAGGGCTCACCCCGGCGGCAGGGGGAATCGGAATCAGGTTCTCGGTGCGCTGCCCGGCAGAGATGTTGAGATCGTCCGGCGTGGAGTTCCGACCGGCGCCGACGCCATTGTAGGTCTGCGGCACGGTGCGCATGAAATCGGCGAGGTTCATCGCGCCCGTCGCCCGGATATCGTCCAGGTTGTAGGTGGACACCGGTGAAGGTCCGTCGACTTCCGTGCGGCGGATGCGCGAGCCGAGCACCTCATACTCGTCCATTTTGACCAACTGAGCAACTTTCGGGGCGGCAACGGCCGCCGCGCTGGGATCGGCGGGGCGGCTCGCGACGTTTTTTTCCGGAGCTCCCTGCTTCGTCACTGCGAAAGCACCCGTCGTAACGTCGGGCGCGGCGCTCAGTCCGGTATTGGCCAGCATCTTGTCCAGCGCTTCCTGCGGAGAAAACTCACCGCGAATCGCCGCCGTGCGCACGCCCCGGATGGCGTCGGCAGCGAACAATGTTTCACGCCCGGAGACTTCCGCGAAACGTTTCAGCGCCGAGGCGGCCTCGCCCGCGGGCAAGTCGTAGGTCTTCTTGGTTTCGTCGGCAGCTCGGCAGGGGGAAGCCAGCACCACGCCGAGTGCGAGCGCGCTGAGGAGGAGGCGAAAGGTTCGCATAGATTAAAATTGGGAGGCGGTCGGGGACTGTGGATGCTGAAGATGACGAACCGGCCGCGCAAAGCCGTAACAATTCGCGAAGATTCCGGCCGCCGGGTCCGTCAGCGCCGGCGCCGCAGCACCATCTCGTTTTCGCCGCGCCGGTCAGATCGCGCATCGAGCGTCGCCTCCAACAGCCGCACGAAGCCCTCCACGTTATCCGGCCGGAACGTCCCGCCGATCAGGCAGCGGCCCAATTCGGCGTCGCCGATCACGATTTGAAAACGATTGAGCCGGTTAAACTCGGCGACGGCTTCGGCGAGCGGAGTTTCGAAAAATTGCAGCCGGGGAGTCTGCCACGCCAGCGACTGGCTGATCTGCTCGGACGTCGCGGGCACGACCACCGGTGCGGCTTGCACGGCATCCACCGCGAGCGGCACGGCGGTTTGCTCACCCGCAGCCAACATCACCTCTGCGACGCTCCCGCCCGCGGTGGCCGCCAGGGGCTCGCGGTTCACCTTCACGCGTCCTTCGGTGACCAGCACCTCCACGGCGCGATTTTCCAACCGCACATTGAACACCGTGCCGACCGCACGCACTTCGATCCCTCCGGCCTCGACGACGAAGGGCCGCCGCGCATCCTTCCATACGCTGAATTGCGCCTCGCCGCCGGTGAGCTTCACCCGCCGCTCCCGGTCGGAATACTGCACGACAATCCTACTTCCATCCCTTAACTCGACCCTCGAGCCATCGGGCAACGCGAGCCGCTCGTTGACCTGCAGATATGATTTTACGGCCGGCGCTGCCGTCGCGTGCCAAGAATAAATTAAACTCAACGCCACGGTCGCGGCGGCCAGCACCGCGCTCGCCGCCCACGGCCACCAGCGCACTCGACGGCGCGGCGCGAACAAATCCGGATTGCCCTCGGTCGTATGCCAAGGCCGCCACTCGT
This sequence comes from Akkermansia muciniphila, assembly GCA_945893185.1. Classification (GTDB taxonomy): domain Bacteria; phylum Verrucomicrobiota; class Verrucomicrobiia; order Limisphaerales; family UBA9464; genus SXXZ01. The sequence goes on along the minus strand of CAMDDW010000120.1, from coordinate 3,791 downwards.
AGAGGTGCATCATCCGCTCAAACGCGGCCGCGTGCTGCATCATCGCTTCCGTATGGCGGGGATCGGCGACGAGCCACTGCATGTAGTCGTCCTGTTCCGCCGGAGTCAGTCCGCGATCGCGACGCGCCAACCAGAGCGAGGCCTGCTCGGCCAGAGCTTGGGGCGGCGGCCGGTGGGACTGGGGTGAATCAGATCGCATGCTCGGGTTCCTCGCTCACCGCACGCCGCCATTCGCGAAAAAATCCGCGCACAGCCGGATGCCGAGCGCGGTTTGTTTTTCGACCGTGCTTTCCGAGACCCCCAGCTTCCCGGCGATCTCTTTTTGCGTGAAGCCATACGCCGTCCTCAGCGTGAGAATCTCACGACAGCGCGTGGGCAGCGACTGGATGGCTTTGGTCAAGAGTTCGAGTTCCTGTTGCTTGCTGACGGTGGCGACCACATCGGTGCCATCTGCTAAGACGGACGAGTCGGTCGAGTCCGTAATCGGTTCGAACCGCACCACCTGCTGGCGCCGCACGGCATCGAGGGCGAGATTCCGGGCCGCGGTAAACAGCAGCGCGCGCGTTGAGCGGATCGGCCCGGCCTCGCGAGCCCGCAAGATGCGCGCAAACGTATCCTGCACGACATCGTCCACATCGGGCAGCGTGGGAAACCGCGCAAGCAGCCACGCACGAAGAGCCGGCCGGTGCGGCTGCACTTCCGTCACAAACCAGCTCGATTGATTGGATTCCGGAAGGTGCACAACAAGCCGCCCCACACAGGGGCACGGCGCCTAAAGTTTCAAGAGGCGTTTCACCTCGCGTTCCAACGCCTCGCCGCGGGCGTTGGTGCTCACCACGCACCCCGTCTGATCGATCAGAAACATCGACGGGATCAAACTGATGCCAAACTTGGTGGAGAACTCGTTTTTCCAATATTTGCCGTCGAAATGCTGGGGCCACGGCATCTGCTCCTTCGTCGTGAAATCGACGAGTTTCTGCTTCGCCTTCGCCAACTTGGTCGCCGTCTGCTCCGGCGCGTCGTTGGCCGAGAGGTTGGCATTCTCCAGCGTCACTCCGATGATCTCAAAGCCCTTCGCATGCAGCTCGGCGTAGACCTTTTTGATGTTCGGTAATTCGGCGGTGCACGGCCCGCACCACGTGGCCCAAAAATCCACGAGCACGACTTTGCCGCGTAGGTCCTTGAGGTCCACTTTGCGCCCGTCCACCGCCGTAAAGGCCAACTCCAAGGGCTTCTCGAGGCTGTCGAGCGCCTGGAGCTTGTCGGCGGCGAATTTCTTCACGCCCTCGTCGGGCGCGGTGAGCAAATGTCGGCACCCTTCCTCCAACGATCCGGGGACCGCATCCTTCCAAGCCGTGAGGAAATTTTCCGCCTCGCCCGCGAGCCGAGGGTTGCCCGCATAGCGCGCAAGGTGCCGGTCGAATTGTGCAATCAACGCGAGCCAGACTCCACGCCCATCCTTCTCTTCGCCGGATTTAATGCGCGCACGCTGCCGCCGTGACTCCGCCGCGAAATCTTGAAACTCGAGCACCTCGCGCTGCTCCGGTTTGCTGTCCGCCGCCGCCAACAGCGAGCGCTTGAGCGCGTCCACCTGTGTCTGCCACGCCTGCTTTGCCGGCTCGTCGAAAATCACATCCGCCATGCTCTGGCTCGTCGCACCGGGCTTGGGCGCAAACCCCTTCATGAAAATCGGCGCTCGGCCGATCAAGGTCATCACGACATCCCAGCGCCGCGCGTCCTGCGGGTAAGCCGCGTAAAACGCGAGCGCATCGGCCGTGAGCTGCTTGTTCCGCGCATCCACCCAAGAGAAATAGCTTTCCATGCCGCCCATTTCCTTCGGATTGCCGGGCGTCTTCTCGCTCCGCAGTGCCACAAAGGCTGCATACGCGCGATCCGCCGCCGATTCCGTGGCGGGAGCCGTGACCGACGTGGCTGCCGCGGGAGCGACGAGCGTCGCTTTGATCCCGCCGGCGGATGTCGTCGTCTGCGCGGATCCAGTCGCGGCGGAGGCAAATTTCGCCACGAGCGCCATCATCTCCGGTGTCGGCAGATCTTCGGCCTTCACCGGCACCCCGGCGCGGCGCAGCAATTCCGCGAGACCTTGCGCGGAAGTCGCGACTTTTGGCGCGACTTTGCCGACCAGTTTCCCCTCGCGATCCAGCACGAGCACCATCGACATGGGCACGACCATGCCAACCGCGAGAAACACCGCCGATTCCTTCACCGCATCCGGCCCGCTCGGATCCAGCACCGTCGCAAACCGATGCCGGTCGCGATGCAGCTCCCGCCACGCCTGAAAATTCTCCGGCGTATCGCGTGTCACGAGTGCGACGACCTCGACGCCCAGCGCGCCGTGTTTTTCGACTGCCTGATTAAGCCAGTCACCCGGGATCGACTCCGCCGGCGAGAAACTCAGCACCACCGGTTTGCCGCGAAAGGCGGAAATTTTCTGCTCCGCACCCGCGGAATCACGCACCACCAGATCGGGCATCACCGCGCCCGCTTTCAGTCGCACCGCGTCTTCCGTGAAAGGCGGTGGCGTCGGCCGCGCACCCGCGGGGTTGGTCGTGGCACTGTTCGCGCGAATCGTAGCCGCCTTGGTCTGCGCCTCGGCTGATCGTGCCATGATCGCCGACCCGACCTTCACGCCCGCCTTCGCCAATCCCGCCTCGAGCCGCGTATCACCCGGCAAATACCCGTCCGTCGTCGCCACGATGACGCCGGTGCGGTCGATCACGAACTGGGCGGGAATCGCCGGCACGCCGTAGAGTGCGGCCGAGGCGCGCTGCGCGTGCTCCGGCGTGCCTTGCTCGTGCGGATCAAACGTGAAGCGCATCGCCGGATAACTCCCGCCCTTGAGTTTCACCCAGTCTGCAAATTTCTGCCGCTTGTCCCCGGTGCACACCGCGAGCACCACGACACCCTGGTCGGCGTATTTCGCGGCGATCTGCTGCGTGTGCGGCATCGAAGCGATACAGGGCGAGCACCACGTCGCCCAAAAATCGAGGATCAGCACCTTGCCCCGGTAATCGGCCAGACGGACCTCCTTGCCTAGCGCATCGAGCGTCACAAAATCCGGCGCCACCTCGCCTACCCCGGGTTTTTCCTCCGAGGCCGCACCTTGGGACGAGGCAACCAGTAAAAACAGGGCCACAAAACCGACGGCAAATCGACAGTTGAACATGGGAGAATGGAGGGCGATGGTGGACACAGCTAGCTCCCTCCGCTGCCCGCGTCGAGCACCGCGTGACGACCAACCGCCTTCCGCGCGAAGCGGCCCACCGCAAGCCGCCGCCCTAACACCTCCGCTACCCTTTTCTCATCGCCGCAGCCTCCCCGGGAACAATTCTCCCAGTTTGCGCCTCGGATCAATTTCCCCACCTTCTTCCCTTATGTCGTCGCTTCGCCGCCCATTGTTCGCGCTGCCTCTTATTGTCTCCACGCTTCTCTCACTGCTGTGCGCATCGTCCGCCCTCGCCGCAGCGAAGCCGGCCCCCGTCAAAGCCTCGCTCGTCGCCGCCGACGCGTCCGTCAAACCCGGCCAGCCGCTCACCGTCGCCCTCCGGCTCGTCCACGACGCCCACTGGCACACCTATTGGCTCAACCCCGGCACCGGCCTCGCCACCTCGCTCAAATGGAATCTCCCTGCCGGCTGGACCGCCGGGGAAATCCAGTGGCCCGCTCCGATCATCCTCAAAGACAAAGCCGGTAACACCGTCGGCAACGGCTACGAGGGGGAACTGTTTCTCCCCGTCACGCTCACCCCGCCCGCCAACCTCACCGCCGACACC
>CAMDDW010000119.1:0-3914 GCA_945893185.1 Akkermansia muciniphila | reverse complement strand
AGGGCGCCGGGGCGAAGCTGTCGGAACGGTTGTAGAAAACATTCAGCCAGCGCGTGGGTTTGGCGACGATGCCGAAGGTCTTCGTGTCGCCGCTCTGGTCCGTCCAAGGATTCCAGATGGACAGCGCGTCGTTGGTGATGCGGCCGGCGACGGGGTCAAATGCGATGCCGTTTGACTGCCGCGTGCGCTGGCGGTCGCGGCGAAAGCCGTAGGTGGTGACGATCCGGTCGTTGAGGAAATAGCTCTGCAGCGTGGCGCTCAGCGTGCGCACCTCCACGCGCGTGCTGTTCGTGCCGGTGATGGGCAGGTCCGCCACGGTGACGCCTTCGTTGACCCACTGGCCCGTGAGGTTGTTGAACCACGTCAGCGAGTGCTGGCCGGTGATGTCGTTGATTGGTGACGGGCCGGTGTCGAAGTTCGTGCCCTGCGTGTCGCCGACGTAAAAGCGTTGGACTGCCGCCCGTGATCCCCCGACACCCTGAAGCGTGACAGCGCCCCAACCGGTCAGACTGGAGGCGTTCTCGGCATCGCGGAAGTTGGTGATGTCGCTGCGGCGGGTTTCGCCGTGGAGACCGAGGCGCTGCTGACCGATCCACGCGAGCCACCGCGGCGCGTTTTTCGGAGTGAACTGATAGGCGAGATCGGCGTTCTGCGTGTCGCCGATTTCCGGCGTGATGCCGCGCAGTGGGGTGACGGCCTGGATGTAGGGCCTTTGGAAATACGGATTGGGCCGGCCGTCGAGCAGCTTCTCGTTCACGTCGACGTAGAGGACCGAGTCGGTGTTATCGAGAAACTGAAATTGGGTGCGCGAGAATTCCTGGCGGAACCAACCGCTCCGGGCGGCGATGACGTGTTGCGGCGTCTTCAGGACGTAGTGTTCCACCTCGAAACGATAGGTGTTCGCGGTATCGATGGTGTGGTTGGCGGCGGTCGCATTGATCGACGACCAGTCGTAGATCGACTTGTCCTTGATCGCGGGCGCGATGTAGAGCGGGAAGAGACCGCCCTTGTTGCGAATGAGGAACGTCCCGCTCTCGAGGTAGCGCACGGCGCTGTTCTGGGTGAACGGCGTGGGAATTCCGGTGGTGATGGGATTGCCCGTGGCGTTTTGGGTGAAGAACTTGACCTGACTATCTTCGATCCACGCGGACAGTTTACCGGTGAGATTGGTCGCACCGCTCATGAGGCCGGCGGGCAGGTTGGCGTCTTGGTTCACGGGAAACGGTCCGGAGCGCACGCCATTGCGCGTGACGGTTTGCGTGGTGGGGTCCCACGACGGCTTGCCCGACGAAATCCACTCGGAGATCGCATCGCGCGGCGTCAGGGAGTTGGGCCGGCGGGCGAAGTTGGTGTAGCGCTCGGCGCTGCCGTTGATCGTGGTGTTGGGGAACGGCCGGGCGAGAAACGAAATCTGCCCGCGGCGGATGCGCTCCGAAGAGGGCTTGCGCGTGAAGCCCTTGCTGTCGTCCACGGCGGCGATGCGCAGCGCGAGTCGGTTCGCGATCAACGGGCGGTTCAGATCGAGGCTCTCGCGATGACCGCCAAAACTGTCTAGGCGAAAGGTGAAACCGGATACCGCGCGAGTCGGGTTGGCTTGCGTGGGCACGAGGTTTACGGAGCCGGCGCTGTTGCCGATGCCGAAGAGACTCGAGTTGGGGCCGCGGTTGATCTCGACGGAGTCGATGTTGTAGAGGTCGAGCGGAACTTTGGCGTTGCTGGCGAAGTTGCCGATAGCGGTATTGGCGCCGAAGGTGGAATTGGTGTTGGTGCCCGTGCCGGATGCGCCGGAGCCGCCGATGCCGCGGATGCGATTGGCGGTCTGCGGATCGGCCGAGACGTTGTCCTGCACGCCGCCGGTGCGGTTGGTATTGAACTGCGTGAAGTTCCCCGTGCCCTCGGTGTTCGCCTCGTAGAGAAACACGTCGTTGATATCGATCGCCGCCGTATCGATGAGCTGTTGCTTCGTGACGACGGTGATCGACGAGCCGAGGTCCTCGAGCTTCGAGTTGAGCCGCGTGCCCGAGAGCGTGTTGAAGGCCTGGTAACCGCGTTCGTCGGCGACGACCTGGAAGGGCGTGAGCTGAAGGGTCTCTTCGGTGGGTAGCGGCGCGACCTTCGCGGGAGTTGCCGCCGGGGCTGATGACACCGCTTGGCCGAATGCGGACGCCGGCACCTGACACGCCAGCGCCACGGCGAGAACCAAGGCGAGGGGCGAGCGCGTAAAGCGGCCGGCGAGGCGGGGGAGACGAGACGGACGGTTTTTCATTTGCGTGAGGGTTTGCATGGAGGGGGCCTAGGTTAAAATTTGCGCAGCGGCGTGAGCATTATTTCCCCGCGTCCGGTCGCGTGAAGCCACGGTCGCGCGCAGCAGCGAGCAGGCGTTTCATTTTCTCAACGTGGTCCGCGTGGGTGGAGGAGAGGTCTTTGGTCTCGGCGGGATCGTCCTTGAGATTGAAAAGTTCGTCGTGCTTCGGGCCCTCGTGGGTCTTCTTGCCAGTCTTGGTCGTGGGGCGGTGCTCGAATTTCGGCGCGCCCACCCGCTCGATGAGTCGCCAATCGCCGAGGCGCAGGGCATAGGTGCCGTCGGCCGCTTGCATGATGAAGTGCTCGCGCACGGTCGCCCCGGGCGTCGCTTCGGTGAAGGCGCGGAGCACGTTGAAGCTGTCCTCCCCGGCGCCTTGGGGTAGCGGCACATGGAGAATGGCAGCGAGCGTCGCGAGCACGTCGGGCAAGGCGATGACCTGGTCACTCACGGTGTTGGCGGGCACCTGGCCGGGCCAGCGCACGATAAAGGGCTCGCGGAAGCCACCTTCGTATTCCGTGTGTTTGCCGCCGCGCAGGTGGCCGTTGATGGCGAGGCCGGCTGCCATGGCCTTGCCGGTGTTGCCGTTGCCCACATCGACGATCCCGCCGTTGTCGCTCGTGAAAATGACGAGCGTGTTTTCGGTAAGCTTCAGGCGATCGAGCGAAACCAGGATTTGGCCGACACTCCAATCGAGCTCGTGGATGAAGTCGCCGTAACTGCCGTAGGGGCTGCCGGTGAAGCGCGGATTCGGCGCGATGGGGCCGTGCACGGCGTTGGGTGCGAAGTAGAGAAAGAACGGGGCCGCGTGGTTGGTTTCGATCCAACCAGTCGCTTTCGCGGTAATCGTTTCCATGATACGGTCCACCGCGCGCTGCTCGCGGATGCCGGTCGTCGTGCCTTTGGCACCCGCGGCGGCGACGACGACCTTTTCACCGGGGATGCGGCCGACGACGTTTTCATTCTCGATGAACGCGTGCGGGCCGTTGCCGGGATTGCCGCCGAGGCCGTAGAAATAATCGAAGCCGACGGCGCGCGGGCCGGGCTGCAGCGGTTGGTTCCAATCAGTCTCCGCGACGCCGGCCTGAAGGCCGAGGTGCCACTTGCCGAATGCGCCGGTACGGTAGCCCTGCGATTTGCAGAGTGAAGCGAGCGTGACGCGGCCGGGCTCAATGTGGAGCGGAGCAGTCGGCGTGAGGACTTCTCCATCCTTGATCGACGTGCGCCAGTAGTAGCGGCCGGTCATCAAGCCGTAGCGAGAAGGCGAGCAGACGGAGCCGGGAGCGTAAGCGTGCGTGAAGCGCCGGCCCTCACGCGCCAGACGATCGAGATTGGGCGTCTTCAGGCCTTTCGCGCCGTAGGGTGTGGAACTGCCCCAGCCAAAATCGTCGGCGAGAATGACGACGATGTTGGGCTTCGCGCTCTGGGCCGCGTTTGCAGCGGAGATCGCGGTGAGGAAGACGGTGATCCAGACGGAGAGAGATCTAAGGTTCATAAGGATTTCGAGAGAAACGTATTTTCTGCGTTCCGGTTTGGTCTATGCGGTGCAAATCGATTGGGCGAATAAACGGAAGGTGGCACCGCAGAGACGGGAAAATAAAACGCAGAGGAA
>CAMDDW010000118.1:0-28464 GCA_945893185.1 Akkermansia muciniphila | reverse complement strand
TCGAATCTCCGTGCCCCGTGCGCCGCCTCTACGAACGCCCATGCCAGGTACTTGTTGCCGCACTTCTGGTTGTTGTCCCCCTTCGTCTTCCCGTTGGAGATCCGCTTTGCATCCACCGTGCGGCAATAGCTGGCAAATTGCCCCGGACCGGCAAATCGAGCGATATCTCCAACCTCCATCGAAATGGTCAGCCCTAAGATAATCCCTACCCCGGGAATGGTCTGAAGCCTTTGGTAGTAGGGCTGCTGGAGGGCCACCTTCAGGACTGCTTTCTCAATCTGGCGGATGCTTTGGTCCAGCGAATCAATGTGTTCTTTCTGAATCTGGGCGATGAGTTGATTGGCTGGGTGGGTTTAAAGAGCAGCGGCTTCTTCCGGCTCCATAGCCTTGAGGCGCCTCAACTCTAAAGCGCGGCCGGTGGTCCGCTGGTGCAGACTCTTGGCGCTGAGATACAGAGTAGTGCGCTGGCGCATCAGGCTCATTCGCCGACGAAGCAAGTCGCGCACCGGTCGCAACTCAGGATTGTAGACGTATCCGGTTGGTAGAATTTTTAGGCGCTGCAGTTCTGCCAAAAAGTACGCGTCATTCTTGTCGTCCGCGTGCTTGATCCCGCTGTACTGGTCGATCTTGGCGGGGTTGGCCAGGACGACGGGAAAACCCGCGGCCCGCAGTCCATCCACCAGCCAGTACCAATTGAAGGTCGACTCGACCGCGATACTCTCAAGCTCTGCCTTGTAAGGGGCGAGAAACTCGATGATCTCAGGCAACTCGCAGGCAAGCCTGCGATGCTGAAGTCGCGCTCCTTGATCATCCACGATGCCCACCATCACGTTGTTGCCATGCAGGTCCATTCCGGCCATCACTTTCCTCATCGGTCTCCTTTCGGTTTAGGTTGTTGTCGTTGTCTTTGATTTCCGACGACGACGCCTTACCGAGAGGGGGCCTTGAGCGCGAGGCACTTAATGCCTATCAGTCCCACCTATTTACACAAGAAGGGCCTGTCTCACATATTTTTGGAGTGGTTGGGTGACGGGGCTGTCGCTGGGGATGAGTGCCTCGACGGGGCTCCGCGGGAACGGTCCTGCGCTCGCAGGTAAGCTCAAGGGAAGGTGGAACTTTCGCGCTGTGCTCGGGGGGATTGGGTGTTCGCTTCCAATGCTCGCTGCGGACCGATCCCGCTGCCGCCAGGGTGCGTCCTCCCAAATTCATCAGTCCTAGCTTTTTACACAAAAAGGGCCTGTCTTGCATATTTACAAGATCCTCCGGTTCGGCCAAAACAATACCCATGGCCCGCAAGCTGCGCATTGAGTACCCCGGAGCGATTTACCACGTCATGAATCGAGGAGATCGACGGGAAGCCATCTTCCGCGATGATGTTGATCACCAGTTGTTCCTCAGCACACTCGACGAGACCTGCGTCAAGGCCGATTGGCTCGTTCACGCCTATTGCCTCATGGGCAATCACTTCCACCTGGTGCTGGAGACTCCCCGGGGCAATTTGGTGGCGGGGATGAAGTGGTTCCTGGGCACCTACACCTTGAGGTTCAACCGGCGTCACGGTGTGTCGGGTCACCTTTTTAGCGGGCGCTACAAGGCTCTCTTGATTGATCCAAGTCAGCCCGATTACCTGCGGACGGTCTGCGAGTATGTTCACCTCAACCCCGTGCGCGCCCAGTTGCTGCGACCCTCGGAGCCGCTGCAGGCGTACCGGTGGAGCAGTTATCCGGCCTATTTGGATCAGAATCGGCGGCGGCCTGCCTGGCTGCAAGTGGAGCGGGTCTTGGGAGGAATGGGTATTCCTAAGGACAGCTCTGTGGGCCGGAAACAGTTCGAGCGATTAATGGAAGAGAAGCGACGTGTAGAGAACCCCGATGATTACGCCGGAATTCGGCGAGGGTGGTGCTGGGGTGATGAATCGTTTCGCCGAGAGTTGCTGGCGCAATTGGAGTCGGGCGGAGCTGCTGTGAACTCCAGCGTAGAGTTGCAGGAGCCGGCCATTGAGAAGGCGGAGCGTTTGGCGCGCGAAGAATTGGCGAAGCTCGGTTGGAAGGAAGCCGACTTGACAGAGCGTCGCAAGGGCGACCCCGCGAAACTCAAGATCGCTTTGACGCTGCGTGCGGAAACCACCATGACGCTGAAATGGATCGCAACCCGCCTTCAGATGGGGACCGCGTCGAGTCTGAGCAACCTGTTTTCGGCAAGGCGAACTGCCAAGAGGTGAACGAGTCCTTTTACGGTGAGCCCCCGAGCACTAGGTCGAGGGATTCCGGCGTACCGAAGAGGTCGAGGACTCGGCGAGATCGGGTGATGCCCGTGTAAAGAAGGTTGCGGCTGATGAGCCGGGACTCGGCGTTGGACGGCAGTTCGAGGGCGACCGAATCCCATTCGCTTCCCTGACTTTTGTGGATAGTGAGTCCGAAGGCCGGTTGATGTGCTGGCAGTCGGACCCGCGGGATCAGCCTCGGAATTCCATCAGCCCCCGGAAAAAGAACCAGTGTGGCCGGACCGCCGGGGATGGGTCCGAGGGCGATGCCGATATCGCCATTGCTTAGGCCAAGCGAACGCAGGTTGGCCAGAACCAGTACCGGACAACCATGGGGCAGTTCGCTGATCGGTCGGGCCCCCTTGCTCCAAAGCAGCGCGGTGCCAGCCTGGTTGGCGCGGTCCACCTGATGATTGGTGCTGCAGAGGAGTTGAAATCGACCCAGATGTCGCAAGGCCTCGTTCCGAGCCTGTCCTTGGGACTGAGCCTCAGGACCTGAGTCCTGGCAGAGCTCGGTCCAGCTGCGGGCCAGCTCTCCCCAAGATTTCCAGCGCTCTTGGCAAAAGATCCGGCGGGATCGGTCGGGGGACTCACGATGCCAAGTGAGAACTGGTTCGGTCGCCGAGGCATGCCGATCGAAGCACTCCTCGACAGAGCTCCGCGACTGAGTGCCGCCGGGCCGAACGCACTCGGCAAGATCAAGAACCCAGGGCGCGTTCATCGCGCGCCAACTATGTCGGAGTCCCACCACCAGTCCGGGCAGCGCCTCCCCGGGGCTTTCCGAGGGAAGGTGGGGCAACCCTTGATCGTACTCGGCTTGGACGTGTTCGTTCGAAATCCCGAGCCGGGCGGCCAAGCGAGTTTGCAGAGCCTCCGGAAGGAGGCGGTTCTGGCCCGCTCTTTGGACGAATTCAGAGAGGATACCACCGACGTCGACGCTCTCCAGTTGGTCGCTGTCGCCCAGCAGCAGCAGCGATGCCTCCGGCGGCAGGGCTCGAATCAGCGCATGCATCAACGACAAATCGACCATGCTGGCTTCATCAACTAGCATCACACGGACTTGGAGCGGTCGGAGCGCGTTCCGCCGGTAGGGGCCTCCACGTTCCGGAGGCTCCGGCCCCCATTCCAAAGCTCGGTGGAGTGTGACCGTGGTAATCCCCTTCAGGAAGGCGCGGTCGCTCTCGTCGAGCCCTGTCAATCGGGCGGCGGATTGTGCGATCGCCTCTCCGATGCGGCTGGCCGCTCGGCCGGTCGGTGCGGCAACGAGAATTTGGTCGGGAGTCAGGGCCGCATCAATGCGGTGTCGGACGGCCAAGAGCGCGGCCGCTGTGGTGGTTTTACCCGTGCCAGGCCCTCCGGTGAGGACACCCACCGGCGCATCCACGAGGGCAGCGATGGCCAAGCGTTGCTGGGCGTTGTCGAAGTGGGTCTGGATCGAGCCGGTGCCCGTTCCGCTGATTCGCTGCGGTGGTAGGATTTGCCCGAGATGGCGGGCCACTTCGGCATCGGGCAATCGCGGACCTTGAGAACGCAGTCGTGCTTCTACGAACGAGCGGATCTCTCGCAGTTGCTGTGCGTAGCGTGGCAGCACCAGGGCCGATCCTTCGATGGCGATGCAGTCGGTCCACCGTTCAAGCGCGATCCGCTCGTCGGCACTGAGCCCCGCCTCGGTCAATGGCAAGGAACCGATGCCAGTGCTGGCCCGCCTCATCAGCTCGGCCAAGAGGCTACGGAGCCGCGGCTGATGCTCAGCCAGTGGAGAGTCTTTAGCCACGGTTGGCCAGATGGCCTGGGCCAGTTCTTCGAACCCGTCGGGGACGATCGCGGGGGTACTGGAGAGTCGGTGGGATGGACCAGAATTCATGAGCAGAGATCAGGTCTGTGGAACAGGGCATCGAGGCGGTTCAGATCTTCGCTGTGTGGTCGATCGAGCCACACACCCTGACCGGGAAAACCGCGGACAAAAAGGTAGGCAACTCCGCCGAGGTGCCGATCGGGGTCGTAGTCGGCCAGAGTGGATCGCAGGTGGCGGTGCAGGGCTAATAGGTAGAGACGCGCCTGCAGCAAGTAATGTGCGTCGAGCATCACACGGTTCAGGGCCGCCGGGTGGTAGCGTTGGAGTCGGTTACTCTTGTAGTCGGCGACGTACCAGCGTCCACCCCGTTCAAAGATCAGGTCGATGAAACCCTGCAGGAATCCGGTGAACTCCGTGAACGACCATCCCGCCAGGCTCTCGGCCCATTCAGCCCCTCCGAGAATTGCTTGGATGCCTGGATCTTGGACGAGCACCGCCGACAGAGCCGCCGGCGAGACACGGCCCACGGATAGGTGAAACTGCATCTCCGTGATGCAATCGCCGCGAAGGTCTCCGAGGCGAAAACGCACGCCCGGGGCTAGCTCCAGATCGGCTTCGAGGATGCCGGTGAGGGCCTGCTTCCAATTTTCGGGTTGGTCGTAGCCGGCGACGGCCTGATCTAGAGAGCGGCCGTTGCCTAGGTAGTCTTCGAGGGCACGGTGCAGTTGGTCGCCCAAGAGGCTGCCGGCCGTCCCCAGAGTTGCCAAAACATCCGTATTCTCTGTGGATTCGGTCGCACCGGATGGGGTTGCATCTACGGTTGCCAGATCTCGGTCTGCGGCGCTCAGGTCGTGGTCAAGATCGGATCGAGAAAGCGAGGTGAAGCTACGCACAGCGAACGGAGCGAAGAGATAAGGCCTCGGGGCCGGAGGGCTGAGGAGTTCATCAGAAACCGGCGGCGTGCCCGCTGGCGCTCCGGTCGACCACACAGACTCGCACGCCACTGCGGCCGTTGTCATTGGAGAGTCTGCCAAGAAGCCGATTCCGTGCGGATCCAGTGCACTCCAGAAGGTGGGCCACTGATCCATCGACGGCGCTGCCAATCCGGGTAAAAGGGCCAGCGGCGATTCGAACGCCGAGGTGTTCTTCGGTCCCCGTTTTGAAGCCATGATGGGGGCCATTCCCAGGTAGAGCCGGTGTCGAGCTCGGGTCAGTGCCACGTAGAGGCGACGGTCGTCCTCTTCGGCCTCTTGTACTTGGGCAGCTTCCTGAGTGGGTTCGAAGTCATCGGAGCCGACATCGACCACCCATGAGTCGCTCAACCGTGCCACGGCCGTGTTGGATGCGGTGAGATGACTCCGTCCTCGGACGATCCCCAGGAAGGGGCAGAACACCACCGGGTACTCCAGCCCTTTGGCCCCATGAATAGTGTTGAGTTGCACGGCCGAGGCATCGGTCTCTAGGCGCATCAGGGTGCTTTCACCGGCGGCATCTCCGAGGGATTCCGGGGCATCGGAAACTTGGCGAGCCAGCCAGGCGGCCAGTGATTCGGCCCTCCGGAGTCCTTGCTCGAATCGACCCTGCAGCAGCACTCCCACCTGTCGCCAGTTGGTGATGCGCCGTTCGCCCTCTGCGCAACCCAGGTTTCGGGCCGAAACTTCGCTGCTGGTGATCCACCGAAGCAATGGCGCCAAGGGTCCGACCCGTCCGAGTTCTTGTTGTGCGTGGAGGAACCGTTGCAACGCCTCGGCCTGCAGGGTGGGATGGGTTTGGATCTCCAAGACGTGAGCGGCCGACTCCGCGCCCAGCGGGCTCACGAGGAAGGCCGAAAGCCGCCCGAGCAATTCGCCGTGGTGGTGCAGTGCGCCGAGCAGTTCTAACCATGCGAGAACGTCGAGTGCTTCGTCGCTTTCGAACACGCTGCCTAGGCCCTTGCCAGAGGATTGGCAGGCGATACCGCCAGCCTGTAACGCTCGGCGAACCAGGCGGAGTTTCCGGTGGTTGGTGGCTAGCACTCCGATGTCTCCCGGCAGCAGGCGGCGACGCAGGTGGGTGTGCCGGTCGGCGATCTCCACGGGATTTTGGAGCAGCCGCACGATCTCTTGGGCGGTGAGTCGGGCCAGTCGGGGCAGGGCACGGTACCGGTCGGATTCTGGGCTCCACTGGATGACCACGGCCTTTCGTGGTGCCGGATCCCAGATCCGGTCTTCGGTGGCCTGGGCGGTTACCGGCACGTACTCGAAGGGGGCATCGCCCATTAGCGAATCCGGGAAGCGGAAACTCGAACCGTAGAGGTGATTGATGGCCGCCACCAGCGATGGATCGGACCGATGGTTCACGGTCATCCGCGGGGCCGGATGCACCGCCTGAGCCAGCGAGCGGTAGCTGGCCAAATCGGCGCCCCGGAAGCGGTAAATGCTTTGCTTGGGGTCTCCGATGATGAGGAACGACTCGGTGTCGGCGTGGGCGAAGAGCGACTGAAAGACCTGGATTTGCAGGGTATCGCTGTCTTGGCATTCATCGAGAATGGCCGCTTTCAGTCGACTTCGGACCGCCCGGGCCAGCGGCCCCTCAGAGCCTTGCGTGACCAGCGCATTGCGCACCGTCAGTAAGATGTCGTCGAAGGTTCGGACACCTGCCTGGGTCTTGCGCCGCGGGAGTTCGATTCGAATGCGCTCGGCCAGACGGGAGGCCGGGAGCTGTTTTTCCGAGAACTCCAGCCGCGCATATCGGGCCCAAAAATCTAAGAACGACGGGGGCAAATTCTTGGCCTGCGAATCGCTGAGCGCCTTCCACTGGGCGGTCTCGACCAGGTTCCTCACCAATTTGTCCACGGCGTTGCGGCTGACTGCGAGCTTCAGGCCAGCGATCGCGGCCGGTGCCTCGTGTGCGATTTGGGACACCAACCTGCCCTTGGCATCGCGCAATTGCTCGCGACTTAGCGACACGCCCCGCACGTCCGCGGCGGGCCGCGCCTGAAGTGTTCGAGCCATCCGGCGGAGGGAGGCCGCATCGGGGGCCTGGGTGTCGGACTCCTCCATGAGGAAGTCTCCGGTGATTTGCTCGAGCAGCGTGTCGCAATTCTCCTGAAGCTTCAGGTCTGGATCGCAGGCCAACTCGAGGGAATGCCGACTGATGAGCGACTGGCAGAACCCATGGAGCGTTTGAATGGGGGCTAGGTCGAACGTGCTCAGCGACTGAGTCAGGTGTTCAGTCAATGCCGCACACGCGTCGGGGTCTGCCGCCAACCACCGAGTCAGGATCCTGGCCTCATCGTGGTTGTCGACGGGGCGTCCGTCGGAAATCGCCTGGGCCGCCGACAGCGCGCGCCGCAGTGAAGTCAGCAGGCGTTCGCGCAGTTCGGCCGTGGCCGCCTGAGTGAAGGTGCTCACGAGGATCTGGTCCACACGGAGGCTCCGTTCGATGAGCAACCGCAGCCAGAGCAGGGTGATGGAATAAGTTTTTCCGGTGCCGGCACTGGCCTCAATGGACGTGGCTCCGGCCAAGGCCTGCGTCAGGGGATCGAATTGGGAGGATTCGCTCATGCGGAGGTCAGGTTCAGCGTCGCCCGCCACGATTCGGTTTCAGCCATCAAACGCCAGGCCAGGGGTGTTCCCGGATGTGGCAGCCATTCGGGCAGGCCCTCTGGGACCCACTCGTAGGGGTTTTCGCAGCCCCGGAAGAGCGCGCGGGTGGACGGGAGTTGGCAGTCAGCACCTCCCGAGTTGTCTTCGTTCTCGGAAGCCCATTGTGAGAAGGCTGCTTCCAACACTTTTACCGAATCGTGGCTCGCCGCAAAACTCGGGGCGGCCTCGCTGGCGGAGACCGTGGACGTTTTACCTTTTTTCAACGCGACTCCGGTCGTCTTCGGCCAGAAAGGCAATGGCCAGCAGCGGGCCAAACGGGCCAGGCGGACCAGTCGGAGCAATTGAATTCGCGCCTGCTCGGGAGGAGGCATCGGCATCGTCCATGTGGAGTCGAGGCCCACACAACGCGCCTCGGTGAGGGGATCGGGATTCGATTCGGGCATCGAGGCCGCCAAGGCCAGTGCATCGAAGGCAAAGAGCAGTTGCCTGCGGTAATCACCTGCGTCGTTTGATTTGGAGGCAAAGAATTGCCAAACGATCGCCTCGCCCAAACGACGGTACCAGCGTGCCCGTGGAGGCCCCTCCAGCCTCCAGGAATTCTGAGACGAACCTGAATCCAGACCCGGGTCTCTATTTGTAGTGAGAGCCGGTTCGGTCAGCCGAAATCTCAGGGTATCGGTGAGTCGATCACCCGGAGAAAACACGGGTACTTCGGGCAAGTCAGACAACGTTTTGGTTAGCAGTGCTTCTCCAATTTTACCCCGCGGGAGGCTGCCAGAAAACGTCAGCACCGAGACCAAGGTGTTTGTGTCGCGCCCTTCCAGGCGGGCAGTTAAGAGGCGGTCCCGCAACTCCCAGCGTTCTAGGCCGTCAGGATCGATGAGGTCTTCGCCGCGGGCCGTCTCGACCTCCTCCGGCAATTGCAGCCCGAGGCGCGAGGCGTACAGGCGCTGCGGTTGATCGAGCACAGTCCGCACGTCGGCCAGCGAGGGGTTCCAGCCCATCTCGGCCGGAAGAGCCGGCTCCGACCAAGGCCCCGGATAAGGGGGGAAGCCGAGGCGGTCTCTCAGGGCCACGGCCGCCGCATGATCGCTGGTGCGCTGGCCTCGGGCGCTGGGCGGTGGGTCGGACCGGAAGGCCTGGGCGCTGAACCCGTTGAGCGGATGGTGGAAGGTGAGCGCATCGCGGGCCGAAGGGGCCGTTGAAGTGGGGACGCTCAGACCCGTCGGCGTGGTTTGGTTCGCCGCCTCTAACAGGTCGGATAATGCCGTGGAGGGAGGACGCTCCTTGCCGTCCTCATCGGAGTGGCCACGGTAGGAGAGGATGAGTCGCTCTTGACAGGCTAGGATCGCCAAGAGCAGGCAGTGGCGGTCCGAGTCTCGGGCCGAAGGATCGCCCGTTGCCGGCTTCAGCGCCAAGGGGTGCCAGGCCGGTCGATCTTCGGATCTCGGGAAGATCCCGTCATCCAGGCCTGCCACCACCACGACCCGTGCAGGCACTCCGGCATAATGGCGCAGGTCTGCGACGGTGATGCCGCCGCTGCCCCGACTGCCCGAGTCGCTCAAGGCCGGGAGCTTTTCGGCCAGCAGTCGCAAGTAGGCCGAGGTCTCGAGGGGGAGGGTCGGGTGGGCGGCCCTGCTGAGCGGTTCGAGGATGTCCCTGTGGAGCGCCGCGGCATGAGCGGCCGCGTTGCCGATGCGGGTCGAAAGGCATTCGCGGACGATCGTGCCCAGAGCCTGATTCCAGTCTGCAATGCAGCGAGGCCCCGCCGAGCACCAAAGGTTTCGGGCCTCGGAGATTTGTGTGGCGAAGCGGGCCAAGCGGGCCAGCAAGGCCAGTCCCAGCCCGTTGGTGCGTTCGAGGGGCACGGTGGCCGAAGTGTCTCCGGAGGCGGCCAGCACGGTATCCCGCCGACCCTCGGCAACCAACCCACCCAGGCCCAAGCGCCGCAGAGCCCAGAAGAGGTTCCATCGAGGCTCCGGCACCTCTTGATAGAGCCGCCGATGCTCCGGGGTGAGTCCCCATCGAAACTGGGCGTCCTTAAGCCATTCCACCAAGGTCGGGCCATCGCCGTCGGCTTCGTTCAGGTCGAAGCGATCGGCGATGAGCGGATTCTCGAGGAGTTCTTGGACTTCGTTCAGTGTGAGTCGGCCCTGCAGGCACTCCAGCACTTGCAAAAGGCTCGCGGCGAATGGGGACAGCACGAGCCCGCCTCCGCCCACCAACCGGAAGGGGAGGCGCGCCTCGGATCCTCCTCCCAGCGCTGCTTCGATGAGCGGGGCTTGTTCCCGCGGATTGGCCAAGAGAATGAGAATTTCTTCGTGCCGAAGGCCCTCCAACTCTTGGAAGGCCTGAAGGATCCGATCTCGGCAAACTTCTAATTCCCGAAGGAGCGTGTGGGTGGCGTGGACGGTCAGGGAGGCGTCATTGGCGGCGAGCGGGCACAGCGCCTCCGGAGGCAAGTGGGCGGCCGTTCGGCACGAGGTCTGGAGGCGCCCCAGCAAGGAATCGGGAGGCTCGGCGCTGTCGAGGTCGGCACCGCCGTCACCGACGGCCATGAGGGTATCGGCCAATTGGCGTTGGAGATCTTGTGAAGCGCGACCGAAGGCCCAGAGCAACCCGCCCGGAGCCGGCTCGCAAGAGGCCGGGTCGGCCATGTGTGCGGGGAGATGGGATTTGGCCCGGCCCTTGGCCTTAGATTTGATGGGCAGGTCGGCCCAGTAATCCCGGCTGGGCGCCATGGCGAACAAGTGGATGTGTTCGGGTGCCTGAACATGCAGGCATTGCAGCAGTTGCAGCAGGCGTTGGAACAGCCCGGCCGGTAGTCCGGCATCCAGCAGGATCCAGAGGTGCGGAAGCCCGCCTTTGGATCGCCAGGATTCCATCCAAGCCCTCGCCGAGGCGGCGAATTCGGCGTCGGTTTGAAGCCCGGGATGGGTCTTGAGCAGCTCGGCCACTGTGCTCTCGGCCACCAATGCCGCCAGGAAAGAACCCTCGGGCCAGATCCGGTCGCCGGTGCGGCAGAGCAGCGTTTCATGAACCACCCGGGCCAATTGGGTGGCCGAGGCCAGTACCGTAGCGTCGAGCGGGCTTAATGAAGCTTCGCGGGGCAGGGGGAACTCAGGCCTGTCCTGCAGATCGGGCAAGGCTGCGGCGATGGTCCAGCGCAGGCGTTCCACATCAAATCGGGCGCTGCCGCCTCCGGAAGCCTGCTCGATGAGTTCCTTGAGTTCGACCTCCTGAGAATGGCTCGCGATTCCGGAAGCTTGCGCCCAACGGTGGAGCGTGGCTTCCCTGAGCCCTTTTCGGGGGAAGATCAACCAATGCCGAGCCCGGACCTCGCGGATGCAGGCCAATTGCCGGGCGATTTCGTCCAGCAGGGTCGGGTGGGTCTCAGCGAGGTGGAGCATGGGTGCGTGCAGTCAGCAAACACGAAGGATTCGGCCGTCTGGATCACAAAGCAACCCGATCACGAGATCCCAATCACAAGATCCCTATTGCAAAGCCTCACCAGCGGCCGTGCGCAGCAGGAGCGGCTTTTGAGGTGACGAGCCACTCTCGCCTTTCTCCGTGGGGAACGGGCCAGAGTCGGTAACAAACACGTCTGCATTCCAAAGTTCATACGCACACGGTATCCGACCGCTGGGACAAAAACGGTCCTACCCCTCCGCGGAGTTGTTTCGATTTCCTGAGGCTCGGCGAAGACTCCCAAGGTGGAGGGTTCCCATGGGTGCGCATTGACCGAGGCTCTGGGGTGGTGGGTTGGTTGGGGTTGGATGTCGGAAAGGCTCGCAGGTTGCACTTCATTCCACCTGAGGGAAGTTAACATTATGAAGCACTTTAACAGGACGGTGGGTGAATCGTGCCGGATCGCTGATCGGAAGCCCGATCCGTCGGTTTTCTTGCCTGCGCAGCCGCAATCCTTCCATGAAGGCCGGGCCGAGAGGGCACGCCGATGACCTCGGAGCAATCGGCCTTGGCACGCCGTCGACTGAGCTTGGGCATCACCAACGTGGGATTCTGGGTGCTGAGCGCGGTCGCGGGCCTCGGGTGGTTGGCAGGCAATCCGGACGGTCGATCCAGCAGTTTCCCGCTGGGGCTCGCCGTAGGAATGGGACTGGCGATCGTATCGGTCCAAGCGGTGTTCGATTTTGTGGGCGGCTTTGTGCTGATTCCAACTCGGCACCCGCAGCCGCTAGAATTTCTGCGCCGCTGGGTTCGTGGCATCCTGGCCCACTCGCTGGTTCTGGCAGGAGTCGGCCTCGTGGGGATGATGAGTTTGCAGTGGACCGGAGGCTTTTGCGTTGGGTTGGTCCTTTCGACGGTGGCATTGGCCTTCGGACGAAGCCTTTTGCACCGGATGATTGCCGGGGCATCGATCCGAGAAGTGACCCTCGAAAGTGGGGAAACCCTTCTGGCCACTCCGGTCGAAGACCCTGCCTTCACCGGCAGCATCGTCGGTTGGGGGCGCCGCGCGAAGAGCCTGTTACCCGCGCGATGGATTGACGCGTTGCCGGCGGCGGAAAGGGCCGCTGAACTGTACCGCCGCCGATGGCAAATCGCCCAGGGTCTGCCGGTCCGAGCGTTCCTGTTGATCCTGTTTTGGAACCTGCTGGGAACATTCCTCGGCACGATGGCCTTCAATTTGACCGATAGGCCGCCGGGCCTCGCCCTGATGGGACATGCTTGCTGGATGACCCTCTGGACCTTCTTGAGTTTGCTCGTAATGCCCACCGTGAGCCGGGGCGCAGTCTTTGCTGCCGACCGGGCCGCGGCCGATGTCGGCGTCGACCCTCGCAGCTGGATTCGCCTTTTCCCGCAATTCACCGGTGAAGACGGTAGCTCCAGGGCTGCCATCCAGAACATCTTCTATCCGATTCCGTCGGCTCAAACGCGCCTGGAACGGCTCGCCTATCCGCCCCCGGGGTTCGTCGCCGGCAATCTCGCTCGCAGTAATCTCTACTACTCGTGGGCCTCGTTCACGCTGCTCGGTCGGGCCGTTCACTGCAATGTCGGGCGGCCTTCGCTCTGGGTGTTTCCTCCGTCGTCGTGACGATTGAGGCGGACCAATTTAAGCCCGCTGCGGACTCGCTCCGAGGGCCAGGATGGCGAGGGCCGCGGCCCGGCCGGAAAGCGCAGCCCCTTCGACACCGACGCCTCCGAAGGCATCACCGGCCAGCGCCAGCGGAGGCGCGTGGTTTACTAGCAGGCACGGTTCTAGGTCACGAATCTTGGTTTGGCTGTAGCGCCAACCGTGGACTTGGAAGGTTCGGACTCCTGCTCCAAGCCAGTCCGCGGCCGCCGCGAGCAAAAGGCGTCCGCTTTCGAGTTGGTCGTGATCCCAATGCTCTAAGCTGAAGGCCGGCGTGGCATGGAGAGTCACGGAGGGTTCGGCGGAAATCCCCTTCGCTTGATTGTCGGTGATGGAGGCGATGGGGCCCCGGCTAAAAAGGACGCCGCCCGGAGACGGGATGCGCGAGGGACCGTCCAGTATTGCCATCACCGTGAGGCAGCGCTCGTACTCGATGGCGTTGAGGCGGAGCCGGAGTTCGGGCGACAGCACGATTCCGCCGGCGTCGAGCAAAGCCAGGGCTTGAGGCACCGGGGCGGTCAGCACCACCGATCTGCTGGCGAACGTGTGTCCCGAGGCGGTGGTCGCGAGCCATCGATCCGCATGGGGACGCAAATGGGTGACCGTGGTTTCCAACTGCAGGTCCAGCCCCCGAGACAATTGCTTGGGCACGGCCGACATCGAGGGTGTTCCGCGCCAACTGCGCAGGTCGCGGTGGCCCTCGGCGGAGCCCGGTGTCCAGGGGGTCAGGGCTCCGTTCAGGCGGGCTTGTAGCACCTCGGAGATGAACCAAGGGTGGCTCGCCGTGAAGCCCGGAGCTCCGTGGTCGAAGGTTGCGCCCTCGACCCGTCGGCTCGCCAGGCGTCCGCCCACACCGCGACCCTTGTCGAGCACCCTCACGCTGCGGCCGGCCTGCTGCAATTCGGTCGCGGCGATGAGTCCGGCCATCCCCGCACCGATGACCAGCACGTCCGTGGTTTGTTCAATCGAATCCATTCGAGCAGAGCACGTTTCCGCGGGTGGGTGCTGGCGTCAAATCCTTGGGCAGCGAATCCAACGACGCGTCGCATGATGCGCTCGTTGGGTCGGTCGGTGAACTTGTGCCCTCCGCTATGGTTTGACTTCGGATCGGTTGTGTGGGCTAAGCCTTCTTCCCTAAGAGCTTCGTTGCGCGCTCGTTCAGGGAAGGAACCCTTAAAAGCGAGACTTTACGCCCTTCACCAGGGTTTCCACTGCGTAAAGCCCCTCCCGAGCCGTAATGAAGAGCGTCTTGCCGTCCTTCCCGCCGAAGCAGAGGTTGGCGCCGCCTTTCGGCAGATTGATCTTTGCGATCACCGAGCCGTCTGGCGCGAAAATGTCCGCACCCGTGCCGGAGCTGGACCAGACGCGGCCTTGCCGATCGCAGCGGATGCCGTCCGGGCCGCCCTTTTCGATCACGGCGAAAACGCTGCCACCGTCCAAGGTTCCATCCTTTGCGACATTGAAGACGCGGATGTGGTGCGGATTCCCGGAGTCCGCGACGTAGAGCTTCTTTTCGTCCGGAGAGAAGCTCAGGCCATTGGGCATTTTGAAATCTTTCACCACGATCGTGGTCCTCTTCGTGGCCGGATCAAAGCGATAGACATAGTTTCCGTCCTGCTCTTTGTCTTGGCCTTTGGGCAGGCCATAGGGCGGATCGGTGAACCAGAAGGTCCCATCGGATTTCACCACCACATCATTGGGGGAGTTGAATCGTTTTCCGTCGAAGCGATCGACGACCGTGGTCAACGAACCGTCCTTTTCCATTCGGGAAATCCGGCGCCCGCTGTGCTCGGCCGTGGCGATTTGGCCCTGACGATCCAGCGTGTTGCCGTTCGCGTTCTGGCTGGGTTGGCGGAAGATGGAAACGCCGTCCTTGGCGGACCATTTCTTCAATTGATTGTTAGGGATGTCGCTGAAGACCAGATAGCCCCCATCGCGGGGAATCCAAACAGGGCCTTCGGTGAAGCCGAATCCATCGGCGAGTTTTGTCACTTTCGCGTTCGCCGGAAACAGCTTCTTGAACTCGGCCTCGTTCCGGACTTCGAAGTCAAGGGCGGCGGCTTGGGAAAGTGTGAAGTGGATGGCGAGTGTCGAGAGCGCCAGTCGAGCCAGGGTGATGGGTTTCATGGGAGTGTTCTGGATGATGAGGATTTAACAGCCAATGAGTCTCAGCAAATGCCAAGTGTCTTAGAATTTCTCCGGAGCGATAAGGATCCCAGGGCGACTTCGAAGGGCACCCGAGGCGTTTGAGATCACGCAGCGGTATTCGCTGCCGATGTCCCACAGCGTCGTGGCTGGGGTGGTGTAGGTGGGGTGTGTCGCACCCAGGATATCGGCCCGATTCTTTTGCCATTGGAACCGGAGACCGTCTCCCGTGGCCGACACCGAAAAAGAGGCCGCCTCGGGCAAAACTACCGTCGTATCGGCCGGGTGAGTGGTGATGACCGGAGCACCGATGGCAGCGGGTGCGCAGTCCGTGCGGGCTATCTGGTAAGTCACTCCGGCCGTCGTGCGAAAGGTGAACTCGTCTTCATCTTGGACGAGCGACATCGTTTGCCCGGTGTCCGCACGGGTCACGGTGATGCAGGCTTCGTCAAAAGGACTTTGCACGATGCAGGGGTTACCGCGTTCGCTGAAAATCCGTACCGAGTCCACCATCCGACTTGCAGCCCGATATCGTGCCCCAACCAGGAATGCGCCGACCGACCGCAGTCGATGAAACTCCGCATCCACAGACTTATCCCAGTTAGGGAAGATCCGGATCACCCCGTCCTGGCTTTGCAACAGCATCCCATTGATGGCCTCGATGATTCCGGCGGTCTCGATGCCACCCCCATCTTTCTGCGAGACGACGCCATTGGGCTCGGGTTTCCAGCCCTTGATGGCTTGAATCACGCGATCAGCCCGGTAGCCCGCGCGGACCGCCATCACAAACATCATCCCGAAGTCGTTGCCATTTTGCCAACCGCACCAGCGCTGCGGATGGAACATGTTGCCGCGATCGAGCGTGTTGCAGGTGGCTATTCGGTAAGCCGGCAACGTCCGGTGACTCATGTTGTCGAAGGTGGTGGTGAACATTACCCCGGTGTTCCGCGCGCCGCCCTGGTAATGCAGCGCTTCCATTACGTCGTGCACCGCGTCGGGCCGGAAGGTGACTTTCGAGCCCCAAGCTTGGAGCGGGTACTCGCTCATGTGGTCTAGAATATCCTGCCAGTGGGCCCGCCGATCCGCGTCGCACCGGAGTTCGATACTGGCCGCCACGATTTCCCGGTACAGGAACCGGATCGCGCCGAGGCTGAACATGTCGTTCTTGGCGAACCAGTTGGCCCCTTCGTGGACCGATCCGTACACCTCGTACCGGCCATTGACCGGCGCGCCGATGTAGTCGTCGAAAAAATCGGCGACCGACCGCATCAGTGGATATGCCTTGTCAGCGAGGAACTGAGTGTCCCGACCGTATTTCCACTTCCATACGATTGGCAGGATTGCGAACACCGCGTTGGTGGCCATGCAGCAATCTTCACCTCCCTGCGTCCCTCCGGCGGTGGAGGGAGTTCCGTGGGATGTGAACGAACCTTCGAACTCGACGCCCCGGCAACCCGCGGGCATGTGTGCTGCGATTTCCGGAGAAACCCATCGGTGGATCACACGCCGTCGGGCCGTGTTTTCGGCGTAGTATCGGATGGTTTCGATATACGGATCCACCAGATCGACGTGGTTCGCCGTGAAGGTTCCGTAATAGGGATTCTGGGCATTGTAGTTCATCCCCATGTTCCCGAACCACTTCATGTCGTCGGCTCGATTCCAGGGCCCCCAATGACCCGGAGCCTTGCCCGGCCCATTGTTTTTGCCACTGCGTGCGGCGGAACCCACTAGGTAGAGGTGATTGTACCAGTAGCGCTGAATAGGATCGCCCAACCGGATGTACGACCGGAGCCAGAACCGTCGCCACCAAGCCTTGTTGCTGGCCGACAAATCGGCGACGCGGGCGGTGGTGCGGCGGCGCAGAGCCGTTTTTACTGCGGCCAGTGGGGAGGGGGCATTCTTGGTGTGCTCAGCCTGGACAACCAAGAGGACAACCCCGCCGCCAGCGGGCAGCGTGAAGGTCAGATGGGATTGGGAACGCTCGTCCGTGGTTGTCAGGGCAGGAGTGCCGAGGATCTGGGCCGCCACCGCACCCTTTACGTAAAAAGGAGCGCCCTCGGCGTTGGGCTCCTTGGTGACCCAAATCATCGACCCGGCCCTGCCAGCACGCTGGGCGACGGACGCATTGCCGATGACCGAAAGCGCGGCCTGTAGGCGGAGATCCTTCCCGCCGCTCGTGGACAACTCCAAAACCAACACATTGCTGGAGGGCGACAGGTAGGCCCGGGTTTTTACCGAAGCGCCGGCCATAAAAGACTCGGTTCGGATCTCGGCATTCTTCAGGTCTTGGGTGACGGAATAGTCCGATGGCGAATCGGCCTTCTCGGTTTCCGCCGCCGCCTCGATGGTCAATCGGGCCAAATTTAAAATGTGCTGCTTGTAAGGACCTGGCGCAGACTCGTCGCCCGAACGGAACCCGACGGTGTCGTTTCCGGCGTGGAATCCATTCTTGCCCAGGTAGTAAATCAGCGAATGCCGGGATCCGCCCAAATGGGCGCCGAGGTCTCCGTTTCCTAAGTAAGCGCCCTTCATCAGGGTGCGGTTCGTGGCGTCGTCCCACGGCTCGTGGTAGGTTGACGACGCGTCCTCCAGCAACGTCGAAATTGTCGCCCAATCAGAGGCCTCATCAACCGGTTTTTGGTCGGCACTCAGAGTCTGGGATGCTGCGGATGGACGCCCCTTGTTGTCAGTGCTGGCTCCGACGCCGACCGGTCCGATATAGGCCGCGACGCAGGCCTGCCCGACCACTTGGCAAAAGGTCCGTCTTTGCATCGGCATCAGGCTGACGACTCAGACATTTTCTGCAAACAGTCACTGAAAGTTCGGGCTTTCTGACAGGTGAACTTGGCCTGCAAGAAAAAGGAGCAGCGCGCCTCCAAACCAACGGACCCGACAGCATGCTGTCGCACCCCTTGCTGACCGTGGGTGCTGATGGCCGAAGGTGGCAGTCTCTTATCAGGCAGCAGGGCGATATCGAGACACTTAGATTTCGGTTGCAAAGTGAGATCAGGAAGCAGTAGCTCGATAAATTCCCCAGAAAGACCACGACGATTCCCATATTTGGGAGTTTTGCATCCTGCCTAATTAGCGCGCCTAATTAGCGCGGGAAATATGATGAATAATATCAATTTTTACCCTCCTCACCAAAAACAAATTTCTATCACTCCAATAAATCTATGAAATTCACCACTTTTAGAATCCGTGCACTCATCGGAATCGTCGGCTTGGCAACGTCGCTTTTAGCCCAGGCCCAGGGCGACCTCACCCCACCCGAGCTGAGCCGTCATGCCTTGTCGCCCTTCATAAGCAAGGGCGCTGCCAATAAAACGTCGACACGGATTTCCGTGTATTTCAATGAGCCCATGGATGAGGTGTCCGCAAAAGACATCTCACACTATAGCTTTCCTGGATCGAGCATCGTCACCGCAAGGGTCGCCGTGAGTGTCAAAGTGTTGGACGATCCACTCGATCCGGATGGCTCTTTCAAGACCGGAGCCACGAAAGTCGTTCTCGAAGTATCACCGGCACCTGCATCCCAAACGGCGTATTCGCTGACCGTACGGGACATCAAAGACCTCGCTGGAAATGCGATGGCTGCGAAGTTGCTGACCGGGACGACCCCGTTTTACGAGGTCAATCTCGCCCTGACCGGAGTGGCCACCCAATCATCGACTCCGGCGGACGCTGATCTGAACGAGTTCGGCAGCCTAGACTGGCATGGTAGTGGTTCGGCGAATTTGGCCAACGACGGAGACATCGACGGATTCTTCAACAATGGGTCGGTCACAATGAACAAGGGGCCGGAGGATGACGGTTGGTTGGAGGTTGATCTGGGGACGAGCCAGAGCATTGGTCGCCTTCAGGTCTGGTTTCGAACCCTGACCGCGGATGAATGCCAGGCGTTGTTTAATTCCTGCGGGGTGCGAAATGACGATTTTCGCCTGTTGATCCTTGATGGCAACCGGAAGGAAGTCTTTCGTCATCAATACCGCGGTCGGCCTCCAGGGACGGTCGCCTTCAATCTTCCTCCGGGCATCAAGGGGCGACACGTTCGGTTTGAGGCCCAAAGCCCCCGCACGACCAGTGACGGATATTTTTCGCTGGCCGAAGTGGCCGTCATTGCCCCGTATGAGAATGCCACCATCCAGGTGACCCAATCGCCCGCCGATCTCAGCGTGGTCGAAAACCGCACGGCTAAGTTTGGACCCGTTGCGGCCACTGTTAGCGGTGCCCCGGCCGATCGCCTCCAAGTGCAGTGGGAAGTCAACGGCGTGGCCATTGAGGGAGCCAGCGCATCCAATTACACCACGCCATTGGCCCCACTCGCAAACAACGGAGCTCAGTACCGGGCGGTTTTCCTGCTCCCGGGACTCAGCCAACCGACTGCTGTAGCGACGCTGAAAGTCACGGCTGATCCCGCTCCGCCGACCCTCCAAAGTGTGGTCGGGAGTTCAGCCCACATCTACGTCACCGTCACGTTTTCTGAACCCGTGCGGACCCAGACCGCTGAGTTGGTTGGGAACTACCAACTCGACGGTGGGCTGACCATCGTGGAAGTAATCAGCCTGAATGCGTCGACGGTGCGGTTGACGACGACCGCGCAAACCCCGGGAAAAACTTATACGCTGACGGTGAAAGGCGTCCGGGATCTTGCGGCAGGCACTGGAAATTCAATTGCCGCTAACAGCACCAAGACGTTCAAAGCCTCCGAATCAGATCAGGCCCGGTTCGTGACCGTTGGGAACCCTAAAAATCCAGCCGATCAAGACTATTCCAACGGATCGGGCGCTCAAGGCTCCGTCGCTTACACCTATCAAATCGGCAAATACGAGGTGAACAATACGGAATATGCGCTCTTCTTAAATGCGAAGGCCAAGAGCGATCCTAATTCGCTCTGGGATTCCGGGATGCAAATCAGCCGGGACGGTGAGGATGGATCTTATTCATATACCGTGAAAGAGGGATCGGAAAAGAAGCCAGCCTATATGGTCGCTGGGGTCGACGCCATGCGTTATGTGAACTGGGTGAATAATGGCTCAAGGGACTCGAGTGATACGGAAACCGGCACGTATGTTTTTACTGGCTACGATGTTGTCGGTCCCCGCAATCCTAAGGCAGATTACTTTCTGCCCAACGAAAATGAATGGTACAAAGCGGCCTATTATGACCCGACCAAGGAGGGCGCCAGCAGCTATTGGCTCTATCCGAACCGGACCAGCAACCCGGCGGTGTTGAATTATCAGGAAGGCGCTGGCAATCAGTTCACTCTCTCCTTTTTGAGCGACACCGGAGGTCCTTCCGGACCGACCGACGAGGACGCTTACCCATTGGCGTCGAGTTACTATGGGACTTTCAGCCAAGCCGGCAACCTTTGGGAATGGATCGAACTGCGCACCGGGGACACGCGTCCAAGGCGGGGTGGCGGAAGCTGGGGCAATAACGCCGCCCGCGTGGCTGCGTCGGTCCGTGCGGATAACGCCATTGGCAACGGAGGCGCGAGCGTCAATCAGGGCTTCCGAATGGCCCGAAGTTTCCGGCCACGGCCCGAATTTGTCATCGTCGGAAATCCTGGAAATCCGGCGGATCAAGACTATTCAAATGGATCTGGCCGTCAGGGCTCGGTCAATTACGAGTATCAGATTGGCAAGTATGAAGTGAATAACTCCGACTACGCCATCTTCTTGAATGCCAGTGCCAAAACCGACCCGAATTCCTTGTGGGATGCGGGCATGCAAATCGCCCGGGACGGGGATGACGGCAAGTACACCTACGCCGTTAAGGAAGGTGGGGAAAAGAAGCCCGTTTACATGGTGGCAGCCGTTGATTCCATCCGGTTTGTTAATTGGTTAAACAACGGAGCTGGGGAATCGAGTGCGACCGAGACGGGTTCTTATACACTGACGGGCTATGACGTTGTGAGTCCCCGTACGGCCCAAGCGCAGTTCGTTCTGCCGAACGAGGACGAATGGTACAAGGCGGCGTACTACGACCCCACCAAGGACGCCACCGGTGGCTATTGGCTGTATCCCAATCGGACTAGTAATGCCGCGCTGCTAAACTATCAGGAGGGTTCTGGAAATCAGTTTACTCTCTCCTTTTTGAGCGACACCGGAGGTCCTTCCGGACCGACCGACGAGGATGCCTACCCATTGGCGTCGAGTTACTATGGGACTTTTAGCCAAGCCGGGAACCTTTGGGAATGGATCGAACTGCGCACCGGGGACACGCGTCCAAGGCGGGGTGGTGGAAGCTGGGGCAATAACGCGGCCCGTATTGCCGCCTCCGTGCGCGCTGACAATGCCATTGGCAATGGAGGCGCGAGCGTCAATCAGGGCTTCCGCATCGCCAAGGTCAGCCCACGATCGAAGCTCACAATTCTCCTGCAAGGGAATTTTGTGAAGCTCGAATGGACCGGAGCAGGAGTCTTGACGGCATCGCCGTCGATCCAAGGACCCTATACCGCGGTGGAGGGAGTGACGGGCAGCCCAGCACTCATTCCTGCGAATCTGAGTCAGACTCGGTACTTCCGAATTCAATAGAAGTAGCGCGACGGAGTTGGATCTGGGATCCGCTCTGGCATTCTGAGCAACCGATGGTGGCCGTGTCCTTGACTGGGCATGGCCACTTTTATTGGGTGGCAGGAGCTACGGACGCCTTTGACCGAGCTAAAGCTCTTCAACCTTCAGGAATCTGGCATGAGTTCGCGCCAACGGGGGCAACTCGAGTGGCTCGATGTCGTAGCCGCCACTTGGGGCTCGCACGAGGCTGCCGTTGTCGATCTCTGCTGGGTACACCTCGCCAGGGATGCAGGCCATAGAGGATGATTCCCGATTCCTCCCGCTCACCCCCGGCACAGGGCGAGGAGAACTGTGCGGATAGGATCTGAATGAGAGGTGATGGCTTTCAATTTAAAAAATATCAAACATGTCAAGCTTTATTATTAAACCGGGCGCATTTTCACCCTTAGATTTCGATTGCAAAGGTGGATCACATAGAGCCTAATCTCAAGATCCCCTGAAAGTTCGCAAAAATTTCCCTGTTCGGGAGTTTTGCGTTCAACTCAATTAGCGCAAAAAATATAATGAATAAGCTACTTAAAAAAAGGATCACACCGGTGATCCTCGCGTCGTTGTTTGCTGGAGGTTTGACTGTAAAAACACAAGCAGCAGATCCCGTTATTACTGATCCATTAAAAACAACGATAGGGTTTTTTACTGGTGGCGATCCAGGCGAAGGGTTGGATTTGAAGGGTAATTTCGTATATGCGCTATCCATTGGTGCCGACGCAGACTTCGTCTCGGATAAGATTCAAGATGTGCAGTTCCTTGGGCTTCTCGATTCAGAAGTTCCAGGCGCAACGCTGAGCGCGCAAAACAGAATCAAGAATTGGTATGTAGTTAATTATGGAGATTCAGCAAATGATGATGCTCTAGAGGCAGCGACCAGCAGTATTCGCTGGAGTGGTTCGCCTAATTTTGTAACATTGACGCTAGATAACTTGCAGATAGGCACAGAGTACAAGTTTCAGATGATGTTTGGTGAGCAGTGCTGTAATCGTGGATTCGATATCTTTTTCGATGATGCGCTGGTAGTAAAAGATTTTAATCCAGGGGTTGCGCATGAGCGGATTGCTCAAGGTGACAAAGAAGCTCTCGTCACATATACATATACTCCAAAATCAAGCACTGTAGTTCTGCGGTTCGACGGCAGTGAGGCTAGTTCCGATTATAGTGACCACAATGCAATATTGAATGCGGTCACTGTAGAGAAGTTGGGTTTGGCTCTCGATACGGATAAAGATGGAATGCCGGATGATTATGAAAAGTCCAATGGCTTCAATCCCAACGATGCGTCTGATGCTGCCAAGGACTTCGACAAGGACGGCGCTACCAACTTGCAAGAGTTTGTTGCTGGCACCGACCCGATCGACGTAACCAAGCCGGTGCTTGTCTCGGCAGCCACTTCGGGCGACTTCAAGACGGTCACTCTGACCTTCTCCGAAGCCGTCGAAGCCGGTTCCGCCGCCACCTTGGCCAACTACGCCTTCAGCCCGAACCTCGCGGTCACCGCGGCGTCCGTGAAGAAGAACGTGGTGATCTTGACCACCGCCGCCCAGACTCCGGGAGCCGTGGCCTACACAATCACGGTCAACAATGTGGTCGACGCTTCTAAGAATGCGGTTGTGGCCAACAGCAAGGCCTTGTTCTACTCCTTCTTAAACATCAAGGACGGCGTCCTGAAGTTCTCGTTCTGGGGCAAGATCAACGGTACTCCGGTGGACAACCTCTATCAGGACTCTCGCTGGCCCGCTTCGCCGGACTACATCAAGGCGGTCTTCGCGTTCAACAGCCGGGATGCCCTGCCCAGCGACGCGAACGAAAATTACGGTGCGTCGATGGAAGGTTTCTTGACCCCCACCGAGAGCGGCAGCTACCGCTTCTTCATCTACTCGGATGATGCCTCGCAGTTCTTCATCAGCTCCGACGACAAGGAGGCCAACTTGGCTCAGGTTGCCGAAGAGACTGGCTGCTGCAACTTCTTCACTGAGCCCGACAGCGCCCGGACCTCTGAGCCCGTCGCTTTAACAGCCGGCAAGAAGTACTTCGTCCGCCTAGTTTACAAAGAGGGCGGCGGCGGCGACTACGGTCAGATCGCTTGGCGTAAAGAAGGCGACACCACGGGTGCTGGCAAACTAACCCCGATCCCGGGCAAGTTCCTCAGTGCGGCTGTGGATCTCCCGTCAGATCCGGCCGGTGCCTACACCCGGGTCAGCCCGGCTGCGAATGCTAAGGGCGTGAGCCCGGCGGCCTCCGTGACCCTCGTGCACCGCGACGGCAAGACCGCGTGGACGGCGGCCAACGTGAGCCTGAAGTACGACGGCCAGACCGTGACCCCGACCGTCACCAAGGACGGCACTGTCATCACCATCAAGTACACCCCGCCGGCTATGTCGGCGAGCCTGGCGGTCCACACCGTCTCGCTGGGTTATTTGGATGCCGGTGCCAAGGCCGCCACCCTCGACTACAGCTTCACC
The DNA here is from genome assembly GCA_945893185.1 of Akkermansia muciniphila. Taxonomy (GTDB): domain Bacteria; phylum Verrucomicrobiota; class Verrucomicrobiia; order Limisphaerales; family UBA9464; genus SXXZ01. The sequence goes on along the minus strand of CAMDDW010000118.1, from coordinate 4,548 downwards.
TCGGGCGCCTACAGTGGCTCGACGGAGGACAAGGTGGGCGCTTACCCCGGCCTGCTATTGGGCTCGGCGGTGTTCACGGCCGACGGCGCTGGTGCCACAGGCAAGGCGGGCGACAAGGCCATCAATCTGACGATGAAGGGTGGCCCCGTGGTCAGCTTCAACAGTGCATTCTTAGCCAAGGTCAACGCAGCTACAGCCAACGACGAGCTCACGGTCGCCTTCTGGCAGAAGAAGCTGGATGTCGCCGATAGCTCAGCGTTCACCATGAACTCCCCGGGCAGCGGCAACAATCGTGGTTTCCATGCGCATGTGCCGTGGAGCAACCAGCACATCTACTTTGACACCGTGGGCTGCTGCAATGGCACAACCCAGCGTATCGAAGCGGGAATCGACACCTTCTCCGGTTATTCCGGCGAGTCGTCCTGGTGGACCAACGCGTATCATTTGTTCGTGTTCACCAAGAAGGGTGCATCCAAGAACATCTGGGTTGACGGCAAATTGTTCTTGTCTGGTGAGAGCACGGCTCAGTTGCCGGTGGACATCGACGCCTTCTATATGGGCTCCGGTTCCAACGGCGGTGAGATCAGCCACGCCATCATCGATGACTTCTCGGTCTACGGTAAGGAGTTGGTCGAGGCCGACATCGTCGCACTGTCCAAGGGCACCTTGCCGACGGCCCTCTCGGCCGCCAAGGGCTTGATCGCTTACTGGGACTTCAACGCCGCTCCAGCGGCCGTCATTGGTAACCTGAAGGCAGCTTTGGGTGCCAACGGCAAGGTGAAGATCACCTTCGATGGCGCTGGAACGCTCCAAACCTCTACCACCCTCAATGGCACCTTTGCCGACTCCGCGATTAAGAGCGGAGATGAGATCACGGTAGACGGTGCGGCTCTGTTCATCCGCGCCAAGCGCTAAGACAGTAGACTCAATAACTCGTGAGTGACACGGAGGCCGGGCGAAAGCCCGGCCTCTTTTCGTTAATGCGCCCGGCAGGGCGACGCTGGAAGACTGCTCACAGCAGCATAGCCAGCGGCATAAACCAAAAACTCATGCCGTGCTGTCCAACGGGCCAGAGCATAAAATGGAAACACCTGTTTAGTTGAGTCTGACTCAACTCACCGGTTTTTGTCAGAAATCGTTGCCTGCCCCCAAACTTGAACATAATAGGAACCGATCTCCGAGCGGTCCAACCCCTCAGACCTTGGTGCATTCGCAGAAGGAGACCTACTTAGCGAACATGAAACTGAAACGAAAAACCGGTGAAAGACCGAATACGGTCCAGGCATAGCACCGTGTCGCTGAAGCCAGACTGCGTCGCCGCAAAGGCGAGGCGGAGAAGCCGCCGGAAGCGAAGTGAAGCGCTTTTTGGACAAACACCGGCTGCCCACCCTGTGAGGAGTGGGTGTGACCAAGCTGAAGTCGCTGCCTTGCTTGCAACTCCACGAGGGCGGGGACAGCATTGTTGCACTCCATGCGCCGCTTTCTTGTCCTGCTTTTCAGTTTCGTTGGTGCAGTTTTAGCTCAAAAGCCGCCCTACGACGTCTTCCCATCGGCGGATCGGCCCTACTACCGGTTGCGCCACGAGGCCGCGGGCGCGCCTCATGGATTGGCCTATGCAGCCAACTTCACTCTCTGGGTCCCGCCCGAGGTGGGTTCGCTGCGAGGTGTCATCGTCCATCAGCACGGATGTGGCGAGGGATCCTGCAAGTCGGGGCTCACCGGTGCCTATGACTTGCATTGGCAGGCGCTCGCCCGGAAGCACCGTTGTGCGCTGCTGTCGCCGGCTTATGAACAGCCGGACAAGGCGGATTGCCAGCTCTGGTGTGATCCCCGCCGGGGTTCGGATGCCGCTTTTCAGAAGGCGCTCAGCGAGTTGGCTGGTCAGTGCGGGCATCCAGAACTGGCGTCGGTACCATGGGCGCTCTGGGGGCATAGCGGGGGAGGGCATTGGGCCGGTGGCATGGCGCTGCTCCATCCAGATCGGGTCGTTGCGGCGTGGTTGCGCTCCGGGGTGCCACCGCTCACGAGGGCTGAGGGGCAGCCCGAGTCCTACATAATTTCGAAGGCCGCCGCTCAGGTGCCGTTGATGTGCAATCTCGGCACGAAAGAAGGAGTCACGGACCAAACCAATCGTTTCGCCAGCGTTTGGCCTGGTGTGGAGCGATTTTTCGTTGGGATGCGGAGCCAGGGAGCGCTCATCGGCGTGGCTGTGGACCCGTTGACCAGCCATGAATGCGGCAATCAGCGCTACCTAGCCATTCCCTGGCTCGATGCCTGCCTCACGGCTCGATTACCCGCCCGAGCTGGCGCCCCCCTCAGACCGATGCGGGACTCGGTCGCTTGGTTGGCTTCGTTGGGGCCGGACGCGATCCCAGTGCCGGCAGCACGATTCACCGGAGTCAAGGAGCGGTCTGTTTGGCTGCCGGATCAGGCCATCGCTCGCGCCTGGGTTCAGTATTCCATGAACACTGAGGTGACCGACCCAACGCCACCTCCCGCGCCCAAGAAGCTTCAGACCATCGGCAACGAACTAACTTGGGAAGCCGAAGCGGACGTCGAGAGTGGCCTTGAACGATTCGTGATCGAACGCGATGGGCGTTTCCTCGCCAATTTTCCGACGCAGGGTCGGAACCCGTATGGCCGCCCGGTCTTCCAGAACCTGCAATACAGCGACACGCCACCCCAACCGCTGGCACCGCTGCGATTCACCGACACCACGGCCGAGCCGGGCAAACGGCACCGATATCGTGTGTTTTCGGTGAACACCACCGGACTCAAGTCAAAGTAGAAATCAAAGCCACCTCAACGCTCTGGTCTTTGTCAGAAATTGTTGCCTGCCCCGAAATTCCCTAAGGAGTTTCCAGCAGGCAGCCTCCTATTCGGCCATGGCTTCCCTGAAGGAGACCCGGAAGGCGGTAACTCGATGTCAGGCGTCGGCGTAGATCGCTGCGTCGGTGCCCGTAAACCCAATTCAATGGGCATATAGATCGCCTGGGCGACGGGCGGTGGCCACTGCTCGGTGTGCACAGTGGCATTGGTGAGCAGCGCCCCGGACCATGGTTGGTGTCCGATAGATTCGGACTGTTCTACTCCCACTTCGGACGGTCTTGGGGAACTTCCCGAGTGCCGGGGGATTTTGTGGCGCAGGCATGGTTTTCTGTCGCCAAACAGTCACCAGCCAGGGGGGGCGCTAAAACCGAGAAAACATAAAAACCCCTGCGTTAACAGGGGTTTTAGAGTAGTAGGATGGAGCGGGCGACGGGATTCGAAACCGTTAACGCGGTTTCTCGTAGTTTCGCAAAAATTCGCATAAAAAACTCGTTTTTATTGGGTTTTCAGCGTTTTTAGATCTCTTAAATAGAACTCAAGTGGTGTCTCTTTCGCGAACCAAAACGCCAAAAAACTGTCACTAACTGTCACTAAAAAGGCGACGGGAAATAAACCCGCGCCAAAGAGGTAGGTTCAGGTGAGGCAAATTCTGCGAACAGTTGAAGGGTGCCAGCTCCCACCTGATCGACTCTTGATGCCTCGCCGGTTCAGGCAATCAGCGATGCCTTGAAGGGTATCGATTCCAGAACGTTGGATTTCGTTGATGATCGGATGAATATCTTTGACAAATTTCAACTTAGCGGATCGACAACCCTCGTTCATGCGTTTCACCTGAAGCGCAGGATTCCGTGTTCCAAGGACAATCCCTCTCCGTTTCGCGGCATCGAGTGCAGCCTTGGTCCTTTCAGAGATCAGTTCTCTTTCCCTCTGCGCCACCAACGCCAAGATGCCAACGGTGAACTTGTCCACGTTTGGGCAGTCGCAGCAGACAAAGCTGACGTTGGAATTCTGCAAGCGGAGCAAAAACTCAGCATTGCGGCTGAGGCGGTCCAGCTTGGCGACGATCAGGATAGCCTTCATTTTCTTGGCCATACTCAAAGCTTGGGACAGCGCGGGCCGTTCCTGATCCGTCTTCGCCCCAGATTCCACTTCGCGCAGGACTCCAATCAACTCGCCACCCTGACGAGCAACGAAATCAGCGACGACCTGCTCTTGGCTACCCATGCCGAGACCGTCCAGCTTTTGGGACTTCGTTGAGACTCTGAGGTAACCCACATATCGATTCATTGAAATTAATATAAGCGATACTAATGGAACGGGCAAGAGTTTTCAAACTTAGACGACCATCTAAGTTTGGCAATTTCTGTAGAATTGGATGAGCGACCCAGTCGAAGCCACCCCAACAAATTTTCAACCGTCGAAATCTCGCCGCCCTTGTTGTCCGACGCTGCTTGAGGGATTACATCTCGAAATTGTTTTCTCCCCTTTGGACAGATTTCCTCCCTCTTGGTCAAAAGTGCCATTTCAGGCCCATTTCAAAGCATTTTAACCGTTACTCCTTGGACCCGCTTGGACACCAAGTGACCCGGTTTTCGGCGCGGAGTATACAACTGGGAGTATACAAGTCGCGCTGAGCAACTGGTCACAGGTTAATTCTGGTCCGCCTAAGAGAATCCGCCTCCCCACAACCAGAGTGCTGTGCTTGGGCCATCGGACACC
>CAMDDW010000117.1:0-7034 GCA_945893185.1 Akkermansia muciniphila | reverse complement strand
TCCACGGCGAGGATCCGACAAAGGCTCTTCAAATTCCCACTGAAACACCGAACCCCGACTCCAGACTAAACAACTCATTCCCCAAGGGGTCTGAGCCCGACCGCGACAACAGTCCTGAGGCAGAACCTCCGGTAGCACCGTGAGTCTTTCCACTGATTCGGAACCCGACTCGCAGTCCGAATCGCAGTCTGAAATCGACGGGATCACCAACCGTTGCTTCAGTCTTTGGGCCTCCCACCCCGGCAAACAGGGGGAACTGCCCCGCACCCCGTCTCGCCTTGGGATCATTGAGCGGACTTCGGGGCCTTCGCCTTCGGTAATTTCTTCAGGTAGGTGGCCGAGTCCTTCTTAAAATCCTTCAGGCAGCTCTTGCAGCACAGTTTGATGGTCTGACCTTCATGGACAAACTCGTAGGCTTCCATGCCGGATCCTTCAAACTTCTCGTCGGTCACCAGGCACTTGTCCAACGGATAGGCCTTGGCTTTGGGTTTGTCTGCAGCGCGAAGGCTGACCATGGAGTAGGCGGCGACAATCAGGGCAAGAATAACGGTGGTTTTCATATTTTCTGTGCAGCACTTGATTCGGTGCTGGGAGGAGCTTCGATCGGAAGCGCCTTGGAGGCAAGAGGTCAAGGGCGCGACCTAAGCCCGTCACAACGATCCAACTCCGCCGTCTGCCACCTGTGGTCTTGGAAGCCGCGGATTTCGAGGTTAGTATATGGATCCGCAGTCGATGTGCATTGTTCCGCCATCCTACTTCCGGTCCGCCTCTGTTCCTCAGGGAAAGAGGTTCCACGCCTTCACCCTCATCGAACTGCTGGTGGTCATCGGCATTATCGCCCTCTTGGCGGCCATGCTGCTACCGGCGCTGGGCAAGGCCCGCTATCGCGCTTCACAGGTCAATGAAATGTCCGGGTCGCGTCAGTTGCTCATTGCTTGGAGACTTTACGCCGAAGACAACTCCGACTCGGTGCTTCCCGGCTACCGCTATGGGCTGAACGCCAACGACTTTCAGGGACACCCGGTCAATCATCCCATCAACGCTCGATACCCGTGGCGGATCGCCCCCTATCTGGGGAAAAGCTTTGACGTCATGTACCTGAATGAAAACCGGCGCACGTTAGAAACCTTCCGCCGCATGGAGGACCCCGACCTCGGAGTCTACGCCGCTTCGGTGTTTCCCTCTCAGGGCATTAATTCGGTCTTCGTCGGCGGTGATGACGTCGAACTACCGCCCACGGAACGAGCCTTTGATCGGTTCGGGCGATTTTGTGTTCTCAAGACCGCCGAGGTAGCCCGGCCCTCAGAGCTCTTGGTTTTCACCTCCGCCCGCGGCCCCTTCGAAGGCCGGATCGTGCCTGGCTATTACGTCGTTAAACCGCCCTACCTGAATGCGCGTCGCTGGGCCGTCGATTGGAATTCGGACGACGGCCCCGAGGCGTGGGGCTACGTGCACCCGCGCTACAACCTGCGATCGGTGACCGGGATGGTGGACGGACATGTTGAAAACCTCGATCGCCGCCGTATTCAGGACATGCGCCATTGGGCCAATCCGGCAGACCGAGCCGATTGGACCCTTCGGGCGCTCCAAGGACTATGATCCCAAGACCGCAAGCCGGCCCACGGCCCAGTCCATTGCACGCCCAACTCCAATGATCTTCGGGCGTGATTCAAGCACCCCAACCCCGATACCTTTTTCGAATCGATGAGTATTCTCGACACCATTGTCGCGCAGAAGCGTTTAGAGGTTGGCTTGCTGGCTCCGGGACCGGTGGCTGCCTCTCAGCTTCGACAGGCCATCCAGCAGCGTGGCTCGGGGATCCGGGACTTCACGGCGGCTCTGGCCACCCCACGTCAGGGAGACATCGCTTTGATCGCAGAGGTCAAAAAAGCCTCACCCAGCCTGGGTGTGATTTGCCCAAATTTTGACCCGGTTCGGATCGCTAAAGAATATGAGGCGGCTGGAGCAAGCTGTCTGTCAGTACTCACCGACGAGCAGTTCTTCCAAGGATCGCTCGAGTATCTTAAGGCCATCCGAGAGGCCGTCGGGCTGCCGCTGCTTCGCAAGGATTTCATTATCGATGAGCGGCAAATTCTCGAGGCCATCGAATGGGGAGCCGATGCGATCTTGCTCATTGTTTCCATTCTTTCAGATGAGCAGTTGTCGCACTTCCACAGTCTGGCCGATGCAGCAGGACTGACCGCCCTGGTTGAAGTTCATGACGAGACGGAACTCGAGCGGGCGCTGCGCTGCGGAGCCCGACTCGTAGGGGTCAACAATCGGGATCTCAAGACCTTCCAAGTGAATCTCGCGACCACCGAAACTCTGGCCAAGAAACTCTTCGCCGCCTCCGACTCCACCCAACGAATTCTCGTGGGAGAAAGCGGGATTCACCAACGGGCGGATGTTGAGCGCCTCCGGAATGCCGGTTGCCATGCCATCCTCGTCGGGGAGTCGCTCATGAAGAGCGGCGACGTTTCGGCAAAAGTCGCCGAACTCATCGGCGCCTGAACGCCTCAGCGCAGAAAGTCTCCGACTCCCTTCGCAAAGGGAATCGATGGAATCTGGAAATCGCGCTCAGCCGCCTCGGGGTTCCCGACGTTGTCCTCCTCCAGCATGAGAATCTGATCCCGACTCAAGGGAGCCGGACGTCGCAGGACCCGCGGAAAGACCCACTCCAAAACAGCGGTCGGATACCAGGCCAGCGCCCGAGGGATTCTTACGAGAACACGGCGGCGCCGGGTGATCTGCAAGAGGGTCTGCAAGATCTGCGGCAAATTGAGCCGATCGAAACCACAAAGGTCGTAGGTCTGGTGGACGGCGGCTTTTGAATCGAGCGCACGCGCAAAGGCCCGGGCCACGCAATCGACCGACACCGGTTGCAACAAGGACGTTCCTCGACCGATCACCGGCAACACCGGCGACCAGCGACTCATCCCGGCGAATAAGTTCACGAATCCATCACCGGGACCGTAGATCAACGAAGGCCTAAATACCGTCCAGTCCAAACCAGAACTCCTCACAGCCTCCTCGGCAGCCCACTTGGTTTGGTGGTACCGTGAAGCAGCCTCAGGCCGGGTCCCCAGGGCGCTCATGTGGACTATGCGTCTCACCCCCGAAGTCAGGGCTGCTTCAAGGACCCGGAGCGTTCCCTCCTGATGGACCCGCTCAAAGGTCTGGTCACCGATCTCGCCGATAAGGCCGACGAGGTGGATGACAGCATCACACCCCTGCATGCCCTGGCGGAGATCGTTCGGACACAGCACCGAACCCCTCACCCAATCCATTCCGTCATTCTGAGCCTCCAAAGACTGTGAGCGGCTTCCGCGGGCCATGCGCCGCACCGAATGCCCCTCACGAACCACCGCCTCGCAAACGGCACGTCCAACAAATCCGGTCGCACCCGTGATCAAGACCCTCATGTGTCTCTAGACTTACCCGCAGTTGCCGTAGCGTCCAATCGGGACTCCTGCTTTCCGGTGTTCACGATACAATCCCAACCCTCATCGACTCAAACAGGCCGTCCCAACTCCGTTTAAAGGGCAATCTCCAGAGCGTCGCCCACAGAATCGACCGAACCTCCGCTCGTGAGATCTTGACGCGCTGGCGAGCATCCAGCACGCCCGGCTCCCGCAGCCGCCGGAGTGTCTGCACCCCAATTAGTATCGGCCATGCACAGGCCAGTCGGACGCGAACCTGATCAGAGGGAATGCTTCGGACGTAATTCCAGCCGGCCGCCAAATGTTCCTCAGCCTGATACAACCACTGGTCATACACCGGACGAAGACGGTCCTCGAGCGCCGGATCCAATAGATCGGCGGGCGAAAGCCCCTCCCGGGCCAACTCATCGCAAGGCAGATAACACCGACCGGCCTGAAGATCCTTGGGCAGATCCCGCAAAATATTAATCAACTGCAGGCCCTTACCAAAGCGGATGCCATCGGCTTGAAATGCGGCATCATCGAGTGAGGCTGCGGGGAAAAGTTGGTTGCGGCAAATGCGGGTCCAGAATTCACCCACGCAACCCGCCACTCGATAAGTGTAGTCGTCCAGCGCCTCGGCGTTGGACAGCGACACAACCCCCTCTCCCGGCCGAATTCCGCCGAAGCGATCCAGGTCCAGAATTTGCCCACCCACAATCGTCTCTAAGACCGTCCGGATGCAGTCCTTCTGCCAAACCTGGGAATCATCCAGAATCGCCAAGGCCTCGGGGATGCGCTCCAACAGCGTGCGCTCAGCGGCGGTGACTTCTGGGCTTTCGGTATCGAAGTCAGCCCATTGCGGCGGTGCTGCCTGACCATCGAGGATCCGATCTCGCAGCGATTCCAGAGCCCTCCGACGAACCGCCACCGGGACCGAGGAGGCGTCGGCCAACGTATCGGTGGCTCGGGCCAGCAAATACGCTAGGCCGATGGGAGCGCGCACCCGTGAGGGAAGGACCCTCAACGTCAGATAGAACGAGCGGGACACATCCCTCAAGAGGGTCGTCAACAAAACTGTGGAACCAACGGCTCCGGACATCGCAGGGAAAGGCAAACAGACTCCATCAAGATTGACCAGTCATGGACTTGTCCTAATTTTCGATCCGTCTCAATGACTGCTACCGCTGCGATCAGTCCTGGGAATTAATTGGACTCTCCTTTTGAAGATACCCGAAGGCTCGAGGCGGAACTTCCATCAGCATCTCAGTGGTTCCGGGCTTGAAAATACGGTCGCGATCATCCCAGCGTGCTGTCATGGCCAGCCTGAATCCTCAACCCGGACGGACGCCTGGTTCGGAGGATGAGGTGATTACTCAGGCACTGCGCCGTTCATTGGCCGTCCTCATCCTTCTGTGCGTGGTGGCGGCCGCTGCTGTCTGGTGGCTGCAACGCCGACCCGCCGCTCCAACGGCAGCGCTCCTCCCCATTCAGAGTCCGGTGGCCAACGATTCCGGTCGCGGCCCACGACCCCCATCTATCCGGTTCACGGACATTACCCGAGAGGCTGGCATCCGCTTCACCCACAGCAACGGAGCACAAGGCAACAAACTCTTGCCCGAAACGCTTGGAGGCGGCGTGGCGTGTTTCGATCTGGATGGGGATGGCGATGCAGACCTCCTCTTCGTCAATGGAACGGAGTGGCCGGATGCATCGACCAAAAACCAACACTCAACCACTGCGGCCTTATATCGGAACGACACCGCGCCTGGTGAGCCCATTCGCTTCACCGACATCACCGCTGGATCCGGCTTGGATGTCCCATTTTATGGCATGGGGGTAGCCTGCGGAGATTTGGATGGCGATTCCCGCACCGACGTGTTGCTGACCGGACTCGGGGGGGTACGCCTATTCCGGAATTTGGGAGAGGGACATTTCGCAGACATCACGGCCCAGAGCGGCTTGCCCGCCTCGTCTTCTGGATGGTCCACGGCCGCCGCCTGGTTTGACCTCGATCGGGATGGCGACTTAGACCTCTTCGTCGGGCACTATGTTGAGTGGTCGCCCCAAATGGATCGGGAGGTGAACAACCAACTTGTGGGTGTCGGCCGCGCCTATGGGCGCCCCTGGCTCTTTCCAGGCACCTTCCCCGCCCTGTACCGGAATGACGGTCCTACCACTCCAGGTGCCCTCCCCCATTTCACTGAAGTCTCAGCCCGAAGCGGTCTCCGTATCCAAAATCCGGCCACGGGGCTGCCCATGGCCAAAACCCTCGCGGTGGCTCCGATCGATCTGAATGACGACGGTTGGATGGACCTCGTAGTGGCCAATGACACCGTCCAGAACTTCGTCTTCACCAACAGGCACGATGGAACCTTTCAAGAGGTGGGGGCCCAGAGCGGCGTGGCCTTCGACTCCTACGGGCAAACTCGCGGGGCCATGGGCATCGACGCGGCACGTTTTCGTCCTGACCGTGCGCTGGGCATCGCCATCGGCAATTTCGCCAATGAAATGAATGCCCTCTATGTGGCCCAACCGACGAAAGACACCTTGGTCTTCGCTGACGAGGCCATTACGGAAGGTCTCGGGCCGGCGAGCCGATTGCTCCTCAAGTTTGGTCTCTTCTTTTTCGACTATGACTTGGATGGACGGCTCGATGTCCTGACCACCAATGGACACATCGAAGATGACATCGAGAAGGTGCAAGCCAATGTCCACTACCGGCAACCGGCCCAACTCTTCTGGAACGGCGGAGGCAATCAAACGTTCATCAGCGCCACGGCTGCCGAAGCCGGTGAAGACCTCTTCCAACCCATCGTAGGTCGCGGATCGGCTTATGCAGATTTTGATCGGGACGGAGACCTCGACGTGGTCATGACTCAAATCCATGGGTCCCCGTTATTGCTCCGCAATGACCAAGCCCTGGGGAACCATTGGGTCCGACTCCAAGTAATCGGGCCAGAAGGCAATCCTGAGGCCATCGGAGCCTGGATCCACCTGCGCACCGAGGATGGACGCCGAATTTCGCGTCAAGTCATGCCCACCAAGAGCTACCTCTCGCAGAGCGAACTTCCCATCAATATTGGCCTGGGACGCAGCAAGATTTCCGAGGCACGGATCCGATGGCCGGATGGCCATGAGGCCTCCTTCACGGCACAGCCCGAGCAAACGACTCTCCTCCGAAGGAATTAATTCGGTTCCCCGCTATTTCCAATGAGTCAGTAGCTTGGCCGGGTGATTTTTTCATCAACGCCCTTCAAGGATACTTCTCGGAGGCTAAGGCCAGCATCCAACCGAAGAACCAGTTGCCGAGATACCCAGAGCCAGAGTTTCTGGATGAGCCTGTCCATTGCACGAAAAACGGCGCGGAGTTCTCCGCGCCGTTTTGTCTAAATCGAAATAAATCCCGCCGTTTCTGAGTCCGTGACCTCAAAGGAGAGTGGCAATACGCTACGAGGTGGAGGAAGAGAGGGAATGGTGAAGGGAGCCCGTAGGGCGACTGTAACCATTCCCTCTCCCTAGGCGGTCGCAGACGGAAGCAACGACAATGACCAACAACACCCCATCCGAGGCGCCCGAGAAGGCCTCGAAGACGAAGCGACGGTTCCTGACGGC
>CAMDDW010000116.1:0-13714 GCA_945893185.1 Akkermansia muciniphila | reverse complement strand
GACTGCTTTGGGACGACAGGTTCGCTTCCGGTTGTTCCCCACCCCGCCTCTCGGCGACGCAGTTACCTTCAGCTACACGGTGCCATGCCAGCACCGTACTCGGTCTTTCACCGGTTAGTCGTTTCAGTTTCATGTTCACACGTAGGCCGGGTCCCCCGACCCGGCGTCCCCCGGGCCTGCAGCTCACATGCGGGTTTGACTCCGTGACGGTGGGTTCCGGAGACTCATGGTTAATGAAACCCCTTTTGCTGGCTGCGGCTCTCCTGTCACTGGGCGCAACCACCGTACAGGCCGTGGACAACTACACCCTAGGAGCCGATTCCACGAATCGCGCCCCAGGTGTCCTCAAGGGGCGGGTGGAGACCTTCGAATTCAACGAATCGAAAGTGTTCCCCGGGACCTCCCGCCAAGGCTGGATCTACATCCCGGCCCAATACGACGGCAGCAAGCCCGCTGCACTCATGGTATTTCAGGACGGACACGAATACGTCGGTGAAAACGGTTCCCAGCGGGTGCCCATCGTGCTGGACAACTTGATCGCCCGCGGAGAAATGCCCGTCACCATCGCCCTGTTCCTCAATCCCGGCCACCGCGGATCCGGGACGCCGGGGGCCAATGGATGGGGCGACCGCAACAACCGCTCCTTCGAGTACGACTCGCTCAGCAGCGACTACGCCCGATTCCTCATCGACGAGTTGATCCCCTTCGCCACGACCCAATACAAGGTTCGCATTAGCGACGACCCCGAAATGCGGGGCATCGCCGGCATGAGTTCCGGCGCCATTTGTGCGTTCACGGTCGCTTGGGAACGTCCGGATCACTTCCGCAAGGTGCTCTCGCAAATCGGCAGCTTCACCAACATCCGGGGCGGCCACGCCTACCCGGCCCTGATTCGTAAGACCGAGCGCAAGCCGCTGCGAGTCTTCCTGCAAGACGGCGTCAACGACCTCAACAACCTCCACGGTGACTGGCCCCTGGCCAACCGCACCATGGCCAGTGCATTGACCTTCGCCGGCTATGACACGCAGTTCGTGATGGGAGACGGCGCACACAACGGCAAGCACGGCGGCGTCATCTTGCCCGATTCATTGCGGTGGCTGTGGCGTCCCACGATGCGCCCACCCGCACCCAGCACCAATAATTGGAACGGCGACGAAGCCCTCAACAAGATCTTGGCCGGCGGCGGCACCGAAGCTCCCTGGGAACTGGTTGGCGATCATTACGGCTTCACCGATGGGGCCTGTGGCGATGCCCAGGGTAATTTCTATTTCTCCGATTTGCCCAAAGGCATGATCTACCGCGTGGCCGTCGGTGCCACCAAGGCCGAGCCGTGGCTAAGCAACGGCCCCAAGATCAGCGGTCTGAAGTTCGGACCTGACGGACAGCTCTATGCCGCCACCCAAGGTGAGTCTCCCAAGATCGTGACCATCGACCCGGCCACCCAGGCGATCCGTGACGTGGCCACCGGGGTCAAGCCCAACGACCTCATCGTCTCCAAAGCCGGATGGATTTACTTCACCGACACGGGTGCAGGCCAGGTCCAGGCCGTGCCTATCGGGGCCAAGTCCCTCTCGCGCCCGCGCACTGTCGCCGGCGGAATCACCTCGCCCAACGGCATCGCTCTGTCACCGAAGCACGATTTCCTCTACGTCTCGGAATACGGCGGCACGAATGTTTGGAGCTTCGCTATCGCGGCCGATGGCAGCCTCACCGCCGGCGAACGCTCCATGACCCTGGTGGTGCCCTCGGGCAAAAAAGACAGCGGTGGCGATGGTTCGACCGTGGATGCCCTCGGCCGGCTTTATGTGACCTCACACGCCGGTGTCCAAATGTTCGACTGGATTGGTCGCCTGGGAGGTGTCATCGCCAAGCCCCGCCCCGACAAGGGCGTGTACAGCTGCGTCTTCGCCGGTCCGGGAAATGCCTACCTCTACGTCTGCGGGGGCGATGCCGTACACCGGCGCAAGACCCTAACCCAGGCTCCCTGAGCCTCGGCTGCAGTGGCTACACGGCCTAGGGAGGCGGCGGACTTGGGGCAAGAGGCCCCGGGTCCTTCTGGAGGCAAAACAGGGCGCTCACTGGACAACGGCCGGAACGTCTGTGGGCCTGACCTTAGGTATGGGAGCTGCTAGGTTTTGCCATTCAATGAAATTCTCGCTGGCCGCCGCACTGTGTTTGCTTCCCATAGCTACCCAGGCACAGATCCGGATCAGCGAATTCGTCGCCTCCAACACCCAATCCCATCCCGACCTCGTCGATTTCGGAGATTATCCCGACTGGATCGAATTGGAGAATACTACCAGCGCGCCCGTTTCGCTGGCCGGGTGGTACCTGAGCGATGACCCGAAGAAACCCTTCCGCTGGACCTTTCCCACAACGGCCGTGTTGCCCGCCAAAGGGCACCTGATCGTCTGGGCCGACGGCGAAGACGCCGTTCCCGGCGAAACCCACCCTCGAGGCTATTGGCCGTGGCGCAATTTCACGACGGAAGGCTACCACGCCAATTTCTCGCTGTCGGCTCTGGGTGAATCGGTGGTCTTAACCCACGCCACCGGGATGACGAACACCGTTCTAATCCAGTCCGGGGCGGCCCGCTGGAAGTATCTAGACGACGGATCCAACGCCGGCACCGCGTGGAATTCATCGGGCTTCAACGACGCTCTCTGGGCCAGCGGCGCAGGCCAGTTAGGGTACGGGGATGGCGACGAAACCACCCTCTTAACAGCCGCGGCCGCAGGGTCCAACCACCCGATCACCACCTACTTTCGGCACGCCTTCAACGTGTCCGACCCAACCCGGCTCCTGGATCTCGAACTCCAACTCTTGGCCGATGACGGCGCCATTATTTACCTCAACGGAGCCGAGGTCGTTCGGCAGAACGTGCCGACCGGGGCAGTAGACTTTAAGACGCTCACCACGACCTCCCTGTCCGGGACCGCCGAAAACACCTTCACCACCCACCGCATTCCGGCCACGCACCTCGTCGCCGGTCTCAATCTGGTGGCTGTAGAAGTGCACCAAAGCGCGGCCAACAGTTCTGACCTCGGCTTCGACTTGTCCCTCTCCGGGGCAGGCTTTACTGGCTCCACCAACGTGGATCTCCAAACCTACGGAATCCAGATTACCGACGTCTCTCGGGGCCGCAATACGGCCGGAGACTGGGTCCAGTTCGCGACCCCCACACCCGGCGCCCCGAATTCCGGCACTGAGGTGCCCGACCTTCGCACCCCAGGAATCGCCGCGCTCATCAGCCCTGAGGGCGGTCTTTCGGCGACTCCGGTGACGGTGACATTGAGCGCCCCATCCGGAACAGTGCGCTACACGCTCAACGGGGCCGTTCCGACCCCAAATTCAATGGCCTACACCCAGCCATTCACCCTCACGTCCAACACCGTGGTCCGGACCCGGGTTTTCCAAGATGGACGGCCCAATGGTCCGATTGCCACGCGGACCTACCTGATCGGTGAAACCCTCGGATCCTTGCCGATGATCTCGGTGGTCTCCGATCCCGAACTGCTCTTCGGCGACCGCCTAGGCATCTACTACAACCAACATGAGCAGAGCGTGAGCGGCGGCAGCTCTGGGCGCGGACTGCGCGACGTGTACAAGAATAAAGACGCCCCGGGTTCGTTAGAATTCTTCGCCCCGAACGGGCAGTCAGGCTTCCGGGTCAACGGTGCCTTTCGTATGGGCGGTGAGAACAATTGGGTTCACGCGCAGCGCGCCCTGAACTTCGCGATCCGCGGGGCCTATGGTGATGACAATCTGGCCTACGACTTGTTCCCAGGAACCGGCATCCCCAACCACACTTCCCTGACCCTGCGCGACGGCGGCGATGCCTGGAGCATGGAGATGTTGCGGGACGGCTTGTGGTCCTTTCTTCAGCGCGGCCAGATGACTGTCAGTGTGTCCGATTACCGACCCAGCGTGGTATTTATCAACGGGGCCTACTGGGGCATTCACGACGTCCGTTCCCGGTGGGACGACGCCTGGTTCTTCGAGCATCACCGCCTGAACGCCACCGACATCGACCACCTAAACTACGGGCACCTGACTTCCATGGCCATCACGCTGGGCGCAGACAAGGGCGACACGGTGCACTGGCTAGAACTCCTCGAGTTCGCCCAATCGCACGACCTCAACGAACCGGCCGCATGGGCAGTGATCGAATCCCGGGTCGACATTGAGAGCTTCATCGATTTCATCGCCTCCGAATCCTGGGGACAGAACACGAGTTGGGCGCACAACCGGGAGTTCTGGCGTCCGCGCACCCCCAGCGGACGCTGGCAGTGGTTTCTGCCCGATATGGACCAAACGTTCCGCTCCTCGCAACTGGGCGGCAACGTTCTGTCCGAAATGCTTTCTTCGGATCAACTGCTGTCGCGACTGAAGACCAGCACGCAGTTCCGGCAGCGCATGGCCCAACGCCTGGCGGCCCATGCCGATGCGACCTTCCGGCCCGTGCGAGTCCAAGGCCTCTTGGACACCATGGCCCATGAAGTGGAATCGGAGGTCCCGCGCCATGCAGCCCGATGGTCGAGCCTGGGCGGCATGAGTGCCTCCGGACGCGCCTCGGCCTTGTCCGACATGAAGAAGTTCATCGATGCCCGCTCCGATGGATTTTTGGCCGAGATCCAAAGCCGCCTCAGCCTGTCTCCCGCCGTCGCAGTGACCCTCGGGGTCAGCGGCCTGCAGCACGGACGAATCCTCGTCGAGGGCGTGCCCACCGAACCGGGAGTCCACCGACTCTTCCCCGGAATTCCACTCAGGCTCACGGCCGAGGCGGCCCCAGGTTTTCGCTTCGTCCGCTGGAACGGCACCACCGGCAATCTTGCCACCACGGCCAACATCACGCTCGTACTGACCGGCACTGCCAGCCTCGCCGCCGAGTTCGCCCCATCCGAAGAACGGGTGATAGGCGGCACCCTCAAGGCAACCACTTCCCTCATCGCCGGCGCCACTTACTCGCTGGATTCAGACCTCATCATCCCGCCCGGCATCACCCTCAACGTGCCTTCGGGAATCACGCTGAACATGCCCGCTGGGCGGCACCTTCGGGTCCAAGGCACCTTGAACGTGACGGGCACTGCGGAGGCCCCGGTGCGTCTCCTCGGCCGCAACGGTGCGCGCTGGGGCGGCCTTAGTTTTGAAAACCCCGACGGGGCCAGCGTGCTGCGCCACCTCGTGATCCGCCAGGCGACACGCGGCGGAAACCCACTGGCATTCCCCTCCGCGATCTCCGGATTGAATGCGAATCTCCTCATCGAACACCTCGATATCGAGCGCTGTGAGGGCCCGATCTTTTGCCGCGGTGGATCCATCGTCCTGCGTCATAGCCGGCTTCACACACCCTACACGGGCGACTGCATCAACGTGAAACGGGGAGCCGCGCTCATCGAGGACAGCGACTTCATCGGCGACAACGCCCCGGATACCGATGCCATCGACTACGACGGCGTCGTGGGAGGCGTTGTGCGGAACTGCCGCATCTATCGGTTTCAAGGATCCAATTGCGACGGCATCGACATTGGCGAGGCGGCTCAGGACATCCTCATCGAGAACAACCGCATCTACTTCAATTCCGACAAGGGCGTCTCCGTGGGTCAAGGCTCCACGGTCATCATGAAGAACAACCTGATCGTCGGCTGCGCCCTGGGCGTGGGCGTGAAGGATGCCGGATCGCGGGTCACCCTAGACCAGAACACCTTTGTCGACTGCGACATCGGCGTGGACGTGTACGAAAAGAACTTCGGCGTGGGTGGCGGATCGGCCTTCGTCACCAACACCCTCTTCTCCAAGAGTTCTATTGTTCCGGTACAAGTCGACGCCCTCTCCCAACTGGTGGTGGCCTACTCTCTTTCAGACACCATTGCGATCACCGCTCCAGGATCCAACAACCTGCTAAAGGCCCCGCTGTTCGTCGCTCCGAGCTTGTTGGATTTCAGTCTCCAACCCACCTCACCCGCCCTCGATTCCGGTGATCCCGTCCATGCGACCGATCCCGACGGAACCCGCGCCGACATCGGGGCCCGCTACCAATACCAGGCCAGCGACTATCCTTACGCCCTCACCCCAACGGTGGTGATCGACGAACTCCTCGCTAACTCCGAAAGCGACCAAGACTGGATCGAACTCTTCAACCGCTCCTCCAACTCCGTGGATATCAGCGGGTGGTTTCTCAGCGACAGCGCGAGCGATCTGCGGAAGTACCGCATTCCCTCCGGGACACGTCTCGAGCCCGGCGAGCGCATCGTGTTGAGTGAACAGCAGCATTTCGGCGTGGCATCGTTGGATGTGGGTCGGATCACCGGCTTCGCCCTCAACGACGTGGGGGAGACCCTCTACCTCAGTTCGGCCGTCGATGATCACCTCACCGACTATCGCACTGAAGAGAAGTTTGGCGCATCACTCCCGGGTGAGACCTTGGGCAATTACCGCAAGGCCTCCACCGACTCCTGGAACTTCATCCCCTTGCAAACCCCGACTCTCGGCAAGGCCAACAGCGCACCGCGCATCGGCCCCATCGTGATCTCGGAGATTTTCTATGCGGCGACAACAGATCCCGACCTCGAGTTCTTGGAACTCCTCAACATCACGTCCACTCCCGTGCCCTTGTACGACAGCGTCCGAAGTACTCCTTGGCGCATTACTGACGGGATCGAACTAGAGTTCCCCTCCAACCCACCGCTGATTCTGGCCTCAGGCGAACGGCTAGTCCTGACGCGCAGCCTGTCTCACTTCAACGCGGCCTTCACCGTGCCAGCCGCAACCCGTGTCTTGGAATGGACCACCGGTCGACTGGCCAACGAAGGCGAGTCGGTGCAACTCGGCCGCCCCGCCGGACTGGACGACGCCGGACTGCGCCAATTTGCCCGAGTGGACCGCGTGAATTACGACCGCAACGCACCCTGGCCCCCTGGAGCCGCTGGTTTGGGTCACTCCCTGCAAAAGCGGATCGAAGGTGCGTACGGCAACGATCCTTCTGCATGGCTAGCAGCAACGCCCACCCCGGGAGCCGCCCTCATGGGTGCGGCTTTCTCCGATTGGATCACCTCGCTGGGGCTCCCCATAGACCAACAAGGCCCCGGCCAGGATCCGGATCGAGATGGTCGCCCCAACCTCCTGGAGTTTGCCCTAGGCAGCAATCCACTCACCGCGGACATCCGCCTCCCGCTGCTCATGAGCCTAGCCACGGAACCCGCCACACTGCGCTTTGCCCTGCGACTCGACCGACCGGGCGTCACGATTCACCTCCAGACCACCACCGACCTGAGGGGCGGCACCTGGACCGAGCTACCCACCGAGGTCCTTTCGACCGAGGGTTCGACGCAAACCCGGATCACGCGGCACTCCAGCGACGCTGCCACCCGGTTTTTCCGCCTCGTCGCCCATTGAGGGAGGGATCGGCCTCACACCCCATTGCCACCCAAAAGTCCTAGCAGGTGGGGCTCAAATCCTTACGGGAGGTTTCAGAAGAGGCGTTCATCTGCCGATATCTGTGAGAACAGACCACGCGGCCTCATCGGAAGGGGCCGCTGACGGTAGCTTCGTCCAATGATCGTAAAAATGTGCATGACCCGCAGTGTGGAAACCGTCACCCCGGAAACCACGCTCACCGAGGCCGTGCATCGAATGAATGCCCGGAACATCCGTCGCCTGGTGGTCGTCAAAAACCGGGCCATCTTGGGGATGGTGTGCAAGCAGGACATCGTCCGAGCCTTCCCCCCGGACCTCAACCCGTTCTCGGTGGCCAGCATCGACGGCCTCCCTTCGCTGGGCACCGTGGCCGATGTCCTGCAAAGTCCCGTCATCACTATCGAGGCCGATCAACCCATCGAAGCGGCGGCACGACGAATGACGGAGCACCACATCGGTGGGCTTCCGGTCGTACAGGGAGACAAACTGGTGGGCATCATCACCGAGTCGGACATCTTCCGAGTCTTCAGCAAGTTGCTCAGTGGGCAACCGGGTTCCATACGCATCACCTTCGACATCACCGATCAAGCAGCCGCCCTGGGTTCGTGGGTCCGACTGTCTGAGGAGCTAAAATTGGAACTAACCAGCCTCATCACCTTCACCGACGGAGTCCGCCGCCTCGCCGTGGCCCGCGTCCAAGGAGCCAACACCCATCGCCTCATCGACCGCCTCTGGGACACCGGCCAATCCGTGCTCAACGTGGTCGATTGAGAGTCGGGGAGATGCTGTGGATTCGGAAGAGGGTCGAAGTGTTGAGACCATCGGGGGAACCCCGAAACAGAATTGACAGAAGGTTAGGGATTTGAAGCCCAGCACCTTTGAAAGCACGTCTTTTTTCGGTCGCCTTAATACCTGTTGCTAATTACTTGTCTGTTCTTATGCAGTACAGAGTATAGAGCCGTTTTACTGTTTTTATCGCTCTCACGCACATTTCTACAGTTTTTAGGCAACAGTTCAACTTATTATAACTGGTTCCTCGCTGTTTTCAGTGAGTTGACCGTCGAGATCGGTTGTCCCCGACGGCCAGTGGCTCCCAGCAACCGGGAGTTCCCATTTCCTTGAAGGCCTGCAAGACCAGAAGTTTGGAAGGTGAGAACGACGATCTCGCCTGGGTTGAGAAGTCTCCGAACTTTCGATACGTAACCCCCGGAAAAATTGGGTTTTATGCGGTTTCGCAACTTCTTGTCGCAACCTGAACGCTTCTCACGACCACCGGAGCAATTGCTGTCGACGCCTAGTATCAATCCTGGTTGGGACAAGAAACCTCCAAGTCGCTTCCCCATCTTGGGAGCCACTGCTACCCACTGAAAGTAGCGAGGAACCTTATAACTACTATTAGTTATAGTACGCTGCCTATTTTTGTCATCTCCTGTCACTAAAGATATTTCACGGGTGAAATTTTATTTCCACCCCAGCTTTCCTCTGTTATTCAGGTAAACTCATTGAACCCATTTTTGTTGGGTGTATATTAACCATTGTTACCCCCTCCCAAACCATTCATTCCTCCAGCAGATTCCGGATTCGGGTTGCTTGCCACTCACCTTTTCCAGTGCGGGTTCTTACTGCTCTCTTGTTCAGACACGATGCAATTCCGGCCGCTTTGAACCTAAAAAACTTTAATACATTATTCTACTAGAGTGAATCCATTACCCACTGCAAATTGACAAAACCTCTGAATGTGAGATAAAATTCAATTTAAATTAACCCCTTGAATTTGCTCGCTACTTACACAAGCATAAATAACCAATTATTTTTAACCAGATTAACAATTTATGAGCACTAAAGAAACAGTTTCGTTGAAATCAAGACAATTAATAGATTTCTGCCGAACATTAACATTGGACGGTGATATAAGCAATGAAGAAGCTTGGCAACTAAGAAAATTTCTAACCGATAACCCAGAATGCTGCAATGAATGGCCTGGCGCTGAAATCGCTCATCTACTAACCAAGGTTTTTGAAAACGGTTCGGCTTCAGAGTATGAACTAAAACAAATCGCTTCAAAACTGATTTCAATTGAAATGAAATCGTTCAGGATATTTAACAAAGAACAAATAGAGGAATCAATTGAAGCGTTTTCACCGTATGATTGTATCCTACCTTCAATACCGACAATAGTTTCAATAAAATCCGATTCAAATCCAGATGAAACATATTATGTGAATCTATCAGATTCATCTTGTTCATGTTCTGATTGGAACAGTGAAAGACGGCACTTTCAACCAAACACTTTAAATCGATGCTGCAAACACGTTGCCTATGCTCTGCATAAAATTAAGAAAGATTCAGAATATCCAGAATGGTTACAATGTTTGATAAATGAATGCCGTCATTCAAAAAAAGGATTAAGTCCTAATTTCAAATGGACAATAGTATTGGTTAAAAACAATCCGGTACTTGTTTCATCCGGAAACAGTGATTGGATAAATGTTTATGCCCACCACGACGGAACTTTTTCTAAGTTTGGATATGATATCAAAGAAAAACGGTGGTCCTATGGGATACGTCCATACTATTCGGCAACCATAAAAATAGCTTTAGGAATACAATGAAACTATTAATTTATATTTTGATGCCGATTAACACTTTTTGATTTTAATTTTCTGGAGTGCAAAGAAACAGGCTGACAGAAGCTGGCGCGGAAAAAATACCTGTGAAAATTTTATGTATTTACGAAGTAAATTGAAATAGAAACAAATATTCACCTTAAATGGTGTGGTTGTTATCCGGTAAAAATAAAATCGAACCAGAAAATGGCTGCTCGTTTATTTTCCCCACCTGTCAGTCAATTATATAAAAACACTGAGTCTTACCCTCATTGCGGTGAACCATTAATTATCTGTTCAGCTTGCAAATTAAATATATCCGATACGTCTAAATACGCCCACATTACTTTAAAAAGACACGTAACATTTCTCTGACGGTGCATGCAATTCTATTTTTATTAATATCTTTTTTAAATTAACAGAAATATTGTTACCTAAAAAACAAAACCCAAACCGTTTTCACGGTAAGGGTTTTCGTCGGTTTAAAATATTTTAGAATCTTTTACTTCCCTTTACGAAATCTTTTTGTAGTAAACATTACGCCCCTTGGAACCGACTTTCGCAATTTTAATCCCTTCGTAACCATTAAGTAGAATGATACCAAGAGATGGTTGGGTGCGGAAATCGGTATATTTACCATTCTCTCCGAAATTATTCACAAGAACCTGAACGATATGCTGATTCTTGAACTCGTTACCAAGGGTAGAATAAATCTTAGAGAATTGCTCCCGAGTCATAGCCGGAATAAACCCTTCTTGTCCTGCACTCTTACGAGGGCCACGAGTTCCAGATTTACGAGATTTACCAATCTTGAAGACGATTTTTGTCATCAATCCATAATCATCAAACTGGACATCACAAGAATAACCCTTGGCTTCGTATTCTTTAACCCCATCTTCAATCATTTTGTTTGCATCAACAAACAATTTGGCTCGTTCCACTGGGTTGTTTAGAATGGCATCTTGGGCTATTTCTAATTCTTCTAAAAGACGATTGTTTTCAGCAATCTGCTTATCGAGCTCGGCTTTCGCCTCTTGAGCAAGTCGCACTCGTTCTTGTATAGAAACAGATTGGCCGGGGTTATTAGTAATATCAGTCATAGTTTGAATTCAATATTCTCAAATAATTTAGCAAATAATTTAGACTTGTCAAAGTATTTTTAGATTTATTTTTATTATTAAAAAGAACCACTTCAAAAATTAGTTGAATTTAAAACTAAGACTTAAACTTGTTTTACTACGCTACCAGTAAATCCCAAGATGAGATATATAACGAAGTCGCCAAGTAAACACCTCTGTTTGAAACTGATTTTCAAATAATTTTATTTACCACAGCTTCAACAGCAATACTAGATGAAGCAATGCTTTAAAAATTTATTTCGTTTTGCGTTTTCTCGTCCTTTCGATTTACCGCCAAACGAAACACATATTGATTTAATTCTGTTATAAATTGAAACCACATTACATATAATTTAAATTTGAAACTATTAGTTATAACTTATTTCTAATACATCAATCTTC
Organism: Akkermansia muciniphila; assembly: GCA_945893185.1. GTDB lineage: Bacteria > Verrucomicrobiota > Verrucomicrobiia > Limisphaerales > UBA9464 > SXXZ01. The sequence goes on along the minus strand of CAMDDW010000116.1, from coordinate 2,172 downwards.
AAATTAAACCGATTCGTCGTTTAATTTATAATGTCTGACGGGCGGTGAATCTATTGTTGTGTTTTTATATTCGTTCTAGTTTGTAATAAATTGATTCCAAAGATTCCGTTGCTCGTGGGTGTCCTAGGTATGTCTAAAAACTGTTTGTCAAGCCAAAAGATAATTTTTTGAAATCGGATTTCAGAGGTTTAGAATCGTGTCAAGATATTTTTGAAGCTGCTGCTGACTGGAGAGGAGGTTCCACTTTCTTGTCACCACCGTGTCACCTGTTGACACCGAATCCGTGAGGTTAACCGAGGGATTCGGAATTGGAACCGAATGAAAACCCCAGTGAAACCGGGGGTCGAGATGGCGGAAGGGGAGGGATTTGAACCCCCGGTACCCTTGCGAGTACGTCTGATTTCGAGTCAGGTGCCTTCAACCACTCAGCCACCCTTCCGCGACTCGTTTTTACTGGGCTTTTCGCTCAGTCTTGGGATCTCCGATTTGCCACTTGCATACTACCCTTGTATACTCCGCAAGTGAAACCGACCACCCAGAAGGCTAAAGCTCAGCAAAAGTTGCAGGCGACCACCGTCGTCAACCTCCGCAAAGCTCAACCTTCAGGAGTATACTACCTTTTTGCCCGGATCGGTGGGAAGCTGAAAAAGAAATCCCTCGAAACCACGTCCTTCTCGGTGGCCAAACTACGGCTGATTGACGCCCTAAAGGTGGAACGCGGGGCATCTCAGCTTCGAAACCACGACGTATCTGGCAAGCTGACCTTTCCTCAAGCCGTAGAACTCTGCATAGACCGACTCAAGGCAACCGGAAGGAAGCCAAGGACCGTCGGTTTCTACGAGGAGCGCATGAACGCATTGTACTCGGTCTGGCCGGAATTGAAGACGATTCAGTGCAGCCGGATCACTCCGAAAGCCTGCATGGATTGGTCGATCCGCTACCAGAAACAGGTAAAACGAAGAACCTACAACGGCACCCTACTCGTCCTCAACCAGATCCTCGGGATTGCCGTTGAAAACGGAATCATTGGGGCGAATCCAGCCAGCCAGTTGGAAAGGCTCAAGGTGGTTCGCGACAAACCGCCGTTACCGAACCATCAGGATTTCCAGCGCCTGCTGACGTACCTTGATCGAAACCCATACCCTCAGATTCAAGCCGCTGCTCGGTTCATCCGACTGTTGGCCTCAACAGGGTGCAGGAAATCTGAAGCGGCAAAAATTGAATGGAGGCACGTAGATTTCGAGGGCGGACAACTCACCGTCCAAGGGGATGCTGTCTATGGACCAAAAAACTGGAAACCAAGAACCATTCCCCTGTTCCCCGAACTCAAGTTATTCCTTCTGACGGAGTTCTCTCGCCAAAACCCCCAGACCGGTGAAAAGACGGTGGCCGAAGTGAAGGAGGCCAGCGGCACCCTCTCCAGAGCCTGCAAAGAGCTAGGCCTGAGGAAACTGCGCCACAAAGATCTTCGGGATCTGTTCGCCACCCGTTGCATTGAGCAAGGGGTGGATATTCCCACCATTGCCAACTGGCTTGGTCACTCAGATGGAGGCGCGTTGCTGATGAGTACCTACGCACACCTCCGCCAAACCCACTCGATGAAAATGGCCCAACAGGTATCATTCGGAATTGGGAGCGATTCAAAGCCACCGAAGGATTGAGATCGACGAAACCAAACCAAAAGAGCCGTCCGCGTTTTAAAGGGGACGGCTCATTGTCTTACCGGACTCAGTTTCTCGTTGACTCTACGATCCATTTCTCAACCGCATCACGTGGAATCAACACCTTTCCAAGGTGACGGCACCTCGGGAGTATCTGTCGATCCACCAACCGTCGGACAGTCTTCTCGCAAACATTCAACCGATGAGCCACTTCCGGGATGGTCATGAATGCCGGAAGGATTTCGCGCAGCGTCGATACCCCAGACCGCACCTTAGCACATCTCAGTCGCCCCTTGCCGTTCACCTCTCGAACAGGTCCACCAGGCCGCGTGATTTCGTCATTCATTCGACACCCTTCTGCCTAGACGCACGTCGACAAACTGATTGGCTTCCAAGAATCGTCCTATAGACCACCATCTCTTCCTGTTGTATTGGAGGTTGTTGTTTATCGTTACAGAACAATCTCTGTAACCCGTTTGGATTTTAGTGTTTTCCATAAATTCTTATCGTC
>CAMDDW010000115.1:0-27192 GCA_945893185.1 Akkermansia muciniphila | reverse complement strand
AAGAGCCTGTCCCTCTTGAAGAGCCTGTCCCTCTTGAAGAGCCTGTCCCTCTTGAAGAGCCTGTCCCTCTTGAAGAGCCTGTCCCTCTTGAAGAGCCTGTCCCTTTTGAAGAGCCTGTCCCTCTTGAAGAGCCTGTCCCTCTTGAAGAGCCTGTCCCTTTTGAAGAGCCTGTCCCTTTTGAAGTGAAGAGCCTGTCCCTTTTGAAGAGCCTGTCCCTTTTGAAGAGCCTGTCCCTTTTGAAGAGCCTGTCCCTCCTAAGGGGAATCAGATGAATTTGGTCTGGAAATGGTTTTGACAGTGCAAAGGGGGGAGGTACGTTGATTTCATTCCAGACGGAAATGGTCTGGTTCAAGGGATGCAAATCACCAAAGCAGGAGAATACGGGGTTTTAGGGCTAATTGCCCTTTCTCGCCGTCCTTTGGGTGAGGTGGTCATGATCGACATCCTCTGTGAGGAAGAATGTGTCCCGAAAAGTTTTCTGGGTAAAATTTTCCAGAATCTCAGCAAGTCGGGCTTGGTGGGCTCGGCCCGCGGATCCGGTGGGGGTTTTTACCTCACTCGCCCAGCGTCTGACATCTCTGTGCTTGAGATTTTGGAGTCCATCGAGGGGCCAATCGCTCTTCAGCGATGCCTCGAAATCGATGTGGGCTGCGAACACAGTAGTGGTTGTGCGCTTTGTGGCTTGTTGGCCGAGGCTCAGGAGCGGATGAAAGAAGTTTTTGCCGGCACAAGCTTGGCCACCTTGGCGGGACGCCACTTGCCCAATGGTTTGGTTCTGCAGGCCCGTTTGGTTCGAAACCCCAAGATTTTTTTGACGGCTTCCGAGGTGATCATTGCCCCGCTGGCAGACGGAACCGCATTGGCCCCAAGTCTGAATTAATTTCAATTTTATGAGCGAAACTTACACATTATATAATTCCACGGTGATGGAGCACTTCATGAATCCCCGCAATATGGGGGATTTGAAGGATGCGGATGGTGTGGGTGAGGTGGGAGCCGCCGCTTGCGGAGACATCATGAAGATCTCCATCAAGATCAAGGATGGTCGAATTGAGGACGCCCGCTTCAAGACCTTCGGTTGCGGCTCAGCCATTGCCAGTTCGAGCATGGCCACCGAACTGATCAAGGGACGCACCATCGACGAGGCTATGTCCTTCTCCAACCAGGAGGTTGTAGACGCCCTCGGCGGGTTGCCTCCGGTTAAGATTCACTGTTCGGTCCTTGCCGAGGAGGCTCTCAAGGCGGCATTGGAAGATTATGTGAAGCGATACCCTTCCGCGGCCGCCAAGGTGGCGACGACGGATTCGGTTGCTGCCTAATTGGTCAGCTTTCAGAGGCCTGCAGTCGGAGGAAGTTTCGACGACTGCAGGCTTTTTTAGTAATCTGAAGCCGTTCCCGGTCCATTGCTGTCGGCCTACCGGGGTTATTCTCAGCTAACTCTGCACCGTCTGATCCTCTGATTGTCCCACCCATGCGCCAGGTTTTCCTTGATCACCAGTCTGCGACTCCGGTCCTCCCGGAGGTTTTCGATGCCATGCGGCCGTACTTCACCGAGTACTTTGGTAATGCTTCTTCGCTCCACCAGCATGGTCTTAGGGTCCGGGACGCTCTGAAGCGCGCGCGCCAGCAAATGGCCGCATTGATCGGTGCCGATAGCGAAGAGGAGATCTACTTTACTTCGGATGGCACCGAATCCTCTAACCTAGCCATCAAGGGAGCGGCCTATGCGAACGAACGCAAAGGTAAGCACTTGGTGATTTCCGCGACGGAGCATCCTAGTGTGATGAACTCCTTGGATTTCTTAGAAAAGCAGGGGTGGACCTGCACTCGAGTCGGTGTGACGCCTCAGGGGATGATTCGGTTGGACGAACTCGAGGCAGCCATCACGCCCCAGACGGTGCTTGTAGCGGTGCACCATGTGAACCACGACATCGGTACTATTCAACCAATGCGTGAGGTGGGGCAGATTTGTACCACCAAAAACGTGCCCCTTTATGTGGACTGTGAGGCCAGTGCCGGGTGGTTACCCATCGATGTGAAGGAGTGGGGGGCGGCCATGGTAAGTTTCTCTCCCCATCGGTTCTATGGTCCCAAAGGGGTTGGTGTGCTCTATCGCAATCGCAAAGCCCGTATCGTCAGTATGATTCATGGCGGGGTGCAGGAAGGGGGGCGTCGGGCTGGCACCGAGAATATTCCCGCTATCGTGGGTGGCGGAGTGGCCGCAGAAATTGCCCAAGAACGGCTGTCACAACGGGTTGCGCACGTGGCTCCTTTGCAGAAACGGCTTTGGGAGGGACTGAAGCTGAATGTTCCTTACATCCAGCTCAACGGCTCGGAACCGGGCCCCGATCGCATTGCGACTAATTTGAATCTTTCCACCGAGTTCATCGAGGGCGAGGGCCAGTTGCTGCTCTGCGATATGAACGGAATTGCCGTGGCGAGTGGATCAAGCTGCGTGAGCAAGAGTCTCAAGGTGTCCCATGTCCTGGGAGCCATTGGCTTGGATCATGCGCTGGCACAAGGGAACATCATTATGACCCTTGGCGAGGCCAATACCGAAGCCGACATCGACTACGTGGTTGAAACCTTCGCCAAGATTGCCTCCAAGCTTCGGGGGATGTCCCCGATGTGGGATGAGTTTGAACACGGTGTGATCGACTCGGTCATCGCACCCACCGGTCGTGGAAAGTCCTTCAGCCAGCATGCGGCGGAAGTGTCTGGAAAGCCGGCGCATTAGACTCGATCCGCAGAGGTGCACCCCCTTAATCAGAGGCCGTTTTCGTGAGCACCTTCACTGATTTGCACAATTTGATTCCTGCAATAACATTCCGTTTATGACCATAAACATGACTTTGGCTCATGCTGTGACGGTGTCGGCCTTCTTGCTGGTTCCTGCTGCGGTGAATGCTGCCACTCCCTCGGAGTTGCGAGTTGGTGCCTTGAAGGTGCTGGAGCCGATTCCTGAGAAAATGCCGGGTGGCGAAAACGACACTCCGGCTCGTGTAAAACTGGGTCGGGACCTGTTCTTTGAGAAGAAGCTCTCGGCCAACAATACCCAATCTTGTAACTCCTGCCATGCGGTGGATCACAACCGTGGCGGCGTCGACAATGAGCCAACTTCTCCGGGTGCCTTCGGCAAGCGGGGTGGTCGCAATTCACCGACAGTGCTCAACGCTGGCTTCCATGTTGCTCAGTTCTGGGATGGTCGCGCCAAGACCTTGGAGGATCAGGCCAAGGGCCCCGTGCTCAACCCCGGTGAAATGGGCATGCCCAGCGAGGCGGCGGTGGTCGAGAAGCTCAAGGCAGAGAAGAAGTACGTCGGAGCCTTCAAGAAGGCGTTCCCAGGCGAGTCTGATCCGGTTACTTACGACAATTTTGCCAAAGCCGTCGGCTCATTCGAGCGGACCCTCCTTACGCACGACCGATTTGATGATTTTCTTAAAGGTGACAACAAGGCTCTCACCGCTGCTGAACTGAAGGGACTCGACACCTTCTTGTCGATTGGTTGCACCACCTGCCATACAGGTCCTCTACTCGGAGGCAACGACTACAAGAAGCTCGGAATCCTCAACGCCTACGAAAACACTGCGGACAAAGGACGCATCGAGGTAACCAAGGAAGACTACGACGAATTTGTCTTCAAGGTGCCTAGCCTACGCAACGTCGCCCTGACTGCGCCGTACTTCCACGACGGCTCCCAGAAGACTTTGGAGCAAACGGTCCAAAAGATGGCTTGGCTGCAATTGGGCAAGAAGCTCTCCGCCGAAGAAACGAGCGACCTGACCGCCTTCCTCCGGGCGCTTTCCGACAAGAAGCGATCGGTCGTCGCGGCCAAGTGAGCCGCTGACGAATTTATTGCAGGGGTGGAGCCGTCCTTTGGGATGCTCCACCCCGTTTTTACAACGGCTAAGACCCTCGTATTCCGAACAAAATCATCCATGGCAACCATTCAAGAGTCCTCCGTGATGGAGGCGCTGCGCACGGTCAAGTACCCCGGATATAGCCGGGACATCGTCTCCTTCGGATTGGTGAAAGGGGTTCAGATTGACGGTGGCGCAGTGGGAGTGCTTCTTGAATTGACCACTCCGAATCCGGAGATCGGCAATCAAATCGCCGACGCAGCCAAGGCCGCATTGCGGGACCAGATCGAGGGGATCACTGACGCCCATGTGCAGGTCCAGGTACCGCCGCCGACCTCGGCGGTTTCGGCGACTCCAGCCAATACTGGGGTTGCTCAGCGCAATCGCATGCCCGGAGTCCGTCGGGTGGTTGCGGTGGCTTCGGGCAAGGGAGGGGTAGGAAAGTCTACTTGCTCGGTCAATTTGGCGTGCGCCTTGGCGCGTGCCGGATTGCGGGTAGGTCTCTTAGATTGTGACATCTACGGCCCGAGCATTCCGCTGATGATGGGTATCCAGGAGCGGCCCACCCTCACCGATGATGAGCGCTTGGTGCCACCGGTGCGCCATGGGGTGAAGCTCATGAGCATGGGCTTTCTCATTGATCCGGAACAGGCCGTCATCTGGCGTGGACCGATGATCCAGAAAACCATCCATCAGTTCATTAATCAGGTGGCGTGGGGTGACTTGGACTACTTGTTGGTGGATTTGCCGCCGGGCACCGGCGATGCCCAGTTGTCCTTGTGCCAGTCGGTGCCGCTAGATGGAGGCGTCATCATCACTACACCGCAGGAAGCCTCCTTGGGAGTGGTTCGCAAGGGGATGTCGCTCTTCGAGAAGGTTCAGGTTCCGATCCTAGGTATCGTGGAGAACATGAGTGGTTTCCGTCTCGCTGATGGAACACGCGTGGACATCTTCGGACATGGCGGCGGGCGTCTTGAAGCCGAGCGCAAAGGAGTCACGTTCCTGGGAGAAATTCCGTTGGTTGTCGCGATCCGCGAGGGCGGAGATCGTGGCGAACCGGTGGTGGTGGCCGACCCGATGGGTGAGGCGGCCCGGGCCTTCTCAGCGGTGGCTGCCGGGTTGCAGCAATGCTTTCCGGGCGGCTGAGCTTGGGGAGATCTTAGGCTGAAAACCTTGGGCATTGCCGACTAGGCCTGCTGCAGCAATCCTACAACCGTGTTTCGTGAACTGGGCAAGATGCTGGTGCTTTTTTGGGCGACCCTGAGGGCATTGCCGAGAATTTTTCGCTATCGGCGCAATTTGGCCGAGCAGTTGTTCGAGATTGGCAACGCCAGTCTCTTCATGGCGTGTGTGCTGTCGCTCTTCATCGGGGGCGTGTTGTCGTTGCAGGCGGGGCCCTTGCTGGCCCAGCGAGGCCTCGGTTCCATGCTGGGCGGCTTGGTGGGTGCCTCGCTAGCCAAAGAACTGGGGCCGGTGATGATGTCGATTCTCATCGCGGGTCGCATCGGTTCGGCGATGGCGGCCGAGTTGGGATCCATGAGGGTTTACCAAGAGATCGATGCCTTGCGAACCCTGAACATCGACCCGGTCGAGTACCTCGTGCTGCCGCGGGTCGTCGCCATATCACTGGCACTGCCCTGCCTGCTGGTGTTTTCGCTGCTCATTGGGTCAGCCGGTGGTGCCTTCGTGGCGGCCCTCAACCCGGAAGTGGCTGTGTCGGCAACGGCCTTCTTCAACAGTCTCAAGGCGACTTTGGAACCGCGGGACATCATCCACGGACTGATCAAGACCTTTATCTTCGCCATCACGGTGGGTGTGGTCTGCTGCAATCAGGGCCTCGACACCATGGGCGGTCCTCGCGGAATCGGGCGCAGCGTCACCAAGGCGGTTGTGAACTCGATCGTGTTCATTCTAGTGCTCGACTATGTCATCACTCGGATGCTCTTACCGTTCACTCAGGCATCGATGGCGGGAGGGTTTTAAAATCCATGACCTCTGCGAAGATCGCTGAATCGGGCGTGGCCGTCCGAGTCCACCAACTCCGAAAATCCTTCGGTTCCCAGATCGTTCTCGACGGCGTTGACCTTGAGATTCAACCCGGAGAAATCTTTGTTCTAATGGGTCCGAGCGGTTCCGGGAAATCGGTATTGCTGCGCCATTTGATCGGACTCGAGACGGCCGATTCTGGCGAGATTCGCCTCAACGACACGCGTATCGAGGACGAAGGCATTCGCGATCGATTCCGCTTGGCCATGGTGTTTCAGAGCGGGGGCCTACTCAACTCACTGACGGTGGGTGAAAATGTCGGCCTTTACCTGTCGGAACACCGCCTGAAACCCGCGGCAGAGATTGAGCGGATCGTTCAAGAGAAACTGGCGTTGGTGCACCTGGGGCCGAAGGATTCCCTGAAGTATCCGTCGGAACTTTCGGGCGGCATGAAAAAACGAGTGGCCATTGCTCGGGCACTCGTGATGGAGCCGCAGGTTGTTCTCTACGATGAGCCGACCAGTGAATTGGATCCGCTGGTCGCAGTGACGGTCGGACGAGAAATTGTGCGGGCCAATGCCGTGACCCGAGCCACTACGCTGGTGGTGACCCATGATCGAGACCTCGCTTTCGGCATCGCCAATCGTATCGCCTTCCTCAGCGAAGGGCGGATCGTGGCTGTAGGAACGCCTGAAGTAATTCGTGCTTCGCAAGATCCGTTGCTCCGTCGTTTTCTTTCCGCCGATTTTACTCGGGATTAAACGGTTGCCCCGATTTTCTAGCGTCACTAGTCCTACGGGGTTAGTCACCACTGGCTCCGGTTCGAAATGCTCGATAACATGGGTCCATGCGAGGGTTTTTCTCTTGGATCGGTCCATGGCTGTTGGGGGGTATCGCAGCACTGGCGTTGAAGGCCGATGAGGCTCGGTTGTTGCGGTTTCCCTCTCTGAGTGGAAATCGGGTGGTGTTCACCTATGCCGGTGATCTTTACACCGTCTCGGCCTTGGGAGGGGTGGCCCGACGACTGACCTCCGACCCGAAAGGGTTCGAAATGTTCGCCCGCTTTTCGCCCGACGGCAAAACGCTGGCTTTCACCGGGCAATATGACGGCAACACCGAGGTCTATGTGATGCCTTCCGAGGGGGGCGAACCCCAGCGGCTCACCTATACCGCGACCCTGGAACGGGATGATGTCTCGGACCGGATGGGTCCCAACAACATCGTCATGGCTTGGAAGGACAATGAGACGGTGGTGTATCGCTCGCGCCGGAACCACTGGAACCCGTTCAAGGGTGAACTCACCTTGGCCCGTCTCTCGGGTGGCGTTCCAGAAGTTTTGCCGGTGCCGCGCGGCGGTTGGTGCAGTTTCTCGCCGGATGGTCGGCAGATGGCCTACAATCGAGTGTTTCGTGAGTTTCGCACCTGGAAGCGCTACCGAGGCGGCCAGGCCGATGAAATCTGGTTGCACGATTTTGGGACGGGTCAGACCGCCCGGCTGACCACCGATCCGGCTCAAGACCTCTTCCCCATGTGGCACGGAGACAAGATGTACTTTGTCTCGGAACGCGAGGAGTCCCATCAAGCCAACCTCTACGTGATGGACATGAAAACTCGGAAGCCTCGCCGACTAACCGAGTTCACGGAATTCGCCGTCAAGTTCCCCTCGATGGGTGACACGGGCATCGTCTTCGAGAATGGCGGATATTTGTACCGCCTCGATTTCCAGACAGAGAAAGCGGTGCGGATTCCGGTGGAGATCCATGAAGACCTGGCGATCGGCCGCGGTGGTTTACGCGATGTCAGCAAGGAGACGACCGCCTATGAGGTGGCTCCCGACGGCGCGCGTGTGCTCATTGGTGCGCGGGGGGATGTTTTTACGGTGCCGGCCAAGAACGGGGCCACCCGCAACCTGACGCAATCACCCGGGGTGCATGAGCGCAATGCGGTGTGGTCTCCGGACGGAAAATGGATCGGCTATGTCAGTGACCAGAGTGGCGAGGATGAGATCTGGATCCGGCCGCAAGAGGGATCGGGTGAGCCGCGTGCGCTGACCTCTGGAGCCGACACCTACAAGTACGAGATCGCCTGGTCGCCTGATTCCAAACGCATCGCCTGGACCGACAAGCTCAACCGCCTCCAATTCGTTGAGGTGGAGTCGAAGCAGGTGACTCCGGTGGCCAAATCAGACGCCTTCGAAATTCGCGATTTCGTCTGGTCGCCGGACAGCCAGTGGTTGGCGTTCACGCAGCCCGAGGTGCGCCGATTTGCCAACATCTACCTCTACGGGTTGGCACAGAAAAATCAGGTCCAAGTCACCGATGGGTGGTTTGATGTGGGTTCGCCGGAATTCAGCAGTGACGGCAAGTACCTCTTCTTCGTCTCGGAACGCTCGTTCAATCCGTCCTACGGCCAGACGGAGTGGAACCACACTTACAGCGACATGGAGCGGATCTATCTGGTCACATTGGCCGCCGCCACGAAGTCGCCCTTGGCGCCGAAATCCGACGAGGTGAAACCGCGCGACGACAAGGCAGCGGTCAGCGGCACCGAGGCCAAAGCTGCTTCCGACAAGGACAAGGACAAGGACGGAGACGTGGGCAAGGCCGCCAAGCCCTCCAAGGTGGTGGTGAGCGTGGACGCCGAGGGGTTAACTCAGCGCATCATCGTGCTACCACCTTCGGCCTCGAATTACGGATCGCTGTCCTCGGTGGGCGACAAGTTGTTCTATCTGAAGAAGGGCAAACTCCACCTCTTCGACCTCGAGAAGGAAAAGGAAACGGAGTTGGGCGAGGTGGCAGGGTTCCGGGTCTCGGCCGACCGCAAGAAGATGCTAGTCAAAGTGGGCTCAGATTTGGCGATTCTGGATCTCCCTTCCGCCAAGCTCGATCTCACCGACCGCAAGCTGAGCTTGAGTGACCTGAAGGTGCGTCTGGATCGCCGTGCGGAGTGGAACCAGATTTACAATGAATGCTGGCGACAGATGCGGGATTTTCTCTTCGATCCGAAGCTGCACGGCGTGGACTGGGCGGGCATGCGCCGTCGTTATGAGCCCCTGCTGGCACATGTGCAGCATCGGGCTGACCTGACCTTCATTATCGGGGAGATGATCGGCGAGTTGAACATCGGACACGCCTATGTGGGCGGCGGCGATTTGCCCAAGCCGGAGCGCATTCCCTTGGGGTTGCTCGGGGCTGTCATCCGGCCCGATGCCAGTGGTTATTTCCGCATCGAGCGCATTCTCCGCGGACACAACTGGGACTCCAAGTATCGCAGTCCGCTGACGGAGATCGGTGTCGAAATCCGCACCGGCGACTACATCCTGGCTGTTCAAGGGCAATCTACCCGAAGCATGACGGATTTGTACTCGGCCTTGGTGGGAACGGCCGGCAAGCCCGTGGTTTTGCGGGTGAACCGGGAACCTAAGGAAGAGGGAGCGCGCGACCAGACAGTGATTCCCACCGCGGACGAACATCCCCTTTACTACCTCGATTGGGTCTTAGGCAACATTGAGAAGGTGGAGAAGGCCAGTGGCGGTAAGATCGGCTATGTGCATGTCCCCGACATGGGCGTTCCGGGACTCAACGAGTTCGCCAAGTTCTACTATCCGCAGCTCCACAAGGAAGCACTGGTGGTCGATTGCCGCGGCAATGGCGGCGGGAACGTCTCACCGATGATCATCGAGCGCCTGCGGCGTGAACCGGCGATGTGGACGGTGGCGCGCAACGGCTCGGTGAACGTGGATCCCAGCGGCCAGGTGTTGGGCCCCAAGGTGCTGCTCATCGACCAGCACAGCGCCAGCGATGGCGACATCGTCGGCTACCGCTTCCGGAAGCATCGGCTGGGCCCGATCATCGGCCAGCGTTCGTGGGGCGGGGTGGTGGGCATCCGGGGCAGCTTGCCGTTGCTGGATGGAGGCATTCTGAACCGGCCCGAGTTCAGCCGCTTCGACCTCGAGGCCAAGGAATGGATCATGGAAGGCACCGGAGTGGAACCGGACATCGAAGTGGACAATGATCCGACTCGCGAGTTTTCCGGCACCGACGACCAACTCAACCGCGCCATTGCCGAGTTGAAGAAAGCGATGGAGTCCAAGCCGGTGAAGATCCCGCAACCGCCCGCCTATCCTAACAAATCGAAGTGAGGGGCGAGATCTCCGGGGGGGCACCAAAACGGCTTAGCCCCCAGTCCGAATCGGAGGCTTGTTTTCTGCGGCGGGCGGAGCAGTGGCCAATGGCCCACGGAGTCCGCGTGCCGGGAGGCCTCAGCTTCTGCCTTCCGGCGCGGTGATCCGGGATTCGATGGGTTTCCCGGTGGGAGACTGAACGAGGCCCCGCAGTCGATCACTTCGGGGTCGAGGCCGCCTTGTGGAGGATCCGGGAAGGGCGGTGCTCCGGGAAATCGTGGGCATAGCGGTCCCGCAGTGCCTGAGGATCGGACTTCATCAGGTAGATGCGGCCACGGATTTGTTTAGTTTCACCGGGTTGCAGGCCTCCAAGACGGAGGTCTGAGTGAAGGCATCGAATGACCCCTTGGAAGAGTTCCTGATAAGGCTCCCAGGCCGTGGCGAAGATCCATTGGCCGTCGCCGCTGAAGGCCCCGATTAACCCATCATCGGGCACCACCGGACTCAGGGGGCGTGGGTTCACATCGGTGCGGGGGACGTGGAGAGGACACCAGGTTTGCCCAGGAACATACCGCGCGGCTTTGACCCACGGATGGATTTCAGGGAAGCGCGTGACGCGGTTGCTCAAGATCAGGAAACACTGCGGCAGGTAGTCGTCGAGATTCGTGCTGGAGGCCGGAAAGCCGGTAAAACTCCCCAACCGCACGCAGGCTTGCGCCCAGTGGGCCTCGGAGCGTTTCGGACCGGGGTTGTGGGCTATCAGGCGGAAGTCCACATCATCGCTCCCCGCGCGGATGGTGTGATCGACCACCACCCCGTCCTCCAGCGTGTCGCGGAGCTTCAGAACCTTCCGGTCGGCGCTCAGGCTCAACACCTCCGCCCGGTGCGGAATCACCGTGTGCTTCACCCAATCCGCCTCGGTGGATCCAGCCCGGCAATAGGCCTCCAGGTAGTTGACCTCAATAGATTTGCCCGGCAGATGATCCCCCTCGATGTAGAGCCAATGTGGCGCCTTGAAGCGCAGCGTCAGCGATTCGGCCCGGCCCAAGGGCAGCAGCATCAACAGGAAGATTGAGACGCGTAGCCACCTCAAAGGGGACAGGTGGTTCGGCAGGTGGGCCTGCGTGATCGGGGTCATTCCCGGGAGCCTTCACACCCATCGGCCCAAGGCAAGTGGGCGCGTCGATTTTTCGGCGGACGAGTCCGTCGCTCCCCGAATCCTGTGGCAACACGGGAGGCGGGTCGGTGCCAACGTCTCATCGCAGAACTTCGGAAGGATCGCCCGAGGTGCCGCGTGGTCCGCCGGTCGCGCTACGGGCATCTTGCTGCGGGCCCGGTGCGGGATCGGGTGGCGGGATCCGGTGTCCGTGGAGGATTCCTGGTCCATCCCCCGAGTCGACGGGGATTCAATCGTGCGGGCGACCACGGCCTTCCGTCGGTGGTCCGTATTCGAGGTCGGGCCCGCCGGTACACGTTTCCTGATTGTAACCGCAGCGTTCGCTCGCGCAGAAGCCCCATGGTTCAAGATCGCCTCCGGAAGATCCGCGCCCCGACGCCCGTGCGCGGATCCAAACCGCCCACCATGGCTCTCCTCCCTCCCGTCCTTCCGCCTTCCAAGCGTCCGGCGCTGCTCGGTCTCTTTCGCCGCGGTTCGTGGTGCCCGATCCTGCTCGCCGGCCTTGTGAGGGCCTCGACGCCAGATCTGATCGTCCACGATGCGGTCGTGGTCACCGTCGATCTGGCGCGCCCGACGGCCACCGCCTTCAGTGTTCACCGGGGACGATTCGTTCTGGTCGGCTCGGACGCCGAGGTGCTGAAGACCCGCGGACCCGGTACTCGCGTGATCGACCTCCACGGTCGGACTGTGTTGCCCGGTTTCAACGACTCCCATCTGCATCCCCGACCCGAGTTTCCGGAGGATTCCATCCATGGCGAAGTCGACCTGGATCCGGACCGGGTGCCGGACCGGAATCGTCTCCTTGCGGTCCTCAGATCCAAGGCCGCGGCCACGCCTCCCGGCCTCTGGGTGCGCGGGTTCAACTACCAGGACACCCGTCTGGACGGACATCCCACCAGGGAATTCCTCGACCGGGTGTCGACCAACCATCCCATCCTGCTCCGCCACTCCAGCGGTCACGTCTGGGCCGTGAACAGCGTCGTGCTCGATGCCGCACGCATCACCCGTTCGACACCGGATCCGAAGGGCGGGGCGTTCGGGCGAAACCGGGAAGGCGAGCCGGATGGTGTGCTCCGGGAGCCCCCCGCACTCCGACTGGTGGAGGCGGCCGGACCGAAGGTGCCGGACCCTTCTTGGGAGCAGCTTGTAGAGGGTTACGACCGATGTTTCGATCGGTTCCTCTCGGAGGGGATCACCAGTGTCCAGGATGCCGCAGGCACCCCGAAGGCCCTGCGGGCCTACCAGGAACTTGCACGGCGCGGCCGAGGATGCCGGGTGGGTGTGCTGATGCAGTCCGCATACCTCGACATCGTCGAGGCGGCCGGCATGGAGTCTGGATTCGGTGACGAATGGGTGCGCCTCGGAGGTATCAAGATCGTCCACGGCAATTCGTTGTCCGGCCGCACGTGTTGGGTGTCGGAGCCCTACGATCGGGTGAACCCCGTCACCGGGCGTCGCGACGATTTCGGCATCCCGCCCGCCCGGACCCAGGAGGAACTGGATGCCTTGGTGCTGCGGGTTCACCGATCGGGACTCCAACCGGCGATTCATGCCAATGGGGATCGGGAGATTGCCATGGTGCTGGACGCCTTCGAGCGCGCGTTGCACAAGCTCCCTAAGGCCGATGCTCGGTTCCGGATCGAGCATGCCAGCGTCTGTCCTGAGGCATTGCTGCGACGCGCGAAGGATCTCGGCGTGGTGCTCGCCCTCCATTCGTACATCTTCGAGCATGGCGACAAGATGGAGGAATACGGACCCCGACGATGGGAGTTCATGCACCCGAACCGCAGCGCGGAGGACCTGGGCATCGTGGTGTCCGGCAATTCGGACTGGCCGGTGAGCGCGTGCAAGCCGATGAGGAGGATCCAAAGCCTCGTGACGCGCGCCAGTGCGGTGGGACGGGTGTACGGCGGGTCCCAGCGGATTCCGGTCGAGACAGCGATCCGCGAATACACTTGGGGCTCCGCGTTCGCCGAACGGATGGAGGCGGTTAAGGGTACCATCGCCGAGGGAAGGGTTGCGGATTTCGTGGTGCTGTCGGGCGATCCCCGGAAATCCGAGCCCCGGCGGATTGCCGAAATCCTGGTGGAATCGACCTACGTCGGTGGCAAGCCCCGATTCGAACGGTCGCGGCAATGACCGATCGGCGCGTGCCTGTGCCCCGGCATTCCGTTTTTTGGCGCGTCCCCGGAGCCTCTGGGCCACCACCGGGGTTTTGTCCGGGCTCGGGAGGGCTCCCGCACGCCTGAAAGAGACCGTGACAGGTGGGTGACGTTGCCGGTGATCCCGCCCCACTGCTTGCCGGGGTGATCCTTCGCGGAGAGGCTCGGCACCGAACTGGTTCCCGACCGCCATTGATGGCCCGTCCTCGGGACCTGGTGATGCTCGGGTGGACGGTCTTGACCGGGATCCATCCGCTGACGACGGACGGATCGGCGGACTCGCCGGATTCCGCAGGGTGGCGGTCCGGTCCGGGTTTTCACTAGCGTCCTCTGGAGATTGCGCCCCAAGGGAGGCTAGAATTCCAACGGCTCGATTCCGCCGCGACCGGAGTCCTCTTCACCAACATCACCAACACCCTCGCCGAGGTTTCAACCGCCACCAACCGCGTCCTGCTCAACGGCTCGGGGTTGGCCACGGGGGATTTCGATGGGGACGAACGTTTCGACCTCTCTTCAACCATCCGGGGGCGTTAGGGGCCATCGGGTCGAGCAAATTCCGAGTCCGCTCCGGCATCGCCCGCACCCACGCGCACCAGTTCCCGAACAGTAATCGGGCTGCCTTGGCATTCTCCCAGCCGCACCAAACTTGAAGCGCCAGCATCCTGTCGCAGGCCATGCCCCCACAGACCGTTCCAGGGCCATCGAATGTCAATTCTGGGCCTCCATCGTCGACCTGTTCACCGGGTTCTTGCGCCAAATTTACCGAATCCGCTCCAAAAGGGCCCGCCTCCCGGCCTCACCCCGGATCTTTGCCTTCTGGACTTGGTCCCACCCATCCACCCCGTTTGGGATGACGTGAAGCCTGTGATACACTATTGGCACGATCTCAAGGTTGATGCCCACCCCTTGGTGTAAGGCGGATCTCAATTCGATAACTCTTTGCTGGACGGCCTTGGAATATCCGTAGCGGCGAAGCAATTTCGCAGCAAAGGCTCCCCAAACAGAGGAGTCCTTTCTCAGAACACTCTTTTTAACTAAATAAAAATCAAAAAATGGTTGATTAAAATGTGGGCTAGTTTAATCAAACGGAAGCACTCGATGAGTAATCACCTACATCAACGGAAGCTACGCCGAAGTATCGGTAGTCAGCCCGTGGGGAGTGTCGTTGGCCCGAGGCAGCCCGAGGCGGGCATTGCCGGTCAGGTGATCCCGTCCCAATCACCGCACCGGACTTTTCGCAGCTCGGATGATGGCGATCTGGCGATCTGGCGACTCTGGTCGCGGGTGACCACGGGGTTCCGACCCGCGCACTCATCTCCGGCCTCTACCTCGGCCTCTCCTCCGCCTTTCGTAAGAACTTCGAGAGGTTCGCCTCAGCCGCACCTCAAGACCACGCCAAGCCCTCACTATCTCGAGCAACCATCCAAGCGTCTCCTCCGGTGCCACCGCTCCGTATCATCTTGTTGCATTCAAGTCACCACCTCCTTTTCCACTGAAAACAGCAAAAAACTGTTAACAACTAAAATTAATAAATACTTAAAACATAATAAAATTAAACGAATTTCAAAAACGAACCCAAGTTTATTGCAAATCAATTTTTGCTACTAGATCGAGCAAGGTTAACATTGCTGCTTTAGTGATATTGTTTCAGTGTTTGTTTGGTGTTTCTTATGCAGCGCCTGCTGTTGCTGGTGCTGGTTTTGTGGCTGTGGCTGGTCTTGTTTTAGCTGGAGTAACCGTTACACAAGGAGTCTTCGGTGGAAGTTCAACGGTTACGCATTATATGATGATATTCGACAAGACTTATACAAGAAAATATTTTGGCGTGGAGGTTAGTGATAAATATTTAATGAATGTAACTCAAAGCGGGAAGGTGATCTACAAGCACACATATACACGTAAGTTCCCTGGTGAGAAAGCTGATGACAAGGTGCCATTCGAAATTGGAGACAGTAATGCTTGGGAATACAATTCTGGTGGAACGACATTAGGCGACCATCAGATTGAGGTTAGAGACTTTGTTTGCAAACGCGGTGGTGACTATTCTGGAATGGATGAAGATTTAAAAGTATCGTTCACAATGAAGGTTAAGTGGACAACTGAAGCAGTTCACATCCTGCATAATAGGGCACGGGTTACAATAAGTGGTTGGGATGAGTGTCCAAAGGATTGTACCGGATGGCCAGAGTACAATGTGGGGAGTTTAATTGATTGGAGCGCTGCAATTCTTGAAAACGGCAAAGCTCAAGTGAAGGTTAGCTCAACAAAACCTAGCTTTAAAGTCAATCGTAGCTATGGTGAAGGAGGCTCAATTGCTGTAACTGTCAATTAAAAATTAAAGTGAAGCGTTTAATTTTAATAGCGTTAACCTGTGGGGTTGTTTTATTGGTTTTTAAAATCCGGCAAACTGATCTTAAAACGTCTTCATTTGGTGGTGAATTAATTGATCCTATTCCAACCAATGACCCAGTCAAGGTTGAAACGGTTAATTTAAATCTCCGCTCGAGGCGTATCGAAACATTGGGTTTTTTGGTTGGTACCGGTCCTATGTTGATTTCGGAGGAATCTGAGTCAAGTGTTATTACAAACGTATACCAATTTCCCTCGGGGAAATTAATTACCGAGGTCGTTCTGCCTAACCCGAAGACACCGTTGCTGGGTTCTGCTGAATATGAAATGTTAGCCAAGCGAGATTACATAAAATCATTAGGAGTGGAGACTAATCTTGTAGAAATTAAGGAAATTTTCGAAGAGTTCCCTCTTGCGAATAAGTCTCAACACTTATACTCTGGAATTAGAGAAGCTTATGTGTATAGGGCAAAGCTGTACCGGTTGCAGGATTCTGAGTTATTGATTTCAGCGCAGCAAGATGTTGTTGAAAATGAAATTTGGTCAGTTTCTGACCCGGTTGAGCGAGAACTAAAATCAAAGGAAGTTTATAATAGAGTCCACGAAGAAATGTTAAAGGTGTGGTTGGAAAGAGCCGACGCTCCAAATCGATTCAAGCAACGAATGGAGCGCCTGTATGGTGAGTTTCCAAAACCGATTTTCCAACGTTTAATGTCTCTTGAAATAACAACCGAGCCGAAAGAACTGGTTAATCCGTAAGTTTATTTAGGACTATTTGGTGTCGTTAAATAATTGTGATAATGCGCGGAATCTATGAATAAACGAGTTTTGATCGGTGTGTTTGTTTGTGTGCTAATTTTCTTTGCTTGTCGATGGTGGGGCTTTGAATCACCAAGCCGGCTGGAAGTTCTTGAATCCACTATCGAGACCGAGAGTCAGAGTAACACTACAGTTGCTCTATCACGGGTTGCGAAGATTGATAGCGAATTGGTGGGTTCGGTTGGTTCCGTAGAATCCAATCCTCCCGAGGTGGAGGGTGTAACCAATACTTATAGTTTCTCTTCAAATCATGTCGCGACGCGAATCGTTATTCCCAACCCCGAATTCAAAATATTTGGAACCCCTAAGTTTGAATCTCTAGCTAAGGCTCAGTTTGAGAGCCTTACTATCAATTCAAAATACATGGTGGACACAAATCTTTATGAGCTCAAAGAGGTGTTTAAAGATTTCCCGGCAGCCATGAATTCACAGTTGCTTTATAGTGGAATCTATCAAACTACTGTTACTACATGTACCCTAGGGGAAGTGCGGCAGTTTATTTTTAATACACGGTATCAGGCGATGCGAGATTTGGAGGAGGCGAATACCATTACCGATGCGGCTGAGAGAGAATCAAAAATTCAGCGAATCAAGGCGCTGTCAGATGCACAATTGGAGTTTTACAAGTCGATGCGACAAGAAACATTGGAGGATGGGCGCCGAAACTTAATAAAATTGTATGGAGAACTTCCTAAGCCGATTTTTCAAAGGCTTATGGGTATTCAAATTCGAAATGCTATGGGTCGACTTCCATACCCGTAAAATTTCAACCCGTTTGTAGTTGATTCAAGTTGGGTAATAGTTCTCTTTGAGGTTCGATTTTTAGATTTCTGAATTCGACTGGTTTTCAGGGTTTCAAGTTAGGTTCGGTTAACTTGAGAAGAGAATTTGAGGTAGGGGCGGTCACACGCTGCCGTTCGCCACTGGGCCAGTAGACTTCAACAAAGTCGATTACCTTGGAGTCGCCCAAGCCGAAATAAAGCGGAAGCGAGCTTTGGGCGAGGTAACCGGATTTACCATCATGAAACTGAGTGAGTGTACGGCCTTCGAATTGAACGAGAACCTTTGCGCCCAAGCCATCGCGGTTGGACCGAGTGCCTTGGAGTTGTACTTTTAAAAAATGGAGTTCTCGACGTTGGCTCAAGTTACTGATCAACACTTGAGGCGCATCATTAAATTCGCCGATGACCACGTCGAGATCGCCATCATTGTCCAAATCGAGAAAGACAGAGGATCGACTAGACAGACTCCCCGGAATAGCGATTAGGCCAGATTTTCCTTGGCACAAGTTGTTGGTGCTATCATTGCCTGAGCAATCGAGCGTGAAAAATTCTTTCCCCAATCGCCCACCCGCACGCGGTTCGATTCCAAGCATGAATTCGGCGTCAAAGAACCGTTTGCCTGATTCATTAAGTAGAACTGAGTTAATGGCGTATCGGAACGGGTACCCCATCCCGGCAGTGATTAGGAGATCGTCGTAACCGTCTGCATTTAAATCGCCCGAACTGATTCCCCAAGGCCAATAGGTTTCGACTCCGATTTGATCGGAAATCTCGTTGAATTTCCCGCGGCCTAAATTCTGGTAGAAAGCATTGCCAAAAATGTTATTCGATGAGCCTTGCAGATAAGCCTCGGTCCATTGCATGGCACAGTAAGATTGGCTCTTCTTTTTTTCTATGTCCGGTCGGAATCCTAGGGCTTCTTCGGTTTGTTGGCGGGTCATATCTGAGTGCATATCAGTCACGAACAAGTCGGCCAAACCATCTTGGTTAAAATCAAAGAATTTGACGCCAGTCGATCCCCAAGGTGTTTTGGGAAAGTAAGTGGCGGTTCGGTCTAGGAACCCTTTTCCACCTTGATTTTCATAATAGTGATCATCCCCTTGCATATTCGGTAAGTAGAGATCGGGAAATCCATCGTTATTTAGGTCGGTAAAGGTGGCGTCTCCAACCCAAAATTCATCGTGAAAATTGAGATTCTTCGACACCTCTTGGAAGCGCCCCTTCCCGAGATTTTGGTAGAGCAATGATCGCTCTGATCGTTCAGGAAAAAGGTGCCCTGAAAAGGCATCGTCGCGAGCAATATAATAGCCGCCTCGTCCCTTTTGTTCAGTGGTGTATTTTCCGACATTGGTCACCTGCAAATCGAGTGAACCATCGTTGTCGAAGTCAAAAAACGGCACCAGACGAATGCCCAATATAGCTGAGCCCCGCCGCCTGTGTGATGTCTTCAAAGCGTCCATTTCCTAGATTTTTGAAGAGATGATTGCCGTGGCGAACAGTCGTCACGAATAAATCGGGAAGGCCGTCGTTATCGATATCAGCAAAACTTGCACCTACCGAGATTTGGTCTTCAAGGCCCACGCCCGCTTTGAGCGTTGCCGCAGCAAACTGACCCTTGCCCAAATTACGCCAGAGTTCATTGGACCCCAGTTGCGATGTAAAATAGAGATCAATTAAGCCGTCTCCATCGATATCGGCGGCCGCGATTGCTCCACCGTGGTCATAGTGCGCCGCTTTGTAATCTTTAGCGGCATCATCGACGATTTTGTGGGTGAAATTGATTCCGCTCCCCTTGATTTGATTGGTGAATTGGAAGGAGTGGAAAGTAGATTGATGGGTTGCTGCGAGGGTCTGAGCTTGGTGACGGCGTTCCAAATAACTTAGCGTCACAGGGGAGCGTAGTTCAGCGGTAAGAGCTGAAAATTGAAGGCAGCTGCCAACAAAAATAAGCAGGGGCTTAGTCCAATGCGATAAGGTTAGGTTTGGAGTTGTTAGCATAGAGCGTTTTCATTTGGGACTGGAAAGAATTGAAGGCGGTGAGATTGCGAACGTAGCAGGGTCGAGAGAGCCGATCAGAGGGAAGTTGAACGTGGATGGCGAGGTTTTATAGATTGAGTGCCGGAGGGGACCTTAACTGTTTCTTTGATCCCGCCCGGCCAGAGAATCTCAACGCTTTCGGGTGGTTGAAAGCCTCCGAGAATCCAAGAAGTTGAATCCTGCGACCAATAACCTGAGCCGGCATGGATTTCATGAACTGGCCCCCTCGACCCGTCCCGAAAGCGGGCGCGAATTTGAGCTCCGATTGCTTTTAAATTGGTGTTTAATCCGACGAGTTCGATTCGGAGAGCGGATTGGGCGCTCAGGTTGTGAAACAATCGCGAGGGGCCCCGGTTCTGGGTGATCACGATGTCGAGTTTTCCATCGTGGTCGAAATCACTTAAAGCAGCCCCGCGACCTTCACCTGTTAACCAAAGACCGCTCTCGGCTTCCGGCACAGCGCGCCAGTTGCCTTGACCGTCCCCTTGGAGAACGAGGCCGAATCCGGCATCGAGACGACTTTCGGCTGAGCTCACTCCAAAAAAGTTTTGAGCCAGGAAAAGGTCTTCCGCTCCATCTCCATTCAGGTCACCCACGGTGAGTCCAAAAATCGGAGCGAACTGGGCTTCGATTGGTAAGGATCGAAGCTCGAAATGATCGCCCCGATTGAGGAGTTGGATGGAATCAAATGTTGCCACCGTGGAGTGGTTCATTTGAGGCAAGCCGGCGGCAAGAACGGACGCTGCGGTGGCCGTGCTAAAGCGGGTAAAATCGGGGAATCGTTCGCGGAAACTAGGAAAGGAACCACTCAAAGTGGACCAATCGCGGAAGGGTACAAATTGCTGCAATCCTGAATCAAAGTGAGTTTCGAGCAGCGCTAGATTTCCTGAGCCATCGGTGTCGCCAAAATGAATTTCAGCCGGTTGGTCCAAGAAAGCCTGTCGTGCGTGATTACGCCCCCAGTTGCCAATCACAAGATCCAAGCGCCCGTCGTTGTCGAAATCTCCGACAGCAACCGAGTTCCACCAACCGGTGAGAGCGCTAAGATGGCTTGGAGTGGAGAGGCCTTTAGTCCGAGGTACTTGGGTTACTGGGGGATCCCAAAGTGAAAAGGTTCCCTTGTCGTTTCGTAGAATTCGTATTGGACCCCATTCGCAGGCGAGCACAAGTTCCGGCCAACCATCGGCATTGAGGTCGGTAAAGACAGCCCCACTGACCATCCCGATTCTGTTGAGGATTTGGCTCGCCTTGGAATCGTATTGGAGTGTTCCGCCATGGGCGCGCAAAAGGGAGGAACTCGCAGCCTCTGGGTACCGACCTGCAATCACTCGTCCGCCGACGAAAACATCGATTTCTCCGTCGCCATCAAAATCACCGAGGGCTATCGGACCTGTACTACTTGCGGAATGAAGAAGTGAGGAGTCGACCTCGCCGGTATTCAGAGAAATTTGGCGAAGAGCAGGGCCGTTTGTTGCCCCTGATTCATACTGAGATAGCCCCAAAAGGAGCACTGAGTTAGTCAGGCTAGGATGCCAGGCGAGCACGGTAGTAAGGTCGGCTTCGAGGAGGGGTTCCAATGGCTTAGCCCGCTGCGGAACAAAGGTTCCTTGAGTGTTGTTGCGGAAGACCGACAAGCGTCCCTCGCGTCCGGTTCCGATGATTAAATCGTCCCAACCATCTCCGTTAAAATCGAACCAAGTGACTCCAGGTCCCAAGTGGCTCAGTTGATGGGGTAAAAGGGGTTGTCGAGCAAAGTCATCAAACGGCAGGTCGTAATGTTGGTGAGGGAGGCGATCGCTGAAGTCCTCAAACCATTTGGGTTTAGAAGAGTGAGAGGAAGCGAGCAAGGGAGTCGCTTTCTTTGACTCGATGAGGGAAACTAGGTTGATTGGAACAGCCGATTTTTCATTGATTTCGTAAAGACAATTAGGGAGGGCATTGGAAACGATGCTTATTGCTCCACTGCGCCAAGTTATAGTTAGAGTGAGTCGATTAGTTGGGTTGCCTGCAGCAAATGTGCGGATAAAGTCGTCGCTCGAAAGATAGCGACCTCCGGCCATCATTTCTTGGCTTTGCTGTGGTAAACCTAGGGCTAAGACACTGATTTTTGCCCCAACACCCCGAGTATTGGGTGGGAGACCGTTTAATTTTACAGCGATTCGAGCTCGAGTGGTTCGGTTTTCGAGGATTAGAGGGCCGTCATTAAGACAGTTAACGATGACATCGAGATCGCCGTCGAGATCGAGGTCGGCCAAGGCCATCCCGTGAGAGATTCGACGAGAATTAAACCCCCAAGGGGTGCCTATTTCTTCAAAGGTCAGATCGCCTCGGTTGCGAAATGCTATATTCGGTGTGTCCAGTCTTGGAAGCCGTTTTCGCTGTCGGAGTTGTTCACTGGGCGACCAATTTAAGCGCTTAGCTTCGTCATCAAGTTGCTGGGCAATGTCGGCATGTTGGGCATCACGCCAATGCCCTGTGGTGACCAACAAATCTTCATAGCCATCGAGATCAACATCAAGAAAGGCGGGGCACCAAGACCATTCAGATGCGTCAACACCACTCAATTGAGCGATCTCAGAATAGGCCTGATTATCCCGATTTAGAAACAAGGTATTGCGGGGAAATTGAGGGCGCTCTTCGAAGAGATTACGGACTTGAGCAAAGGCGGTTGGGCCCATGACTTGCACCTGACGACGTCGATGGTCTCGGCTTAACATATCCGCCACAAAGAAGTCGTCTAGTCCGTCCCGATTGATATCGGCGAAATCGATTCCCATAGAAAACAAACTGGTTTGTCTTAAAGCGTTTTTTGGCAGTGCCTGAAAAATACCGTTTCCCTTGTTCATCCAGATTCGGTCTGGCGATTGGAAATCATTACAGACATAGAGGTCTGGAAAATTATCCCCGTTCATATCGCGAAATCGGGCTGAAAGCCCCCAATCATAGGGAATTAAAATGGGCTTGCCCTTCTCATCTAAGAACGCGCCTTGGGTCCAAGGAACTGGCGTGAAATGGCCTCCTCCATCATTGTGATAGAGAGTATCCGCTTCGCCGTTTTCGAGGATCCCATCGGCCTGATCCAAGGTGTAGCGACCGAGCAAATCGGGGCCCTCGGCGGAGCGCCCGTTGACGCTCAGTAAGCGGGAAAATCCGTTCGTGACCCCGACACGAAAGCGTTTATCTAATTGATCTCGAAGAGTGTCATTTCGATAATTAACAACGTAAAGATCTAGCAATCCATCGCCGTCGATATCGGCGAGGGTCATGGAAGTGCTTCCAGCGCTGCTTGCTAGACCCGATTGACGGGTGGCTTCTTGGAATTTCCCTTGGCCGTCGTTTATAAAAAGTCGGGTCCCAGATTGGATACCATTGACGAGCAGGTCTAGGTCTCCATCGCCATCAATATCGACAAAGGCCGATCCAGTGGAGGCTTGATTGGCACAAGCAACACCGGCTTCGGTGGTGATATTTTCAAAATGCCACCCTCCCCGATTACGCCAGAGCGTATTTGGGGAATCTAAGCCGCAGAAATAGAGATCAACCCAGCCGTCGCCATCGATATCTCCAGCGCTCACCCCTGATCCATTCAAAAAAATCTGATTAGTGAGGCTACGATCTTCGCTGAGGCGGTTGGTAAAAGTAATGCCTGAAATAAGAGGGGAGACACTTTGAAATCCCGAGGACTGACTTTGGGGCGGGCTAAGAAGTGGCAGACGCCGTCCGCCAGGAATGGTCTCCCATTCCAAGGAGGCGCCGGTCATCGTGTTGCCTAAGAACAAAAAAATCCAACAGGCGAGGAAACGAGACAAAATGGCCGTCATGCGGAAACTAAATATAAATAGAAACGAAGCAGCCAATAAAAAGAGCAGGCGAGCGTTTTTTTAACGCCCGCCTGCCTGACCCTTGTTTAAATCTCTGAACACCGTCGTCGAGGGAACCGAGAGAGATTAGAGTTTGAGTCTATAGAACTGAGAGGCATCTGCGCTGGCTGGGACAGTAATGCTGGTGCCCACCGGCGCTGGAGTGACGTCTTTCCACACATCACCGAGTTTACCAATCGATTGCAAGACACCTGAGCCAGCCCAGCTAATGACCACGTTGGCACCCTGAACTGATAGCCCGGTGAATCGTCCCACCGTAGGCACTGATCCCCCTTTAATTTTGGCGTTATCGAAGAAAGCGACCACACGGTTAAGGTTCTCGTCACTGCTCGCTCCGAACCCGACAGATAACCCCGTTGAGAAGGGGAAGGGAACCTCTGCCCCAAAGGTGTCATCTACGAACAGTTTCACCGTGGATCCATTGGCCACCAATTTCACACGGTGTAGTTTTTCGTTATCAAACGTCCCTCCATCAAGGGTTCTTAGATTAACGCTATTACCGGTGGGATTATCGTCCAAGGCACCGATTGATTTGTTGTAACCCCAACCAAAATTACGTCCATCGTGTGCGACGTAATCGGAGAAGTGAACGAAGTTACCGGTACTATCCTTGATGACAATATAGACGCGTTCTTCGGCGCTGGTCCCAGAGGTAAGCGTGTAGGCCAGTGAGACTCGATCGATCTCGAAGGTCAGTGGTTCGCTCGATTTCACTGAGTAGGTTTTGGCACTCATTAAAGAGATAGCCGGCCAGGGTGCGACTCCTACGGTGACGTCGAATTTCACTTGTCCACCGATAATCGTCACTGTGGATTCATCGGTGGGTTCGCCGGTGTCAAAGGCGGTTTTGTCGATGGTCCAATTCGCTGCGTTGATTGTGGCTGCGGCGAAATCATCGGCCAACAGCACTGCGGGTGAGGCGACAACTTCGACCGCAATCGAACCATCCACACAAACTGAAGGAGTGCTGGCAAACTCGAAGGTGGTGGAACCGAAGCCGATCGGATTAATCTGAATGGACTGAGTGTTGGGCGCACCGGCCGCGAAGTTCAGGGTGAGGACTCCGTTGACTGCCCCTACGGGTACTGCAACCGCAGGATTTTTGCTGGTGACCTTGACCGTGACGGCAGCGGCGTCATTCAGAAGTTGTGGAATGGTAATAGATGCGGACTTGGAGTCGGCAATGGTCATTGAGATTAAAGCGGGTTCTGAGGTGATGCAGGGCAGCACATTTTCGACCCGAACATTATCAAACGTCGCGGTAACGGTATCGGCTTCAGCGCGGGCATAGCCGCCGAGTTCGAGGAAGATTCCAGAGGTGACCTCAAAGGGGAAACGTCCACCCGACACCCCATTAAGGAAAACCTCAACGGTGCTGCCATTGGCGACCATTTTCATTTTGAAAGCGCCTAGCTCAGCATCTTGATCATTGAAAGCAGCGAGGTTGTTGCCTCCGCCGGTGGCGCTGCCTGGGTTGACGTTCACTTGCCAGCCATTTTCGCCCACGTTTTGGGCAAAGAAGACATACTTTGAACGGTCACCGGTGGTTAGATAGACGCCGCTGCGTCCGGCGCTCCCAACTTGTTCAATTGCCGTACGATCGACTTCAACGGAGAGGTTAAGTTCCTTTGTGGCGATGAAGCTCTTGGTTGATTTGAGTGAGGCTCCGGCCCAGTAACTGGTGTCGGTGGTGCCTGCGATTTGCAAAGTGCCACCGCCGGTGGTCACAGTGTAGGTGCCCACTCCGGCCGCTTCGAAGCTCTGCGATGATTTTTGCCATTTTGTCGAATCGATTGCTCCGGCGAAGGTGTCTTCGAGTTGCGCACCTGGGCCAGAAATTACGGCAACACTCAATGGATTTGGACTGCCGACGTCGCCCTCGATACTGAAGGTGGTGCCACCAAGGGACACGCCGCGCACGCGGAAGGTCTTGGTATTTGGTCCACCCACAGGGAAGGTCAGATTCATGGTTCCACTGGTGGCCCCATCGGGCGTTGCAATGGAGGGATTGGCGCTGACCACTCGGAGGTTAACGGCCGCTGAGGAGTTTAAGCCTGAGGGAATTCGAACAGTGATTTCCGGACTGGTACCACCCAATCGCACACTGCTGGCTCTTGGGGCAAATGCCGCGCCGCCTTCCGTTTCAATGGTGAGATTGTCCCAGACAGTTTTAGAAGTGTCATTGTTTGCACGCGCATAGGCTCCGAATTCAAAGATCACCGGTGAGAAGGGGAATTTGACTTCGGCACCGATGGCTCCATCCAGCAATAATTTTACTGTCTTGCCGTTCGCAATCATCGACATTTTATGCAATTTCCCGTCTTCGAATGCCGGGCCGTCAAAAGCAGCAATGTTATTTCCTCCGCCGGTAGGAACGTCGCCGTCTTCCCCAATTTTCCGGTTATAACGCCAACCACCTTCGCCACGAACATCGGCAAACAACACGTATTTGTCTCGAGATTCATTCAGGATCCAAAGTGCACTCCGCGAGGCTGAGCCAACTCCACCTTCGGCAATCCGATCAATCTTAAGGGTCAAAAGTGATTCGTCCGATGCTTCAAAAACCGGTCCCACTCGCAAGGTGCCACCGGACCACCATTGAGTCGTGGTCGTCCCGACGAACTCGATAGTACCATTTTTGGCCTCAGCATGGATGTTGCCAACGCCGCCTTCAAAGAAGGGTGCCGAAACTTGGAACCGAGCAGGATTAATAACATTCGCTGCGAAATCATCCTGAAAGACGACAGTCGACTGACGCAGGACTGTCTCCACCTTTAGATTATCAAAACGTGTTGCGGCCGTATCATTGTTGGCGCGCGCATAACTACCGATGTGAAAGGAGAGTTTGGAAACTGGAAATTTCACTTCGGCACCGACCACCCCATCGAGCATCAGTTTGACGGTTTTTCCGTCAGCTAGAATGCTCATAACATGCTTGCCTCCATCGTCGAAAGCGGCCCCATCGAAAGAAGCAATATTGTTACCACCGCCCGTTGGGACATCCCCATTCTCGCCAATCTTACGGTTATAACGCCAACCGCCTTCACCTCGGACATCGGCAAAAAGCACGTACTTAGACTGATCTTCATCCAGAACCCACAAGGCACTTCGTGAGGCTGAGCCAACGCCCGCTTCTGAGACGCGGTCCACGGTGATCTTTACTGGGGTTTCCTCGGTTGCCGTAAAGATTGGCACAATTTGTAAGGTGCCGCCAGACCACCACTGGGTCGTCGTTGTACCGACAAATTCGACGGTTCCATCGGTCGCTTGGGCGTGAATAGTGCCGACTCCGCCTTCAAAGAAGGGGGCCGCGGGTTTAAACTTGGCCGCGTTAATAGTTGCACCAGAAAAGTCGTCCGAAAAGACCACCGAAGTGGGCTTGGTAACTTCAATCTTTAGATTATCCCAGGTCGTAGCTGCGGTGTCTTTATTGGCTCGCGCATAGCTACCAAATTCAAAAATGACTTTACTAAATGGAAATTTGACCTCTGCGCCCTCTACGCCGTCGAGCAGAAGTTTTACTGTTTTGCCATTAGCCACAATACTCATGCGATGACGTCCGCCGTCTTCAAATGCGGCTCCATCAAACTTAGCCATATTGTTGCCACCGCCCGTGGGCACATCGCCATCCTCACCGATTTTGCGATTGTAACGCCAGCCACCTTCGCCACGGACGTCAGCAAATAAAACATACTTCGTCCGTGACTCATCCAAGATCCAGAGTGCACTTCGGGAGGCGCTACCGACACCCATTTCTTTCATACGGTCCAGACCGATGGTGATAGGTGCTGACTCAGATGCCGAAAAAACCGGGGCAATCCTCAAGGTGCCACCTGACCACCATTGGGTGGTGGTCGTGCCGACAAATGTAACCGTCCGGCCCTCCCGTATGGTCGAGGGGCCAAATGGCCTTGACTGGGAAGCTGGGTGTACGTTGGGGCTGACTGCCGTCCGCACTGTTTCGCTGGTCTGTAGCAACAGGCGAGGTCACCCAGTACCCGTGGGAGTTGCTGCTT
>CAMDDW010000114.1:0-35468 GCA_945893185.1 Akkermansia muciniphila | reverse complement strand
CTTCAGCGCCTTATCCAAGCGCCGAATACTCCACAGAAGTTGGTGCGACGGGCCCGTATCGGATTGCTTGCCGCCGAGGGCAAAGACAACAAGGAGATCGCCGCTGAATTGGATACCAGTCATGTGACCGTGGGGATGTGGCGTCAGCGAATTCTGGATCTGGGACTTGCCGGACTCCAGGAGTCTCCCCGGCCTGGAAGACCCAAGACATTGCCGGTGGATCGAGTCCAAACAGTCCTCAACGAAGTGGTGCGCCCTCCCAAGGGCCGGGGCCGGTGGAGTTGCCGGACCATGGCTCGGCACAGTGGCCTTTCCCCTTCGGCGGTGCAGCGGATTTGGGCGGCCAACGACCTCAAACCCCATCGTACCCGCACTTTCAAACTCTCCAACGATCCCGAGTTCGAGACCAAATTCTGGGATGTCATCGGATTGTATTTGGATCCGCCGACCCGTGCGATCGTTCTTTGCTGTGACGAAAAGAGCCAATGCCAGGCTCTGGAGCGAACCCAACCCGGACTGCCGCTGGGCCAAGGCCAAGTGACTACTCGCACTCACGACTATTACCGGCACGGCACGGTGACCCTGTTTGCGGCATTGAATTACCTGAATGGAAAGATCTTGGCTGAACGAGCTCCGCGTCACCGTCACCAAGAGTGGCTCAAGTTCCTCAAGACCATCGATTCATCAACCCCTGCCGGGGTCGACTTGCACCTGATTCTGGACAACTACGCCACCCACAAACACCCCAAGGTGATGAGATGGTTGGCTGCACATCCCCGCTTTCACCTCCACTTCACGCCGACCAGTGCTTCTTGGCTCAATCTGGTCGAACGATTCTTCCGCGATCTGAGCCAAGACGTGATCCTTCCCGGGAGTTTCGGAAGCACCAACGAGCTGGTGGATGCCATCTGGGGATACCTTGCCGAACGGAATCTTAAGCCGCAGCGATACCAGTGGCGGGCTGACGGAACAGTGATCCTCGAGAAAATCCGCCGTGCCCGGGAAGCTTTGGCACGGAGCCAACCGATTGTTAAAGACTAATATGAGACACTACACTAGCAAGCGGTATGAAGATGGGTGGGAAAAACACCGCTATCTACAACATGAGCGGCGGCAAGTTGATACTGGGTGGCACTATCGAAGGTCCAGGTGAAGACGATCGGTTCAATTTCACTGGCGGCACGATCATCCTTAAGGGTGGTGATTATAGAAATATCACCGACCCAACCAATGCCGTGTGGTTTAGTGGTGGAAGAGCGACTTTCGACGGTACTGACACAACGATCCTCCCACTCGACCCGCTCATCACCGCGCAGCCCCAGAGCGTAGCCACCGCGCCGGGCACAACCGCGACCATGAGTGTCACCGCCACCGGCACTGGTACTTTTTCTTACCAGTGGCAACAGAACGGAACGAATCGGGTCGGACAAACCAAGGCGACCCTCTCGCTGGCGAATGTGGCCCTGACCGATGCGGGTTCTTGGCGTTGCGTGGTCACCGGACCGCTCGGTACGAACATCAGCAAAGCCGTGACGCTGACGGTGGGTGAGGCGGGCTAGGTTGCGCTGAACCTCTATCCGGGATTGAACGTGACCGGCACGGTCGGTCTGAAATACCGCGTGGAATATGCGACTGCGCTGACCCCGAACACGTGGCTCACCTTGACCAACCTTAACCCGTTGTCGGCCTCGCCCTTCTTTGTGCTCGACCCGACGCCGGGCACGCTTGCGAGTCGGTTTTACCGGACAGTGATTTTGCCGTAATGCGATTGCATCCACACCTTGTGTGGCTTACACGAGGGCTGGCTCACACAGGGTCGGCCCTTTTTGAGATTTGGAAATAGTAATTCCACCGGTGCGCACAAGGAGGCTTTATGTCTATCCCATTGAAAAATTTGAGGTCAGCACTGAACCGCCCTCGGTCACGCAACATCACGCGTGGATCTTCTCATCGGCATGCCGTCGGTGCGTTTACCTTGATTGAGTTGCTGGTGGTCATTGCGATTATTGCGATTTTGGCGTCGATGCTGTTGCCGGCATTGTCTAAATCCAAGGAATTGGCGACGGGTGCTCGATGTCAAAGCAATCAAAAACAACTCGGGATGGCTTGGGTGATGTATGCCGATGATAATCGCGATGTCATGGTCGGAGGCGCTAATTTTGGTGGCGCGGACGATTGGAGCTACCCTCCGGATCCGGGTGTTTTTGTGGGACAGACCCGAACCGCGGCTACCGCAGCGGTGCAGGTGGGAATCCGCAAAGGTAAACTGTTTCCCTACCTGAAAGACGTCGGTGTTTATCATTGTTCTGGAGACCAGCGCGACAAAAAGAAACCGGGCGTTGGCTTTGGCTGGGATACGTACACGATTGCCGGAGGCCTCAATGGAGAACATACGGCTCTCATAATCAAAAAAGTGAGTCAAATTACGGAACCTTCAACCAAGTATGTGTTCGTGGAACGGGCAGAATTTCGGGGATGGAACATGGGCTCTTTCCTGTTGGATCCGTTGCCAGGAAACAAGTGGATCGATGTCATGGCCGTTTGGCACAACAAGAAAAGCACCTTGGGATGGGCGGATGGACACGCCAACACGCAACGTTGGCAGGATACCACGACAATTCAAATGAACACGTCCGGCCAATTCAATCAAATCGCAAATTCCCCCGACGATCGCGATCTGAAATTCATGAAGAGTGGTTATGCCCATGACTACTCCAAGACGGGCCTTGCACCCTAGCCCTGATCGTGAAACCGTGAGAGCGACCCTTCAGACAGACCTCACGCGCGATAACGTCTTTAATCCATCCTGGCGGCAAGAGTTCCGGTTTGCCTCTCCTACGACATCTTTTGCAGGGATTTCATGGTGCCGCCATACGATCGGAACACTGACACACATTAAAGCGGATATCAGTGAAGCAGCCTATTGCAGGTTCTTCACGAAAACGCCACATGACCGCAATTCAGAATATGCTAAAGTCCACTTCTCAGAAAGCTGAGTGGCTACGAAAACAGAAAAGTTTCAAATAACATTGAATTAATCACGACGTTAAAAATGAAAACACAAGTATCACCCGCAAATCGAGTCCGAAATTTAATTTTCGGAGGTTTAAATAAGCTAATTATTTGTTCAGCAACCGTGCTAGCCGTTTCCAACGCGCAAGCTGAACGGACATTTTTTTCTGACGGCACTGTGCAAAACTGGAGCACAACTACTCTCAATGGCTCGTTCTCTATTGAAAACGGAACTACGATTAATGTCCCCAACGGTGTTACGATCAACCTGATCCGTTCTGCGACCTACGATAGTTCGTATTTGGCAACGGAAGCGACCAATTCAGCGTATTTGAATTTGTCTGGCAGCGGCCGTATAGAATTCGATGCCGAAATGGCCTTCGCCTTAAGCGACGCATCGGGCGGCCCTGGAGTCCAACGTGTTCTGAACATGAGCGGGACAAGCTACATGAATCCGGCCACGCTCTATGTAGGCCAGCGAGCCGATTGTGTTTTGAATATCACCGACAGCGCCATGATAGATGTCCGGACGGATGGTCAGTTGTACACGCCCGACATCCGCGTCGCTAAGAAAGATTATGGCTTCAAATTTACCGCCACTGTCAATCAGTCCGGCAACTCGACCATCCAGAGTCTGGGAAGCGGCATGAGCCTGGGCAACGAAAATACCGCTATTTACAACATGAGCGGCGGTAAGTTGATACTGGGTGGCCCTATCACAGGTGCAGGTGAAGACGATCGATTCAATTTCACTGGCGGCACGATCATCCTTAAGGGTGGTGATTATAGAAACATCACCGATCCGACCAATGCCGTGTGGTTTAGTGGTGGAAGAGCCACTTTTGACGGCACGGACACAACGATCGTCCCGCTTGACCCGCTTATCACCGAGCAGCCCCAGAGCTTAACCACAGGGCCGGGCACCACCGCGACCATGAGTGTCACCGCCAAAGGCACTGGTACCTTTTCTTACCAGTGGCAACAGAACGGAACGAATCGGGTCGGACAAACCAAGGCGACCCTCTCGCTGCCCAATGTTGCCTTAACCGATGCGGGTTCCTGGCGTTGCGTGGTCACCGGATCGCTCGGTACGAACACGAGCAGAGCAGTGACGCTAACGGTGGCTGAGGTGGGGCAGGTTGCGCTGAACCTCTATCCGGGATTGAACGTGACCGGCACAGTCGGTCTGAAATACCGCGTGGAGTATGCCAATGCGCTGACCCCGAACACGTGGCTCACCTTGACCAACCTCAACCCGTTGTCGGTCTCGCCCTTCTTTGTGCTCGACCCGACGCCGGCCACTCTCACGAGCCGGTTTTATCGGACAGTGCTCTTGCCGTAATGCAATTGCATCCACACCTTGTGTAGAGTTGGGAGGGCTGGCCCAAACTGGGCTGGCCCTTTTTGTATAATGATAATTTGTAATCTAATCTCTAGGGCTTCACTGGCTTGTCTATTGGCCTCCGCTTCCTGCGTCGTCGCGCAGCCTTCGGTCGGGAGACTGGCCCGGCCCACGCCGCAGCAGGTTGCCTGGCAGGAGCGTGAGCTTGGAATGATGATTTGCATCGGACTGGAGACGTGGCAAGACAAGGAAGAGGATACCACGCTGGACACGCCCCTAGAGAAAATCAATCCGGACAAGCTCGACACCGATCAGTGGGTTTCCGCTGCCGAGGCAATCGGCGCAAAGTACATTATTTTCGTCGCTAAGCACGAAGGCGGGTTTTGCTTGTGGCAGACCGAAACCACCGACTACGGCGTCCGGAATATTCCTTGGCGCGGGGGCAAGGGAGACATGATGAAGGATCTGGCTGAGTCCTGCCGCAAGCGCGGAATCAAACTGGGGGTCTATCTCAGTCCGCAGGACCACTATTTAGGCGCCGGTCTCGGCGGGCGCTGCAAAACGCCCGAGGCCCAGCAGCGCTACGATAAAATCTACCGTCAGCAACTCAGCGAACTCCTGAGCCGCTACGGCGAGATGTTCGAGGTTTGGTTCGACGGCAGCTGCATTGTCGACGTGAGCGACTTGCTCAAGCGCTACTGCCCGAAGGCGATGGTCTTTCAAGGTCCTCAGGCCACGATCCGGTGGGTGGGCAACGAAGACGGCCTCGCGCCCTACCCGAACTGGAACTCGATCCCGCTGGCTCGGGCACGGTCGGGAGTCTCGACCGGGGAGGATGGCACTCCTGACGGCGACGCCTGGTTGCCCAACGAGTGCGATGCCCGAATTCGCGCCACCTGGTTCTGGAATTCTACGAACGCCAACACGCTAAAAAGCGTCGAGCAACTGATGACGATGTATTACCAGTCCGTGGGCCGCGGCGCGGTGTTGCTGTTAAACATGACGCCCGATACCACCGGCCTGATGCCGGCAGGGGATCTAAAACGCGCGACGGAGTTCGGCGCGGAAATTCGCCGTCGGTTCAGCCGGAGCATGGCCGAAACCAGTGGCAAGGGCGAGAGGGTCGAACTAGACCTCGGCCGGACGGCCCGCATTGATCATGTCATTACGATGGAAGATATCGCCCAGGGTGAGCGTGTGCGGGAATATGTGATAGAAGGTCTGGTCAGCGGCCAATGGAAGGAACTTTGTCGCGGCTTATCAATTGGCTACAAGAAGATCGATTCGTTCAATCCAACCGAGGTGAGCAAGGTCCGTCTGCGGGTGATTAAATCGGTCGCCGAACCGCAGTTGCGCCAGTTAGCGGTGTATGCCGCAAGCGGGTCCCCGCAGGGTGTCGCTGAGACGGTAGCAACCACCGCAACCCAAAAGGTCTGGGAGTGGTCGCCGGAAATCGTCGGGAAAGAATGGCAAACGGTGGACATCGACCTGATCTCTTTTTGTAAAGAGGCTTGCGTGTATCAGGTGGACTTCACGGCTGAGGAAGGGAAGCCGCCATTAGAGATTCAATCGCTGACCTTGCTCCAAGATGGCGTTGCCGTTCCGGAATTCACCCAACCGGTGGCCCAGTCGTTACGATATAATCTGACGATTACCGGACTCGGCAGGGCGATGGTTTTGCGGGCCGTGGTGCGGGTTTCCGGCGGGCAGAAAGATTCGCAAGGCACCATGACCCTTCGCAAGGGACAACAATGAAGCTGAAAACCATGAAGACCACCACTCTGAGTCTCATCTGCGATCTTACCTCTTCATGAAACTTGCCACGCTTCAAACCGAACCCTTAACCGAACTTCGAAAAATAGTTCCTAAGTCGGTCTTATTGATAAATTTGAAGCCCGCACGTGCCTCTTCCCGTCAACACGCCCTCGGGGCGTTTACCTTGATTGAGTTGCTGGTGGTCATTGCGATCATCGCGATTTTGGCGGGGATGCTGCTGCCGGCGCTGACGAGGGCGAAGATGGCGGCGCGTGCGGTCGCCTGCAAAAACAACATGCGGCAAATTCAAATCGCGTTCGCGCTTTATCAGGATGACCACGGCGGACGGGGCGCCAACTGGAGAAATTGGATGCGTTGGGTCCGGGACGGCGGAAATTTCTTACAACCTGAGTCGGGAGACCGGGGAAACCTGATCGCGGGGGACCATAATTTTGCGTACTGGGGGGTGGCGTACGCGCCCTATCTCGCCTACACCAAAAAGGTATTCCTTTGCCCTGATGCTAAAAGCGCCGATGACGTGAACGGAACACCCCAGGTTTACTACGATGGCAAATTCAAGGGTGGCAACAAATACATTACCTATGGTTTTAACGGCTATACCGATGTAAAGAACGGACGCGTGGTCGGCTTACCAGTCGCGTTGTTCGATGGAGTGATTACTTTCGCCGACGACCCAACAGCCAAAACGCATACAAGCGCGCGACCGAGCGCTAACCTTCTAGCGCCCGCAACGACGATCCTGTTTCAGGATGCTTGGGAAGCGATGCTGGATGGCACTGACGACACCCCTATTGGATTATCGCAGTGGGCCGCCTTCCCCGATCGCCTCAATGAGTACTATCGCCACAATGATCGCGGCAATATTATGTGGGCGGATGGCCATGCGTCCCAGGCTCGCCGAGGCAAGACGCAATGGCTGGAGGATTGGTATGTCGGTCAACCCCCAAAGCCCTAAGAGCCTGTCTGAAAATGAGGAGGGGTTCTGTTTGGGAGAGAAGGGTTCGATTGGCAAGGCGCGAGGAGGAAGCAGACCCGCAGCGGTCTGTGACCGACAAGCAACGCCGCCAGCGGGCCCTTCCCTCCCAAACCCTCCGGGCGGCGGGTCTTTCCGGCTTGGACTGCGTTGGTTCGGGCGGAACAGACCGCAGGAGGTCTGCCCCGCCGCTCACCGCCTTGCCCAACCCAGAATTCCCCAGCCGCAGAACCGCTCCCCATTTTCAGACAGGCTCTAAGAGACCCTCACGGAATTTAACCTATGAATAACACTATCATCCCGCGCCGAAGATTCTTGCGAGACAGCGCGGCGGCGTGCGGCACCTCGCTGTTCATGATCCCTCAACTCGCCTCCCTGGCCGGGCCGGAGTTGGTCAAGGAAGAAAATCGTCTCGTGCGCTTTGGCGTGATGACCGATGTGCATAAAGATGTCATCCACGACGCGGATCAGCGGTTGGAAGTTTTTATCAACCGGATGACCCAGTTGCGCCCTGATTTCGTCATTCAATTGGGAGACTTCTGCATTCCCATCCCGGAGAATCAGGCATTCCTGGAAATCTGGAAGCGGTTTGACGGACCTCGTTATCATGTGCTGGGCAACCATGACATGGACGGAGATGGTAAACATCGCCCGGACAAGGCGTATGCCTTCACGCCAGAGGAAACTATGGCGTTTTGGGCAATGAAAAAGCGCTACTATTCATTTGATGTGCAGGGCGTTCATTTTATCGTTTTGGACGGTAACGAAAAGGGTCCGGAACAAAAACCGTATTACCGGTATATTCTCGAGGAGCAGGCGGAGTGGTTGCGTCAGGACCTAGCGGCCACGCCATTCCTAACTGTCGTGTTCATCCATCAGAGCCTAGAACGCGAGGACGGGGGCGTGGCCAACCAGAGTTCTATCCGATCAATTCTGGAGCAGTCCAAGCTGAACAGCGGGGAAGCCAAAGTGATCGCCTGTTTTTCCGGCCATCATCATCGCGACTACGTGCGGAGGGTTCAGGGCATCCTTTACCCGCAGATTAACAGCATGTCCTATCACTGGCTGGGCGGGGAATTTCTCCACGACAGCTATGGGCCGGAGATCGGAAAAAAATATCCCGACCTCAAATACACAGTGCCCTACAAAGAGGCTCTTTACGCGGTGGTGACCCTCGATCGGAAGCGCGGTTTTTTGCAGATCGAAGGAGTCAAAAGCCAATTCGTGGGGCCTTCGCCTTGGGAATTGGGGGCCTCGCGCGAGAAACGAGATGACGCCACGTTGACCCCAAACATCTCGGACTGGAAAATGCCCATTTAATCTATAAGAGTCCTTATGAAGCGAACCTCACCAACAAATAAACGATCCCCGTCAACCCAACTCCCCAATGGAGTTTTTGGGGGTGTCCTTCAACGTTTTCAGGGTTTGCGCATCGTTTTGCATTCAATTGCAGCCGTCTGGTTGGTGTTAATATTCGCTGGTACGGCACGGGCAGAGAAGTCAACTGCGCTGGCCATACCGACGCCCCAGCAGGCGGCTTGGCACGATCTGGAACTGGGCATGTTTATTCACTTCGGGCTGGA
Source organism: Akkermansia muciniphila (assembly GCA_945893185.1). Classification (GTDB taxonomy): domain Bacteria; phylum Verrucomicrobiota; class Verrucomicrobiia; order Limisphaerales; family UBA9464; genus SXXZ01. The sequence goes on along the minus strand of CAMDDW010000114.1, from coordinate 26,782 downwards.
GACGTACCAGGACACGGAGACCGATGATTTTTCGACCAAGCTTCGGGATTTTAATCCTTCAAAACTGGACACCGATCAATGGGTGCGCGTGGCCGAGTCGATGAACGCCAAGTACATCATTCTCGTGGCCAAGCACATTGGTGGCTTCTGTCTGTGGCAAACCGATTCGACTGATTATGGTGTGAAGCAAACGCCGTGGCGTGGTGGCAAAGGCGACGTGATGGCGGACTTGGCCGAATCGTGCCGCAAACGCGGCATGCTGCTGGGCGTTTACGTTTACCCGGGTGACTTGTACCACGGCTCGCCGGCAAGCTCTGGCGGCAAAACGCAGGATCCTGCAAAGCAAGAGGCCTATAAGAAGGTTTACCGTCAGCAAATGACCGAGGTGCTCAGCCGCTACGGCTCTATGATGGAAGTGTGGTTCGACGGGAGCGTTCGCAAAGACATCATTGACCTGACGGATCTCCTCGACAAATACGCACCCAAGGCAATGAAGTTTCAGAGTCCCTGGGCGACGATTCGCTGGGTAGGCAATGAAGAGGGATTCACGCCTTACCCGTCCTGGAGCACCGTCTCGCGCGCGGCAGGAAAGTCGGGTGTCTCCGAATCTGCAGACAGCGATCCCGCCGGAGACGCCTGGCTACCCATTGAAGCCGATGCGCGCCTGCGCGATGGCTGGTTCTACAGTTCCACCAGTGAAAAGACCATTAAGAGCGTGGATCACTTGATGGACATGTATTACCGAACGGTGGGCCACGGCGCAGTCTTGCTGCTGGATTTGACGCCGGACAAAACGGGGCTAATTCCCGAAGCCGATGCCAAGCGGGCTGCCGAATTCGGTGCTGAGATCACGCGTCGCTTCGGTGTGTGGACTGCCCGCACCAATGGACCCGGCTCGCAACTTGAGTTGATGCTCGGCAAACCCACCGTGATCGACCACGTGATATCCATGGAAGACATCCGGTCCGGTGAACGGGTGCGCGAGTACGTCGTCGAGGGCAAGACGAGTGGCGTATGGAAACCGCTGGCGACGGGCACGATGATCGGCCACAAGAAGATCGATCGGTTTAAGCCGGTGGAAGTGTCGGAAGTGCGCCTGCGCGTTACGAAACATGCGGCTCCACCGATCATCCGTGAATTAGCGGCCTACGCAACGGGAGCACGGCCCGAGGCTGCCGAACGCAGCGATCCCAAGGCTAGCCTCGGGCTTCAGCCGGATTGGACCCGTGTGATGCGATGGACGCCGAATCAGTTCGATGGTGCCACCGCGACGTTAAACATTGATCTGACGGCGCAGGTTGACGCCGCCCAGCAATATGAACTGATGGTGAGGCCGACTGAGGGTGACGGGGAACTGATTATCAAAACGGTGGACCTTTTTCTGGAATCCAACAAGTTGCCGCCCGAATTTGTGAAGCGTACGCAGCAGTCCGGTGTGTTTAACTTGAATGTGACTGCCTTTCCATCGAATAAGCCCGACTGGTGTAGGGTTCAGGTTATTTTACACAACGATCACCCGACCACCAGCAAGGGTGAGGTGCTTTTACGAAAACGCCCGCTCAAATGAGGCGTAGAAAGAAAGCAAATTGCAAAAGGTGTCCGCTTGAAACCCGCTACTCAAAAACCTAAAGCAGTCCCTTCAATTCATAAAATATTATTTCGGAGGTTCGCAATCAAAATACACTTGGCATTCTTGATTACGTTGCTAGTTGTACCGACAGCTTTCGCCGAGGTTCGTGTTTTTGTGCAGAGCAGTAACGCGGTGGCAAGGGTCAATTATGAGTGTACCGCAGGCGAGGTAGTCCGCGCCTTTGCCTTGGACGTATCGGTGGATACGGGGCGGATAATTGGTGTTTCGGATTACTTCAGAGGCTTGAGCACTGCGGAGAATCAGGGTTACGGGATATTTCCGGCTTCGTTTCGCGATAATATTACTGTAGACCCGCAGAACAACACCAACTGGAATACCAGTGAGTACACCCCTCTGGCTGTTATGGCTGACAATCCGTTGGACACCTTGGCCGGCCTCAACTCGAGCGGCGTCACCTTGGAATTAGGGGGGCTTTGGGATCCGAACGTGCAGGAGGCCGTCCCTAGACCGACTGGAACCCTGTGTTCACTGCACATCAGTTCGGGGACGATGGTGACGCTCAAAGCCAATAGAAGTCGAGGGGGTGTGGTTCTCGCAGAGCCCGGCATGATCCTCGATCCGGTGTTCACCGGAGCGTTTGTTCAACCGCCCGAGATCACAGAACTGTCGCTAACGAACGGGCTTTTGAGCCTCAAGTTCGCAGGGGGACAGCTCGAAACAGCATCCACGGTTGCTGGCCCTTGGACTGCGACCGGAAATTCCGAAAGTCAATTCATCGAATCGGTAGGAGACACTGCACAGAAGTTTTATCGTGTTCGCGGTAACTAGCTCGTGACCGGCGTTATGAACAGAGGACTGAGACTCGTAATTGTGGTAGCGGCGTTGCTGGTTGGCGTGCACTTAGCCCGGGCGCAGAGCGCCGCCAGAATGGCGGGTTACTTGTATTTATCACCGGAGCCCGCGGCACCCTATGTCTCCGAACAGACACGTTATGTGTTGGTGCGGCTTGCGAATGTCGCGCCCATTGAAGTAACGAATCTCACGACAAGTTTTATCACGGTGGCCGGAGCCATCAGCGGGCCTCACTCCGGGGTGACCCACGTGGCCGGTGACGGAAGGACGGTGGTTTTCACAATGCCGGCAGATTTCATCCAGAACGAACTGGTTACGGTGACGTTGAATCCACAGCTTGCCGGCGGAGCCCGCGGGAGGCTCACCTTGTATGAGTATCAGTTCATGATAACGGCCCCGATGCCGGCATCCCTGTCTGCTGCAGTGTTCTCTTCCACGATGCCGGTTCCGATCCGAGACACTCCTGGTGACGGAGTACTTTCGGAGGGTTCAAGCCAGGGACCTTCGCCAACTAGGGGCACTGTGGTAAGCATCAATACAATAACGACTCCCGACGACAGTAAGAAACTGTCGCTAACTGGGAGTCCTGTGATGGCGGCGGCGGCGATCATGCCCAACGGCGTTTCCGTGCCCAGCGACTTCCCTAAGGTTACGATTACGATTAACAGTAATTCGTCCCCAGGATATCTGTTTCTTGATACGGGGAACGGCAGTAAGCCGTATACGATGATTCTGGATAATAATGGCTTACCGATCTGGTATCGCCGCGGTCGAATGGAGAACTTTAAGACTGAGCAAAATCATCTGATTACTGGGTATCTTGATTCACCTCTTGGAGGTTTCTACGCATTTGATCAGAACTTTAAATACGTCCAAACTTTTCAAACCACGAACGGGTATTTGACGGATCGCCATGAACTCAAGGTGCTGACGGATGGCTCATATTTAGTGCTAGGGGTCCGGCTCAACACAGTTGATATGAGTAAATATGTTGCTGGAGGAAGGACCAATGCAGTGGTCACGGAGGGGGTTGTCCAGGAATTTACGGCAGCGGGCGAACTGATCTTCCAGTGGCGAGCTTGGGATCATTACGATATTAGGGATGGCACCGCTGATTTTCCTCACTTCAACGCCATCGATATTGATGAAGACGGTCATATCCTTGTTTCCGCCCGGCATCTCAGCGAGACCACCAAAATCAATCGCAACACGGGCGAGATCATTTGGCGACTTAGTGGCAGCAAGAGCAGCTTCACTTTTTTGAATGATCCGCTGAACGGTACCAGCTATCAGCACAGCATCAGCGCGCTGGGCAATGGGCGCTACATGGTCTTCGACAATGGCAATAACCACAACCATCAGGTATCCCGTGCGGTGGAATACCAACTGAATCTCACAAACAGGACTGCGGCAATGGTCTGGCAGTTCCGCGACACTCCGGAGAAGTTCAGTGGTTTCATGGGAAATGCCCAACGCTTGCCCAACGGCAACACACTGATTAACTGGGTGTATGACAAAATCGTCGAAGTGGACTCGAACGGTGCGAAGAATTTTGAAATGAACTTGGTTGGCTTCAACACCCTCTACCGGGTGTATCGCTCTCCTTGGGAAGGAGTGGTCAAAGTGCCCTATTTGATCATCGAACCGTATCTAGACAACACCACGCTTCTCTTCAACAAGTTTGGCGACACCAACGTGGCGTACTATCGCATTTATGGAGGTACTACACCCCAGCCGACGAACCTGCTGGCTACTTCCTCGACGACTCTAAAGCGCCTTACGAATCTGGAGAATGGCAGGCTCTATTACTTCCGCGTCACCGCTGTGGATAAGGGGGGCGTGGAAAGCGGTTATTCTAACGAGGAAAATGTCACGGTCAATATCCTCAAGCCCGGCCAGAACATGGTGGCGAATGGCGATTTCGCGCTGGGCACGGATTCGTGGACGTTGCCCCTAGGAGGCACAGCAACCGCGGCCTTGAAACTCACGAACGGCGCTGCATACGTTAATATTACAAATTCTGGCACGGCTTTGGCCAACATTCAGTTAAAACAGGCGGGGTTGCGGTTGATTCAGTGGAAACAATACGTTTTGGAGTTCGACGCTTGGGCGGATGCCCCCCGCTACCTCGAGGCGCGACTCCTAATGAACCAATCTCCCTCGTCGACATACAAGGTGGTCACTCCGTCGCTGACGCCGACCAGACAGCACTTTAGCTATCCGTTCACCATGTCTTTCGCGACTGATTTAAACACCCTGCTGGCCTTCAATCTGGGAGCCTCCGCGATGGATATCTATTTAGACAATATTAGCGTGTACAGCGTGGCGCCGGGCGATTTCAACCGCGACAAGACGGTCAACTTCAATGACCTTTCAGTCTTTGCCAGCCAATGGCTCAAGCAAGGTACAGGTTCCACGGCGGATTTGAATACGGATGGGAAAGTGGATTTTAAGGACTTTCAAAAGGTGGGTGAGAACTGGTCCGACCGTCACTAACCGGACGCAGGCAGCAAACCGTGAAGTAACATAAATGGAAACACTGATATGAATATTAAAGCCGTTGTTTTGTATTTTCTAACCATCGCAGCCGCTCTCTGGGCCGGCGGCAGCGTTAATGCGCAACTCCCGGCGGATTTTCCCGCCATCACGACCCGTACCTTCGATACGAATGCAGTTGGGGCGGGATACGTTTTCATTGCGTCCATGCCGCTTAGCAAAGGTAATAAAGGTCTGCCGCATTACATGCTGATATTAAAGAACGACGGCTCGCCCTACGCCTACAAAAAGGTCTGGTATAAGACGCCGGGGGATTTTTATGCGAATGATTTCAAGGTGTTGCCTAATGGCCTGTTGCATTACTCGCAGTTCTTTGGGTTTTACTCCTACACCGGCGGCGGCACGGTTGAACATGTCATCTTAGATGAAACTCTGAATGAGATTCCGCCGCGCATCCAGATGGGCAACGGCTATGTGTCCGACAGTCATGATTTCGAGATGATGCCCAACGGCCATACCATCTTGGTGGGTTATTACACGACGCTTACGGACCTAAGCCAGGTTGTGCTCGGGGGGTATCCGCGCGCCGAAATCTCTGGAGGCATCGTGCAGGAACTGGACGCCAATCGAAACGTCATCTGGCAGTGGCGCTCTTGGGATCATTTCACGCTCCAAGAATATCCGTATTGGGATGCCGGTTCGACGGCGGCGGCGAGTGCCGGTTGGCACGTCAACGTGGTGCGTCAGGATCCCAAGGATGGCCACATGCTCCTGACCACGAGGGAGGAAGTGATGAAAATTAATCGCCAAACTGGCGAGGTCCTGTGGCGTTTGGGCGGCGGGGCCAACCAGTTCAAGTTCGTCGGCGTGGACACGGCCGAGGGAAATCTTCAATTGGGCGGCCACGATTTTAACCGGCTGCCTAACGGCAATGTCATCATCTACAACGGCGGCACCGTCGATGCGACCCGCACCTCGCAGGTGCATGAGTATCAACTCGATGAGCAGAACAAGATAGCCACGCGTGTTTGGACTTACATCGCCCCGGAGATGACCCCAAATTGGGCCCGCGGTAGTGCCCAGCGCTTGCCGAACGGAAACACCTTCATTGGTTGGGGGACGTGTACGGACACGAATCGCAATCCGCCGGACTGCACGGAAGTCGCCCCCAACGGCAGCAAAGTTTGGGAGATGTCATTCAATACAGTGTTACTGAACAGTTACCGCGCTTCGCGCAACCCGTATCCTCCCAGTTCGCAGCGCGTCCAACATCAGCACACTGAAGTCGCCTCCGGCAACACCTACTCCTTCACGAACACCGGCGTTACCCTTGATGTGGTTGACCGCACCGGCGATGGCTATAACGAGGCCAGAGTCGCCCGAGAGCCCTACGCGCCGCTGTTTCCGCTTTTTGCCGGGAAAGCGCCGCGCCTGCTGTCCGTCCGCGTGACCGTGAGCCAGAGCGCCATTGATAAGATCACGGGGCGAATTCTGTTTGATACCAGCAGTTTTGGGATCACCGATCCCACCAACACCACGGTCTATTACCGCGAAACGCCGGGCCAGGGATTATTCGTGCCGCTGGCCACGCAGTACAACCGGGTAACGCATCAAGTGATCGCCCCTCTGGATGCTTTCGGCGAATTTACACTCGGCTTTCCGGACGTGGCCGACGCCGTGTTTCCGCCGCTCTTGATCGAACCGGAAAGCCTGCAATCCAATGGGTTCGTGACCCGCGTACCGCCGGTGGTCCAATCCAGAAAATCCTACTCCGTCAATCAGCAGCTCCCGATCGCCTTGACCTGGACGCCGAAAGGATTTGCGACCAGCTATGCGCTGCAAGTTGCCACTAATACCGATTTCACCGCGCCGGTTGTGGATCGTCCATTCCAACAGGAAGCGCGCTATACGTTCACCAATGCTAGGCCCAACACCACTTACTTCTGGCGTGTGAGCGCGGCAAATTCAGCCGGCGTCAGCGATTGGGCCACCAACGCCTTTGCGACCGTACCGCCGCTGGTGCATGTCACCGCAGCAAACGGCGGCGAAGCCTGGCAGCGCGGGTTGAAATACTTTATTCAATGGGACGACAACCTGCTCGAAAACGTCGCCATCGAATTATACAAAGGCGGATCGTTCGTGAAGAATATCACCACGAATGCTCCCAGCACGGTCAGCTACAAGTGGACCATTGACCTGGAGCTGCCGCCGGGGAGCGACTATTCCATCAAAATCCGGAGTGCGACCAACGCCGCAGTGTTCGATACGAGCGACGCGACTTTCAGCATCGTTGATGCGCCTACGATCAACGCCAGATCCGTGACCCACCTTTCGGATGGCCGGGTGCAATTCAACCTGACCGCGCCCGGGGCCGCACAAGCCACCGTCCTCGGCTCGACCAATCTCACCGCCTGGAAGGCCTTGCAGACTATAACAGTGACCAATGGCAGCGCGGTTTTCACGGATATACCGGCTGCGAACTTTGGCAGCCGTTGGTACCGCCTCCGTGTACCGTAAAAAATCTCCGACTTTTAAAGAAGTAAGTGCGCGCCCGCTTGGAAGGGATGGTTTTTAATGCCGATAACGCTCTGATCGGCAGACCCGTCTGATCCAAACCCAGCCATGAGCCTCAACGAATCCCTCATCGAAGAGGCTCGAGTGGACCGTATCGGCGGGGGCATGGTAGTTTAATAAATACTTAATTTAGACACTGCACTAGTAGCCTCATCCGGCCACAGCCCGGTGGTCCTCCCAACCTCTCCCTCACCCAATCATCTCTAAGGCAGGGCGATTTCTCCGAAAGCGCCATATCCGCAGACCCGGACCACCGCAGCTGTGAGCAACTCGAAAGAGAACTCTCCAGCGAGGTGGACTTACTGCACCGCCAACTGCGCAATGGAACTTACCGGCCTCAACCTGTCAGACGGACTTGGATCGAGAAGCCGGGACAAACTGAGAAATGATCACTGGGGATACCCGTGATTCGTGATCGGCTTGTCCAAGCGACGGTCCGGATGGTGATCGAACCGATACTCGAAGCTGAGTTTGCAGATCACTCGTACGGGTTTCGACCCGGACGGGGAGCACTGCCGGCTTTGGAACGAGTGGAAGGACAAACCTGGGTCGTGGACGCGGACATTAAGGGTTACTTCGACAACATCCCACAGAACCGACGGAGGGGTGTGGTTGGCTTTCACTCATCAGCGCCTCCACGAGACTGAACCCGAACGGATCAACCCTTTGGCTGATGTCCTGAACTTTAGTACCGAGAGTCTCCTCGCTGATGTGTTCGAGTTCAGCGGAGGAGGACTCGGTAGAAACGTTGAGCGGCCTCCAGGGGCAGGGGAATCACCACTTCGCGCTGGGATCCAGGAGCTTGATCTTGAAGGCGAGACCAGGCCGATCCCAGCCCATCACAGAATTGCACCGTGTAGCTCCGGTCGGCCTGGGCGTTGAATCGCAAGCCCCACCCACCGGTTGCATCACGAGCTACGGTCAGTCGGAAAACGCTCGTGGGGCTACGGGGATCTGTTCCGGCCCAATATTCATCGCGGTTGGATTGTCCGTCGCCATCCGTATCGAGGATGGCGTCGGAGGCAAGGTCGGGCCGCAGTCCATTCAGGAGCTCCCAGTGATCGGGAATCCCGTCGCCATCCGTGTCGGTTTCCGGGGCGACATTGGGGAACCCCGGCGTGGCTCGTGACGGGAAGCGGACGCGGTTGGTGGATCCGTCCGGGAAGAGCCCTTCTGAGATGCCAACGCCTTGCACGGTGTAATCCACGCTGTCGATCACACCCCCGTAACCGCTGATGAGACGCAGAGTTTCTCCGAGTGCGCTCAATCGATAGGCCAGTGGCGATCCCGGGGTTTTAGACGAGCTGCCCTCGACTCGGAATCGGGCGAACCCGTTGCCTGCGATGAAACTGGGTGTGGGCAGGTACCGATTGGTAACACCACGAACAGTCGGGTCATCGGTCAAAACCCAGCGAGAGAGATCCGCGGGCAGCGGGTCCGGATTGTACAGTTCGATGAACTCCTCGTCGGCCTCGCCTGTGGCCATCCACTCGTTAATACGGAGCGTGGAGCCGTCGGACAATGCGGTTGCGGTAAATGGAGGGGTATTGGTTCCGTTGACGGCTGCCAACCACCAGAGATCACTGGATCGGAAGACCGATCGATTCGCCACTTGGGGACCGTAATCTGCGCGGTCCAGCACTCTTCCCTCGTCGTTTTCAATGCGAAGACTCCCTCCGTCATCCGGCAAGCGGGTCGGTGTGGTGATGAGGTTCGAAAGACCCAGAACGGCAGACGGGTCGGCGCCACACAGCAAACGGAGTCGAGAACCCGCCGCCAGTGGGCTGGTGGAATTCAGAGAGACGACCGTTGGTGGAAGCCCTGGAGGATCGATGACTAATTGCAGGCCCACCCTCGAAATGGGAGTGCTCGAGACATTCTCGATGTCCACCCAATCCGGAGTTGAGCGTGCCGAGAAGGCTGAAATCCTCAGGTTCTGACCCAGGGATCCAAGGCGGTTGCTCAGGCCTGGGGTCTCACTGAACGACAAGGTCTGAAGAGATCCGATCCCGTCCGGGATTCGTGCTAAAGCACCGCCACGGGCTTGGCTGGTGTAGCTGATGCGTTGCACCTCCGTCCCCGAAGGGTCTTGCAAGACGAGTTGGCCGGCCAGATTGGGCAGGTCTAATTCCAGTTGGCGGGGCCCCGTTTTGCGGTCGGCCGTGAGCACCAGGAAACCGCCGGGCTCCACGAACGAAACGTGGTTGAGTGGGATCACCGAGTTGGAAGCGACTAGGCTCCAACCCGACACGGAGGCTGGCCGCCAGTCCGGGTTGTGCAACTCGATCCAAGGCGATCCTCGGGAGGGCAGTATCTGGAGTTCATTGATCGTCAGTGCGGTGGACAACTCCGCCGCCACCAAGGGCTGGTTGGCGGTGCCCGGTGTCGGGTTGGCGAGCACCCATTCTCCGGTGGCATTCCGGGCCAGTGAAGACTGGGCCACCTGAGGCCCGAAGCGCACGACATCGATGCGCTCCCCGGAAGGGTTCAAGAGCACGAGTGTCTCGCCATCGGAATCCAGCGCGAAGGGCATCTGATCTAGACCACCGGACACAGCATCCGAGTTCCGAAAGACACGGTACGCACCTGGCCCGAGAAGGGTGCCTCCGGGGATGACAAATCGACGTGGATCGTCGTTGTCGGTCAGCGAATAACCGCTCAAATCCACGGAGGTAGAACTGGGGTTGTGCAATTCCACCCAATCGGGAGAACCGGTGGCCTGCAGTTCGTTGATGACCACGCGCGGGGGGACTGCCGGCGGCGGTGGCAGGCCCGGTGTGCCTCCGGGTGCGCTGGCACTCCAGGCGGACGGATCGTCCGGGTCCAAGCGAGCGTCTCTATTTTCGAGCGATGGGCCTTGGCCATCCGGCGATTGGGGCCAGCGGTGGGAGTCACCGTATTCCACGGAAGTCACGATGCGGCCGGCCTTTTCCTTCAATTCCAAACGCTCACCGCCATTGTCCAGACTACCTCCAAACCAACCAGAAACCGCCACGCCGGGATAACGCTGGCGGAAGACGTCGGGATTGGAATCGTTGGCCAGAACGAGGCGGCCACCGGGCGGGATGGGCAGGGTCGGGGAGGGGAAACGAAACTGGATTCCAGTGAATTGAAATCCCGAAACGTCCACAGGCAGCGAACCCGAATTGTAGAGTTCGAGGAACTCGTAGGCGTCACCGCCCACCGGGTGGTATTGGATCTCGGAGATGGACAACGGCGTGGCCAGCGATGCGGTTTGAAAACCGACAGAAACCAAAGCGCTCCAGTTGGTTCCGCCGAGGGTGCGTGCCTGGATTTGAACGGGAGGTTGCAACAACAGGGCATCGGCATAGCGAAGGGCCTGAGGAGCCACTTCTGAGGAGAAGGCCACGCGAGGATCCATTCCATTGGTCGTGTACCAAATGGTCCCGGTTTTGCGGGACATCGTGAGTCGGGTTCCAGGCAGCACGCGGCCGCCGAAGAGGTTCAATACCGGGGCATTGGATGAGGCCAAAAACCCGGCTTTTTGAAAGGCATTGGTCACGTACCGTCGGCGACTGTTGATCCACGGGGTGATGACATCCGAGAATCCCGGGATGGACGGAGACAGTCGTAGTCGGAGCGCCGTGTAAGTGGCTCGGATGCGCTCGTCGGTGAGGGGACCCTCGTTGAAAAAAGCCCGATGGACGCGGTCGGCGAAGAGCAAGCGGAACTCCGGAGAACGCTTCAGCGCGTTGAAGAGCAACTGGTAGTCGGCTGTACCCCAAGGCGGGGCGGTGCTGGAGAGGGTGTTGGCGATGGTGTCGTAGGTGACGGGGTGCGAGCCGAACGAAAACTCCGTATCCCACGGATAGAAGCGAAACTTCGAACCAGCCACCCGCTCCCGCGCAGCGCGGGTGTTGTTATAGGGCCAGTCGTCATTGTCGGACCAAATGTGCGGCAGCAGGTAGTCGATGAAGTTGGCCATGTCCATCCGGGCGGCCACATCGAGGTAGTTTGGGCGGAGCGTCAGATCCTTCCGGGCGGATGCTCGGAGCGCCGACCAAGCCAGGGTGTCGCCTCCCAGCGCGGCGTTGCCCGGACCGATCACATCCCAGAGAGATCCACCCCCGTGATAGGCTTGCAGGAAGTCTTCGTTGACCCGTTCGGTGGGATTATAAATGCCGCGATAGGTGCCGTTGAGGAAGAGGTGAACGAAGGTTCCATGGCTGGCCACGATGCCGACTTGATCACACAGGGATCTTACAAACTCATCCTTCAACAACGGGTTGCTGGGGTCGTTCATTCCTGCCCGCAGGTGCAGGGTGTCAAACTCGGAGATCGTGGTGCCGGGGAAGAACGGATACCGGAGTCGTCCCTGACCGTACTCGCCTCGGAAATAGAGACGGAAGGAGTACTTGCTCTGAGGCAACGCCGTCGTCTTGTAAGAGTAAATTCCGCGGATGTAGTCACCGCCTGCGACGCGGATTCCGGCGTCTACCTGAAACCCGCCGTTGTCTTCGGGGCGAATCCACTCCACGGACACCGGACGTTCCCAGGCCAGCCCATGATTCAACGTGTTGCGCGGCGAGAATTCCATAATCCCCGTGCGTCCGTAGAGGTTGTTGGTCGCAGTGACGAGTGACAGGACCGGCAGCAACCGTCGATAGGTGAGAAGATTGTACAGGTAGGAATGGGTTTGGATGCGGGAAGGCAGTTGGTTGGAGGCGAATCCGGCGGCTCGAAGGACCCGACTGGCATTGATAGGGATGGGCTGCGTGTAGGTCATCCCATTGGTCAGGGTTGGGATGCTGCCATTGGTCGTGTAGCGAATGAGGACTCCCGGTTGTGCTGAGGCGATGGACAGCGAAAAGGGGTAGGCAAAGAATCCGCGGGGCACGCTGAAGTGGAGGTCGGCCACCGCATTGGTCAGGGTGCTGGTTCCATTGGGTTGGGAGGGTGTCGGCTTGGCAAAGAAGCGGAACTCTCGGACCGATGTGGCTCCATTGAGACCGTAGGAGAAATTGGGGGCCTGAGCGGGATAGTCGAACTGATCGACCGCCAGACGGGGGAGTTCCGGTCCGGAGAGTTGGAGGAATCCCCCATTGGGATTGAGTTTAAAATTGGTGTGCAGGTAGCGGCTCGGTGGCGAGTTAGTGCGATCCTTGCCCGAGGCCCAAACCAGGGTAGAACCCGACGGCGGTAAGACGAGGCTGGGAAACACCCAGAGGCCTGGGGTGTCCGAATCGTTGCTCAGGCTCCATCCGGCCAGATCCACTTCGGTGTCTCCGGCGTTGAAGAGTTCGATCCAATCTTCCGGATCGAAGTCTTCGTCTTTCAGGCCGGAAAGGTTTTCCGAGAGAATCTCCCGGATGATGAGTTTCCGGTCCGGCAGGAGCGGTGCCACTGGGTAAGACCAACCGGTTCCTTCAAACTTCCGAGGCTCCTCACTCTCGGTCTGTATGCCGGTATTGGCGGCCCAGGTCAGTGTGGCGAGCCCGGGTCCGGCAGTAGCAAACCGAAACAAGTAGGGTCCGGCTCCCAGACCTTCGACTTGTAGGGCAGGGAGACCGTTCAGCAGTAAGTCTGTGGCATCAATTCCAGTCACGGGTCGGTTGAACTGGATCTCCACCTGGCCCAGGTGCTTGAGGGTTACGCCGGGAGGGGGGAGCACCGAAACCAACGCCGGAGGCCTTGGGTCCGTCAACTCGTAGTTCCAATTGGCACCCGCCACCGAAGCATCGAAGCGCACGGATGGCAAACTCAGGTCTTGAATGGTGTGCAACGGTCCCCACGTGATGGACACCGGACCAAACGGCGGTGCTTTGAAGGAGAAGTTGTAGCTGCTTCCCGAGCCGGTCACGGATGAGGCGGGAATTCCATTGATCAAAAAATCAGCCGGGCTGACCCCACTGACCGGTGCGCTGAAGGTAACCATGATGGAGCCGAGCGACTCGACCGTTCCAGCCGGAGGATCCACCGAAACGATTTGCAGTGCAGCACACAGCCTGGGGATTCCGACGGTCAGCAAGATCAGCAACCGGACGATGGCCTGAGTAGATCGAAACATTCGGGATATGGGGTTGCTGGGTGAATCTGAAGGTGCGCGTGAATCATCCCCATGCACGTTGCTGGTATTGTTGGGATTGAATCACAAGCCAATGACCAGCGTTATGCACCGAGGTATCTCTGGCTCTCCGATGTCACCGAGCTGGGCGTGCAGGAAATTTCCTCCTGATTGGAAGCCAAGCCATAGAACCTAAAAGCAGTGGTAGATGTTTCCGAGGTCACCTTGATCAAAACTAATTTATTGGCTAATACGATAAAAAAGCCTGTCCGCCAATCCAGCAGACACAATAATTTCAAATCGATGATTCTTAAGATCCGGTGTGGTGTTGACGGAAGACCAAACGGCTGATTCACCAACATTCTTCGATACTTGCAACCGTCCACTTCCAATGATTTCAGGCCAGGAAATAACAATCTGATCTCCGCGCATCTGGGCTACCAATCCGGACGAGACAGGGGGCACTAGGATCTCGATGGCCGCTTGTCCGGAAGGACTGAAAACGCGAAGAGCTTTAATTCCAGCAATTCCAGCAACCTTTGATTTGATATCTAATTCGTGCATTTGATCATCTGAGGAAAGGAAAAGGGTTTCGCTCACCTCAGCACTTTTATCAAGCCAAGGCCGTGGCCGGAACGAGCGAACCGCCCTCAAAACGCAATCAACGGTAATCTTCCAATCGGCAGGTGGTTCCTGCTGTGAATACATATAAGCCAAGCCTTGCATGAAAGCCTGCGGTTCGATCTTTAATCGCCCAGAGTTAGATACAAATGGGAAAAAGAAATTCGAACCTTCTCCATCCGGACCTGTTTTTGAGCCCTCAACAGAAAAAAACACTTGTCCGGTTACTAGCGATATAGATTTCGTATAAATTGTCCATCGCTCTTCAAATGGCATGGACACATGCTCTGCAGCTAAAACACCGGGCCATGGTAGTCCACAAGTGAAGGATGCTCGATCAAAATCATAAAGTGATTGAACTTGATCGGGAGTTTTATTGTCCAACGTATATTTATATACAGGAGCGTTGGTGGGTTCTGTTTCATCATATATGACATCAACCCGATTCCCGGTGAAACGGATCGGTAAATGATTGCCATTTGGAACGATCTCTTTTTTCAATTCCAAAGTCCTAACCTTGGGGTAATTTAACGGGTCTACCAACTCAACGTCAGATCTGGGAATTAAAAATTGCGAAAGCAAAAAAGCTGTCAAGTGATGCCCACGATCATTGACGTGAAAACCGTCTCTTAGCAAATCTAAATAAAAAAGATTGTTTGATAATAGGTACTCCTTCCAAGGTGTTCGAATGTCTGCCCAACAAAACTTGTATTGATTAACAATCTCCGGCAACCAAAAATAATTTCGCAGAACCGGTTTTGAGTCAGGACCAATTTCAGAGACATCTAACGATTCTAAAGCCCCGCCCGCAGTGTTCACGTGATCAGCCTGAACAACTACGTCAGCAGTGCAGAATTTAGAAATTGTTGAATAAAGACTGTGATAATCTCCTCTGTCATCTCCCAAACAATGCAAGAATAAAATATCTGGTTGCCAAGGTATTACATCAGCCTTCACCGACCGACTCAAAAGCATTGATGAAAATGCAACAACAGATTTGTTGGTCCAAACGATACGGGCATGAGGGTAGGTCCGCTGGATGTTATCAATCAGATAAACCGGCCATTCCCCAAGCGAATGAGACTGGCCGTAAATCATGATTCGAACCTCAGGGTGGTGTGTCGCAGTTGCTGACTTGAGCAAACTGAGGCTGCGACTCAAGCGTTTCACTTGCAACACGTCGGGTTGAAATGAAGGTTGTTGAGCATCGTTACACAAACAAACTGTTCCAGAAAACAGAAATAAAAGCAGTGTCGCTAGGATAATAAAATTAGAAATAGGCTTGCTTTTCATGGAAAGTAAAATTCAATAATAACGGGTTGTATATTTTTTACTAAAGCCCGCGTAAACCGACATGATATAAAGCTCGTTAAGCGATTCCGACTTTGTTGAATATCAGGTGGAATACGGCTATTGAGTCAACATCAAACACAGTTGCCGTGTGTATTCACGGGCTGAGTTCGGTAAAAGATGTGTCACCGTCCCAAAGCTTGAATCGGGCAAAACAGTTGGCATGTTTACGGAAGAACTGTCTGTTTTAATCCACTTTTCAAGCTCGCTCTGCATCTCTAAGACTCTCTTCTCATGCCCCCGAATCGCATGGGACTGAGGAATAGGCGATATCAAAAGGCGCACTCGGGCTCCTTTTGGTAAATAGGATCGAAATTGAATACACTCATGTTGAACCCGCCGAGCAATCCGATACTCAGAAGAACCATTGGAAATCGATGGATCGAACTTAGCAGTCTCTTCCATGAATCCACCGGCAGAACTAATCTCATTTCTTAGGTTATGCGTAAAACCATATCGATATCCTAAGCGTCCCTTCATAGATGTCGGCAACCAATCATCTAAAAGTCGGGATCTAAATTCATCAACTGTAACCTTCCGAAGGTTTCCTAATTGAAATTGGGTTAAACTATCCGTTGCTAGGTCGAGAGCCTCCATTAAAATCATTCGATGTTCAATGGATGATTCAACGATGCGAAGGCACTCAGGGTGGAGAACGAGAAAAATTTGAGTATCCGGTTTGTTTTTGCAAAAACGTTGTGCCAGAAGTCCGAATGAATCAATTCCAAGATAACTTAAAGTGCCTAGGTTTACGGCATTAATTCCATTATCTTTCAGGGTAGGGATGTGGATATTTACTAAGCATGATGAATCCCCGACAAATGCAATGTTCTTTTCTGTTGTAGTCGCTAGTCGCGCCTTTGTTGAAATAATTGTAGAGTCTGGATCGCCCAATTGCGCTTTCTTTGGCATTACGCCACTCCGATTAGCGATCCACATAATAATAAACAATCCGATAAAAATTAATAGAATTGATGCGAACTGTTTCGAAAGTACAATGGGATTAACCGAGTAAACATGACTAACCTCTCGAGGAGCCTCGGATGGGCGCTTTTGATGATCCATAATTTCAGAATTGAAAATAGATAAAGCTTGGAGGTTCTTTTCCCCAGCGGGCGACAATGAAAACTAACAAAACAGATTTCAATCCGACACGTAATGACCATGGCCAAGCACTGACCCGCTCCCAATGAAAATGCTTATTGAAAACATCGTAAAACCACACAGCAAGCAACCCGAATGATACAGCAAGAGCATAGTCAGTGCTCCAACTCGGGGGGTGGTCGTTGACGACTGCTTGGATCATGGTCCAAGCATGTGTTACAGAGGTAGCTCTAAAAAAGAGCCATCCAAGACCTACAATCAACATGGTCATACCCCAACCTACAATTTCTGGAATTCGGATACTGGCGCTGAGTCTCGATGTCCGCCAGAGCCGATAGAATCCGAGAGCCAAACCATGACAGAGTCCCCACAAAATAAATGTCCAATTTGCTCCGTGCCATAGTCCTGCTAAAACAAATGTAATAGAAATGTTAAAAAACGTCCTAAATGGACCAGCTCGATCACCTCCTAACGGAATATATAGATAGTCTCTAAACCAAGTTGATAAAGTTTGATGCCAGCGTCTCCAGAATTCTTGTATATTTGAAGCTAAATATGGGTGGGAGAAGTTTCGTGACAATTCAAAACCCATCGTATTAGCGAGTCCTATTGCTATAAGAGAGTATCCGGCGAAGTCGCCATAGATTTGACCGCCAAACGCCAAAGTTGCCAGGACATTTACCGAACCTCCCAAAGGTTTTCCATTAAATACCATGTCCACCAAAGGGGCGAAGTAATCAGCAACAACAACCTTTAAGAAGAATCCCCATAAAATGAACCAGACACCCCGTAAAACCATAGACTCATTGATCAAGCGCGTTTCACGAAATTGCGGCAACAAAAACGATGCTCGTTCAATAGGGCCGGCAACAAGTTGGGGAAAAAATGTGAGGAAAGCGAAGTACTTGACTGGGTTGGACTCAACTTTGATTTGACCTCTGTACACATCTAGGGTGTAAGATAAAGCCTGAAATGTGTAGAATGATATGCCGGCCGGTAATACGATCGCTAAAACTGGCCGTGTTGATTGGATGCCGAGGATCTCGAGAAGATGGAAGGCTGACTCGAGAAAAAAGCCAGCGTATTTGAAAAATCCAAGCGTGCCCAGGTTGGAAATAATACTGAGCATCAACCATCGTTTCTTTTCCGCAGGATTATTGCTGCGGCTAATCTTGTAAGCACTAACAAAATCAATCCCTCCAGTTAATACTAATAGCCCTAAAAAGCGCCAGTCCCAAGTTCCATAGAATAAAAAACTGGAAATTAATATCAACCAATCTCTATGTCCTTGATTATTACGAACCAACCAATGAAGCAGGATAACAACTGAAAAAAACAGGAGAAAAATATCGGAGTTAAAAATCATCTATGATTAAGTTTGATTTGCTAACCAGTTGGACTGCCTACACCGTTTCTTAGCGGTGTATTGGTTACTGTTTTTATCACCGGTTTTAACGGTTTTTCCTTCAGATTTAAACGAATTTCGTAATTGTTATGGCGTGGATAACTATTTTACGAACCGGCAAGTAATATAAACACCAAAATTATTTTGTTACCAATAATAATAACCACCTTGTGAGCCTGAAAATATCGCAGATATCCCTAAACTCTCCATGCGCTTTTTATTGCAAGATTCTGAGTGCCCATCAATGAACCATCCGTTGACAAGTTTGGAGTGGCGGGCCATAACATTGGTGGAATCGGAATGAAAATAATGGAATTGTTCCTTGCTGACTAATCCAAATGCGACTCCCGTTGTGTCGCCAAGATGAAAATATTCCGAAGGTCTTTCTATGGTGTCAGTTTTTAGATAACCGATTATTTCTCCATCAACTATTTCACCGCGAAAATATTCTTTTGGAGGATCTGAACGAACCCCGTAGGTTTTAAGCCAGTCCGTGAAGACCTTGGGTTTATAGGTTGGGCACACAAAAATATCCTTGGTGATTCCAGGGGTATTGGTGAAAAGAGATGCCCCCCACGTATTTGGAATTCGATTTGGTGTTGGAGTGTTAACCTCGGTTCCTAGTTGCATATAGCCTTTATTATCATTGCTATATTGAATGAGTGCTAGGCCTAGTTGTTTTGTTTGACTCAAACAACGAATACCTTGAGCACGTTGCTTTGCATTGGATAGCGCAGGGAGCAACATGCCTGCCAAAATTGCAATAATAGCTATAACAACCAGTAACTCGATTAATGTAAAGGCTAACCTCGGAACGTTGTTTGATCCATGGGTTTTCACAATAAATTGATTCATAAGCAGCGTAGATTGATCAGTGCTTTTGGAGCCGTTGTGGTTTTGTGAAGAAAAGTGACTGATTTAAAGGCTGTTGGTTGAGAAAAATTAAACACCGATCCATTCGAGTCAACTATAAAACGCTGATTGCTGACGTTTTCGACGGGAGGATTTATTTGAAATTTTCAAGGTTTGGCGTATGCGCGCCTCCAGAGGATTGAGGTTCTTAATGATTTTTTGGACGTTGGCGTTTCGATAGGCCGCCTATTGCGGCGGCTGCCAGCGACTGGCCCGCCCAGTAAGGCTTGGATCACGGGGAGTCTTTGTCGTTGGCAGCGCATCGGTGTGCTCGATTTGATAATTGTGCCGTGATCGCGCCAAAAATTACTGTCTTTTGAGTCGATTAGTCCTCAAGGGGCGGCTCTGTAGAATTCGGACTCGTCTCCTCCCGAGGATGGGATCCGGACCTCGATGGATTCCCCATCGAGGAAGAAAGTGTTGGTTGCAGGCATCCAGTTGATGAGGTCCTGCGAGCGCTGGATGCGGGGATGCGATTGGATGGGCCCCACCGAGCGGATCCGATAGGAGTTGGATGCCGTTCGTACCAAACGGAGGTTGGGGCGGCTCGGGCTTGGGACCAGATTTCTCAACGCCTCCGCCGGTAACTCGGCCAAGGCGATTCGGACCCGGCCCGAGAAGCGTTTTCCTGGGACCATGAGGAAGACCTCCTCTGGGAACGCGCGAACGAGGGTTTGTTCACTTCCAATCCCCGAGAGCTCATTCACCACCAACTGATGCTCGCCGTTGATGCCCGCGACCATTCGTGCAGCCTGCTTGCCGTCAGACTCTACAACGATGCCTATCCGGTCAGTTCGGGTTATGGCGGCATTCAGGATCCCGTACTTGGTGGACCGGAAATCTGCTGTGCCCCCGAACTCGTCCAAGGACCCAGGCCAAATCGGATTCACGACGCTTCCGGTCCACGAGGGATCGCGGTTCAAGGTCGCCGTGCCGGAGGGTCTACCGATGTGTGACGCCGGATAGACCGACCAAAGCGCTTTCCGTTGCCACGACCAGTCCGAACAATCCGAGGAAACCGAGAACGCCATTCCCAGCTCTCGATGCCACCAATTGAATCCCCCATCCCAAGTTAGACGGTAATCCACATCCAGATTGCCATCGCCCATGAACCGATAGGTCAAGGTGCCGGTGATGCCGAAGGGATTGAGCCCGACTCGTTGGCCCTCGGGGGCGTCCGTCGTCACCCGTACCTCGACCGTCTGGTCGGCCTGCCGCGATTCCACGTGCCATCCCGGCCAACCCTTGATGTCGAGGCCGGTTATCCAGAAATCTGGTCCACCCTTCATCACCTCAATCCCGTTCCACCGGCCAGAGACAATCCGTCCCTTCGATTCGTCTATTACCCACGTAGCTGCCCCCGCCTCCACGGACACAGTGTTGGGATCGATTCGTACGAGTTTAGCTCCATTAGTGCCTGCCTTACGCCAAGCCGGTATCGCCCTCCGGGATCCGATTGGGAGCCTGTATTCATCCACTAGGAATCCGCGGGCATCGAGGAATCTCAGCCAAAGATCCTCACCGGCATCCTCTGGCTTCACGGGGATCCGAACGAGGCCGGATTTGCGACTCGGCAGGTCGATCATGAGATCCCCGCTGTGACTCCCGATCCGCCATTCGGATTTCAGTTCAGAAAGGTTGGAGAAGTCATGACGGTTTTCTATCAGCACCTCCACTAGGCCAGTCTCACCGATGAATGGCGCCGTCTCCTGACGGATTTGTACCGGCGAATACACCTTCTTAAGATGCCAATACTCCGGTTTGGGCCGTCTCTCGTGGTCCACCACGCCCCATGGCAGCTCCCCATATTGCGGATCCTGGTAGTCCACTCCTGCAAAAACGCATCCACCGAGGACCGAAGGAGCGGCATACATTTTCTCCCACATGCGTTGGAACGCACCTCCCCAATAGTCACGGACACCGGGATCTCTGATGTTCTCAGCCATACTTTCCGTGTTTACATGGTGGTATTCGGTGAAGAGAACCGGTCTGTACCATTCGGTGTAGCCTCCCAGATCCAGCAGTGGATAATGGACCGCGTCTAAATTCAGGAGCGGCCATTCCGCGTTCCCGAATGGCTGGCATTCAAAGATTGGACGGTTCGGGTCCTGACGCCTGATGTAGCGCGCCAGTTCGCTGAACGGTTGGCTCCATTCCGACTCATTTCCCAACGACCAGAAGATCACGGATGGGTGGTGGCGAACGTGGTTCAGAAGCTCATCGGCGGCCTTCAGGAAATCCTCTGTCGTGCCCTCAGGAACCACACCTTGGAAGGAAATCGGCATCTCGCCGTGGACGAATACCCCCGCCTCGTCGCAGCTGTCGTAAAAACTGTCGGAGGCTGGCCATGAACGCAGGTAGTTGCAGTTGGCGTTCCGGAATAGGATTGGATCCAACACATCGATTTCCTCCGGGACTGCCGAACCCTCGTTCTTGAACTGGTCGAATCGGAGGATGCCCCGGACCTTGATCGGCGTGCCATTGACCTTCACCTGGTTGCCGACGACCTCGGTTTGGCAGAATCCGACTCTCCGAACCACCGTCTCGATGGGAGCCTCCCCCATTTCTAGGGAAACGGTCATTTCGTAAAGGTTTGGATGGTCCGAATCCCACCTCGCCGGAGCAGCGAAATCCAATTCCACCGTCTGCCGAGCCGAACTCAGGCCTGGTAGGCTTGGGACAGCTTGAAGCACCTCTTTAGATTCCATGGTCCTCCCGGAAGGTTCCCGGAACCGGATCCGGATCCGATGACCGTCTGCCGGGCTTGCCTGGTCATTCGAGAGGCCTACGATGACTTTCAATTTCGCGTCGCGGAACTTCGGGTCGAACTGGGTCTCGGAATAGCATTCGGTGATGTTGACCGAAGGGACGGCAAACAGGCTGACCTTGCGGATAATGCCTCCCTGCCGAAGCCGCGCCGACATCCTGGCTCGGACGCCGAGCTCGGCCAGTTCGACCAGGATCTGATTGGTCGAACCATAATGCAGGTGGTCGGTCACATCGAATTCGAACGGCAAGAGGAAACCGTCGTGTTTCCCCACCTCCACGCCATTGATGCGGAGAGTCATCGCGTTGTTGACGGCATCGAATCGCATCTTGACCCGATTTCCGCGCCACGCTTCTGGAACGACGCAGGTGCGATAAAGCGCCGCTCTCTGGTCGACCTTCATTCCTTTCTGCTCGTACTCTGAAGGGATCTGGATGGAAAACCATCCGGTGTTGGACTCCTCCGGTAAAGCGTCCCCGGCCCGCCAAGCGCCCTTCCAGGACCAATTGCCTGAGAGGTTGATTGGTTCTGACCGCGTCGAAGCCAACGCCGTCGGCGGAAGCGTCAAACGGGCCTTCGGCGATGCGTTGATGACCGAGGACAAGATGACCGGTTCAACGGCCCAACCTGTTTCGGTCGCAGAGCTGAACTGCAACACCACGAGTGCCGACGTTACCCGAAAGGAGGCCAGAAGGGCGCTGTTCCAGAGACGGACTCGATACGGAAGCATCCGGAGCAACCAATTCAACACCGACGACAGGATTTTCTGCAGGACGACAATTTCTCCGAAAAGATCCGGATGGTTTGAGACTGTAGGCGGCCCCATCGATGGGGATTTGCTTCTGACGCGCATCGGAAGTTTGAGGTGATAACTATAATTAAGTGGCGGGGTAGATCTTAATTATATGTTTTATAAAAGTTTTATGAACTCAAAATAATTTTAGTGTTCCATCGAGCCAGCGCGCGCTGCAGAGGAAATTTTTTGGTCCTTTTTTGCTGGGTTCAGCGTGTTGATTCAGGATTGTGTTGGCCTTTTTCGGAAAACACCGCCTTTCAAACCCGCACAGTCGTAGCGTTCATTTGGGTATGTCCCGGCCTTTGAGCAGCGCCCTTAGATTTGGCGGAACTTTCGCTGCTCGGCACTTTGATTCTGGGAAACCCGAGCAAAAGACGGGTTTTAGACGCAATAATTTGCACTGCATACGGCTAGATTCACCTCGGTGTCTCCGGCGTTGAAGGGTTCGATCCAATCTTCCGGATCGGGGTCTTCGTCTGTCAGTCCGGAAAGGTTTTCCGGGAAGGGATCCACCGAAACGATTTGCAGTGCTGCACACAGCCTTGGGATTCCGAGGACCATCAAGATCAGCAACCGGACGAGGCTTGGGTGGATCGAAACATTCGGGCCATGGAAGACAGCGAGTTTCACGGTCTGGCGGGTGTCCGTCAAAGGACCACTCTCTGGGAGAGCCACGCAGACGGTGACCTGCTTTGGTTGGATGGGCGTTGAAGCCCACGCCGGCTTGGTGTCCATTTCATTCAATATGCCTCGGATGGAATGGATCACCCACCTGACATCAGCGCTCGTCTGCGCCGCGTTTGTTTCCGCAGCCGAAGGCGGTGCGCCGGTTCCGCCCGGTACATCGGGGCAGATTCAGCCTTCCGAAGCATCCTCGCCCATTACCTGGAAGAATCTAGAGACACGAGTCCCCGGGGCTGCTGTGACCCTAAGCCTCGGAACGAACCACTGGACTGTTCGGTGGGTGCCACCGGGTCGATTTATGATGGGGAGTCCAGCCGACGAGGCCAACCGGGACAAGGATGAGGTGCAGCACGAGGTCGAGTTCAGGCGCGGGTTCTTTATGGCTGAGACCGAGTGCACGCAGGCGCAGTGGGAGGCGGTGATGCCGAAGAATCCGAGTCACGGGAAATCCCCGGATCAGGCGGTCAATCAGGTGAATTGGAAAGAGGCTCAAGACTATTGCCGCGCGTTGACCGAGCGACATCGGGTTCAGGGTATTATTCCGACCGGTTGGGAGTGGGACTTACCCACTGAGGCCCAATGGGAATACGCCTGCCGGGCCGGCACAACCGGGGCCTTTGCCGGTGATTTGTCGTCGCTGGCGTGGATCGAATCCAATTCCGATGGCAAGGCCCACGCAGTAAAAACCCGTCAGCCCAATGCCTGGAGGTTGCACGACTTGCACGGCAATGTTTGGGAATGGTGTCGGGATTGGTACGGAGACTATTCGACGAATGCGCTGAAGGATCCCTCGGGGCCTTCAGCCGGCTCATTCCGCTGCTACCGAGGCGGGAGTCGGATTTATGGGGCTCGCCGAGCCCGATCGGCCATCCGGGGAGCAATGACACCCGAAATGCGGGGCGATTACCTAGGCTTTCGCCCCGTCTTGTTGCCACCGCGCTGAGGGGTGTTTGAAGTCCTCTGGTGGGCTTTAAAAATCGCGGAATTCGCTTATTCCGTGGGCCTCTCATTCACCGGAGTGGATGACGGAATGGATGACGGAGTGGATGGATTCTCGGTGTCTCTCGTGGGGTTCTTTAATTCCTTCCCCGATTGGAGCACCCAGATCACCAGCAGGATTAGAAACCCGATGGCGACTCCGGCTTTCAAGACACCGCCGAGCGCAGTCATACCGAAACGAAAGGCTTTGAACACAGGGGCTTCGCACCCGCAGTGACTGCATCGGGTGTCTGAATTCAGGACAAAGGCCTGGCACTCCGGGTTCGAACACCGTTGAAGGTGGGTCTGGGCGCGAATGGGACCTTGGGATGTCTGCCCGGACCCGCAGCGGGCGCAGCGGGAATCTCCGAAACGCACCATGGCCCGACAGTGTCGGTTGGCGCAGCGAACCAGTCGGGATCGGGAGGAGGTGATGAGGCTGATGATCGACAGAGGATCTGGCTATTAGCCGCCGAGCGATGTGGCTGCAACTGGAGATTGCGGCCCCCCCTTGCGGCCCCGTATCGTCGGCCCATCTCACAACCACGGGTACCTATGTCCAAAAAACAACTTCGCATCGGTCTCATCGGCTACGGCTTCATGGGACGCGCCCATTCCAACGCATTTGCTCAGGTCGGGCACTTTTTCCCGTCGAGCTACGAACTCGTCCTGAAGGCAGTTTGTGCGCGCGATACCGCCAAGGCCCAGGAGTTCGCTGATCGCTGGGGCTATGAATCCATCGAAACCGATTGGAAGAAGCTCATTGCCCGCGACGACATTGATGTGGTGGACATCGCTGTCCCGAACAACCTCCACGCCGAGATCGCCATCGCCGCCGCCAAAGCGGGCAAGATGATCTTGTGCGAGAAGCCCTTGGCGCTGAATTCCAAGCAGGCTGAAATCATGGTGAAGGCCGTCGAGAAGGCCAAGGTGCCGAACATGGTTTGGTACAACTACCGCCGCTGTCCGGCCGTGGTGTTGGCCAAGCAGCTCATCGACGCCGGCAAACTCGGCAAGGTGTTCCATTACCGCGCCAACTTCCTTCAAGACTGGACGATCAATCCCGACCTGCCGCAGGGCGGGGCGGCCTTGTGGCGTCTGGATGTGAAGGCCGCGGGTTCTGGTGTCACCGGCGATTTGTTGGCTCACTGCATCGATACGGCCATGTGGCTCAATGGCGGCATTAAGGATGTCAGCGCCATGACCGAGACTTTTATCAAGGAGCGCAAGCACACCCTGACCGGCAAGGTCGAGAAGGTGGGCATCGATGACGCGTGCGCCTTCATGTGCCACTTCAACAACGGTTCGCTGGGTCTCTTTGAGTCCACCCGTTATGCCCGTGGCCACAAGGCTCTCTACACCTTCGAGGTGAATGGCGAGAACATGAGCCTCAAGTGGGACTTGCACGACTTGCATCGCCTCCAAATCTTCGATTACAGCGATGTTGGTGCCGAACGCGGTTGGAAGAGCGTCCACGTTTCGGACAGCGATCATCCCTACACCGGCAAGTGGTGGGTTCCAGGCCTCCAATTGGGCTATGAGCATAGCTTCATCCACCATATCGTGGAGTTCATCGCCGGCCTCGAGAGTGGCAAGGGTGCGAAGCCAGATTTCAAGGATGGCTTGGCGACCGACTATGTGGTGGACGCCGTGCTCGCATCGGCCAAGACCCGCAAGTGGGCCAAGGTCAAGCAGGTGAAGGCCTGACACGACATTGAGACTTTGCAGGGCTGAAGCCTTTCCCCTGGACCGGCCAAACCCGGCTCGGGGGAATCTCTGGTGAACTTCCGTTTGGCCTTCGCGGCGTCTCGTGGCATACCAACGGCCGCATGGAATACGAAGCGGTCATCGGTCTGGAGACCCACGTCCAACTTAAGACGCAATCGAAGATGTGGTGCGGGTGCGCCAACGCCTTCGGTTCCGATCCGAACACCAACGTGTGTCCGATCTGCCTGGGCATGCCGGGAGTTCTCCCCGTGCCCAATGCCGAGGCCATTCGGTTGACGGTGCTGACCGGATATTTGCTCAACTGCGAAATTCCCCGGTTCGCCAAGTTTGACCGGAAGAATTATTTTTACCCCGATTCGGCCAAGAACTACCAGGTCACCCAGTACGACCGG
Source organism: Akkermansia muciniphila (assembly GCA_945893185.1). Lineage (GTDB taxonomy): Bacteria > Verrucomicrobiota > Verrucomicrobiia > Limisphaerales > UBA9464 > SXXZ01. Next base: position 507 of record CAMDDW010000114.1, on the reverse strand, counting down.
CCCAGCACGCAGGGCGGCCGGTTGGAGTTCGAGTTCAAGGACGCGCCCGGCGGCATCGCCTGCGTCCGCATCACCCGCGCGCATCTCGAGGAGGACGTCGGCAAGAACAGCCACTTCGACCGCCACAGCGGCGTCGACTTCAACCGCGCCGGCGTGCCGCTGCTGGAGATCGTCTCCGAGCCCGACATCACCAGCGCGGACATGGCCTACGCCTACCTCGACGCGCTCCGGGACGTGCTCGTCCGCGGCGGCATCTCCGACTGCGACATGGAGAAGGGCATGGTCCGCTGCGACGTGAACATCTCCGTGCGACCCAAGGGGGAGACGACCCTCGGGGCGAAGATCGAGATCAAGAACATGAACTCGTTCTCCGGTGCGCGCCGCGCCCTGGAACACGAGATCCCACGACAGGTCGCCGCCGTCTCGCGCGGCGAGAAGCTGCGGCAGGAGACGCGCCGTTGGGACGACGTCGCCGGCATCACCGAGCCGATGCGCTCCAAGGAGGAC
>CAMDDW010000113.1:0-4497 GCA_945893185.1 Akkermansia muciniphila | reverse complement strand
CCCGCGTGCGCCAGCAGCCAGTCGCTCAAGAGCGCGGCAAACGCCACGTGATCGAGCCGCCCGAGCACGGCATAGAACACGCCGTAGCCGGGCACCTCGTAAAAAGCCCGCGTGCCCTTGCGCAACGGTAGGCCGAGCAGCCGACGTTGGCGCGGGTGCAGGGTCTGGGCGAAGCGCACGATCGCGGCGAGGTCGCGCCGGCCCGCGAGGAGCGCCAACGCGACCAAGGTCAATACGGCCCCGATGCGGAAACGCGTGTTCTTGGCGCGGGGATCGGGGGCTTTTTGCAACACCTCGAATAGCGAAAGCAACTGCGGCTGATCCACCGGCAAGACCCCGGACGGCGGCGCGACCACGCCCGGCCGGCACTCGGCGGGCACCTCGGCCGCGCGCAAGTGGGCGCGGGCGCGCGGATCGAGCGCGAACAGCCACAGCCGCTTCGGTCGCTCGTTGGCCACGTAAAAATCGGCGCGGTGCCGGCTGTAACCGGCGCTGCTGCCCACCGCCTCCCAGTTGCACGCTTGGTAACAGGTCCCCGCATACGCTTCCGGATCCGTGAAGCTCTCGGCCAGGAGCGGGCGGTGGCCGAAAGTCTGCGACCAGTGCTCCGGCAGGGCGCGCAGGGCGGCGGCGAGAGTCTGCGAGGCGAGGTTCGGGGCGGCCAGTTTGTCAGCGAGCACCAGAAACCGGCGGTTTTGCACGATGAGTTTCAGGCGCTCGACGCGCTGCGAGGCGCTCCAGCCGAGCCACCGGTCGCGGTCCTTCAACGCGTAACAGGCCGGGCCCCACACCAGCAGGGCGGCCGGCGCCCCGCGCACGCGCACGACCTGGCGCAGGTAATCGCCGACCGGCCGGCCGGCGCCCAGATAATGGCGGTCGGCCAGTTGCTCGTCGAACCACACGAAGTCGGGTGCCGCCACGACCTCCACGGTCAGCTCGCCGCGATTCGCCGCCACGGCCATCGCCCCCACGGAAATTTTGGAAAGAGAGTTCATCCCATCCGAGCAGAGTCCGTCGGCCCGATTTTGTCTAGCCAAAAAGCAACTCCCGCCCCCAGGCCGCACTTAGGCTGCTGGAAAAAAATGCCGTGGTTCAGGCGTTCGGTCACGTGATCGCGCGATTGCTCGCAACGACGGAGCGCGAGCACTTCGGTCAACTGCTCGTCGAAAAAATGACCTGCGCAGCGCGCGTCTCGGCGGGCGCAGCCTGCGCTACGGCGCGGAACTCAACGGTGAGTGGGTCGCGTTGATTTGCCTGAGCGGCACCCCGCCCCCGCACGTGCAGGCGCGCGAGCAGTGGAGAGGCTGGAGCGTGCGCCAGCGCGCCGGGCGACTCGGTTTGGTGGTCAACCGCGCCGACCCGCTGGCCTTCGACGTCAGTATGGGCCAATGGATCATCGACCGGGCCCTCGCGATCCTAGAACGGCTCGCCGTCGACGGCAAAACCCGGCGAGGCAGCGCGCCGCCTCGACGGCTGGGCCCTGCTGTTGTTCCCAGCGTTCAGACAACGGCTGCGCCTGAGCGTGGCGCAGAGTGCCCCGAGGAGAAAAGCAACGATATCCCCGCTTACCAGCCGCTGCTGGAAACCTACCCGTGCTCAAGGGCTGCCTCACCACCGCCGATGCGATGCCACGCTAGGAAGTGGCGGCGCGCGACACCACTCAGGAATGTAGCGCCGACGACCTCTGCGGGCTCAAAGGCAAACAGGAAGTCGTCCTCGAGCGAGCCACCCTGAAACTTTCCCGGGAATTGTTTATCTGAATACGACTCCGGCTGGAACAAGGCAGACGCGCGGGTGGAGCGTTGCCACGTGCAGCGCAAAGCCGTCACCCCCGAAGAGACCAGCCTGTGCGGCGGCCGGCAGTTTGTCGCCGTGTGGCGCGGGCGCCGCTCTCTCAAAATCGGCAAGGTCATAAGAACAGAGGAAGACTACGCCTCCGACGTCACCAGCGCCGAGCGCACCGCCTACAGCGCCAAGGAATGGATTGAGCCCATCCGCGGCCTTCGCGGCGCGGTCGAAAAACGCGCGCACCACCGGCGCGACGTCACCTTGGGCGAAGATGCTTTGCGCACCGCCAAGGCCGTCGGGCGCCGCGGCGCGCACGTTTTAGCCGCGCGGAGCAGCTGGTGCTCGGCATGTTCCATGGACAAAAGCATCGTGGCGACGAGCAGCGCTCCGTGCCACGCTCGTTGCGCAACATGGACCACAAGCAAGCCGTGATCCTTCCGCAGCGAGCGGCGTGGGGCGTTGGCTCGGAGAACTTTCCCCCCATCAGAGCAGGAAAACTATATCGCACACAAATCAGTTCAGCCCGCAACGGGTGGCTGTGCAGACAGCAGTTCCCACTGGCGGCTGGAACGGAATGCCCGGCACGGCGGAGTATTTTGGGAACGTTTCGTTCAAACGCTCCCCCAAAAAATCCCGATTCGCACCCACCGCACCCCAGCAGACGAAATAACCCCTCCCATCCCCGCATCGGTAATTCTGTTGCATTTCAGTCTTGCAGATTCGAATAGATGTCTTTTGGATGAGTTATCGCCTACAAGAAACAGAAAATTTAAGTAACGCTCTCAGCCTAACGTAAGCTTTGCCTAATCATTTGTTTGACTTGATCGCGTCAACTTCTCGCCTACACCTCCTCGAAAAACCGCATACGAAAATGAAGAAAATCGCTTTAACCCTCCTTGCGGCCGCAACCACCGGCTCGCTCCTAAATGCCGCCCCATTTCTCGCGATCGGGGATGGCGCTGAATTGTTCGTCACGGGCACTCTGGGCATCCGCGCAGACGATAACATTTACACCGTCGATAAGGCCACCAGCGATACGATCTTCGATATCAATCCGGGCCTCGAAATTACTTTTGGAAAAGACGCCGCCCTCAAAGGCTCGCTAACGCTGGTGGATAGTTTCTCTAATTATTCTGATAACAGCAAATTGAACACCAACCTTTTTACTGGTGATTTGCGGGCGAACTTTGAAGAAGGTAAATTGAAGCTAAACTTTAACACTGGTTTCCACGAGATGAATCAGAATACCCCGACCCTCTCCGGTCTTACGCGCCGTGATCAATTTGTTATCGGGACTGGCGCGGAAATTGAAATCAGCGCGATCACGGCTCTGGGTGCAGACGTCAAATTCACCCACGACAACTTCAAGGTGAAAGGTTATGCCGATACCGACGAATTATCTGTGCCGCTGAAGATGTACTACAAATGGACGGAGAAGGTCGATTTGAGTTTTGGTTATTCCTACAGGAGCTATGAAACCACGATCGGATTAGACTCAACTGACCACTTTTTCAATGTAGGTGCGCGCGGTCAATTTACCCCAAAATTGTCCGGAAAATTTTCCGCTGGTGTAGCTACACGTAAATTCGACCTTCGTAATTCCGAGACACTGCCAGGTTTTGATGCGAAGCTGACTTACGCGCTCACGGAGAAAACTTCCATCGATGCTGGTTCGAGTTACGATTTTGGCACTTCTCCCCAAGGCGTGCAGCAGAAGAATTTTTCGCTCAATGGTGGCATCAATATCAATCTTGATGAGCAATGGACGGTTAACGGTGGCCTCAGTCTTCGCTCCGTTGACTACTACACCCGGACCGACGACTACGTCGAGGGGATATTGGGTGCAGGCTACGTTGTGAATACGTATGTGAAGATTTCCGCCAGTTACACTTATCGTAATAACAACTCGCCGCTAGCTGGAGGAAGCTTCACTCAGAATGTCTTCAGCATTTCGACGAATTTCCGCTACTGATAATTAATCTTAGTTGATTCACTTATGGCGGAAGAAGGTCTTCGTGATCTTCTTCCGTTTTTTGTCTACATCCGATAACCTATGCGCAGAACGGGACTATTGCTTTCTGGGCTGTTTCTTGGTGTGGTCTGCAGCTTCGCTGCGCAAGCAGACACCGCAGTAAAGGCGGGCGCCTCTCAGAGCAAATCGGTCAAGGCGGGTGCCTCGCAGGCCAAATCGGTCAAGGCGGACTATGTTCTCCAGCCTCAAGACCTGATCCGCATTGAGATTTTCCAAGAAGACGACCTCAAGCGTGAAGTGCGTATTTCCGGGGAATTTACGGTAAAGCTACCGTTGATCGATACGGTCTATCTTAAAGATAAGACTGCCCGGCAGGCCGAGGAACACATCCGTGATCTCTATGGTCGCGAATATTTGGCTAAACCACAGGTAAATTTGTTCGTTTTGGAATACGCTCCGCAGCGCGTTTTTATTGCAGGCGCGGTCGTAACGCCGGGCGTGGTTCTTTTCCTGCAGGAACAGGGCCTTACCTTGATTGGGGCCATTTCCCGCGCCGGAAGTTTCAATCGATTGGCCGACAAGAAGCGTGTGACTTTAAAGCGCACGAAATCAGATGGATCTACGGAGATTTTCACTATCAACGTCGAAGAGCTGATGAAGGGTGATTCGAATTTGACCTGGCCGCTCCAGCCGAACGACGTCATTAACGTTCCGGAGAAGATTCTCTAAATCCAAAA
>CAMDDW010000112.1:0-6963 GCA_945893185.1 Akkermansia muciniphila | reverse complement strand
GATAAGAATTCCCTCGGGCAATCGACATGCTGGGGCCGGATCGATGATCCGTTGAGTTTCTAGGCTCAGTAGTTTTCAAACCGGCAGGTTTCATCCGTTTTCACACCGTCGCTGACACAGGCCGGGACTGCTGACGAAGACCGTTCCCTTCTGGGGCCATTTAGTTCCGAGGTCGCCAACATCGCCTCCGTACTCAACGACACTTATTCTTCCACGCGAAAATAATCATCGCCGAACACCTGCTCATCGGTCCGGAGCGAGCTCTGGAAGCGAACACCAAACGCCCTCGCGAGCAGCGCGAAAGCCCATTTGCCCCAGAGCTCCCCCGCGAGCGCAGGCCTGATCCCGCGGGATTCATCCACGAAGCTCTCGATCAAAACAACGAGGCGGCCCTGGTGCTCGAACCAGTCGTCACCAAGGTGTCGAAGGGCCAGGGCCAGAACGCGAGAGGCGGTGTGAGTGACCCTGTGCGCTGCTAATTTCAGCCAACAATTTTAGGGATTGGTTCAAGTGCTCCGAGTTGGGACAAACCTCAGCCCGCCATGGCACAAAAACGCTCAGGAATCGTTGGCTGCTCCCAATTCCCTCGTACCCCAATTCCACGGACTTGTATTTGTCTGCAAATCGGTTGGGCTGAACCGATGCAAGAACACCTGCCCACAACGCACTCCAGGGCAAATCGGCGGTGGCTACTCCTCGTGGCAACTGCCCTCGCGTTGCTGGGAACGTGGACCGACGGTGGACTCCTCGCCGATGACTGGCCGCAATGGCTAGGACCCCAGCGGGATGCAAACTGGAGGGAGACTGGAATCCTGAAGACATTTCCTGCCGGCGGCCCCCGACGGGTGTGGCGCACCGCCATCGGATCGGGATACACGGGACCGGCCGTGGTCGGAAATCGGGTGTACTTGATGGATCGCCAGGTCGCTACCAATGCGGCGAAAGCCAAAAATACGTTCGACACATCGTCGATCGCCGGCACCGAACGGGTTCTTTGCCTCGATGCCGCCGATGGAAAGGTAGTCTGGCAACGCACCTACAATTCCAGCTACACGGTCAGCTACGCAGCGGGTCCGCGAACGACACCGGTCGTTGCCGACGGACGCGTGTACACACTGGGAGCCATGGGCCAGCTCGCCTGCCAGAACACCCGGGACGGATCTGTGGTCTGGAGCCGGGACTTCGTGGCCGATTACGGGCTCAAGGTTCCGATTTGGGGCGTTTCGGCGCATCCGCTGCTCGATGGAAACAAGCTCATTTGCATGGTCGGTGGTGAAGGGAGCGTGGCTGTTGCTTTCGACAAAAACACCGGGCGCGAACTCTGGCGAGCCCTGTCGGCCAAAGAGCCCGGTTACTGTCCCCCCGTCATTTATAAACTCGGCGGACGACGCCAATTAATCCTCTGGCATGCCGAGGCGGTGAACGGACTGGATCCGGAGACCGGCCGAGTGCTCTGGAGCGAACCTTGGAAACTCAACTACGGGTTGGCCATCCCCACTCCCCGTCTGCTGGACGACGGGCTCTTCCTCACCTGTTTCTACAATGGATCCATGCGTCTGCGATTTGAACCCGGACACGAAGTGCCAGTGGTGGCCTGGAAGACCGCGAAGCAAAGCGAGCGCGACACCGTAAATCTCAATTCCATCATGGCCACACCGTGGGTGGAGGACGGCCATGTGTACGGACCTTGCAGTTACGGACAGTTCCGCTGCCTACGTCTGGATACCGGTGAGCGCCTCTGGGAGACCTTCCAGCCCACCGTGGGTAAGGCCGAACGTTGGGGAAACTGCTTCGTGGTGAAAAACCGCTCGCAATGGTTTCTGCTCAGTGAACAAGGCGACCTGATCATCGCCCGCCTGTCACCGAAGGGGTACGAAGAACTCAGCCGGGCGCACGTCATTGAACCAGACAACCGCGACCCCGGTCGTCCGGTCGTCTGGAGTCATCCGGCCTTTGCCCACCGGCGAATCTACCTTCGAAACGACAGCGAGATCGTCTGCTACGATCTGGCTGCCAAGTAACCCAGCCTAAGAATTACTCCGCACGATCCCCACTACCCCCCGATCGGCGGCTACAAAGATGACCGAGGTGAACAAGAACGAAGCACCCAGGACTGCCTCCCCAGAGCCTCTCCGAATGCTCCGCGGAATCACCGTGTTGCTCATGCTGCTGTGGGCGCCTCGGGTTCTGGCCACCCCGCCGGACTGGGCGGCTGACGCCATTTGGTACCAGATCTTTCCCGAACGGTTCCGCAACGGGGACCCTAAGAACGACCCGATCCCTGCCAGTCTCGAAGGCACCTGGCCTTATGAAGTACCCGCGGGTTGGAAAGTCTCTCCCTGGACTTCCGACTGGTACGCACTCCAACCGTGGGAGCAGTCCAGCGGAAAAGACTTCTACCACAACGCCCAACTCCGCCGCTACGGAGGCGATCTCCAAGGCATTCTCGACCGGCTCGATTACCTCAAGGATTTGGGCGTCAACGCGCTGTACCTCAATCCCGTCTTTGACTCCCCGTCACTGCACAAATACGGCGCGGCACGATACCATCATATCGACCGTCATTTCGGACCGGATCCCGCCGGTGATGCCGCTCTGTTCGCCGCCGAAGATCCCGCCGATCCGACCACCTGGCGCTGGAGTGCGGCCGACCGGCTGTTCCTGAAACTCATCCGCGAAGCCCACCGCCGGAAGATGCGCATCATCATTGATGGTGTTTTCAACCATACCGGAACCACCTTCTGGGCCTTGCAACAGGCCCGACGGGAAGGCCCCGGCAGCCGCTTCGCCCGCTGGTTCCACATCACCCGCTGGGATGATCCAGCCACGCCAGCCGATGAGTTCGACTACCGCGGATGGTCCGGCATCAAAGACCTGCCTGAAATCCAACGGGATTCGGAAAATTTACATCCCGAAGTACGCCAGCATTTCCATTCGATCGTGCGCCGATGGATGGACCCCAATGGGGACGGCAACCCCGAGGAGGGCATCGACGGGTGGCGCGTGGACGTTGCTGCTGAAGTGCCCATGGGATTCTGGAAGGAGTTCCGAGGATGGGTGCAGGCGATCAATTCGCAGGCCTACATTACCGGCGAGATCTGGTGGGAAGACTATTCAGCAAACACGTTCCGCAATGCCCGCCCCTGGCTTGATCAGGCCTTCGATGGGGTGATGAACTACCGATTCGGAGACGCCGTCTTCCAATTCCTCAATCAACCCCGATCCATCACCGCGGCCCAGTTCGCCGAGGCTCTGGAACTCCAGCACCGGCACTACGGCTACGACCGATGCCTGGCCCTCCAGAACCTTCTGGGTTCCCACGACACCTCGCGGGTCGGATCGGCGGTAGTGAACCCGTCGGCCCGCCAAGACCACGGAGCTTCTCTGAAAGAAGACCGAGGCTACGATCCGCGGGCCCCCAACGCGGCCGAGAAAGCCCGATGGCGACAAATGATCGCTCTGCAGTTCCTCTCGCCCGGAGCCCCGTACCTGTATTACGGGGACGAAGTCGGGATGTGGGGAGCCGATGATCCCGATTGCCGCAAGCCCATGGTCTGGGCCGATCTCCACTACACGCCGGAGCAGCGGCTGCCCTTCGGCGCCGAGCGCCCAGCGGACGCGGTGACCGTGGACACGGCTCAAGCAAAGTACTATCGCGACTGGATCCAACGCCGGCACGCGCACCCCGCCCTCCGGCGCGGAGACTATCGCACACTGCCCCTTGAGCATCGGTTCGGCCTCCTCGCCTTCGAACGCCGCTGGCAGGAAGATCGGATCATCGCCCTTTTCAACCCCCGGGACACGCCCGTGCGGGTATCGCCCCAAGATCTCGGACTCCAAGACCTGCGCCTCTGGAAACAGGAACCTCCCCACCCCGCGGACTCCACAGCCATCGAAGTCCCAGCCCATCAATACCGCATCCTCACCCATCGGTGATCCGACACCGACAAGCACAGCCACTAGGTTTTCGGGCGAATTGGTTCATTTACCGATCACTGCCATTGGCTTGAGATTCCGCCCGCTAAACTGCTTCAGGCAGTCGGCGACAGAGCGGCCCTTGGCATCCTTGCTTTCAAGATTTGCCCCTCGAGACGCGAGCATCTCGATCATGGATACAAATGCATCTCCGACCTTGGGATTCCGGACTCCGGCCTTAATTGCCGCAACGTGAGCAGGGCTATGACCGTGCTGGTCAGAGATATTTGGGTCGGCACCAGCACCGAGAAGCGCCTGAACATCCGATGGGTTCCCATTTTGAACAGCGACGAACAATGCTGTCTGACCAAATTCGTTTCGGGCGTTGAGCGATTTGTACTTAGCTATCAAGATCGGCATTGGATTATACATCCGTTCCGCCTCCGATCGTCGGGCCGCGTTGTGGAGCGGTGTGTTTCCGTAGGCATCCCGTATGTCGTCAATGACATCGCAGCGTTGGAGCACCGAAATGTCGCGCGTGACGTAGGCCTCCACGAGCACCGGCGATCCTTGCCGAGCCCGGTCGAAGCGAAGCATGGCGCCAAGAAGCAATGCAATGCCTCCGAACATGATTACGGTGGGCATGGACACGCGAATGAGGTTCAAAAGCGAAAACTCAGCTTCGCCCGGATCCGAGCGAGATTTTCGCCGTCCCATAAAGAAGTCTCCAAGCCATCCATAGCGAATGAACGTATTGTACGACCAGTAGATAATGACCGTGGACACAACGAGGACCACGTAGCTCTTGAACAACGAACTTCCCCATTCAATTTGTTGAGCAATAAACGAAAGCTTAGCTGTGATCGGGAGGTGGATGAAATAAACCCAATAGGCGGAATCCGCGAGATAGCGGACCGCGGGCCGTGGATTTTTTATATAACGGTGGGCGAGCCCGATGAATCCGATGCAAAGTGTCCAGCACAAGGATGCGCGGATAAAAGTCACCACAACCTTGTCGATTCCACCATGAAAAAAGCCTTCGGAGTGGAGCACTGGAAGAGCAAAACTCGCGGTGCTATTTTCGAATAGGGTCCAAGTCGTGATGTCTGTAATTACCGGCGCAGCCATTCCAATTCTATCGCTGGGAGCCGACACAAAGAAGATAAACGGTACCGAGATCGCGATTAGAAACCAGGCATTCTGCGCCATATTTGCCAGCAAGTGTCGGTTGACATAAAGTGCAGTACCGAAAAGATAGAAAACAAAATAGAACGCTAAGTCGATAAGTGGAACGTTGAAACCGGAGGGCCCGAATGAAAGATTTACGAGCAGGTACTGGAAGGGAAAACTGAGGAGCCCAAGGGCGAGGAATCCCCAGCGGGTGCCCAGACCTATTCTTAGCAAGGAATCGACACCTGGAATTTTCTTGATACCGAAGTAAAGAACCACTGATCGAAATAAAAAGTGGATCACGTAAAGGATCAGAAGGTAGTAGATAAACCAGTAATGCCACAGTTGCTCATCAACCCCGGGGACACCATCCAGCGTTTTAAAGAGGAACACGGAACGAAACTGTTCCAAAAATTTCATTCCATCGAATATGTTATTATAGTAGCTGCCGGAACCGTTGAAGAAAAAAAGACTCCCCACCGGCATGATCACAAGAATCCCGGCAACTAACGGAATAAAGATTCGTTTAAATCGATCACCAACAAAGCGACCATAGCTCTTCCGCTCAATCACTAGTTGCGCGAAGAACCCTGCCATTAGGAAGAAGAGCTGCATCCGGAAGAGGTGGATGAAGTTCAAGAGCTGCGAGTTCATCTCGTCGCCGACGTACTCCCCGGTGGAATAGCCCAAAAATTCCGGAGGCATGAATAAAACGCTGGTGTGAAGGACCAATCCGAGCAGCATCACTACCGCCCTCACGAAATCGAGGTCAGGATATCTTTCGTTACTCTTTTTTATCTCCATAAATAATTTAAAAACAGATGTTAATACTTATCATCCGAGCAATTTGCTTTTTATAATCTGCGAATAGAATAGGTTTTCGGGCGAATTGGTTCATTTACCGATCACTGGCATTGGCTTGAGATTCCGCCCGCTGAACTGCTTAAGGCAGTCGGCGACAGAACGGCCCTTGGCATCCTTGCTTTCAAGATTTGCCCCTCGAGACGCGAGCACTTCGATCATGGATACAAATGCATCTCCGACCTTGGGATTCCGGACTCCGGCCTTAATTGCCGCAACGTGAGCAGGGCTATGACCGTGCTGGTCAGAGATATTTGGGTCGGCACCAGCACCGAGAAGCGCCTGAACATCCGATTTGTTCCCGCTCTGAACCGCGACGAACAATGCTGTCTGACCAAATTCGTTTCGGGCGTTGAGCGATTTGTACTTAGCTATCAAGATCGGCATTGGATTATACATCCGTTCCGCCTCCGGTCGTCGAGCCGCGTGGTGGAGCGGTGTGTTTCCGTAGGCATCCCGTATGTCGTCAATGACATCGCAGCGTTGGAGCACCGAGATGTCGCGCGTGACGTAGGCCTCCACCAGCACCGGCGATCCTTGCCGAGCCCGGTCGAAGCGAAGCATGGCGCCAAGAAGCAATGCAATGCCTCCGAGCACGATCACGGTGGGCATGGACACGCGAATGAGGTTCAAAATTGAAAACTCAGCCTCGCCCGGATCCGAGCGAGATTTTCGCCGTCCCATAAAGAAGTCTCCAAGCCATCCATAGCGAATGAACGTATTGTACGACCAGTAGATAATGACCGTGGACACTACTAGGACCACGTAGCTCTTGAACAACGAACTTCCCCATTCAATTTGTTGAGCAATATATGAAAGTTTAAATGTGATCGGGAGGTGGATGAAATACACCCAATAGGCGGAATCTGCGAGATAACGGATAGCGGGCCGGGGCTTCTTCAGATAACGGTGGGCCAGCCCGATGAATCCGATGCCAAGTGTCCAGCACAAGGATGCGCGGATAAAAGCCACAACAACCTTGTCGATTCCACCGTGAAAGAAGCCCTCAGCGTGGAG
>CAMDDW010000111.1:0-5471 GCA_945893185.1 Akkermansia muciniphila | reverse complement strand
TCTGGCTGCAAAACCGCGTGCGGCGGTGGCTGTGGCGGAAGTATGACTGCACGCATGGGCTATTCAGTTTCTTCACCGACGAACGTCTGCTCGGACAATATCAACTCTGGTCGCTTCCTCGGACGTGCGCCTGGCGCCGGTAGCTTTGCGACGTATGTTCTCGGAAAGCCGGATGCGGGAAATCCGCCCGTCCGGTTTGATGAGGGGCGGGAGTTGGCTGACTCACCTCGGCCAGCTCCTGCCTACTCTACCCCCTTCGGCTCGTCTTCAGGCTGAGCAAGAGGGCCAGAAATCGAAATGGACGGAGGATCGGGAGAACCATGATCGGAGACATAGGATTCACTATGAAAGGATGTCTTTGACAAGCTGCCCGTGCACGTCGGTCAGGCGGTAGTCGCGGCCCAGGTGGCGATAGGTGAGACGCTCGTGCTGGATGCCGAGCAGATGCAGCGCGGTGGCGTTGAGGTCGTGAATATGCACGGGATCGCGCACGATGTTGTAGGAAAACTCGTCGGTCTCGCCAAACACGTGCCCGCGCTTCACGCCCGCCCCCGCGAGCCAAATCGTGAAGCAGCGCGGGTGATGGTCGCGGCCGTAGTTGTCGGTGGTGAGCGTACCTTGCGAGTACACCGTGCGGCCAAACTCGCCGCCCCACACGACGAGCGTGTCGTCGAGCAGGCCGCGTTGCTTGAGGTCGGCGAGCAGCGCGGCGGTGGGCTGATCCGTGTCGCGGCACTGGCTGCGGATGTCGCGGGGCAGGTTGAGGTGCTGGTCCCAGCCGCGGTGGTAGAGCTGGATGAAACGCACGCCGCGCTCGGCGAGGCGGCGCGCGAGCAGGCAATTGGCGGCGTAGGTGCCGGCCTTGCGCGACTCGGGGCCGTAGGCCTCAAACACCGCCGACGACTCCGCCGAGAGATCGGCGAGCTCGGGGACGGAGGCTTGCATGCGAAAGGCCAGTTCGAACTGGTCGATACGCGCCTGCGTCTCCGGGTCCTGATAGTCGGCGAGCGTGCCGCGATTGAGCGCGCCGAGATCGTCGAGCAGTGCGCGGCGGTGCGCGCGGTCAATACCCGGCGGGTCGGAGAGAAACAGCACGGGATCCTTGCCCGAGCCGAAGCGCACGCCCTGGTATTTCGAGGGCATGAAGCCGGCGCTCCACATGCGCTCGTGTAGCGGCTGGGCGTTGCCCTGGCCCGACGGCCGTGAAATCAGCACGACGAAGGCGGGCAGATTTTCGTTTTCCGAGCCGAGCCCGTAAGCGGTCCACGCACCGAACGACGGGCGCCCGGCGAGCTCGGCACCGGTTTGCAGGAGTGTCATCGCCGGGTCGTGATTGATCGCCTCGGTGTGCATCGAGCGGACAACGCAGATCTCGTCGGCGAGCTTCGCGGTGTGGGGAAGCAAGTCGCTCACCCAGAGCCCGCTCTGGCCGTACTGCTGAAACGGAAAAATCGACGGCGCGATCCGCAGGTGCTTCTGCTCGGAGGTCATCCCGGTGAGCCGCTGGCCGCCGCGCACGGAATGGGGCAAATCGGTGCCGAAGCGCGACGCGAGGCCGGGCTTGTAGTCGAAGAGATCGATCTGCGAGGGCGCGCCGGCTTGCGTGAGCCAGATGACGCGCTTGGCCTTCGGCGCGAAATGCGGCAGGCCCGGGCGGGCGGCCGCGGCGGAGAAAAGTCGTGGGTTAAGCAACGTGGCGAGCGCCGCCGCGCCGAGGCCCGCGACGCCGCGGCCGAGGAAATCCCGGCGGGTAAGAAACGCAGAGTGTGGCGAAATATTCATGGTGGTCAGTTGCGTGAGACCGCCTCGTCCATGCAGAGGATCGTGCCGGCGACGGCGGCGTAGCTGGCGAGTTCGGCGGCGTCGAAGGTCGCGTCGGGCGCCGTCGCGCCGACGCGCACGTAGGCGGCGGTCGCGGCGGGATCGGTCGCAAACGCGCGCTGCGAGCGCGCCTGCGCACGGACGAGCAAGTCGAGTTCTGGGGCGCGGGGCGCGCGGGAGAGCACGAGGCGGAACCCGTGTGCCAGACGCGCGGCGGAATCAGCGCCGCCCTCGCGGAGCATGCGGTGCGCGAGCACGCGCGCGGCCTCGACGTAGGTCGGGTCGTTCATGAGGTTGAGCGCCTGCAGCGGAGTGTTGGTGCGCACGCGCTGCACGGTGCAGGTCTCGCGGAACGGCAGGTCAAACGCGAGGAGCGCGGGGTGCGGCACGGAGCGTTTCCAATACGTGTACAGCGTGCGGCGATACAAATCGGCGCCGGTGCCGGGCACATAAACCGTGGTGCCTGTGCCGGCGGTAACCTGCTCGTAGAGGCCGGGCGGATGGTAGGGTTTCACAGAGGGCCCGCCGATGGTGGGGACGAGCAAGCCGCTGACAGCTAGCGCGGAGTCGCGCACGGCCTCGGCCGGTAGACGGAAACGCGACGCGCGGGCGAGCAGGCGGTTCTCCGGATCACGCGCGAGCAGTTCGGGCGTGAAGCGCGAGCTTTGCGCATAGGTCGCGCTCGAGACGAGGATGCGGAGCAACGACCTCACGTCCCAGCCGCTGCGGATGAACTCTTGCGCGAGCCAATCGAGCAGCTCGGGGTGGCTCGGCCTCTCGCCCTGCGAGCCGAAGTCGCCCGCGGTCCGCACGAGGCCGGTGCCAAACACGAGCTGCCAGAGACGATTCACGGTGACGCGCGCTGGGAGAGGATTTTCCGGGCTCATGAGCCAGCGAGCGAGGCCGAGCCGGGTGCGCGGCCATGCCGGGTCCATCGGCGGCAAAATCGCGGGCGTGGCGGGGAAGACCCGCTCGCCGGGATGATCGTAGGCGCCTCGCATCAGGATGTGGGTGGCGCGCGGCTCGGCACGCTCGGCCATGACGAGCGTCGTTGGAATCGTGTCGTCGGTGCGCCTGATCTCGCGAGCGAGCGTGGCGATTCGGTCCGAGAGCTGGCGGTACGCAGGGAGTTGGAACGCGCGGTGCGCGCGCAACAGATCAACGTCGGCGGCGGTGCGGGCCGAAGAGGCGAAGCCGGCCGCGGCGACGACGGCGTTCGGGGCGAGCAGCGCGGGATCCTCGGCGGTGATGTGGACTTCCCACAAGGTGGGGCCGGTGGATTCGCTCCCGTCGAGCGCGACTTGAAGCTCGACCGTTCCGTCGGCGGCGACGAAACCGCCCTCGATCTCGAAGACGACGGCGGCGGGTCGCTCGGTGGCGGCGGCGAGGGTCAGGCGTGTCTCGCGATCCTGATCGACGAGGAGCGTGGCCGCGGCGACAGCGACCGAGTCGGCGGCGGCGGCGGCACGGAGCGGGAGCGCGTTGCGCGCGGGCTTGCCGTTCACCACGGCCGTGGTGCTCATCGTATGGAAAGAAAAGGTCGAGACCTCGCTGGGGCCCGTTGCACTGAGGCGTACCGCCGTCGCGCGAGTGAGCGAGGCTTTCACGCGCAGCGTGATGCGGTTGACGCGGTTCTCGAGCGCGGAGATCTGCACCCGGCGGCGCGACGCATCAATCGGCAAATCGAGGTTGGGCGCAGTCGCGCCGACGATCTCGGCGGGTATCCAAACGACGGATGCCGCGGTGAGGCGCTGCTCCCACGCTTGGAGTTCGGCGGCGCTTTGCGCGGCGGCGCTTTGCGCGGCGGCGAGAGCGGGGAGGCGCGCGACCGCGGCCTCGCGCTCGCGCTCGAGTCCCGCGAGCTTTGCCTCCGCGGAGGGTGCGGGCAGGCGGAGCATCGGCGGTGCGTTACGGCGGATGCTGGCCGCGTAGGTGCCCTTGCCGGTCTCGGGCAGGTTGTTGAAGAACGCCTTGAGGCTGTAGAAGTCCCGCTGCGTAAAGGGGTCGAATTTGTGGTCGTGGCAGCGCGTGCAGTTGAAGGTCTGCGCGAGCCACGCGGTGGCGACGGTCTCGACGCGATCGGCGGTGGCCTCGGCGAGAAACTCGTCGGCGATCACGCCGCCTTCCTCGTTGAGGATGTGGTTTCGGTTGAAGCCGGTCGCGATTTTCTGCTCGAGCGTGGCGTTGGGCAACAGGTCGCCGGCGAGCTGCTCGATGGTGAATTGATCGAACGGTTTGTTGTCGTTAAAAGCCCGGATCACCCAGTCGCGCCACGCGTGCATCTCGCGGTCGCGGTCCACCTGGTAGCCGTTGGTGTCGGCGTAGCGCGCGGCGTCGAGCCAGTCGGAGGCCATGCGTTCGCCGTAATGGGGGGACGAAAAAAGCGCCGCGAGCTGGGCGCCCAGAGCGGACGGACGGAAAGCAGCGACGGCCTTTGGGGATGGAGGCAGTCCGGTGAGGTCGAAGCTCACGCGGCGGAGGAGGGTTGCGGGATCGGCGGGTGGCGAGGGGGCGAGGCCTTCGCGCTCGAGGCGGGCGAGGATAAAGCGGTCGACGGGATTGCGGACCCAGCTTTCGTTTTTCACGGCGGGTGGCGTGACGGGGCGGAGCGGCTCGTAGGCCCAGTGACGCTCGTAGCGCGCGCCCTCGGCGATCCAGCGGCGGAGGGTTTCCTTTTGCTCGGCGGTAACAGTCTTGTGGGCCTCGGGGGGCGGCATGAGTTCGTCGTCGTGCACACTCGTGAGGCGGAGCCACGCCTCCGATTGATCGGGGCGGCCAGGCACGAAGGCGCGAAAGCCTTGGCGCTCAGCGGTGGCGCCCTCGTAGGTGTCAAGGCGGCGATGGCCCTTACGGTTGGCGGCGTCGGGGCCGTGGCATTGAAAGCAGTTGTCCGAGAGAATCGGGCGGACGTCGCGGTTAAAAGTCAGTGGCTCGGCGGCGCGGAGAGGAGCGACGTTGAGGCAGGCGCCGATGGCGCCGATTAGCGCGAACAGTGAGGTGAGACGGCGACGGGGAGGGGGCACGATGCGAGTGAAATGTGAAGTGAAATGCTGCCGAACGCATCGGTCGGGTCAACGACCCGAATGAATTAAGATGGCTGACAGGAAAACGGGATTTTGCTCCTAAGAAATAGCGCCTGCATCGGCTGGTTGGAGGGAGAAGCCGAGGAGGGCGGCGTGTTTGCTGAGCGAACCCTTTTTGCATTGGCGGGTGAGTGCCGGATCGCCGAGCTTGCCGGGATCGCATGCCGTGCGGGTCTTGATCATGGTGGAGAGGATGCGCACCAGTTTGTGGGCCAGAGCCGTGTCGGCTCCGACCGAGTCGGGGAAAAAACGAAGACAACGAGTCACCCAACTGCGTGCCCCGTTGTCTGCGACGCAGCTTTAGAACCTCGTGGTGAGTTGGAGCGACGTGGTGCGGGGCGCACCGCGAGCCTGGTTGCCCTGCCAGTACATGATGTCTTGCACGTTTTGAACGCGCAGCACGATCGAGACACTCTTGTTGAAGAGTTTCGTGCGGTAGGAGGCGCTCGCATCATGGCGTAAAAAGCCGCGCACATTGGGCCGCTTTCCGTCGCGAAATACCATACCGTGAGTGACGGTGAAGCTCTTCAGCATCTGGCCCGGTAGATCGTACTTTTGAAAGACGCT
>CAMDDW010000110.1:0-7165 GCA_945893185.1 Akkermansia muciniphila | reverse complement strand
TATTTGCAACAACTGCTGGTTTCCTTTATTCCGACACCAGTTGGCTCAAACCCCGATCTCGCCTGGGAGTACGTCCAAATACCGGCGGTGATTTCCTTTGCGTTGAGCGGCTTTTGTCTCTTGGGCAATCGTTTCCGTGAGTTGCGACTGAGCCTTGAAGCCAGCAATAGCGTGGCGTTGAAGCAATTGGAGGAAATTAAGATCAAGAGTGAGGCGCTCCAGGTAGCGCAAGTGGCAGCGGAGGCTGCCAGCAAGGCGAAGTCGCAATTCCTGGCCAACATGTCCCACGAACTGCGGACTCCGCTCAATGCCATCATTGGCTACAGCGAAATGCTCCAAGAAGAGGCGGACGATCTGGGAACCCCAGAGATCAAGCCCGACCTCCAAAAGATCCACGGAGCAGGCAAGCATTTGCTTGGGCTAATCAACGACATCCTCGACCTCTCCAAGATCGAGGCCGGTAAGATGACCCTCTATTTGGAGAACTTCGAGGTGCAGACGCTGTTGAACGAGGTGGCCGCGACCGTGCAGCCCATGATCAACAAAAACGGCAATCAACTGACGTTGGAAGTCGCGCCGGAAATCGGGTCCATGCGAGCCGATGTCACCAAGGTTCGGCAGGCGCTCTTCAACTTGCTGAGCAATGCCAGCAAGTTTACCGACAAGGGCACTATCACCTTGCGAGCCCGTCGTCACGGGGCGGACTTGGTCTTCGACGTCATCGATAGCGGGATTGGCATGACCCCAGAGCAAGTGGGCCGCTTGTTCCAGGCCTTTGCCCAGGCCGATGCCTCAACGTCTAAGAAATACGGAGGCACGGGCCTCGGATTGGCCCTGAGCCGTAAGTTCTGCCAAATCATGGGCGGGGATCTGACGGTCGCCAGTGAAGCAGGCAAAGGATCCACCTTCACCGCCACAATCCCGGCCCAAGTGATCGAGGTGCCAGAGGAGACGGTCCCGGCCGTGAGCGCACCCGCTGCGGAAACCCCCTCCACGGGCTCAGGCCCGCTGGTGCTGGTCATCGATGACGACGCCACGGTGCAAGACCTCTTGAGGCGTTCCTTGAATCGCGATGGGTTCCGCGTCGAAACAGCCCCGGACGGCACTTCAGGGCTGGCCCGGGCCCGAAAACTCCACCCCGATATCATCACGCTCGATGTGATGATGCCAGGGATGGATGGCTGGGAAGTCCTGGCCGCCTTGAAAGAGGACCCGGAAACGGCGGACATCCCGGTGATCGTGGTCAGGATCGTCGATGAACGCGGGCTGGGATTCAGCCTGGGGGCGGCCGATTATCTGACCAAGCCGCTCGACTTCAGCCGGTTGTCGTCGGTGTTGAATCGTCATGCCAAAGTGGGTCTTGGCCGGAGGGTGTTGATCGTCGAGGACGACCAAGCCACGCAAGAACTGCTTCAGAAGCGTTTGACCAAGGAGGGCTGGCAGGTGGTGGTTGCCGGCAACGGGCGAGAAGCCCTGGAACGGTTGACCCAAGGCCCGCCTGATCTGGTGCTTCTGGACCTGATGATGCCGGAGATGGACGGGTTCGAGTTCTTGGAAGCCTTCCGCAAGCAGCCGGGATGCGCCCGGACCACGGTAGTAGTGATGACGGCGAAGATCCTCACCCCGGCAGACCATCAGCGATTGCGAGGGCAAGTCGCCCAAGTTGTCGCCAAAGCCAACCTCTCGCCCGAAATGCTGGCCGCCGAGATCCGGTCGGCCTTAGGAAAAACCCTGCCCCAACCGTGATCCAGTGCCAGTTATGTCTGCTATAACCGTGCTTCACCCGATCGGAGGGCCCATTGCCTGAGACCTTTCAACCCATGATTAAAAGCGGCCAAAGCCAAATGCGTCGGATCATGATGCTCGTCGGCATTGGTTACCTGTTCTTAAATTTTGGCAACCATCGAGACGGCATTATGGCACTGGCGCTGAAGGTCATCCTTAAAGATCAGCTTCACCTAGAACCAACAAAAATAGCGGCCTTTTTTGCAATCGCTTCCATGGCTTGGTATTTCAAACCACTCGCGGGGCTTTTGATCGACAACTTCCCTTTGCTGGGCACTCGCCGTAAGGGTTACCTCGTGGTGTCTACACTGTTGGCGGGCGTCCTTTGGATTGTTTTAGCGATCATTCCTACGTCCTATGGATCGATGCTGACCTTACTGGTCATAATCACTATTTGCATCGTTATCGGTCAGACCACCCTGGGCGGGATGCTTGTTCAATGCGGGCAAGAGTATAAAGTAACCGGACAAATGAGTGCGATCCGGAACGCCAGCGATAACCTCGGAATTTTGCTATCCGCGCTCGTAGGCGGTTGGATCGCTTCCCACTTTGTCCGTTCAGGCATGGCCATTGCTGGCGTCCTGTTGTTTGTTTTGGTCGGGTTCTTTGTTAAATTCCACCATGAACCAAGGGTAACGATTCCAAGTACTGGGGCGGCCAAGGCGACTTTGTTGCAATTCAAAAAGCTGTTTTCTTCGAGGACACTATGGATCGCCACCGTGTTTTGGATGTTGGTCCGATTCACCCCAGGATTTCATACTCCTCTCTTTTTTCATCAGACGGATCATTTGAAGCTGTCGCTAGAATTTATCGGATTCCTTCAATTCATTCATTTCGGGACGGCGCTCATCGGGAGCTTGGCTTACCTTTACTTATGTCGAAAATACCCGTTGCGAACACTTCTCTATTTTGGAGTCACACTCAGCGTCCTCTCCGCGTTTTGCTATCTAGGGTACAATTCGAAACTCGGAGCCGCTCTTGTTGAATCTGCCGCTGGTCTCGGCACGGCCATGGCTTGGTTGGCGATTTTCGACTTGCTTGCTCGCTCGACACCCAAGGGTTGCGAAGCACTAGGATATGCACTTATTTTTAGCTTTGGTACTATATCCTACCAGATGTCCGATGTTTTAGGTTCAAGTTGGTTTGAGAAATTTGGGAACAGCTTTACTCCGATGGTCTGGATCAACTCAGGAACTTCAGCATTGGTATTGTTGGTCATACCGTTCTTACCGAAGTCCCTTGTCGCCCACACGGATGGACAACCCTCTGCAGTCGGAGCCGAGATTCATCACGACTCGTAAGTTTAAATTGAGATAAAACGTTGCGCCGCAGGGTGCTCTCTGAATCAGGATTGTACATCTCGGTATTGATCCCACAAAACTTGAAAGTCTGAACAATTATCAATCAAATCTCGTAGGCTACCTTGGGCAATAATCTTGCCATCTTTAAACATCCAGACTTCATCGAACAATGGTAACAAATGCAGGCGGTGTATAGATGAGACGATAGTCGTGCCGACAAAACCGTTAAAGATATTTCGATAGACTTCTCTTTCTGTTTTGGAATCGAGACTACTTGTCGGTTCGTCTAGTAGGATTATTTCTTTATCCAGACAAGCGAGTAGTCCACGAGCAAGAGCTAGTCTTTGTTTCTGACCACCACTTAGGTTTACCCCCTTTTCCTTGGTGGTAGATTCTAAGCCTTTTGGTAAATCACTTATGACATCAGTAAAGCATGCCATGTCAGTGAACCGATGAATCGTCTCTAGGTCATATTCTGCACCCAGAGTGATGTTGGTCTCAATTGTTGCTGAGAGAATCTCTGGATCTTGAGGGACCAAAGTTACGGCTTGGGATATTCCGTTAAATCCATTTAGAATGATTACATCATCCACACTTATCTCTCCATTTTGTGGATGATATAGGTCACGAATCAATTTGAGTAAAGTAGTTTTTCCACTGCCACTTTGCCCCATCAATGCGATGCGTTTACCACGCTTAATTGTAAATGATATGTCGTCAATGTGTGGGTCCCTTTCTGACTCTGATTTATAAGAGAAGCTGAGATTTCTCACTCGTAATTCTCTCCAGTTATCTGGAAGAACATGATTGACCATTCCATTCGGTGAAAAGTCTTTGGATAAATCTTCAGCATTGTTCACCCTTGCGCGGCGCTTGATGATGTCTCCATACATTCCGGTAAATCGAAAGAATGTTTCCTCAATTCTCCGTAGATAAGATATTAATAGAAATACACTGCCGATAAGTACGCCTGTACCAAGACGCGCTTGATCCCAGAAATAGAAACCGAGAACTAGAGCTGTGGTCAGACGGCAGCAGAGTCCGGTCAATCCCCATTTTATTTCTGATAAGGTATTTGTACGTAGATCTAGATCATAGGGCTTTTGAACCATATGCATAATAGATTTGAAGACAATCCGCTCTACTCGCAGAGTAATGAGGGTTGAGATATTACTGATTGAATCGATAACTCTTTCAGCGATTTTGTTTTCTGCACGACTCAACTCTTTGTATCGTTCAATAAGCACATTGTCGAAACGCATAGTTATCCATATACTGATAAGCAGCATGCCTATTACTATGATCCCTGCAGAGTGACTGAAATATGCAAGCATAGTCAGACTAATTGCTAGCTCGACTACTGCATAAATGATGAGAAATGTATCCTCAGCAAAATTGTAAATCCCTGTGGTCCCTTTTTCAATTCTATCGATGGTCTGGCCCGTATGATGCTTAACATGCCATTCTAGCGGCATATTCATCACTCCTTTGATCAGATACTGTCGATAATTTACTCTAGCCTTAAAGGCATTTGAAAGTTCCATCACTCTTGCTGGAGCATGGCATGACCAAAATAAAATAGTGGCCAAGACCGATAGCCCAAGTAAGAGCAGTAGGCTATCTATAGATGCTTTTGTTATCCCTTCTGCCTGGATGATATTTATCATCTTTGCAGTCAGAAACGGTTCGATCAAAAGCGTCGAGATATTGCCCAGGACAAACAATGTCCAGTAAAAATAAATATGTCTATGATTTCCTTCTGAGTACTTCCATGTTGCGCGAAAGAGATATACCAAAGGATTAGTATAAATAAGTTTTGTCAACATATTTTAAGGAGCCACGCTATGCATTCGCATAGTGTTTTAAATATTTAAAACAGATTTAAATACTTGGAACACTATTCTACGTTTTGCCCACGAAAAAGACACTGTCTAAGTTGCGTTGTATTCGTGTATTATTTAGCTGTAGCGTGTTGATTTTAATATCCAAACACGCTAGCACGGTCTATCCGATATAGCAAGACTACCTCGACAGCTTTATGATACTGTCCTTCAAATCTTTTACAGACTCATCATCGGGGTCGTTAATCGGGCACACCCCAAAGAAGCGGCTTTTGGACCGCTACCTCACTCATCACGTCGCCAGATGACACGCGGCTTTGCGGCCAGAGCCGAGTTCACGCAGCGGTGGGACTTCAGTCTTGCAGCGCGCTTCGGCGACCGGACAACGCGGATGGAAAGGACAGCCGCCGGGCGGATGAATCGGTGAGGGGACATCGCCGGCCAGAAGAATGCGCTGGCGTTTGGAATCGGGATCGACGACGGGAACGGCCGAGAGCAACGCCTGGGTGTAGGGATGTTTCGGCGCGCGACAGACTTCCTTGGCCTCTCCGGACTCGACGATGCGGCCCAGATACATCACGAGGATGCGGCGGCTGATGTATTTCACCACCGCGAGATCGTGCGCGACGAACAAATACGCGATGCCGTGCTCGCGCTGAAGATCCTGGAGCAGGTTGATGATTTGCGCCTGCACGCTCACATCGAGCGCGCTAACGGGCTCGTCGCAGACGATGAGCTTCGGCTCGACGGCCAGGGCTCGTGCGATGCCGATGCGCTGGCGCTGTCCACCACTGAATTCGTGGGGCAGGCGCGACGCGTGGGTAGGATCGAGTCCCACATCCTTCAGCAAGGCGTCGATGCGCTGGCGCCGGGCCGTGGCATCGGGAGCGAGGCGGTGAATATCCAACGCTTCGCCGATGATGTCGGAGACGGTCCGTCGCGGATCTAGCGAGCCGAAGGGGTCCTGGAAAATCATCTGGAAGCGGCGGCGGCGGGCGCGCAGTTCCGTGCCGCTGAGGGCGGCGATGTCCTCGCCCTCAAACATAATCCGACCGGAGGTCGGCTCGATGAGTTTGATGGCGGCGCGCCCGAGCGTGGTCTTGCCACAACCGCTCTCACCCACCAGCCCAACCGTTTCGCCAGGCGCGATGGTGAAGCTCACGCCATCCACGGCGCGCACGAATTCCTTCGTCCGGCCAAACAAGCGTTGTGCGACAGGGAAGTGGACCTTGAGGTCTTGGATTTCGAGAAGATTCATGCCCGATAGGAAATGGTTTGAGGTGCGAGCAGCGAGTCCCAGAGCGGGCAGCGCACCCGACGGCCCGCTTTGACGGAGGCGAGTTCTGGAGCCTGGGTGGAGCAACTTGCCTGTGCCTTCGGACAACGGGGATGAAAGCGGCACCCGCCCGGAAAGGATCCCAGCAATGGAACAGTGCCGGGAATTGCCGTCAGACGCTCGACTTTGGCCTCCAGGTCGGGCACGGACTGGATCAACGCCTGGGTGTAGGGATGGAGCGGCCTCTGGAGAACCTCGCGTACCGGCCCGTGCTCGACGATTTGTCCTGCATACATCACCGCCACGTCATCGGCGAGGTCACCCACGATGCCGAGGTTGTGGGTGATGAGTAGTACGGCCATGCCCAGTTGTTTGCGCAGGTCGCCCAACAGCTCAATGATTTGCGCCTGGATGGTGACGTCGAGAGCGGTGGTGGGTTCGTCAGCCACGAGCAGCTTCGGTTGCGATGCGAGCGCCATCGCGATCATCACACGTTGCTGCATGCCGCCGGACAGTTCGTGTGGATAATTTCTCAGCCGCGATTCCGGCGCGGGAATGCCGACGAGCTTCAGCAATCGGATGACCTCGGCATCGTTGGCGACTGCAGGCCGATGGTATTTGAGGGATTCCTTGATTTGCGCCCCGATGCGGAAGACCGGGTTCAAGGACGCGCCCGGTTCCTGGAAGACGTAGCTCACGAGGCCGCCGCGAATGTTGCGCAACTCGCGCGAGGACATTTTCAAAACATCCCGGCCTTCGATGAGAATCTCGCCGCCGACGTAGCGCGCGGGCGGAGACGGCACCAGCTTGGCAATGGAAAGCGCGGTCACGCTCTTCCCAGAGCCACTCTCGCCGACGAGGCACAAGGTCTTGCCGGCCTCCAGCGAGAGGGAGACGCCGTCCACCGCGCGGGCGGCGCGGGCGCCAGAGCCGAATTCGACCTGGAGGTTTTTGATTTCGAG
>CAMDDW010000109.1:0-11700 GCA_945893185.1 Akkermansia muciniphila | reverse complement strand
TCCGGCATCGCGAATACAACCTGCGGCTCGCGGACCAAAAAAAGGAACTCGCCGCGGCGCGAGCCCGTGGGGACGACACCGAGGTGCGACGACTGCACGCCGCCCACGCGCGGGAGAACGAGAATTTTTTCAGCCCGCACCTGCTGGGTTTGGAAATGGGTGGTCCCCAGATCGCGCCGGAAACCGATCCGCGCTGGCAATCGTTGCCGCGGGATTTTCTCCGGGCCTCGGAAATTCCGCTGCCGCTGCCACTGGGACATTTCCTGCGCCAGTTCGGCCAGTCGGATCGCCGCGAGATCGATGCGTTCAATCGCGACCCCAACACCACGCACGCGCTGGCGTTGATGAACGGCGAACTCGTCGCGCGCGTTCTCGCGACCGATTCCCATCTACGGCGCCAGTTGGCCTCCGCCGATGGTCACAAGGACCGGATGACAGCACTCGTCTATCGCGCACTCCTCGTGCGCTCCCCGAGCGACGGGGAGCTTTCGGCTATAGCGACCCTCACGGCCACGAGCCTCACGCCGGTGGAGGACACGATTTGGGCGCTGCTGAATTCGCCCGAGTTTCTCTTCCAACGTTAACCGCCCGTTTCCCCTCATGAAATCGATCATCACCGACCTGTCCCGCCGCGCGTTTGTCGAACGCTTCGTCAAAACCTTTCTGGGCGTGAGTCTGCTGCCGGGCCTCGGGGCCTTGCGTGCCGCGGGGACGCCACCCCGCGCCCGGGCAAAGAGCGTGATCTTTCTCTATCTGCGCGGCGGGCTTTCGCACATCGACACGTTTGACCCCAAGCCCGGTCGCGCCGAGATGGGCGGGGTCAAAGCCATCGGGACGAGTGCGGACGGTGTGCAAGTCTCCGAATGGTTTCCGCGCATGGCGCGGCAGATGCACCACGTTTCGCTCGTGCGCTCCATGACGTCCACGCTGGGTATCCACGAACTTGGCACCTACTCGGCACACACCAGCCACTTCATGACCCCCACCATCCGGCACCCGGCGCTCGGCTCGTGGGCCGTGAAGCTGCTCGGTTCCGAAAATCGGCTGCTGCCGGGCAATGTGCTCATCAACGGCAGTCCACAGCATCCGGGCAGCGGCTATTTCCCCGCACATCTCGCGCCTTTGCCCATCGTGGATCCCGGTGCGGGCCTGCAGAACTCCGCCCGGCCCACGTCCGTGAGCGAGGCAGACTTCAACCGCCGCACTGCGCTGGCGCGCGCCATCGGCAGCCACTTCGTGCAGCAGACTCCGCACCGCGACGCGGCGGCTTATCTCAAGATCCAGCAGGAGGCCGCCACGCTCATGAAAAGCGAAGACCTGAAGGTCTTCGACATCACGCGCGAAGATGCGAAGACGCAGGCGGCGTATGGTTCGCATACGTTCGGCAAGGGCTGCCTGTTGGCGCGCCGTCTGGTCGAGGCGGGTGTGCGCTTTATCGAGGTGGAGGACGACCAAAACTGGGACACGCACAACGATCAGATCAAAGCCATGCGAAACATGACGCCCTCGGTGGATCAGACGATGGCCGCCCTGCTTGAGGACCTCCACCAACGCGGTCTACTCGCGAGCACACTCGTCGTCATGGCGACTGAGTTCGGCCGCTCACCCCAGATCAGCACCGTCACCGCCGGACGCGGCCACCACCCCGGCGTCTTCACTTGGTGGCTGGCCGGCGGCGGCGCGAAAGGCGGCTATGTCCACGGCCAGTCCGACGCCATCGGCGAACACGTCGCGGAGAATCCTGTCACCATGCCCGATCTCAACGCGACCATCGCGATGGCCCTCGGCATGGACATCGGCCACATCGAACATTCGCCCTCGGGCCGACCGTTCACGGTGGCCGACAAGGGCCGGCCGGTGACGACCCTTTTTGCGTAGCCGTCCGCCCGCGCCCACGGTCTCGGCTGCAAATTTTTTACCCTCGCCCCTTCATTTCGCCATGCACCCCAAAACACCTGCCCATCCATTTCTCTCCGCGCCCAGATGCCCGCCCAACCTGCATCCGGCAACCGATCGCACTCACCGCTCGTCCGTTTTCTCCGGGGGAAGAGGGCTCCGTGCCGTGGGCTTGGTCGGGAGCTTACTCGCAACCTTCGCGTTCGCCCAGATCTGTCGAGCGCAGCCCGTCCCCGCACCCAGGGGCACAGTGGAGGGGACGGTTGTTCACCAGGCGAGCGGGCTGCCCCTCGGCCGGGCAAAAGTTGTCATCGCGGAAACCGCTCAGGAGACTTTGACCGACGACGAGGGCCGGTTCGCGTTTCGCAACGCCCCGGTGGGAACGGTTCAATTAGAAATCTCCTACCTCGGCTTCGCGTCGCAGAAGGCGACGCTGGCGGTGCCGCCGCAGGGAACCGCCGGCCACGAATTCCGGCTCGCGCGCGAGGGCGCGCCTGACTCCCGCAAGGACGACGGCGTGGTCCTGCTCGAGAAATTCGAAGTGGTGGCTGACCAAACCATGAGCGCTCAGGCCCTGGCCATGAACGAGCAGCGCCACGCCGCGAACATCAAAAACGTCGTCGCCTTCGACGAACTCGGCGACCGCGGCTTCGAGAACATCGGCAATTATGTGCGCTTCCTGCCGGGCGTGGCCATCATCGAGGACGGCGACAACCCGGGCAAAATCGCCCTCGGCGGATTTCCGGCCGAGATGTCCAGCATCCAACTCGACGGGGCCAACCTCGCCGGCACGGGCATCGGCCCGGGAAGCAGCCGCACGATGGCACTGCAGGAAGTGCCGATGATGAACATCGAGCGGGTCGAGGTCTCCAAAGTTCCCACGCCGGACATGCCGGCGGCTGGTCTGGGTGGCTCGTTGAATCTCGTCACCAAGACTCTGCTGGGCCTCAAGCGCCCCACCGCGAGCTACCAAGCCTATATGAATTTCAACAATCGGAACGGTCTGACGTTCGACGGCGGAGCCCGCCAGCCGACGGGAGCGCTCTCGCCGCGCCACGCTGAGCCATCCGTCAACGCCAGCCTCGCCTTCCCCGTGGGGAAACGGCTGGCGATCAGTCTCGGCGTATCACGTTCTTGGAAACAGCGCCCGACCGACGACACGCCGTCCGAGGTCGCTTTCTGGAATTTGAAGTCGACCTATCCGACCGGCCTGCGGAAAGACTTCGCCTTTGCGATCGGCCAGTGGAAGCAGGAAGCCGACATCACGCGCACGGAAAATTTTCAGGTAAACGTGGACGGGCGGATCGCCCGCAACGACACCCTCAGCGTGGGCGTCCAGCGCCGGATCATCGCCAGCGAGAAAGCCACCAGCTTTTTCACGGCGCGCATCAATGCTTCCTACGATGCCATCGGCGACGCGACTTATGCCCAATCCCGCGGCAACACCGGCACGATGGAAATGGGGAGCAATAATCCGCTGAACTACGAGTCCACGACGACCAACGATCAGGCGAGCGTGCACTATCGACATCGCGGTAGCGAGTGGCGCATCGACGGACAGGGCTCTTATTCCCGGTCGGTTCGGGAACGCAGCAGTCTGGGCAAGGGTTACTTCGCCGGCGCCTTTGCGCGCATCGTCAACCTCAACATGCGCGGCGATGGCATTAATGAAGGGAACAGCATTTTGCCGCGCACCCTTTCGCTCAAGGATGCGGCTGGCAGGAGCATCAACTGGTTCGATGGCGACAATTACAGTCTTCAAAATACGACCGAGGAGTACGCGGTGTATCAGACCGATCTGGCCTCCGGGCGCGTGGATGTGGCCCGCGCGTTTGGCGGCAGGTTCTCCGTCAAGACCGGGGTGTCGTTCAACCGGATGGACAAGGACGACATCCGGCCCAACACGGCGTATACCTTTGTCGGCCGGGACCGGATTACCGCCGTCTCAGCCTATGATCTGATCGACGACAGCATCGGGGTGAAGATGAACGGAAACCCCATTCGCTGGATCAGCCCAGTGAAGGCTTACAAACTCTTCGTCGATCACCCGGACTGGTTCACCCTCAACTCCAGCGCAGTCCAAAACGCGGTCACAAGCTCCAAACGGATGCTCGAGGACCTCTCGGCTGCCTACCTGCGGTTCGACCTGAAGCTGCTGCAGAACCGGGCCAACCTCACCGGCGGGCTGCGCTACGAAAAAACGGCTCTCGACGGCTGGAGCCTGCTCAAGGATTCCTTCGCCATCTACCGGCGCGACAGCGCCGGCAACTTGCTCAGGGACAATGCGGGCGCCCTCATCCGCATCACCACCGACGCCACCGAGCTGATTCGACTCCAGTTCAAAGAGCGCGGCAACCACGAGTCGCGCGACTACGCTGGCCTGTATCCAAGTCTTAACTTCAACTACGCGTTCAGCGACAATCTCGTGGCCCGCGCCGCCTACGCGCGCACGCTCGGACGCCCCGACGTGAGCTATGTGGTCGCCGGCGTCACCCTGCCGGTCCCGACGGACACCAATCCGACCAGCGCCCGCGCCATCGTGGTGGGTAACCCCGGCCTGGAGCCGTGGACCGCCGACAGTTTCCACCTTTCACTCGACTCCTATCAGCTCAAGGGCGGGTTCGGTTCGATCGGAGTCTATCAGAAAGACGTGAAGAACTTCTTCGCGCAGCGCGGCACTCCGGCGACGAAGGCCCTGCTGCAGAGCTACAACATCGCCGACAGCGACATCGAGTTCATGCTGAACGACCAATATGTGCTGCGGCGCTGGGAAAACGTCGGTGCCGCCCGGCTCGCCGGCGTCGAAGCGAGCTACCGGCAGGATCTGTGGTTCGTGCCGTCATGGTTGAAGCTGACACAGGTGTGGGTGAACTACACTCATCTGCAGGTCAGTGGTGCCAACGAGGAGGATTTTGTCGGATTCACGCCGGATGTCCTCTCCTTCGGGGTGAACTACATTCGGTCCCGCTTCTCCCTGCGGCTGACCGGGTCTTACCAGGCAGAAACGAGAAAATCTTACATCCTCGTGATTCCGGGCACCTCGGCCGAGGGGTTTATTCCTCAGCGAACCTACGAATATCAGGCCGCAGCCAGCCAATACGGCGTGAGCGCCGAGTATGCCATCACCAAGCGCGCCTCGCTCTACCTGAATTGGAGCAATGTTTTCGCCAAGGATCTGCTCGTGTATCGCCGCGCTCCGGACACGCCGAAATACGCGCAAAACGCGCAGCATTATGTGGTGCCCTCCTACATCATGTTCGGCGTGCGGGGACGGTTCTGAGGTGCCGGCCCGACGCCCCGCTCAATTCTTTCGAAGCGGATCTACGCTACCTTGAAATGAAGCCATGAAGCAGAACCTTGCCGAAGCCCTGCTGGCGACTCCAGGGCCCGCGCTGCCCGCCAGCCGAGAACTTTCCTCTGTTCACCAGTGCCGCGTGGTCGCGGGCCGGCGCGGCCAGGGCAGTGCAGGGATTTACCTCAGCGCCGATTCTCCCCCGCAGCGCTCGCAGTGACGACCGTCCGCCCACCCTTCAATTCGTTTTCTCTCCCACCTAAATTTTCATGCCCCGCATCCCGCATCTCCGCTGGTGGATTGTCGCCCTGATCTTCGGCGCGTCCGTCCTCAACTACGTCGACCGCCAGGCGCTCTCCATCCTCGCGCCGACCATCCAAAAAGATCTCGCCCTCTCCAACGAAGACTACGCGTCCGTTCTCAATTGGTTTCTCATCGCCTACACGTTTGCCCTCATCCTCTCCGGTAAAATCGTGGATCGCTTCGGCGTTCGTTGGAGTCTGGCCCTCTTCGTCGGCTGGTGGTCGATCTCCAATATTCTCACCGGCTTCGCCCGCTCCGCGACGTCCCTCGGTGTGTGCCGGTTTTTCCTCGGCCTCGGCGAAGCGGGCAACTGGACCGCTGCGCCCAAGGCCGTCTCCGAGTGGTTCCCCGCCAAGGAACGCGGCCTCGCCATCGGCATCTACACGCTCGGCGCTACCGTCGGCGCGACGCTCGCGCCCATCCTCATCATCGGCCTCGCCTCGTGGCACAGCTGGCAAGCGGCCTTCATCGTCACCGGTTCCGCCGGACTCGTCTGGCTCATTCCGTGGCTCTGGCTCTATCGCCGCCCCAGCGAACACCCCCGCCTTTCCACCGAAGAGCGCACGCTGATCGAGTCCGGGCAAGCCGCGGAACTTGCCGCCAATCCCGCAGCTGTGCCCG
The DNA here is from genome assembly GCA_945893185.1 of Akkermansia muciniphila. Taxonomy (GTDB): domain Bacteria; phylum Verrucomicrobiota; class Verrucomicrobiia; order Limisphaerales; family UBA9464; genus SXXZ01. Next base: position 5,588 of record CAMDDW010000109.1, on the reverse strand, counting down.
ACTGGGGGAAATGGCACTGCGTCCTCCTGCGGCGTGAAGTCCTGCTGCTGATCTTCGCCCGCATGTTGACCGATCCCGTCTGGTATTTTTTCCAGTTCTGGTTCGCCAAGTATCTCTACGACTCGCGCGGCCTCGATCAAAAATCCCTGAGCGTCACCTGGGTCGTCTACCTCGCCGCCGACATCGGCGTGCTCTCCGGTGGTTGGCTTTCCGGTCTGTTGATCAAGCGCGGCACGGCTCCCTCGCGCAGCCGCCTGTGGATCATGCTCGGCTGCGCGGTGCTCGTGCCGCTCGGCGCGGTGATCCCGCACGTGGACGCGCTCTGGCTCGTCCTCGCTTTCGGCATGGTCGCCGTCCTCGCGCATCTCGCGTGGCTCATCAATCTCAGCGCCCTCGTCGTCGACCTCGTGCCACGCGGCTCGCTCGCCTTTGCCTTCGGTGTGATCGCCGCCGGCAGTTCCCTCGGTGGCCTGATGATGAACAAAGCCGTCGGCTCCCTCGTAACCAATACGTCCTACGATCCTGCCTTCGGCTTCATGCTACTCCTGCACCCGCTCGCCTGGCTCCTCGCCTGGCAACTCCGCTCGCGCCCAAGCACCGTCTGACCGCGTCCACCGCCATGCGCCCAGCCCGTTGCACGTCTATCCTTCCGGTCAACCATTCACCCGGAACGAGTCGGCCCATTAGCCCCCCACGGTCAGCCCCCTTAAGCTTTCGGTCTGCGGTGACCCGCCGGCTCGGACAATTTTTCGACCAAAACAATCGTCCTGCGCTCCTCCCTTCGTCGGCGATTTCTCGTCCGAGCACTTCGCTGCCTTCCTGCCTCGCTGCGCTCCGAAATCACGTCTCGGTTCAGTCACGCAGTCGGCACACGAGTTCTGCGGTGACCAACCGCCCGCCGGCAGGCATCACCTCAAAACCCGCCGCGACGTTAGCTCGCCTAGGCCGTCCGGCCGCTAATGTTTCAACCGCTCGCAGTCCGCGTCGCAGCTCTATTGAGATCACTTTTCCCACTGATCGCTTCGAGCGTGCCGCGAGAGCTTTCGCGGTCCGCAGCACATCCTCGTCCAGATCTAGAGTCGTTCTCATCGCCGAAACACAACCGCATCTCCTGCGCTCCGCAAACCACGACTGATCGCCCCCTACTCTCCCTCTCTCAATCTCTCCGTCTCTCCGCCTCTCCCTCTCTCAATCTCTCCCTCTCTCCGCCTCTCCGCCTCTCACCCTCTCCCCCTCTCCGCCCTGCTCCCATGCTCCTCCACCCTCCCGTTGCGCACCGCGCGCTCACCCAAAAAAATCTCACCGCCGATCTCGTCGTCGTCGGCGGCGGTCTCGCCGGCACGTGCGCCGCCATCACCGCCGCCCGCGCCGGCCCCAAGGTGATTCTCGTCCAGGACCGTCCCGTCCTCGGCGGCAACGCCTCCAGCGAGGTTCGCCTCTGGGTCCTCGGCGCCACTTCCCATCTCGGTAACAACAACCGCTGGGCTCGCGAGGGCGGCGTCATCGACGAGTTCCTCCTCGAAAACCAATACCGCAACCCCGAGGGCAACCCGCTCATCTGGGACACCATTCTCCTCGAAAAAACCATCGCGGAAAAAAGCCTCACGCTCCTCCTCAACACCGCCGTTCACGATTTGGAAAAGTCCGGCCCTGACACCATCCGCGCCGTCCGCGCCTTCAATTCGCAAAACTCCACCGCCTACGAACTCGCCGCGCCGCTCTTCGTCGACGCCTCTGGCGACGGCATCGTCGGCTTCCTCGCCGGGGCCGCGTTCCGGATCGGCGCCGAGGCCGCCGCCGAATTCGACGAGGCCTTCGCGCCCGCCGTCGCCAACTCCGAACTCCTCGGCCATTCGATTTATTTTTACTCCAAAGACACCGGCCGCCCGGTAAAATTCACGCCGCCGAGTTACGCACTCCAAGACATCACGTCGGTCCCGCGCTTCCGCGATTTCAACGCCGCCGAGTTCGGCTGCCGCCTCTGGTGGATCGAATACGGCGGCCTCCGCGACACCGTGCACGACACTGAGGAAATCAAGTGGGAGCTCTGGAAAGTCGCGTACGGCGTGTGGCACTACATCAAGAACTCGGGCTTCTTTCCCGAAGCCGCTAACCTCACGCTCGAGTGGGTCGGCACGATTCCCGGCAAACGCGAGAGCCGCCGCTTCGAGGGAGATTTTATGGTTTCCCAGCGCGACCTCATCGAGCAACGCCCCCAACCCGACGCCGTTTCTTTCGGCGGTTGGTCGATCGACCTCCACCCGCCCGCCGGCGTCTACAGCCCAAAGCCCAGTTGCCAGCAGTGGCACGCGAAAGGCGTTTTCCCGATTCCCTATCGCAGCCTCTACTCGCGCAACCTCACCAATCTCTTCCTCGCTGGCCGTATCACCAGCGCGACCCACATCGCGTTCGGCTCCACCCGCGTCATGGCCACCTGCGCCCACAGCGGCCAAGCCGTCGGTCTCGCCGCTGCCCTCTGTCGGCGCGACGGTCTCGTCCCCCGCGATCTCGTCGCCCCCGCGCGCATGGCGGAACTGCAACGCCGCCTCCTCCGCGCCGGCCAGTTTATCCCCGGCGTCGCGCTCCACGACACCGCCGACCTCATCGCGCGCGCCACGCTCACTGCGTCGTCCACGTATCAGCTTTCCGAACTCTCCGCCGGTCTCGACCGTCTTCCGCTCACCGACGCTTGGGCCATGCTCCTCCCCGTTGCCCCCGGCCCGATGCCCGCCGTCACGTTTACCCTCGACGTCGCCACTGCCACCGAACTCGTCGCCGAACTCCGTATCAGTTCCAAACTCACCAATCACACGCCAGACGTGACCCTCGCCACGCTCCGCGTTCCTCTCGGCGTGGGCCCGGCGCAGTCCGTCACGCTCGCCTTTCCTTCCTCGATCGACGCACCGCGCTACGCCTTCGTCTGCCTCGCCGCCAACCCCGCGCTCACCGCCCATCTCAGCGACCAGCGCCTAACCGGCGTCCTCGCTGTCACCCAAAAATTCAACCGCGCCGTCGCCAAATCTCCGCGCCAAGAGCCGCCGCCCGGCACCGGCATCGAGAGCTTTGAATTCTGGATACCGCAGCGCCGGCCCGGTGGAAAAAACCTCGCGCTCCGCCTCGAGCCTCCGCTCGCGCTCTTCGCCCCAGAGAACCTCCGCAACGGTTTCAGCCGTCCCACGAACCAGCCCAACGTCTGGCTCGCCGCCCTCACCGACGCCGCGCCCACGCTCGCGCTCGAGTGGCCCGAACCCGTCGAGATCTCACGCCTCGAGTTCGACCTCGACGCCGACTTCGACCACCCGCTCGAAACCGTGCTCATGTTGAACCCCGAGACCGTCGCGCCTTTCTGCGTCCCCGCACTCCGCGTCCTCGACGACACCGGCCGCCTCATCGGCGAACTCCGCGACCAACATCTCAGCCAAGCCGCACTCACGCTCGCGGCACCCGTGCGCACTCGCCGCCTCACTGTCCAACTCACGCGCCCCGCCAGCGGCGCCCCCGCCGCGCTCTTCCGCGTCTCCGCCTACGGAGGATTTTGACGCTGGCTACCGGGAATCCCACGGGACCTTCCTGATCCTGTGGCCGATCCGCTGGGTTGTGCTCGACTGTGGGAGGGCGCATCGCTCGTCGCCGCCACCCACTGCCCGGGAAACAGCATCATGCCGGGGTGGCGGGGCGGCCCGCGCTCGTTGTGGTGGAGCTGCGCGATCAAGAGTTCGACCGCCTGAGCCCCGAGCAAATCGTCGCATTGATCGATTCCGGGGATCGCGGTCGGCAGATTTCCGGGCCAGCGGAGGGCGGCAAGCTGTAGCTGTTTCTCCTGGCAAAACGCGCGCACCCCCGGGGCTGACAGTTGCGCGACCGCGCTCACGATCAGCGCGTCGGCCCCGCTTCCACGCAGCCACGCGGCCAGGCCCCGCGACCGTTGCGCGTCGTGGAAATAGAGCAGTCGCCGGGCCCGCGCTGGCTCCGGGTGATTTGCGAAAAACGCCCCCGTCCACGCGTGTTTCGCCCGCTCGTCGATCATCGCGTCGACCACCGCCGCCGGCCGCGTACAGCCGAGCTTCCCCAGTTCCTGCAACACCGTCCGCATCGCGAGGAAGTGGTGGTGGCCGACGTGATGCAGCTCCGGCGTCCAGGTCACGTTGCCGATTACCACGGCTGCAAACTGGCTCCAGTCCCAGTCGAGTGCCAGCGAGTTCTCCGGCGTGAGCACCGGGGAAAGCAGCACGCCCGCGATGCCGCGCGCGACGATGATCTCCTGCAGCCGCGGCTCGGTCATCCCGGGATCGTCAGTCCAGAATTCCTCCAACGCGAACCCGAGGCGCTCCGCGCGGGCCACGGCGCCTTTGAAGACCGTGCGCAGGTAAGGATTCTCTGCCGCGACGCGCCGGCTCGTGTGCACCCAACCAAAGGCGATACGCTCCGCCTGCGGCCGCACGCGTGCGCCGCGGAGGTGCGCCATGAGACCCGCTACGCGCGGGTTGGGCCGGTAGCCGAGGTCAGTGGCCGCCGCCGCGACCAGTTCCCGCGTGATCTGCGGAATTTTGGGATGCGCCCGCAGCGCATAAGAAACGGTCGCCAGCGAGAGTCCTGCGTGGCGGGCGACCGCTCTCAAAGTGACAACCGGCCGGTCCGTGGTGGGCATGGTGAACGAGTTCACCTTCACGGTGATTGCCAAGCAATCCCCAACTTCTTGGGGTACTCACAGCTTCGCTGCGACCCCGCGCGTCTTAGCCACCGCCCCAATCAACACCCAACCCCGCACTCCACCGTCACGAAATGAAAACTCCCCTGTATTTCCTGTTTTCCGCTGCGCTCGTCGCGCCGCTCTCGCTCTCCGCCCAGTCGCTGCCCACCAAACCCGCCACCGCGCCCGCCGCGACCGACGCCGTGGTGCTCTCGCCCTTCGAGGTCACCGGCAACCCCAGCGACTCCTACGAGGCCACCAACACCAATTCCCTCACCGGCATCAGCACGCCCTTGAACAAGGCGCCGATCGATGCCCGGGTGCTCACCCGCACGATGATGGACGAGCTCGGCGGCGGCGATGTGTTCCGACTGCTCTCCGATTACGGTGGCCTCGGCGCGATGCTCTTCGGTGGCGGCAGTGAGGACCAGCGCGGCATGCAAGAGGGCGACTCCGCCCAGCCTGGCGCCTACAACGCCCGCGGCTTCTCCATCGGCGAGCCGCGGCGCGACGGTTTCCTCCGCTCTTCCACCGCGGGTTTCAACGGTTTCGATGTCGAGAGCGCGGAGGCCGTCAACGGCTCCAACAACCTGCTCTACGGTTCCGGCGATCCCGGCGGTATTGTCGTGATCAACGGCAAGCGCGCCCGCGTCAACCAGCGCTCCGCCACCCTGAGCACCAAGTTCGACTCGGAGGGTTCGCACACCTACACCGGCGACTTCAACGTCGGCACGCGCCAACTCGCCTTCCGTCTCAATGTCCTCGAAAACGCAGACCGCTACTACCGTCCGATTCTCGGGCTCGATCAAAACGGCGTGCAGGCCGCGCTCACCTTCCGTCCCTTCCGTTGGATCAGTATCTTTTCCGAATACCGCCGCTACGAGCGCGCCGCGATTAC
>CAMDDW010000108.1:0-6127 GCA_945893185.1 Akkermansia muciniphila | reverse complement strand
ACAAGAATTTGAACTGGGGCGCGAGTTTCCTGCGGCCGCGGTTTTCGATCAAATTCAACGTGGCTTATTCCTACAAGGTCACGGGGGCCGCGGTCGCGGCGAGTGCGAGCGTGCCGCCGGGAACCTTAGGGTATGTGGCGCCGCAGATCACCGCTGACGCCTCTTTCGAATACCGGATCATGAAGCGCGTTTCACTGTACGGCAGCGCACGGAATCTCAGTGGTCACGCGAAGCGCCAGTATCGCAGCGGCCCCGGCGTCCCGGCGCATGCGCGTCCCATTCGGATCCAGAACTTCGGCTCCATCGTCACGTTCGGGGTGCGGTCGGAGTTTTGAGTGCAGCCGGACCCATCATGACGCTGGCAATTCGATTGGATGCTCTGGGTCGCAACGCGTTTCGGCTTGGGGCGGCCGCGTTCGCCGTCGGTATTCTGCCCGTCGGAGCGCGGGCCGACAGCGAGTCGGTGGGGCAGGCTCGCGAACCCCATCAGGTTACGGTCAATGGCCGTTCGAGTTCCGCGGTGGCGCCTTACTTCGCGATCTTTCCAGGCCGGGCCAATACTCTGACATTGCGGGCGAACCCTGCAGCGATCGGCGGGCAGGCGGTGACGGCGACGCTCCTAAGAACGCGTCCAGACGGCGTGGCCGATGAAACGACGGTTACACTTTCCGGGAAGGCCCCCGAAGGCGTCTTCGACCTCGGGGCCTTTGCCGTGCCGGCGGAATACGATTACGAGCACGGCGTGGTCTACCGCCGCGGGTATCGCTTCAAACTCACCGTGGCGGACGCCGCAGCGGGCAAGCCGGCCACCGTGTTCAACTTTTTCCAGGGACCGGCGCGGGCGGTGGATTCTGAGGCGCTCTGGATCGGCGATGTTGCCCGCCAGGTGTACAACAGTGGTTACGACGCCGGAAAAGGCTGGCAGCCAAACAAGGAGAGCGGGCGTCCGATGGACCCGCCCTTTCTCCTCCAGTTAGACTGGGCCGTGCTTTCGGACCCGAATGACGTGCGGATCCAGTTTCGGCACCGCGACGGCCTGGCAGTGGGTCCGTTGCCGGCGAAGCTCCTGGTCGTGCGGATGCGCGACGGCAAGACGGTGGTGGAGCGGGAGGTCATGACGGGACCGGTCCTCGTGACTGAAAAGGTGGATGTTTCCGGCTTCGCCGACGGCGACTATCGCATCGAGCTGCAGCCCGCCGTGACCGATACGGTCCGACGGGAAGGCCCGCGGCTCGTTTATCGACGCAAGCTGTGCGATCCCGCGGACGTCCGGGTTTCGCCGCTGGCGCCTTGGACGCTGCGCCGCGACCCGGCGCGAGCCGAATTGAGGGTGGTTGATTTTGGGGAAGCAGTGGCGCGATGGGGCAACGCACCGGTTGCGGGGAAATGGTCGATTGGCCGGCAGTTGCTGGGGGAGGGTGATATCTCGGCGAACCCGGTCGTGCTGCGTCCAGGGCTCAGAGGGCACTACGCAATTTTCGCGCGTGTGGCCGGCACTTGTTTCGTAAAGGCGGGCCGGGACGCGGCTGTTCGTCGGCTTGGGGCCTACACCGTGCAGGTGCCGCAGGAAGGGGAGCAGTTCGTGGTGGCGACGGAAATGACCGACGGCGACGTCGCAATCTACCAGTCGGGGGCGAAGGGCCATGGTCTCGCCGCGCTGCGGATGGTGCCAGTCACCGAGGAGTCGGTGGTGGCGCTGGCGAAGGAGACTTCCGCGCCTCCGACCCGCCTGATCGGGCTCGCCGACTGGCTGGACTACTTTCTGCGTGGGGCTGAACCCCGTCGGGCGGTGGACCAGTTCGAAGTGCTCGTCAAGGGGCATGCCGAATTGGGCCTGCGCGACCTCCAATGGGCCATCGGGCGGAGCGTGCTCCTGTACGACAGCAAGGTTCCCGGCGTCAGCCGATTCCCCGGCGTGCCCCTGGCCCAAATTGGCTCCGCCGTGATCGAGCAATCTCCCCATTGGCCGACTTGGGCTTATATGACCAACGAATACTGTCCGTTGCGGGAGGTGGAGCAGCAGGCCGAGCGCTTGGGCGTGCGCGTCTGGCCGTGGTTGGCCATGCAGCGCCACTATGGGGCCGGTGGCGGCGGAATATTCCGATCGAAATGGTTCGCCTCGCATCCGGAGTGGCACGAATGGCGGAAGCATGCGACGAAACCGCGGGGCACGGAGGCGTGCTTCTTTTTTCCCGAGGTGCGCAAAGAGCGTGTCGACATCTTGTGCGAAGTCGCGGAACGAAACTCCGAGGGGGTCATGGCGGACGCGGTCCGGCAGCCGCCGATGCTGGGTTACCACCCGACGATGGTGGCGGCATACAAGGCGATGACTGGCATTGATGCGCAGACAATCGATGGCTCATCGGGCAAGGTATATGAGGATTGGATTCGCTGGCGGGCCGGGTTTTTCACCGAAACCCTGCGCGAGTTGAAGTCCCGCCTGGCACCGATCCGCGAGCGCCGGAAGAGGGATATTCCTGTCGTTGTGCGCATTCCATCCGCCGGAATGTTCCACAACCTGGCCCAGGGCTTTGACGTGGAAACGTGGTGTCGGGAGCGGCTGGTGGACGTCATTCAACTCGAGCCGCTTGAAGACCTCAACGGAAAGGGAAGCCACGATGTTCGGCCCTATGTTGAGTTGGGGCATCGCCACCAGATTCTGGTCTGGGGCGGAATCAACGCCAACACCTTCAGTAATTACCCGGTGATCATGAAACGAGCCCTGAGCTTGATCGATGCGCATGTGGATGGAATCTATTTCTTTGAATCGAATCTGTTTTGCACAATGGACCACCTGCGGTGGATCGTGCCGCTGCTGGGCAACCGGGGACGCCTGGCAGAGTTCCTCAAGACCTCAAACCTTGAGGCGTGCTACCCGGTTCGGGCCACCAATGCGTGTGCGGGCTTCGATAATCACTCCGGCCTCCATCACTGGAGCGTGTATGAGGAAAAAGGGTTTGAGCGCTTATAAACTTGGGCCGCAGAGCGGGGATGTGCGACGAGGTCATGCGGGGTGCCACAGATGGGGCACGATGCGACTCTCGACACGTACGCGGACGAGAGTCAGATCGCTGGCGGGCAGATTGCGGCGACCGGTCGATAATCGCGACCTGGGCCTTCACGCGCGGCTACGCCCGCGCCGCGGCCGTCGTTGGGCGGGTCACAGCACTCCCGGCAATTCTCCCAGCGTCCCCAAAATCCCGTCCGGCTGAAAGCCGAGCCGGTCGACGGGCGCGCCAGCGCGGTTGATCCAATAGACGCGGAAGCCAAATGCCTTGGCTCCGCGAGGAGCCAAACGGGGTCTGGCTTTGGGGTTTGGGGTCAAACGATGAACGCGGCCCATGTTTTCCCCTAGCCGTTCGCTCGTGCTCCCCTCATCCAGCACGTTTCCCGCCCGGCAGGGTTCGCCGGTCCCGAGCCTTGTTCCACCGGTGAGGGGCACTGGCGCCGCCGAGCCGTTCCTATACTGACGCTTGACGTTAGTAATGCGCGGCGTAAGCATCGCAGGAGATGATCATTTCGTTCCGCTGCGAAGCCACCGAGCAAATCCACCGGGGTGAAACGACGCCTGACCTGCCAGCCGACATCCAGAAAGTTGCCCTCCGCAAACTCCAACAACTCGACATCGCCCAAAAACTCGACGACCTACGGGTCCCTCCCGGCAATCGGCTGGAACCGCTCAAGCGCGACCGCCAAGGTCAGCATTCTATGCGCATCAATGACAAATACCGCGTGTGTTTCGTCTGGACCGAAAGCGGAGTCGAGGACGTCGAAATCGTAGACTATCACTAATCTCATGACTAAGAAACTGCCACTCCCCACCTCGGGTGAAATGTTGCGCGAGGAATTTCTGAATCCGATGGGTATCACGCCCTATCAGTTGGCGAAGGATATCCACGTGCCCCAAACCCGGATTTCGGCCATCTTGGCTGGCGAGCGCAACATCACGGCCGACACCGGACTCCGGCTCGACCGCTACTTCGGCCTCACCGAAGGTTGGTGGGTTCGTCTCCAGTTGGATTGCGACCTGCGCAAAGCCCAGCGGGAACTTGGTGCCCGCATCGCGCGGGAAGTAAAGCCCCGCGAAGTCGCCGCCGCCTGAGCCGCGTGGCGATGTAAAAGAGTGTAGCAGGGCCGTCGCTCCCCGACGGGCAGATTCGCAACGGAAAAATCGGCGCCAGCCGAACGGAGTCTGGCGTTGGGGTTTGGGGTGAAACGGTGACCGGATCAGTCAGACGGGGATCAGTCAGACGGGGTCTGGCTTTGGGGTTTGGGGTCGAGCGATGAACGCGTCCCCTACGTTCCTTCAGCCGCTCGCTCGTGCACTCCACGCGAAATCATGCCCCGTCGCCGCGCATCCTGACGGCGGCGCTTTGAATCGGCCCGTCCTCACCAATGCCCCCGGAGCACCGCCACTGTCAGTCAAGCCAATGTCCTTCGCGATTCTGATATCCTTCGCGATTTGTCGCAGGACGGGCGGAGCGGGACCAGCCGAACGGGGTCTGGCTTTGGGGTTTGGGGTCGAGCTATGAACGCGGCCCATGTTTTCCCTCAGCCGCTCGCTCGTGCACTCCACGCGAAATCACGCCCCGTTGCCGCGCATCGTGACGGTGACTATTTGAATCGGCCCATCCTCACCGCCGCCCGAGGAACTCCTCGACGGTCAGGCCGATGTCCTTGGCGATCTGCCGCTGCTGCGGTGGGGCGAGCACGGCTGCAAAAAGAAGAACTCAGTTCGTTAGCCGGTGCTTCCAGTAATCGGGCTCACGCCGCAGCGGCATGACGGCGATGATCCACACCTGCTCCGGTTCATCGAGGTAAAGCAGGGCGTAGGGGAAATCGCCCGCGAGATGACGCCGCACGTCGGCGTCGATCCGGCGAAAGCGGTGCGGCGCCGAGCAAACCTCCGCGACAAGATGTTCGATCTCATCGTAGAAGCGCCCGCCCAACTCGGGGCTGATCTCAGCGTAATGGCTCGCTGCTGCGGCGTATTCCTCGTCCGCCTCGGGATGGAAGCGGTGCGGCTTCACCGGCCCACGATCTGGCGGATGCGGGCAGACACGACCGCGCCAGGGATGCCCGTCACTTTGCCGCTGCGGATTTCATCGACACGTCGCGCCACCACCGACCGCCATGCAGGATTGAGCGCGGGATCGCTCACGCCATGGCGGGCGAGTGTGAGGCGATCAACCAAGTCGGCCACAACGTCGTCGGGCCATTGCTGTGCTTCCTGGACGATTTGATCGAGTGTCAGAGCCATGGGCGGTAACATAGGCGGGAGGGGGCGGAGTTCAACTCCGCCGTTCGGAAAAAGTCCGTTCGAGCGGTCCTAGGCAGTCCCGACGGGGACACGTCGCGACTTTCGACAATGGAGCCGAACGGCGCAACCGATCGGGGTCTGGCTTTGGAGTTTGGGGTGAAGCGGTGAACGTGTCGCCGGTGTTCCCCCAGCCGCTCGCTCGTGCAGTTCTCGCAAAATCACCTCGCGGTGCCGTGCATCCTGACAGCCCATGCTTTGACTCGGCCCATCCTCATCGCCGCCCGAGGGACTCCTCCACGGTCAGGCCGATGTCCCTGGCGATCTGCCGCAGTAAAAAGACGAGAACGGGTTGGCGAGTGCGACGCGCCGTCGCGAAGACAACTGACGGCGCGACTGATGGCCGCGCACCCACCAACGGCCGTGTGATTTCCCGGCGCTTCAGTTCAGGAACAAATCACTGCTGACGGAAAACCGGCGGGACAGGGTTCGGATGTGATCCGCAGTCAGGTTGCGCGAACCTTTGAGGATGCGGTAGGCCACGGAGCGCTCGACCTTGAGCAGCTTGGCGAGGTCATCACCGGCGAGTTCGTTTTCCGCCAGGATGAAGCGCAGGGCCTCCAGCCCGCTGATGCGGCGCAGCGGTTTGGCGTGCTGCTCTTCGTGGGCCGCGACCAGATCGGACAACAGATCGAGATAATCGTCCTGATCGGCGTTCAGTTCGTGTCCGGCCAATTGGTCGACGATCTCCACGGCGTTTTCGTAGTCGGTCTTGTCGCGTAGCGGGCGGGGCACATGCCAGGCGATCAACGCGGCGTAGGTCTTGGGGAGGCGGGCGAAAGCGATAGGGCGGGCATCAGTCTTGGGTTT
>CAMDDW010000107.1:0-6106 GCA_945893185.1 Akkermansia muciniphila | reverse complement strand
ATCGTAGAGCCAACCTTTCTTGAGCCACGGAGAATTCCAATTGGGCTCGGGCAGGTAGTCAGCCGAATCGCCCACGTACATGTGGGTGCCAAGGGTAATCTGCCTGACGTTGTTCTGGCACTGAATAGTGATGGCCTTTTCCTTCGCCTTGGCCAAAGCCGGCAACAGCATGCCGGCCAAGATTGCGATAATTGCGATCACCACCAGCAACTCGATGAGAGTGAACGCGGCACGACGGTCCGCCGTGCTGTAAATGGGGGAATTCATGAGGGATTCTTGTTAGATTTCATCTTCCGACACACTTATGCAATCGGAAGAACAACTTGGACATCTGGCATTCGAACCCGCCGTCTCATCGAGTCAAGGCATTCCTCGCAAATCTTCAAACACCCCACGACCGATAAGGCCCCAGGCTCCACATCTTGGATCTAGAAAACGAGGAGGCTGACAAAAAGTGACAACCTCCAGGTGCCGCGCCCAAATCAGGGATTCCTGAATGGCAACCACCAGGCGCCCGAAACGCCGCGGGCCACCCAAAGCCCACTGGGAGTCGGAACACCGAGGCTGGCTCGATCGAGCCAAAGACTGCAGGGTCTTTCACCTCGAGCCTGGACACGCAGCGGATTGGCCAGCGTGTCCACGAGGATTAACGAACCATCCCCCTCCCCGAGCAACGCTCCATCGAACTCCAAAAAGCGGTTCACGGTGAAACCCAATTTCACGCGGGGGGCGACTGTCGTCAGGCTTCCACCGGACTCCAAGGCCCAGGTCTCCAGAGCCGTCCCTTGTTCGAAACCAACCGCGATACGGCCGTCGGCTAAGACGACAACCGGATAGGCACCCAAGTCTGGGAGTTCCCGCTCCACGATGCGTCGGGCCTTAATTCCATCATAGCCCAAGGCTTGAAGAGCCACTGACGAGAGGCCCTTGATCGTGTTCGATTCGACCCGGCAATAGAGCACGGAGCCTCCGTGCGAGACCCCTTTGAGTTCACCAGGCAGCGGGACCGAATCTCGCAGCACCGGGTCCGAAGCATCCGTCGCATCGAGAACGTGCAAGGTGTGTTCGGTCACCCAGCATCCCTGCTGTTCCCACCACGGGAGGATCGTAGCCCCGGAAGGCTTAACAGCCGGCACCCACTCATAGCGGGCCAATGAGGCAAACATCTTACCCCCACGAACCGTGACAGAACTGACCGAGCCACCCTCGCCCAGCAAGTAGTCACCGACAAAAACCGGGCGCTCGGGGCCAGTCAGATCCACCGCCAGCCAGCGGGTATCCCCACCACCAAACCACCAGCCACGACCTGGAGCGATCATCATGTCACCCCCAACGAGCATTCCACCCCGCATCCACATCGAAGACATGTAGCCCCCCTCCTGAACCCAGACCAACGACCGAGGTGTCGGCCAATAAGCCGTGTACCGCCCCCAGCTTGCCGCAGAGAACTTGGAAGGCGCCGACCGCCCTACAATGTCCAGTCGGTCATTTTGGATCGCAACAACCTGAAGCAACGTCTCACCCGGAATCGTAGTCCAAACCTCATTGGTGGTACCGGCCTTGTCGACACGGTAAGTGTCCGGCCCTCGGTGCAACAGGTAGAGTCGTCCGTCTTTCAAATCAGCTCCCACCAGCGGCAAATTGGTGAGGGTCAATGAACTGATGGCAGTATCAGGATCCGAAGCCAGACTCAGTCGCAAACGCGGCGCGGTCTGCGCCTGAAGCGACGCATCCCAAGAGCCTTTGGAGATCTGGATCAAGCGATCGCCCTGGACAAAGAGCTGGTCCACCGACTCCGAAAGTGCCAGCACCGAACGCACTTCCGGATGATCCCGATCGGCAATGGCGGCCGAAACCAATTCACCTCCGGAGAGACTCAAAACGTGGCTGTCTAAAAGAACCGCACGACGCGCCGCAGAGTTATGATTGATGGTACCCCGCAGCTTCAGTGAGTCCTTGGTAAAATCGAGCAACTGGACGCCCTGGAACCAACCGTTGGTTCCCTGCCGTCCGTGCCACGGCAACAAGACAAGGCCCTGGTCGGGGAAAACGCGGAAAGCCTTCTCGTCAGCATTGGCCTCGCTCCAAGACCAGCCATCTCCGAGGAAAACCTTGGCTGTCAACTTCGGGGAATCGGCATTGGACACATCGAAGAGAGAAACCACTGCCCGTCCCAACTCAACACCCATGGCAAGCAAGCGATCACCCATGGGCTCGATGTAGGTAGACCATCCGGGCACTTCCAATTCACCACGGATCTTGGGTGCTTTGGGATCGGAAAGATCGATAATCCAGAGCGGATCCACGCGCCGGAACGTCACCACATAGGCGCGGTCCCCGTCATAGCGAGTCGCGAAAACCGACTCATTAGTTATCAGGTTCAGACGTGCCAAACGTTCAGGCTTGGACACGTTCTGCAGCGAAAAGGTCTCCAAGCTCACCACCGACGGATCCGAAGTACCATTGGAACGCCAACGCGCATCGATCTGAGAAACGATGCTCAAAACATCGCCATTCAGACCGAACTTAAACTTATCGGTCACTCGACCAACGGTGTTAAAAGCGCCCACTTGGCGGATAAGCCCGGTCCGGTCGGCAATGTCAAAAATGCTCACCCGATAGCTCGGCGGCAGTGGTTCCTTAGGATTGGCCGGATCCAAAGCTCCACCCGCATCAACGGCGGTGGCGAGGAAGAGGTAGCGGTCCGTGGCATGGATGGCCTGCGCCATGGCCTTGAACTCCACGCTGGACCGGAGGACGGGCTTGGTGGGATCGGCGAGATCCACAGCGCTCACCCAGGTCAACGACTCGAAGACAGAGACCCCTTGGGGATCCGAAGCGGATACCGGGCGATTCGTCCATCCCTGGCTGGCGACAACCAATACGTCACCCACCAAGCGGCTCTCCACAGGATACCCCGGCAGCATCACGTTTACCCCCGCCCGCGGACCACGGTCCGAGGATTGAACCAAGACGATCTCGGTGGCATCCCAACGACATTCCGGTTGGGTCAGGAGGGCCAACCACTCGCCGGAGGGGTCACTAGCGGGCAGCACATACAGTTGCTCACCGCGAGCCACCACCGGCAAAATACCGCGGATCACCGGACTGGCCGGGCGAGTGACATCAATCACCTGCAAGCCCCGCTGTTGGTTGAAAAAATAGAGGGTGTTGCCCGAGAACTTCCAGATATCCGATTCTTGGACGGTCGTAGCCGACGCGGAATTCCGGTCCGCCACCGCCTGCCCTGGAACGGCCACCTCATTCACCATCGAGTTACGGGAACCGAACTGCACAGGTTGAGTCGGACTGAGTTGCGCAGCCACCTTCTCGCTGCCCTGAAAGAATTGGGAAGGAACACCCAGGGAGAGCGTGTCATCGGTAACCACGCGCAGCACCTCGCTGACCTCGGCAGCCAAAACCGTCATCGTGACCTGCGGCAAATCATTGGTCGGATTGAGAACCGCGCGGGGTTTCCATGTCCCGCCACCGAGTCGGGGACGCGACTCCAGAGTAATGCGCCGGACCCCAGTCGGTACATCGACCGTCACCAAGAGGTTGGTCTGTACTGAGCGGATGCCCGAGATCCGAGCAGCGGACTTAGTCCCGTTGGACTGCTGCGCCTGGGTTGCCACCATGGCTGCGACGGCGAACATCGCAGCGCAAAGCCATAACGAGAGAGCTTTCATAGGTTTCTTAAATTTAATGGTTAGAAGGTAACAAAAAAATGGAGATGTCTCTATGTAGTATGCAGGAGACAAATTTAGGGGCGACCCAATCCGGGAAGAACTGGATTTTGAACGCCGACCATGGGTCCGGAAGGTTGGAACGAACCGCCGACCGGCTCCAGGGACATGAACATTCCGTCGGCTGAACCGCGTTCGAAGGTGACCACCGACACCGGACTCGACGACGGGGTCAGCACCCCAAGGCTCGATACGGTTCCATCGACCGCTCGAATCCACAGTTGGTACTGACCCGTCGGAGGTGCGGTCGGAACTGCCACGGCATACAACCCGGAATCCGGAGCACTGAAGACGATCGGGCTGATCCCAGCCGAATTGGATCGGGCCATGGCCCTGCCGGCTGAGATCGGATCGGCAACGGCAGAAGTTGTGAGATTGGGGAGCCCCGAGGTCGCGGTTTCAACCGGTGCGGGTTGGGCGGGCACCAGAGCAACTTTGCCCACAGGCTCCACCTCGGAAGGTACTGGGCTACCGGCAACATTGGACGATCCGGAGCGGCTCACGCCATCCGAGGCCAAACCAGAACCGGCAGAACTGTTCAACGCCAAGGCCATTCGTTCACCTGCCATCCGAGCCAGTGACTCAGCGAGGCTATTTGTTTGCCCAGGGGAATCCATCAAATTGGATGGGATGCCGGTGGTCAGCTCTTGCTGACCGAGCAAAAAGACATACAAACGGCTCACGCCAGAAGGCCTGACCATTGCTTGGTTCAACGATTGGGTCAAGTCGGCCAGCTGGGAGTTCAAGGCCCGGATCTTGCCCTGCAAAACCGCATTGGCGGCCTCGAGCGGGTGTTCTGAGTAGGAATTCATGACCCCAGCGTTGCCCCCGAGAACCGAGCCGTTCGTGGAAGGACGATCCGCCTTAGGAATGGTCGCAACAGCCATAGAGACAGTCTCCTGATGAACATCGACTGCTGGCGCGACGGACACCGATCGGGTCGAGACCCGAAGGCCTGGATGCCCAGCCACACCCATTACAGGATAGCGCGTCGTCAGCCACCACGAATGAAGGATAGCGCCCAGAGCCAGGCACGCAGCCGCTGCAGACAACCGTTGCGCCCATCTGCGGAACGGCCTGGGGAACATCAACACCTGAGCTCCGTCCATTCGGGTTCGCTCCAAAATTTTCGCCCAAATGCGAGCCGGTGCCGGTGGGGCTGTTTCGGCAAAGACTTCGGTCTCAAGACCGGCCTGGAATCTTTGGACCACGCCCCGGAGATCTGTATCGCGTCGAAGCTGGGCCTCGAAGAGTTGCAGATCGTCGGCATCGAGGAGGTCCAGCACATACAGACTGGCTTGCTCCTCGGAGGCGACCATCGCCCGGTGGGTGGAATCATTCATGGCGATTTTGGAGTCGGAGGCGCAGGGAAAGCATCCCGCGCCGGATTCGAGCCTTGATGGTCCCCAAGGGTTCGCCAGTAGCCCGAGCGATTTCCTCTTGGGTGCATCCACGATAGAAGGCCATTTCGATGGCCGTGCGCTGAGTCTCGGGCAAAGAATACAGAGCCGAGCCCAAACGACGGGCCTGCTCATCGGCTTCTAGCTGCGCGGAGGCCATATCCGCGCCCTCCCCACCTCCAGAATCGGCAGCTTTGAGGCGCTCAAAGCCTGAAAGCCGACGAGAACGCTGCCGTAGACGATCCAGCGCAAGGCCACGGGCAATCATCATCATCCAGGTCAGAGGGCCCGATTTGGCCGGATCGTATCCGCCAGCCCGGCGCCAAATGGTCACAAAAGCATCCTGCAAAATCTCCTCGGCATCGGGATCCTCACCCAGAATTCGTTGCAGAAACCGAAAAAGTGGCCCACCCCTCCGCCGATAAAGCTCGGACAACGCACCGGTCTGGCCGTCTGCGATCTGAGCAATCAGGCGAACGTCTTCGCCGGTGTCCAGACCATTCGGCAGCCCAGAGCGGACCACAGATCCGCCCGGGAAAGGAATCGGGGACCGGGATTCTGGGCGGGGTTGCACGGTGTTGAAGCTCTGTTGTTTTCGAGTTATCCGCCGTCAGTTGAAAACTGGATGCACTAATCTTCCAGTTTTAAGAAATCAATCGTCCTGGATGGGACCGCATCCGACGGAGCGCAAGACTGCGGGAATGTCTTCGGGAAGGTCCTCTGCAATCAGCCCTGGACCCAAATATCGGCCGCTTTCCAAGTGCAATCGGGCCCCAACCTGAGCGGCGAAAAACAACATGGTGACAGGTTTATTGTTGTTGACTGGAGAGGGCAATGGGCTAGATTGGTTTTATGCGAAGGGGACGAATCAAGGAGGCGGGGGCGGTTTATCACTGCGTTTCTCGGACCGTCGGGGGGCAGTTCTTGCTCGATGACCTCGCTAAACAACGTCTGGTCGAT
>CAMDDW010000106.1:0-13928 GCA_945893185.1 Akkermansia muciniphila | reverse complement strand
GGGGTGGCCCGGACTGAAGGAGAGGAGTTCGTCTTTGGAGTGATCGATCACGTCTTCGCAACATCTGCGAGGGCGGGGCAAACGTCCAGCAGTCAGACGACAGCAGTCCGGCGAGGAGAAGCGGATCATTCTCACAGGGACGGCGGGCGCATCGATCGCGGAGGAGGATTGTCGCTTGCGCGGGAGCGCGGGTGAACTAGGGTCGGGGTCTCCCTATAACTGAATGGCTGTCTTCTCTATGAAACTACCCCCCGTCATTGTTGCCCTGTTGACTGCAATCTCCCTCGCTGGCGCGGTGTGCGCGCAGGCACCCGCCGCCAAGACTGCGAAGGCCCCGGAAAAATCGCCGGCGGATTTGGCGGGCGATGCGTTTGGTAAGCTCTACAGCGACAAGGAGGCCAAGTTGTCCCAAGAGCGATTCACGCAGGTGATCGCGGCCGGCCTTGATTTTCTCACCAAGTATCCGACGCACTGGCGGGCGAACAACGTGATCAAGGACCTGGCCTTTTTCGGTGATTCTATCCGGGACAAGAAGCTCGCGGCGTATCGTACGGCGTATGTGACGCAGCTCAAATATGAGGTGACGAATCAGCGCTACAAAGAAGGTCTGACGAATGATGCGATGGCGGCGATGGTGGCGCTGGATATCGCCGCGACGGATTTTGAGTTTCGCGATACGCCCTCGCGGGATGCGGTCGCGCCGCTGCGGGAGAAGCTCGACGCGTTGGACGCGATGCCGGGTGGGCGGCGGTTTCTGAAGGACCGCGAGAGTTCGTATGTGGAAATTCTCACGCGAGGAGTGAGTCCGGCCACAGGCGAGGCGCATTTGACCAAGCTGTTGAAGCACGCCGACAAAGGTGTGGCGGACATGGCACGCAGTGAACTCAACATGGTCGAGATCAGGAAAGTGCCGTATGAGCTGAAGTTCACGGCGCTGGACGGCAAACCGGTGGATCTCGCGGCGCTGCGCGGCAAGGTCGTCGCGCTCGTGATCTGGAGCGGCACCAGTGCCGGCACGGTCACGATGATCGACCAAGTCATGCAGGCTCGGTCGTTTAACAAGAAGACGGTCGAGATCATCGGTGTTTCGTTCGATAAAGAAGTCGATCGCGAGAAGGTGATGAAATTTATCAAGGACCAGAAAATCACGTGGCCGGTGCATTTCGACGGCAAGGAAGCGCAGAACGGATGGGCGGCGAAGATGAACGTCGGCAAAGCTCCGGCGATCGTGCTCTTCGACAAGAAGGGGATGTTTGTGCGCAACAATCAGAATGCCGGCCAGCTCGAAGGGGAACTCAAGCGGTTGATTGAGGCGAAGTGAGGGGGAGCTGAGAGTTGAGAGCTGGGAGAATGGCGGGGATAAACCCTCCCCAAGGGGCGCGCTGGTCCGGGAGCTCGCTGAGCCGGGGTTGCCAGAAGGCGGGATCTGAATGGGGAAGGCGTGCCTCGCGCTGCGGGTTTGACGCGGGCGCGGTGCGGCGGTCAGTTGGCCGCTGCACCAAAATGAGCGATGACTATCTTGATCGGTTTGGCGGAGTGGGTCGGCTATTCGGCCGCGAGGGACTGGCGCGGTTGCGTGCAGCGCACGTGTGCGTCGTCGGCGTGGGCGGCGTGGGCTCGTGGACGGTTGAGGGGCTGGCGCGGAGTGGGGTGGGCGCGCTGACCTTGGTCGATCTCGACGACGTGTGCGTCACGAATGTGAACCGGCAACTCCCCGCGCTGGACGGCACGGTGGGGCGGACCAAGGTGAGCGTATTGGCGGAGCGCGTGCGACTGATCAATCCGGCGTGCCGGGTGACGGAGGCAGTGGAGTTTTTTACGACGGCGTCGGCGGCGCGGTTGTTGTCGGAGAAATTTTCCTATGTGGTCGATGCGATCGACCGCATGTCGAACAAAGCGCTCGTGATCGGCGAGGCGCATGCGCGCGGGATGCCGGTGGTCACGGTGGGGGCGGCGGGGGGGAAGCGCGACGCGACGCAGGTGTGCGCGGGGGATTTGGGCGAGGCGTATGCGGACGAGCTCCTGCGGCAGGTGCGGAAAAAATTACGGCGCGACCATGGTTTCCCCCACGGCGAGCAAAAGGGGCACATGCACTGGGGCGTGCGGTGCGTGTGGTCGAGCGAGGCCCCGGTTTTTCCGTGGGCAGACGGGACGTGCGCGGCGAAACCGGAGCCGGGGTCGAACTTGGCGATGGACTGTGCGAGCGGGTTTGGCGCGGCGGTGTTTGTGACCGGGGCGTTTGGGCTCGTGGCAGCGCAGGAAGTGGTGCGTGGGATCGCGGCGGGGGGTGGCGCGGACGTAGGCGCGCACACGGGGGTGGGTCACAAATGAATTTGCTCCTACGGGGTGGCGAAAAAATCGAGGGGCAGCTCGCGCCATCGGCCGGGAGAGAGGTCGCCGAGGTCGAGCGGGCCGAGGCGACGCATGGGGCGAAACGTTGGGGCGCGACCTCGATACGGGGAACGCAATTTACGAGCGGTTCTCCCCGGCGAGTCAGGTCACTCGCGGTGACGACGCGATCGTTGATCGCGGTCGCGGTGAACGCCCGGCCTAGTATTTGAAACCCCAGCCCACCTTGAAATTCGTGTAAGGTTTTCCCCGCTCGGTCGGTTTGCTCTGCCACAGTTCAATCCCGAGGGCTTCCGTAAACTTAAACGTGAATCCCGCGCTGCCGGGCCACTGGCCGGCATCCTGAATCTCAATCACGTCGGTGCGGAATTTCAGCTTGTGGCCCTCGATCAGCCTCGCGCGGTCGCCGACGAGGTCTAATCCGCTTTCGCCGCACGCGTCTTGCCGAAGCGCCAGTAAAGTGCGGGCATCAGCACGAGGTTGAGCGCGGTCGACGTGATAAGGCCGCCAAGGATCACGACGGCCATCGGGTATTCGATTTCATGGCCGGGTTTATTACCTCCGATTACGAGCGGCACGAGGCCGAGGCCGGCGCAGAGCGCGGTCATCAGGATCGGAGCGAGGCGCTCGCGCGCGCCACGCACGATGAGCGTGAGGCCGAAGGGTTCGCCTTCGTTTTCCTCAAGGTGCTGGTAGTGGCTCAGGAGCATGATGCCGTTGCGCGCGGCGATGCCGAGCACGGTCACGAAACCCACGAGCGAACCGAGCGAAAGCACCGCGCCCACTGCAAACGCGCCCATCACGCCGCCGATCAGCGCGAAGGGCAGCGTGAGGAAAATCAGCAGCGTCAGCCGCAGCGACCTAAACTCGGCGTGCAGCAGCACCAGAATGCCGAGCAATGCGAAACTGGAGAGCAGCAGCAGCGTGCGCTGCGATTCCTGGCGCGCGGCATACTCGCCGAGGAATTCCGGGTGGTAGCCGGTGTCAAAGGCGAGCGCACCCACCTTTTCTTGGATCTCGCGCGCCACGCTGCCGAGGTCGCGGTCCTTCGCGTCGCAGGTCACGTCGATGCGCCGCGAGGCGTTCTCGTGCTTGATTTCGTTCGGCGCGGGGTCGATCGCGATTTCGGCGACATCCTGCAACGGGACGGTCGCGCCGTTGGGCGTGTCGATGAGTAATTCGCGCAGCGCCTGCAAGTCGGTGCGGACGGCGTCGCTGCCCCACACGGTGACAGCGAAGGATTTCTGATCGCGGTAAACTTCGCCGACTTTGCGCCCCTGCACGAGCGTCGCGGCCGCGCGGCGCACGTGACCCGCCGTCAGCCCGAAGCGCGCGGCGGCCTCCGGTTTCAAGCGGACCGTGATTTGCGGCACGAGCACCTGTGTCTCGACTTTCAGGTTGGTGACGCCGGAGATTTTTTCCATCACGCCGGCGGCCTCGCGTGCCTTCGCGCGCAGCACGCCGAGGTCGGGTCCGTAGATGCGCACGACGATGGTCGCGCTCGCGCCGGTGAGCACTTCCTTGATCCGTTCTTTCAGGTAGGTGAGCACGTCGCGGTAAAGGCCGGGATAGCCGTCCACGATCGTCTGGATTTTCTGGACCGTTGGCTTGTAGTCCACGTCCGGCTCTATGCTGATCCAGAACTCGGTGAAGTTGGGGCCGACGACCTCGTCCGCGACCTCGGCGCGGCCGATGTGCGATCCGAAATTCCGCACGCCGGGCACGGCGCGCAGTTCCTTGCTCGCGCGCTCGGTGATGCGGCGCATCGCCTCGAGTGATGTGCCGGGTTTCTCGACCCAATGCATGAGAAAATCCGTCTCCTGGAAATCCGGGAGAAACTCCTCGCCGAGAAACGGCAGTGAGGCCGCCGTGCCGCCGAGGGCGAGGGCGAGAATCACGGTCGCGAGCACAGGCCGACCCGCGATCCGCGGTAGCCAGCGGGCGTAGGCATTTTGCAGGCGCTCAGAGAGCGGCGAGCGGCGATGCTCGGCGGCCTTCGGCAAAAGCATCAACGCCATCGCGGGTGTGAGCGTGAGCGCGACCATCATCGAGGCCAACACCGCCAGCACGTAGGCGATGGCGAGTGGGCGGAAAAATGAGCCGGCGAGGCCCGGCAGGAAAAACACCGGCACGAACACGAGCGCGACGATCAGGCTCGCGAGCACGACTGCCGTGCGCACTTCCATCGAGGCGTCGAGCACGACCTGAAACGTCGTGCGCGGGTTGCCCTGCTCGCGGTTGAGGCGCAGCCGGCGCATGATGTTTTCCACGTCGATCACCGCGTCGTCCACGACGACGCCGACCGCGATCACGAGGCCGGCGAGCACCATCGTGTTGATCGTGCCGCCCATCGCGAGCAGCACGAGGCCCGCGGCGAGCAGCGAGAGCGGGATTGTCACGAGGCTGATCAGCGCGGCGCGCCACTCGAAGAAAAACAGCACGAGCACCACCACGACGAGCGCGCAGCCGAGGAGCAGCGCGTGCTGGAGATTGCCGAGTGAGCGCTCGATGAACGTCGCCGGCCGGAAAATCGTCGAGTCCAACGTCACGTCCTTGAGACCAGGCTTCAGCGCTTCGAGCGCCGCCTCGACCTGCCGCGTGACATCGAGGGTGTTACCCCACGGTTGCTTCTCCACGATGAGCAGCAGTCCCGGGCCGTCGTTGATCACCGCGTCGCCGATCGGCGGCGGGAAGCTGATGCGCACGTCGGCGACATCGCCGAGGCGGATGGGCGCACCGTTGCGAAAATCAACGACGGTGCGCGCGAGGTCCTCCGCGGTTTGCACCGGCGAGAGGTGGCGCACGGCGAGCCGCTGGTTCGGCGTATCCACGAAACCGCCGCCGCTGATTACGACGGCGTCGCCCGCGGCGCGCGTGACGGCGTCGAGCGGGAGGTCGTGCGCGCGCAGGCGCTGCGGATCGACGACGACCTGGAACTGCGTGTCGCGCTGCCCCCAGATTGCGACGTTGGCCACACCCTGGATCGCCATGAGGCGTGGGCGGATGGTCCATTTCGCGAGGTCGGTCAGCTCCATTTGCGAGAGCTTGGGCGAGGTCACGCCGATCTTGAGCGCGCGGCTCGTCGAGGAAAGCGGCGAGAGAATCACCGGCGCGTGCGCGACCGTCGGTAGCCGCGAGGCTTCGACCGTCAGCCGCTCCTGCACGATCTGGCGGGCGCGCAGTAAATCGGTGCCCGGCTCAAAAATCAGCACGACCGACGAGAGACCGAGCACGGATTTCGAGCGCAGCGTCTTCAGCCACGGCGAGCCGTTGAGCGCGTTCTCGATCGGCACGGTGATGAACGCCTCGACCTCCTCGGTGGAAAGCCCCGGCGCCTCGGTCTGGATTTCCACGAGCGGCGGGGCGAACTCGGGAAACACGTCGAAGGCGGCACGCTGGGAGTTGCGCACGCCAAAGACGGTGAGCAGCACCGCCAGCGAGAGGACGACGACGCGCAACCGCAACGATGTGGAAATCAGCCAGGACATCATGGCGGGCGCGGATTATTTGCCGGCACCGAACTCGGTGCCGAAGAGTTCCGCCGCGCCGTCCGTGACGATTTTCGCGCCAACCGACGGGCCGCGGGCGAGAATGGCGTTTGCGCCGACAATGCGCCGCACCTCGACGCGCCGCCGCGTGTAGGCCTGCTCGCCGAGCGATTCGTAGAGCCACGTGTTGCCGTGAATGTCGTAGAGCACGCCCGCCGCCGGCGCGACGAGGCTCTCTTCGCTGCCCTGCAATGCGAGCGACACCTCGACCTTCATCCCGGGCCGCAGATCGGCGGGCGCGGCGGCTGAGTCGGCTTTGATTTCGAAAAACAATTCCGTGATGAGCGGATTCGTCGTCGCGGAGAACGGCACCGCGACCGGCGCGGCGGCGAGAGCAGGCTGTTTTCCACCGCGACCGAGCACACCCACACTCGCCGGTGCGGCGGCGTTGATCGACGAAAGCTCGCCGACGTAAACCGGCACGCGCACCCAAAGCTGACCGCCCTTCGCGGCGTCGAAGATCGACGCGCCGAGCAGCGCGCGGCGCTCCTGCGCGGTGTGCAGCGCGGATTCGGCGAGGCGCATCTGCGTGCGTGCGTCGTCCACCGAGCGGCCGATGCCGGCCTTGTTGCTGACCAGTTCCTCGGCGCGTTTGAATACCAGTTGCGCGCCCTCGAGCTGCACCTTGGCGGCCGCAATCTGGCCTTCGGCGTCCAGCTGCAATTCCGCTGCGCGCATGAGCTCGGCGGCCGTCATGGAAGGGAGCAGCGAATAGATCGATTTCGATCCGCCGGCGGCACCGGCCACGGCGCGGCCGAGCGGCAAGATGAGCTCGCCGCCATAGGTGCGGGTGAGCTCGGTTTTTTCGCGGCGCGTGGCGACGGTCGCGATGCCGAGGCGCTTCTCTGACTCGGGCGTGAGTGTGACGATGGCGAGTTCGGCCTCGGTGGTCTTCTTGCTCAGGCTGACTGCGGGAATGGCCTTGGGCGTCTCCGTCTTGGCGGGTTTGCAGCCGCCAATCGCGAGGCCGGTGCCGATGCTGGCGAGGATGAAAAAGGCTTTCATGGGGATTTCGGATTCGGACTGGAAAAATTTTGCCGCGAGGTGCCGACTCCGCGCTCAAGCTCGGCCCACGCGCGGCGGAGATCGGCGCGCAATTCGGCGCGGCGCACCTGGAGGAGCAGCAGTTGCCGCGAATTTTCCTGCACCGCGAGCGGCGGGAGTTCGCCGAGCTCGTAGGCGCGGCGTGTCATCCGGTCGAGTTCCTCGAACGGCGGGAGCACCTGTGTCTCGTAGGCCGCGAGCGCCGCCGAAGCCTGTTCCACTTTCAGCCGCGCCTCGCGCACTTCGGCGAGGATGCGGTCGCGCGTGCCGGCGAAACTCCACGCCGCGCGCTCCACCTCGGCACCGGCGCGGATCCGCACCGGCTGGTTCTGGTTCAAAACTGGAATCGGCAACGCCAGGCCCGGCCCGACGACGGCCTCCTTGCCGGAGCCGGTCGTGGACTTGACGGACGCCGCCAGGCTGAAAACTTCCGACTCGGCCAGCCCCGCCTTTTTCCCCGCGGACTCCAGCGCCAGCTCCGCCGCCCGCAAATCGGGACGCGCCGCGAGGGCCCTGGCCTCAATATCCGTTACCGAAGGCGGCGGCGTGCTCGGCAGCATCGCCGGAATCGTCGCGACTTCGCCCATCGGCCACCCGAGCAGCAGCGAAAGCCGGCCGCGCACGATGGCGCGCTCGCGGTTAAAACGGTCCGCCTCCTCGCGCGCGCGCTCCACCTCGGCCTTCGCGGAGGCGAGGTCGAGTTCGCTGGCATCGCCGAGCCGGACGCGGCGGCTAGCGATGCTGCCTATCTCCTCGCGGATCTTGAGCGCCTGCGCCGCGATCTCCGCGCGGTCCGCCGCGAGAGCGAGATCGCTGAGACCACCCTTCACGTCGCGCGCCAGATCGAGGCCGTTTTGCAGGAGACCCTTCGCCACGCGTTCCGCCTCGTGCTCCGCGATCGCGATTCGTTTCGGTCGAAGCCATAGCGCTTCGAGCGGTAGGGCGGCGACCAACTCAAGCTGGCGCGCGCCGACGGGGAAGAGCACCGAGAGCGTCGGATTCGCCAGCATCCCGGCCTGCGCGAGATCGCCGCGGGCGAAGCCCAGCTTCGCGAGATTCTCCTGAAACGCTGCGTTGTTCCAGAGCGCGATTGCAACCGCCTCGGTTTCGTCGAGCCCGTCGGCGAGCGACACGCCGGGCGGCAATTGCGCAGTCGCACCGGTGCCGGCCGGCCGCACGTTGCCCAACCCGCGCTGCTGCAAATCGGCACCGAGCTCCTCCCGCTTCACGTGCTTGCTGTCCGGCGTGGCGCAGCCCGCAAGCGCGAGCGCCGCGAGAGAAACGAACGTGGTCGAACGGTTGGCCGTGAAGCTCAGGATTGGATTTCGCCTAGCGTGAAGCGGCATGTGATAGGGGCTGAAAACAGGAAAGGTGTAGTCACGGAACTCGTCGAGGAACCGCAAGCACCAACCGCGGGACGCAGCGCTCTCGCTGCGGGCCCCCCGCGGGGTCGGGACACAAAATCGAAGGCATCACTTCAGTTTGCAGCCGATACCTTGTCGAAAGCTGAACGCCGGCTGATGAATTGTTCAGTTTCGGCGCACGCACGATCCGGGCGAAAATTCAGGTTCGATTCAGGTGTCGCTGCCACCGTGTCTGACCCATTACCCGCCCATGAAATCGTCTTTCCGCTGGCTTGTGTCCGGCCTCCTCGCCGCCTCTGCGGCCGTCATGTGTGCGCAACCCGCGCCCGACACCGTCGCGCCGGAAAAGCCCACGCCCGCCGAGACCGAGCGCTGGCGCCAGGAAGGCCGCACTCTGCCTGCGCCCGAACTGTTGCAGCCGATGCTCGACGCCGCGCTCGCGCCGTTCCGACCGCGCGAATCCCGCGAACTCGCGGCCACGTTCAAGGGCGGCTCGTCCGATGTGCTCGTCGATCTGGGGCGACGTTGGATCGCGGCGTTTCAAAAGCACTACCCCAACGTCCGCCTCGAACTCGTTCCGCCGTTTGCCGGCAGCCTCGGCACAGTCGAGCTGATCGCCGGCGGACTCGACTTCGTGCTGGTCTCGCGCGAGCTGCGCCCCGCGGACCTCGAAGGCTTCACGAAAAAATTCGGCTACGATCCGTTCAGCGTGCCGATCAGCGGCGGCAGCTTCCGGCACTTTGGGTTTCTCGATGCCATCGGGTTCTTCGTCCATCAGGACAATCCGCTCCGCCAGCTCACCTATGTTCAGCTCGACGCGCTGCTCTCCACCACTCGTCATCGCGGGGGTGCCCCCATCCGGACTTGGGGCCAGCTCGGGCTGACCGGCGAATGGGCGGACAAACCGATCCACGTCGTCGGCGTGAAACCGTGGAACGGCTTCGAGGAGTTCGTCCGCCAGCGCGTGCTCAGCACCCCGGGCAAACGCGGCGAATGGCGCGAGGACCGGGACATCGAGTTTCACCCGACAGTGTTTCCGATCTCGCCGGCGGTCGCCGCGGATCGTTATGCGCTCGGTTACGCGGGCCTTGCCTACATCGGACCGGGCACAAAAACGGTCGCCGTGGCCGAGAAGGACGGCGGCGCGTTCTACGCGCCGAGCTACGACGAAGTCGCGCGCGCACGATATCCGCTGAGTCGCGTGACGTTTTTCAACGCCAACAAAAACCCGGATAAACCGCTGCCGCCCGCGCTCGCGGAGTTCGTGCGCTTCATCCTGAGTCGCGACGGGCAGGCCGTCGTGCGCGAGCAGGCGATTTTTTTGCCGCTGCGCGCGGGCCAAGTCACGGCGAGCCGCGCGCTCGTCGATTGACCGAACCACTCCACCGGGGCATCAACGTCCGATCGTGAAAATCCTCATTGTCGAAGATCAGCGTCGGCTCGGGCAGTTTTTGAAGAAGGGCCTCGCCGAGCGGTCCTACACGGCAACGTGGGTGCAGTCCTGCAGTGAGGCGCGCAACGCGCTTTGTGAGACGGCCTACGATGTCATCATCCTCGACCTCGGATTGCCGGACGGCGACGGGCTCGATCTGTTGCAGGAGTGGCGGCGGGGCGGCTTCAACGAACCCGTGCTCATCCTCAGCGCGCGCGATTCCGTCCAGGACCGGATCAAGGGCCTCGATCTCGGCGCCGACGACTATCTCGCGAAACCGTTTTCCATCGAGGAACTGCTCGCCCGCGTGCGCTCGTTGCTGCGCCGGCAAAGCGCCGTGAAGGACACCGTGCTCGAGCACCGGCATCTCCGCATGGATCTGCTCGGCCGCATCGTGACGCTCAACGCCGCGCCGGTTGAGCTGACGAGCCGCGAGTTCGCCCTGTTGGAAGTATTTCTGCAAAACCCCGGGCGAATCCTCACGCGCACCCTCATCTCGGAGAAGATCTGGGAGTCGCACTACGACGTCGATACCAACCTCCTCGACGTCTACATGAGCAAACTGCGCAACAAGCTCGATCTCGATGCCGCGAAGCCGCTCTTCAAGACGGTCCGCGGTGTCGGCTACCAACTGTTGTGAAGTCGATCGGCGCGCGGCTCGCATTGTGGTATGCCATCGCCTCGACGGCGACGCTTGCCTGCCTGTTCCTCGGCGGCCGCTATTTTCTCGAACGCCACGCGATCCACGCGCTCGACCTGCTCAACGCCGCGGAGTTCGAGCAGGTTAAGACGCGACTCGGCGCCGATCTCGGCACGCTCGGCTCGGAGGCCGTGCGCGAGCGGATGCGCGAGGGGCTCGTCCATGACTCGGTGCTGTTCTACGTCGAGATTCACCAGCCGGGCGGCGGCCTGCTCTACCGCTCCAACAATCTCCGCGGCCAGGGCATCCCGCGCCTCGCAGGGCGGACGGTTTACAACGCCCCGGTCGTGGCGCTGCCGGAGCTCCGCGCCGGCGAGTTCACGCACGGCCCGCTCACGTTTATCATCGCGACGTCCAAGCGGCACATCCGCTCCGTGATGCTGGGCTACGAGCAGACCTTCTATGTCCTGCTCGCGGTGATGTTCGCGGTCAGCAGCGTAGTCGGCTATGGCTTGAGCCGGATGGCGCTGCGGCCCGTGCGGCTCATCCAAGCAACCGCGATGCACATCGGCTCTGACAACCTCAGCGAGCGGATTCCCGTCGGCGACGTGAAGGATGAAATCTCGAACCTCGCGCGCCTGCTCAACCAAATGTTCGACCGGCTCGAGGCGGCGTTCAACCAGACGCGCCGCTTCACCGCCGAGGCCTCGCACGAGCTGAAGACGCCGCTCTCGCTCGTCCGCCTGCAGGCGGAGAAACTTGCGATCGAGGGCGGCCTCAAGCCGGCGCAGGAGGAGGCCGTGCAAATGCAGCTCGAGGAAATCGCGCGGCTCAACCAGATCATCGAAGAGCTGCTCTTCCTTTCACGCGCCGAGGCGCGGGCCGTTTCATTGCAGACCAAGTCGCAGGATCCCCGGCCGTTTCTCGCCTCTTTCGGTGTGGACGCGCAGGTGCTCGCCGAGTCGCGCGGCGCGCGTTTCGAGGAGCGGATTGCGGGCGAAGGCGCGGCGACGTTTGACGCGAAATGGATCCGGCAGGTGTTGCTCAACCTGCTCGCCAACGCGCTCAACGTCTCGCCGCCCGGTGGACAAGTCACGCTCACGTCGGAGCTCGATGCCACGGCGTGGCGCGTGGCCATTGAGGACGAGGGGCCCGGGGTGCCGGCGGAGCAGCGCGAACGGATCTTCGAGCGCTTCGTCCGCCTCGGCAACGGCAAGGAGGCCGGCAGCGGCCTTGGCCTCGCGATCTCGCGGAGCATCGTGGGCCTCCACCGCGGCACGATCCGCGCGGAGGCGGGAGGCGGCGGCAAGGGCTTGCGCGTGGCGTTCGAGCTGCCCGTGGGCGGAGCGTAATGGAGGAAGGGCCAGATGACCCGCCCTTCGGACCGCTGAGTGTTTGCACAAAAGGACGGGTCACAGATCCGCCCTACCGCCCGGGCCGCGTTATTTTTCCGCTTCGCTCCGGCCCTTTAGCAGTGCCCCGGCAACGAGCACCGCCACCGCGATCGTCGCAAGCAACACTGCGCCGGAGGTCGGCATCGCCAGCCATTTCAGCGACTCCTTCGCGGCCCCGGTCCCGCCGAGCACCGGCGCGCGGAACCCCGCCCACATCCAGTAAACGGAATATCCGAGGCCGCCGAGTCCGAGTGCCAGAGAAATGGCGCGCGTCCACCCGGCCGATGTGCCGAGCACGAGCAGGAGCAGCGTCAGGACCAACGCATTGGCGCCGAGGCCGCCCGCGTGCAGATGCGCGCGCTTCATGTAGGTCCAGGAACGTTCGAGGACGAGGGTGATGGCCGCGTCGTTGCCTTTGTAAACCGTGTCCCTGCCCGCCACGGCGGAGGCTTTGAGCTGCGACTTGATCGCGTCCTCGTTTACACCGAAGACGATGCCGAGGCCGAAGCCGAACAACAGCGTGAGCACGGCAAAAAAAATTCCGGGCAGCGCGGGACGAAGGCGCGCCGAGAAATCGGCGGCACCCGGAGCGGTCGAGGTTGGGGAGGTCGAGGAGTTCATGGGAAAATCTCGTGAGGGTCAGCCGACGGCGGCAGGTGGAACCGGGTGCGTCAAGCGCCCGGTCGCGGTCTACTTTTTCCAACGCAGCCCCGGCAGCACCGGCGTGCCCTCGATTTGCACCCCCCTAAGCGCGGCGGGATCGAGGCCGAGGGCCGAGAGTATTGTGGGCGCGACCTGATGCGTGAAGACGGGCGCGCGGCTCACCGTGCCGTGCGCCCCGGCAAACGAGACGAGCAGAGGGACGTTCACATCCTCGTCCAGCATGCCGCCGTGCTCGGCGAGCAGCGCCTTGGCCGCCGGGCCTGCGGCATCGGGCGCGTAGAAAACGCCGAGTGTCGGCTGGATCAAGATGTCGGGCATCCGCGGGTCGGTGTCGGGACCCGGGAGAAAAAGCTTCAGCTCCTCACCGTGGTAAACCTTCAGGATGCCGGCCTCGGCAGAGCGGGCGCGGAGGACGTCGGCGACGGCGTTGGTCTGCGCGGAGTCGCGCAAATAGAGCAGGCCGATGGTGTCGAGCGAAGCGTGCAGGAGGAGATCGGGCTGCACGCTGTTGACGGCGTCGCGGATTACGGTGCGGTCGATCAGGCGGCGCTGCCTGAGATCGATGGGCGACTGGCCGTGCTTCGAGCTGACGATGAGGAGTGTGGAATCGTAGAGGTTTTGTTTTTTCAATTCGGCGACGATGCGGCCGAGGGAGTCGTCCACGAACTTGAGCGAGGCGCGGAGGTTCTTGTCGCCGAGTCCGCCGCGGGCGTTGGCGTAGCCCTCGGATTTCTGCATCGCGCCGAAGGAGATGAAACCCAGGCCGAACAGCTGCGGGACACCGACTTTATTTTTGCCGCCGCTGTCGAAGCCGCGGATTTGGTTCAGCAGCAATTCGACGCGACGCCGGTCCTGACCCGTGTAGCCCTCGAAGGTCGGCGGCGTGCCCTTGCGCTCGAGCGCGACGCTGTCGTCGAGGCCCTGGCCCGAAGGACCGTTGAGCAGATCGTTGTAGAGGATGTGCTGGTCGATCCACGCGGTGCGGCCGCCGGACTGTTTCACGACCTCAAACATCGTGTTCACGCGCAAGAGATCGTGCGGATAGACGGGCGCGCCGCCCCGGCCGGGATCGCGCGGGAGTTTTTTCTCGTCGATGCCGCCGCCGGAATCCTCGCGCGAGGAATCGAGGATCCATTTTTCATCGATGGTGTAGAGCGCGCCCTTGGTGCCGGCCGGCGCGCCGGCCGGGACGAGCGAGCGATCAAAAAACGGACTGTAGATGAGCCCGGCGGTCGCGGGAGTGGCACCGGTGGCGAGCGAGACGAGGCCGGGCGTCGAATCGCCGAGAAAGGGCGTGCGGGCGTTGGTGTAGGTGACGCCGCGACGGGCGAGCTGCGCGAAGGCGGAGTCGGGGCTGTGCCTCACCCAGAGCGCGAGGTCGAGGGCGTGCATGCCATCGACACTGATGAGAATCGCGCGCTCGGCGGCGCGGGCGGTTACGAGCGTGAGGACGAAGGCCGTGGCGAGTAGGCGATGCAATTTTATGGATGCCGA
>CAMDDW010000105.1:0-5576 GCA_945893185.1 Akkermansia muciniphila | reverse complement strand
GTAGACGCATGCCTGAAGCGGCTGGGCCGCTCCGGGGACGAAGCCGTGAAGCAGCCGAAGGCCGCCGCGTGGAAAGTGGCGATCGCCGCGCACCTGCGAGCGATATCGACGGTGAAGAATCCCTGGCTCGCCGGCAAGTTGCACATGGGCGACCCGGATGGGGTGAGTCGGTATGTAAGCGAACTGCGGAAGGGCAGACGTCCGGAGGCGGCGGTGATCCTTCAGCGGATCGCAGACATTAGGGTTTGACCCCTTTTTGTTCGTTCCTTTCTTTCGAGCAAAAACATCTGATGACCGACGCGTCCTATGGTTTGGTGTCGCTGGCGGTATTTGCGCTTTCGGTGATTTCGGTGCGGGCGGCACGGACTGTTGCGCTTCGAAAGGCATTGCTCGATATGCCAAACGAGCGGAGTTCACATAAGATTCCGGTACCCCGTTTGGGCGGTGCGGCATTCATTCCCATCGTGCTGATCGGCTGGGGAGTTCTTTGGTGGTCAGGGTCACTCCCGTTGGCCTTAAAATCAGCCTTCCTCGCGGGGGCGATTGGCCTCTTCGCGATTAGTCTCGTCGATGACTTTTGCACGCTTTCGACGACTTACCGTTTTATCGTCCAGTTTGCCGCTGCGGGTGCTGTAGTAGCCGCGACGTTGACGGCTCAGCCACTAGGGGAGGACAGAATGGTGGAGGCTTTTATCGCGGGTATATTGATCGTTGGCGTCGTCGGACTGCTAAATATCTATAATTTCATGGATGGAATCGATGGGCTCGCTGGTGTGCAGGGCGTGGTGGCGGGCCTCGCATGGTGGTGCTTTGGTCGTAGCTTGGGCGCCACTGCCTCCGCGGCTCTCGGCATTTTGATCGCGGCAGGTGCTTCGGGGTTTCTCACGCTGAACTGGCCACCGGCAAAGATATTCATGGGAGATGCCGGTAGCACTGTGCTCGGGTTTTCTTTCGCCGTCTTGCCGCTCCTTGTTTGGGTAGAGGCGAGGCCCCCAAGTGGATTTTTTTCGTTGATGGTCGTCGGGCTCTTACTGGTTTGGCCATTCTGGGCCGATGGAGCGTTCACGATCCTGCGTCGCTTGCGGAAGCGGGAGAACATCCTCAAGGCGCACCGATCGCACTTATATCAACGCCTCGTCATTGCGGGCCTGACCCACCGTATCGTAACGTTAGTCTATGGCATTTTAGCCGTAATCGGTGCGCTCCTCTGCTGGCCAATCATCCGGGGTTTGCCGTGGGCTGTTCCGTTTGCCGGGTTCGTGGTTCTGGTTCTGTTCCTCTGCCTATGGCGATGGACGGTGGAGTGTGAAGGGCGTGCCGCTGCGCAGCAGAGGACGGACGGCTGAGGGCGGAAGACGGACGGCGGACGACTGAGGACGGACAGTGGAGGGTTGGCCGCAAAGACGCGCAAAAGGCGCAAGAATCGGATGGGACGGCTGACGGCGGAAGACGGACGGCGGACGACGGATGACGGAGGACGGAGGGCGGAGGGCGGAGGGCGGAGGGCGGAGGACGTTGTCCAAGCGAAGCAGGCTTGCGCGTAGATGAAAAATGCCAGAGTTTTGCTCGATGAGCAGCGTGTCCTCAGTCTCGATTGATTTCCCTCCGGAACTTCTCTTGGAGGTTCATGCCAGTCCCGAGGAGTTTGCCGGGCTGCTAAAAGAAACCACGGCGCTAGCCCTTTTCCGGCAGGGCCGGATATCCTCCGGGCTTGCCTCGAAGTGGCTGGGGCAGCCGCGGGTCGCCTTCTTATTCATGGCCATGCAGCAAGGTGCCAGGCTGCTCGATCAGGGGCAGGTGGACTTTGAGCGAGAATCGTCGCGGTCGTGACCGTTTATTCAAACACGACTCCGTTGCTCGCCTTTTGCGCCCTGCAACGCCTGGAGATTCTGCAGGCCCTCTACGGTCGGCTTTTTCTTGCCGACACCGTAATCCGGGAATGTGCCGCCGGTGGGCCGATCCCGGTCCCAGACCTCAACGCACTCCCATGGATACAAGTATTGAGTGCTCCCGCGATTCCGGATGCTCGTTTCTTCGCACTTGATGCCGGTGAGCGCGATACCCTGTCCCTAGCTTTGGCCGGGAAAGCCGATCTGGTGCTGATCGACGAGCGTCTGGGCCGCAATCTTGCCGAATACCACGGATTGAACGTAATCGGCACCTTGGGAACGTTGTTGAGGGCCCGGCGGACCGGATTGATTGTCAGCTTTCTCGATGAGGTCCGCAGGCTGCAAGGTTTCGGGTTCTGGTATCACGAGCCATTGGTTCAACGTCTTGCGGGTTTGGCCGGAGAGTAAATTCCGGGTTCCTGCCTCGATGCCTCGGAGTTTTTGGGTAGGAAATTGGGTTGGCCGGAAGATTGTCCGGAGAAATCAGCTGGATGGCGTAGCCTCGATGCTAAAGCGGACCGGCGGAGGGCGGACGGCGGAGGGCGGAGGGCGGACGGCGGAGGGCGGAGGGCGGAGGACGGAGGGCGGGGATGCGAAACAAGACAAAGCCCGGCCGGGCAACGACGGCGCGCTGGCTTGCGCTCAAGTTGCCGCACGTCTAGTTTGCCACTTGCACGCGGCAGTATTGCCACTATGTTTTCCGCCATGAGCCTCGCCGTTCTCGAAAAAATCTACCGCCTGCCCGGCCCCGAGCAGGTCCGCCACCTCAATGCCGGCGTCAATGCCGGCGTGTTTGGCGACCTCGCCGCGACCGTCGATGTCACCGCGAATACACTCGCGACCGCCCTCGGTCTGAGCCCGCGCACGCTCCGCAACCGCACGAAAAAGCCGGCCCGTCTGACCGCCGATGAGACCGAGCGTGGCTTCCGGGTTTACCGCGTGTGGCGCCGTGCTTCGGATGTTCTCGGCGACCAAGCGGCTGCGGCGTCGTGGATTAACACCCCCCAGAAGGCGCTCGGCGATCAAACGCCTCTTTCTCTGTTGGTCCGTGACGTCGGCACCGAAGAAGTGCTCAACGTTCTCACGGCGATCCGTTATGGAGTCTACTTGTAATCGATGCAGGTGTTTCGAATCACGGCGGAGATGTTTAACACGCCGGCTGACGCGTTTAACGGCGTAGGCACCACGCTGGCCGCCGGCCGATGGAACCATAAGTCGCCCGACCTGCGCGGTGTCTATTGCGCCGACTCCCTCGCGCTCAGTTGTCTTGAGACGCTCGTTCACATCCGGTCGCGACCGCGCGTATTTCCGCCCAGTGTTTATTACTCCGCAGAGGTGCCCGACGCGTTGATCGAGCGGCCTGATGTGGGCTCGCTCCCGGCGGGATGGAGTGAGGCGGTGCCGCACGCGGTATCCCAGGATTTCGGCACCGCGTTTATGCGGTCTCGCCGGGCGGTGGGGCTGGTCGTTCCAACCGTCGTCCAGGCGATGGGGTTGGTCGTGCTGCTAAATCGTGAGCATCCAGCCTTTGACTTGGCCTGGGTCAAGGGGCCGTTCCCTTACAAATACGACGCTCGGCTAGATTAGTTCTTCGCTCTTTACCGAATTTCTCCGGTGATAAATCAAAAAAGTGAGAGGCAAGGTAGGGTGGAAAGGAAGTGGTGAGAGATAAGGGCTGCTTTTTCTCTGGAGAAAACTGAAACGGAGGGCGGAGGGCGGAGGGCGGAGGGCGGAGGGCGGAGGGCGGAGGGCGGACGGCGGACGGCGGAGGGCGGAGGGCGGAGGGCGGAGGACGGACGGCGGAGGGCGGAGGGCGGACGACTGAGGACGGACAGCGGAGGGTTGGCCGCCAAGAGGCGGAAAAGACGCAAAAAAATCCGACCATACGGGCGCTTGAAATTTTTTCACGCTACCATTGGCGGCGAAATGTGGTAAGCGGTGGCGATGAACCAAACTACCGATACTTTTCGTCTTTGCGATCACGTGAGGGAAACCGCGTTTGACCTACATTGCTATCATCGTCATGGGCACTTGGAAAAGATCTATGAGAATGGTCTCGTCCATCGGCTGCGGAAGTCGGGCATCGTGGCTGTGGCGCAGCACCCTCTGGCGGTTTTAGACGAAGACGGTACGCCTTTGGGCGACTACTTCGCAGATATTTTTGTGGAGAACCGGTTGATTGTAGAAATCAAGGCGTGCAAAGCGCTTTCGGACGAACATGTCGCGCAGCTACTGGGTTACCTGCGCTCATCGAGAATCGAACACGGATTGTTGATTAATTTTGGAGCGCGTAAACTTGAAATCAGGAAGTATGTATTGTCCGATGTATAATCTTTTGGTTCTCCCGGTTTCTTAGTGGCAAAGATTCAGGGAGAGCAGGCAGGCTGGGCGGATGAAACCAAGCAAGGACGAGACGGTGGTGGCGGTGGTCGGCAAGTGCAGGAAGTAGCACGGTTCAATTGGCCGCCAAGAGGCGCAAAAGGCGCAAAAAACTCCGACCATGGGGACCCTTGAAACAATCGTGGGTTTTGCCTGCCGTCGGGATCCAATTTGACCGAGGCTGATCTGGCGCGGGTGGTGGGACGCAAGAGCGCGAAGTAGACGGTTCAATTGGCCGCCAAGAGGCGCAAAAGGCGCAAAAAACTCCGACCATGCGGACCTTTCATTTTGAACGCGTAAACTTGAAATCAGGAAGTATGCCTTTTCCGATGCATAATCCTTTGCGCCTTCTGCGCTTTTTTGCGGCCAATTCTTCCGAGTGAAACGCGGATTCGACCTCCTTGTCGTGCTGATAGCCGCACCCCTGTGGGTTCCGGTCTTGGCAATCGTTGCGATGCTGGTCCGGCTCAAACTCGGCTCGCCCGTTTTTTTCCGCCAGAAGCGCCCGGGACGCGGGGCACGGATTTTCGAGATGATCAAGTTTCGCACGATGACCGATGCCCGTGATGCCGCCGGCAATCTCCTGCCCGATGCCGTGCGGCTGACTTCTTTCGGGAAGTTTCTCCGGTCCACCTCGCTGGATGAGCTGCCGGAACTGCTGAATGTCCTCCGGGGTGACATGAGCTTGGTCGGCCCGCGACCGCTCCTCGTGCACTACCTCTCGCGGTATTCTCCCCGGCAGGCAAGGCGCCACGATGTGCGGCCAGGAATAACCGGTCTGGCGCAAGTGAAAGGGCGCAATGCCCTGTCGTGGGATGAAAAATTCGCGTGGGATGTGCGTTACGTGGAGACGCGGAGCCTGGGGCTCGATCTGAAGATTTTGTTACTGACGGTAAAAACGGTGTTTGTCCGCGAGGGGATCAGTGCCCAAGGTGACGCCACGATGCCCGAATTTAATCCGTCCAGCACCCCACAGCCCGGGGCAGCCGATTTTCCGCGCTAAATCATGGTGAAGCTCCTCCTCAATCTTGGGCGTTCCCGGCGCACGCTCGTGTTGGTGCTGATCTATGCCGCGATCATTGGTGCGAGCTTTTATCTTTCTTATGAGGTGCGGTTCGATTTTAGCGTGTCCGCCTCGTCCCAAGCCGAACGGCTGCGATTAGTGGGGTGGGTGGTCGGCATTAAGTTGGTGGCGCTGGTTTTGGTCCGTCAATTGGACAGCGTGCTCACCTATTTCAGCATTCCGGATCTGCTGCGGCTGGTCTGGGGGATGGCGGGAGCGAGTGCCGTGATGTTGATCCCGCGCGT
>CAMDDW010000104.1:0-17100 GCA_945893185.1 Akkermansia muciniphila | reverse complement strand
GCTAATCTCTCTATACGCCTTAGCCCTAGCCAAACGCACCAGTCCCGCCACAAGCGGGTGACTCACCGACTGGAGAGCCGGATGCGGGAAATCCGCCCGTCCGGTTCGGAGGGAGGGGTGGCCGACAACGGCCATCCCTACCCCTATAGCGCGCCGCCGGCGATTTGCTGGTGACATCCGCTCGGTGTTCTCGCTGACTTTAACTCATGCGAGTCCAGCCGATGTCCGGAATGCGCAGGGCGCCTCAGAGCCTCGCCTGGGGACGCGTGGCTGTCCTGCTCGCGGGGTGCGTGCTCATGCTCAGGGCCTGGGCCCAACCCATGATCCCCGGCTTGGCTACCGGAACGCTCGACTCGGAATTGCGCGGTCAGGTGCTCATCGAAGAATTGAACTGCGTGGCTTGTCATGCGGGCGAAGGTTCGCTGAAGGCACGATCGAAGCAGGCGCCGCGACTTTCGGAAGTGGGCTCGCGGGTAAATCCTGCCTATTTAGAGCGCTACATCGCCGATCCCCACGGCACTCGGAGCGGGACCACCATGCCGGATGTGTTGTCGTCGCTCGGCGCGGAAGAACGCCGCCAAACAGCGCGGGCGATTACCCATTTTCTGCTCTCGCTCCGGAAGAACGAGTTTTCGCTGCAGCCTTCGGACGCGGTGGCGGCTGGTCATGGGCAACGGTTGTTCGTGTCGCGGGGATGTGCGGCCTGTCACCAACCGCCGGAGAGCAATGGAGTGGGGCCCTTGGCGGGGAGTTCGGTGCCGCTTTTGGCGTTGGAGTCGAAGTACAGTTTCCGAAGTTTGTCAGGATTTTTGCGCCAGCCGCACTTGAGCCGTCCTTCGGGTCGGATGCCGGACTTGCGTTTGAGTCCTCAGGATTCGGAGCGCATCGCGCACTACTTACTGCAACGCACGCGGGTGCCCGGAGCCTTGGCTTACACGCTGTATCGGGGACAGGTCTGGGAGGGACTGAACAGCGAGGAAGTTCGGGCCGAACGGGCTGGACAGGTGCGCGACTTTGCTCTCAAGAGCCTCGGAGAGGTGGGGCACCATACGGCCATTCGCTACGAGGGTTGGATGAAGGTCGCCGCGCGAGGTAAATACCGGTTTTTCCTGAAGATGAACGGCGGTTCCCTGACGATCGACGGGCATTCGTTGGTCGTTCAGGAACCCAGCGATGGTCGCGGGGTGAAGGAGTGGGATGTAGAGCTGGAACTGGAATCGGGATGGCGATCCATCCAGCTCACGTATTTTCACACCGGGCATGATCCGAAGTTTTCCTTCGAGATGGAGGGGCCGGGTTTTCCGCGCAATCCGTTGCCGGAATCCCTGCTGTCGGTGTCCCGCGAGCCCATTGCTGCCTTTGAACCGCTCTCGGTCGACCCGGCTCTTGCGGCCCAAGGTCGGCAGGAGTTCGCGACGCGCGGGTGCGCCCAGTGTCACGATGATCTTCAGGTTCGCTCCGCACCGGGTCCGTTGTGGGCCAGCTTGCGAGCGGGGCAGGGGTGCTTGAGTGAAGCGGTCGGTCGGTGGCCGCGGTACGACTTAAACCGTGATCAGCGTGCGCACATTAATCAGGCTTTGGCGCGTGCCCAAGCACCCGAGTGGACGGACTCCCAGCGGATTCAAAAGACGCTCGTCACTTTCAACTGCATTGCCTGCCATGAACGGTCGGGGGTGGGTGGCGTTGCCGCGGAGCGGGCCGGATTGTTCACGGGGACCGAACCGGGTTTGGGAGATGCGGGCCGTCTGCCGCCAACCTTGAATCATGTGGGGGCCAAGCTCACGCCGGAGGGCTTCCGCGATGTGCTGCTGCACGGCAAACGCGCGCGCCGTTATCTCGATGCCAGCATGCCTCAATATGGCGAGGCGCAGGTGGGGCACTTGGTGGAGTTGTTTGCCCGCGTCGATCATTTGGAATCCGCCCGCATTCCTGAAGTTCCTCCAGGCCCGCAATTCCGGAACGTCGGACATGAATTGGTCGGCAGTGAGGGGTTCAGTTGCATCGCCTGCCATGAGTTCAACGGACAGAAATCCGGCGAGATGGGAGCGGTCGATTTGGCAACCGCTTCTCGCCGGCTTCAGAAAAACTGGTTCCACCTCTATTTGCGGGAACCGGCCCGATTCAATCCGACGGTCATCATGCCTAGTTACTGGCCCGAAGGCCGGTCGGCGCGGACCAATTTATTGGAGGGCGATGCGGCCCGGCAAATCGAAGCCTTGTGGGTTTATCTGGCCGATGGCGACCGGGCCAAAAAGCCCGTGGGGTTGTCCCGGCAGTCCCGAGAACTGCGAGTCGGCGACACGACCGAGTTGTGCCGAGGGCAAGGTCCGGTGGGCTACCGCGGGATCGGCGTCGGGTATCCGGAGCGTCTCAACCTGGGATTCGACTCTGGCGAAATGGCGCTTCGAATGCTTTGGAAGGGCGAGTTTGTGAGCATTGATGCGGGGCATTTTCATCCGCGAGGCAACGATCCGATTACCTTTCCACCTGGGGTTCCCTTCCACCGTCTCGAATCCCCAGAAGCCACCTGGCCTCGCAAGGCGAAGACCAATCATCTCTTTCCCCACGATCACGGATACCAGTTCCTGGGCTACCATTTGGATGCCCGTCGGCGTCCGACCTTCCGATACCGTTATGAGGGCATTTTGGTGGAGGACTTTTTTGAAGACGTGCTCGATGCGCAGTCCAAGGCCTATTTCCGGAGGACCCTGACTTTCACGGGCCCCTCGGCCTCGACGGCTTCCCCAGCCGCCCAGCCCTTTGAATTCCGTGCAGCCGTGGGCCAGCGCATCACGTCGTCCTCGGCGCGGAGTTTCAGTGCCGACTCACTGCGACTGCGCATCACCAGCGATCACTCGGGCAGAGTGCGCAGCGGGGCATCGGACGAAGTCCTCATTCCCCTGAATCCTACCGCTGGCCGATCCACCCTCACCCTCGAATACCAATGGTAACTCCTTCTTTGGAATCGCAGACGGGTCGTGCTGGAGCCCCGGCTTCGAGGCCGCCCTCGCTGGCTTCGATGCGGGGATCGTTGGCGAAGACGTGCCTGCTTGGGGCGCTCACCGTGGGAGCGGCTGTGTCCGTCCTTCGGGCCGAAGAAGACCTCGGTGCGATGTGGGGCACCGCGCAGGAGGAGGCTAAATATTATCCCATCGTCGACATCCCCATTCCGTCCGGGGTTCCGTTGCATCCGGGAGGGTTGGAAGTGCTGCCCGATGGACGCCTCGCCGTGGGCACCCGCCGCGGCGATATCTACTTTGTCCGAGGGGCCTTCGATTCGCCGCCGCGCCCGGAATACCACCTCTTCGCCAGCGGGCAGGACGAGGTCTTTTCTCTCTCGTGGAAGGATGGGGCCATGACCGCCACGAGTTGGGCCGAGGTGACTCGGATCACTGATTCGGATGCCGATGGTGTGGCCGACCGCTACGACACCTTGAGCAACAATTGGGGCTATGCCGAGGGGCACGAGTTCGCCTTCGCTTCGAAGCACGACCCGGCGGGAGACATCTGGGTCGCGCTGGGCCTGAGCAGTTCCTACGAATCCCACAACTTGTTCCGCGGGTGGGCCGTGAAGGTCACGCCGGCCGGCAAGATGATCCCGATTTGCAGCGGTTTGCGTAGTCCCGGTGGCGTGGGCAGCAACGCCCAGGGGGTGATGTTCGCCATCGAAAGCCAAGGGCCTTGGAATGGCTGCTGTTCGCTCAAGCACCTCAAGCCCGGTGGGTTTCTGGGCCACCCGGCCAGCTACAATTGGTATCCCTTTGCCCCCGGTGTTCAGGCACCGGCTCTGGAGCCGAAGAGCGATTCGCGCATGGGTATCGAGAAGAAGCGGGTGCGCGAACTGGTGCCTCCGGTCGTGAAGTTTCCGTACATTAAGATGGGGCGTTCCATCTCAGGATTTCGGCTCAACCAAACCCGCGGCAAGTTCGGCCCCTTCGACAATCAACTGTTCTTGGGAGACTACAGCTTGAGTCTGGTGATGCGTGCGACGACTGAGCAAATCAACGGCTTATGGCAGGGGGCCTGTTATCCGTTCCGCGAGGGGTTGGCGACGGGGATCATGAATGTGGAGTTTTCTCCGAAGGGTCAGTTGATGGCCGGAGGGTTCACGACGAGTCGGCAATGGCCCGTGCGCGGGACTGCGCCCTTTGCGCTCCAGCGCATTGATTGGAACGGGGTCACGCCGTTCGAAATCCAGGAGATCAACATCCGCAAGGACGGGTTCCGGATCACCTTCACCGAGCCCGTGGATCCTCAGACAGCCGCCGCGGTCGCCTCGTACCGGATCGTCACCTACACCCATGTGTATCACGGCGGCTACGGGAGTCCGGAGGTGGATCACACGACTCCGCGCGTCGTGAAGGCGGTGCCTTCGGCGGATGGGCGTTCGGTGACCATCACGCTCAGCCAGGTGATGGAAGATCACATCCATGATTTCGATTTGGCCGGCCTCCGATCTAAAGAAGGGCGTCGACTGGTCCACAACAAGGCTTACTACACGGTCAATGAAATCCCCACAAATTAGCCGCATGCCTCGCAACTGGTACTCCGCCATTCATCGATGGGCCGCGCTGGCCGTGTGTTTTATGGGCGCGGTTCACGCCGCAGACTCTGATCAATGGCTGAATTATCCGGGTAAATCAGGCCCCGGCAAAGGCAAGCGGGTGATCTTGATGGCCGCCGATCAGGAGTACCGGAGCGAACAGTCGATGCCCATGCTGGCCAAGATCTTGAGCAAGCATCATGGCTTCGATTGCACGGTGCTCTTCGCGGTGAATGAAAAGGGCGAGGTGGATCCGACCATGCCGGTGTATCCCGAGAAAGGGAAACCCTTCCACGAACACCACATCCCGGGACTGGAACTGCTGGCGAAGGCCGATCTCGTATTGTTCTTCCC
Organism: Akkermansia muciniphila; assembly: GCA_945893185.1. Lineage (GTDB taxonomy): Bacteria > Verrucomicrobiota > Verrucomicrobiia > Limisphaerales > UBA9464 > SXXZ01. Next base: position 12,203 of record CAMDDW010000104.1, on the reverse strand, counting down.
GCGCCTTCTGACCCTGCCGATGAAGGAGCGCGAACTCATCGTCGACTACATTGATTCGGGTCGCCCCATCCTCTCGTTGCGCACCGGAAACCATGGGTTCCACGGGGCGTTGCCGTACAAAATCAACGGCAAGCAGGTGGACTGGGGTCAGGACGTGCTCGGAGGGAGCTTCATGAACCATCACGGTCAGTGGCATGCCGATTCGACCCGGGGGATCGTGGTTCCGGAGATGAAGGATCATCCGATTTTGCGCGGGGTGAAGGATATCTGGGGCAACTCCGATGTGTACCGCACCTACAAGGAAGGCGGCCATTTGCCGACCGGCTGCACGGCCTTGGTCTGGGGCCAGCCGCTCCTGGGTCGCAAACCCACTGACGCTCCCAATCCCGAGTTGGAGCCGCTGCCGGTGGTTTGGTTTAAGAACTGGCAAACCCGCAATGGCCGCCAGGCGCGCGTGGTTCAATCGACCATGGGCAGTGCTCACGACCTTCAATGCGCTGATTTGCGTCGGTTGATCATCAATGCCATTTACTGGGGCTTGGGCATGGAGTCGGCCATCAATGCCAAACGCAGCGTGGATATCGTGGGCACTTACCAACCTCTGGAGGCGGGATTCAACTACGCCGAACTCGGAGTGGTTCCCAAGCCGGTTTCGGCCTACCGATGACGGCGGGCACGGGCCGGCAATCCTGGGTTGGCATCCGGCTCAGTTCGCCTGCCGGACTTCAGTGACCGTGCCCGGTTGGGGCGCGGGCACGCTCTGGCGTTGGCCGCCGGGCCAGACGACTTCGATGGATTCGACGGCCGTGGCCTCGCCCAGTCCGAAGGTGATCGGCAGGGCGCTGGAACTCAGGTACCCGCGGTTGGCCGTGACGGTGCGCCACTGGGTTTTGCCGCCGGCCTTGAGTTGCACGGTCGCCCCGAGCGCGTCGCGATTGGCCCGCGTGCCCACCAGTTTGAGCCGCACCCAGCGGCGGTCGATGGGCCGGTCATTGCGCAGCAGAAGCGGCGCGCCACCGGTTTGGGTGAAGAGCAGGTCTTCGTCGCCGTCGCCATCGAGATCGGCCTGCGCACAGCCACGGCCCACGATCGGCGTGAAGAGGGCCGATCCGGCCTGCTCTGGCCCCACCGGCACGAAACCCGCAGCTCCGGCATTCCAAAACAGTTGGGCCGGCTGCCGGTATTTCTGACTGGCTTGGACCTTGGTAATTTCTTCCTCCAGATGGCCGTTGATGCTGAGCAAGTCGAGACGCCCATCGAGATCCCAATCCACGAACATCACGCCGAATTTCAGGGGCAGACGGCTGGCCGGTCCGACGCCCCAGGAGATGGATTCGTCGGTGAAAAGACCCGCTGTGGTGCCGCCGACATACAGGGCCGTCATTTCGTTGGCGAAGTTGCCGATGGCGATGCCCAGCTTGCCGTCGTCGGTGAATCGAGCGGCGTCGATGCCCATGGCGCCCCGCGTATTTCCGTAGCTGTCGAAGGCGATGCCCGTCAGGGCTCCGACCTCCTTGAAGTGGCCGTCGCGCTGGTTCTCGAAGACGAAGTTCTGGACCGTATCGTTGGCCACGATGAGGTCAGTGAACCCGTCGGTGTTGAAATCTACGGCCACCACGCCGAGCGACTTGGCCGCGGGGACACCGGTGGAGGGATTGGTCACTTGCACGCCGCCCTCCTTGCTAATGTCGGTGAAACGCCCGCCGCCGTCATTGCGGTACAAGTGCGGAAACGATCCCTGGAAATTCATGGGCGGACCGTAGGCTCTGGTTGATCCGTCGATCTTGTAGCCCACCTCGGCGTCAATAGCCCGCGACCACTTCACGTAGCTGGCCACGAACACGTCGAGGTCGCCATCGTTGTCGAGGTCGAACCACGTGGCCGCGGTGCTCCACTCGTCCGGACTGCCGCCGACGCCGGCCGCTGCGGTGACGTCCTTGAAGTGTCCGCCGCCCTCGTTGTGGAAGAGGTGAGCCCCACCCACGGCGGTGATTAAAACGTCGGCCTTGCCGTCGTTGTCGTAGTCACCCACCGCGGCACCCATGCCGTAGAACGGAGTCTCGAGGCCAGATCCGGCCGAGAGGTCGCTAAAGCGGATGGCTCCGCCAGCTGGCGTGTCATTGCGGTATAGGGCGCAACCTGGCGAGGCCGGCCCCTGCGTGTCCCAAGGCCAGCGGTTGCCGTTGACTAGAAGCAGGTCGGCATCGCCATCGCCATCCGCATCGAAGAAGGCCGCGCCGGCCCCCATGGTTTCGGGCAGGAGCTTCTCGCCAGTGGCTCCCGTAAAATGACGAAACTGGAGCCCTGCCGATGCACTGACTTCGGTGAAGGGTGCTTTTGGTAGGGTGAGTTTCTGGGCGGTTTGAACCGTTTGTGGAGCCGCCAAGGGCGTCACCTGAATCTTCGCCGGGCCCGTGGTTTTCCGCAGGGCGAAGAAAGCGCCGACGCCCACGACTCCGAGTACGATGAGGGCGACGAGGGACCAGCGGAGTCCGGTGCGGATGGCGCGGTCGTCGGACTCCACCCACTCCTCGGGTTCGTTGGGGCGTTGGGGCATAGCGTGACTGTATCAGGGCAGCGGCCGGTGGTCAGCGACTCAGCGGGCGGCGGTGGTCTTGGCCGGCAGGGGGGCCGGGATGGGGCTGGACGTCGATACGCCCCGGGACTGAGACGTACCGATGGACAGGCTCTGCGGATGTTGCAAGTCGTAGAGCACGATCGCTTGGGTGGCGTGGTCGGCTGCGGGATTGTTGCGTCGGGCGGTGGCCACGGCACGGTCGCGGGCATTGTCGTCGGGGCGGTAGCGCTCGTGGAGTTTTCGGTGACGTTCGCTGGCGGCTGAGTCGCCGAGCGACGCATGGATGAGGCCCAGATTATAGTGCGCGGTAAGATTCTCGGGGTCGATGGTCAGGGTTCGTTCGAAGCGTGTGGCCGCGGCCCGCAAGAACTCTTCCTTTCGAGCCGGATTGGCGCGTTCCATCTTGGCCCGTTCGAAGAGGGTTTGCCCCAGTTCATTGATCACCTCGTAATCTCGGCTGAAATCGAAGCCACGCTTTTCCAGCTCCGGGTACCGGTCTTCGAGAATGCTCGTGAGCTGCTGAATGGATTCGTCGAGGAAGCCATTCTGCTTGTTCACCAGGCCGTTGAGCCAGGCGATGGTCCAGCGGTTGCCGGGCGGGTCGAAGCGCTTGGCGTCATTGGCGCGTTGCAATGCAGCCACCGCGTCGTCGAGACGGCCTTCCTTGAAGAAGACACGCGCCAGGTTCAGCGGACCGTCGGCACGACCGAGGGATTCCACCCGGTTGAAGGCGCCAGCGGCTTGGATGAGCTCGCCCTTTTCGCTGCCCTTGTCGCCCTTCAGGAAGAGTCCGATACCGTAGTCGTTCCAGCGCTGCCATTCGAGGATCTTGGAGGGGGCGTTGGTCGTCGCGGTCGCTCCATTGGCCCCGCCCTCGATCTCGAACTGGAGCCGGTCTGAGGCCATGACAGTGACCGGCAAGTCGTTGGTCACTAGCAACGGACCGTCCTTCACGTAGTTCGAAGCGTAGGTGTAGTTGAAGTAGATCGTGTCGAACTTCCGGTAGTTGACCTTCACCTCGACCGTCAGCGGCGAACGCTGCTCTTCGGGCACGGTGAGTTTGTAGTGCAGCACGTGCGCCGCACCGGGCGGGATCTGGTTGTTGTAGAGCGGGGTGAAGATGTCCTGCGCGTTGCGGCGGTCGATGCGGTTGCCGTCCTTGTCGAGCATGTAGACGTTGAGGAAGTGCGACCACGGGTCCACCTCGCCATGACGTCCGGTGGCTCCGGAGCGGCCGACCCTCTGGCCTTGCCCATCGGTCACCGACACCTCGGCCCAGATCTCGTTGGAATCGACCGTGCCCTGGGTGAGGGGGTGCCCCAGTTTGAGCGTCCGGACCACCGTCTCGATGAGGTAGGTCTTGCCCGGTTTGAGACGCGGCAAGGTGGGGCGCAGGGGTGCGACGAGCGGCGAATCGATGGTGCCGCCCTCCTTGACACCGAAGAGGTCTACGCGAATGCAATCCTTCAGGAAGTCCTGCTGGCGACGAATGGCCTCCTTTTGTTCGGGACCGGCGGGCAGCACCTTGGCCGGAATTCCGGTATTGGCTCCGGGAAACGCATGGCTGTGGACAGCCAAGAAGTCATTGGTGCCGTACTTCTTGGCCCCGAAATCAGCCGAGGCTTGGAGCGGCATGTGGCACTCGGCGCAATTGGCCTTGGCCTTGTCGGGATAATAGAACGACCGGGCATTCACCCCCGACACGCCCGAGAGCAGGTACGAATCGTAGTGGTTCTGGCCGCGCAGGAACTCCTTGTAGTGGTTCACCGCGTAGGGGATGCCCACCTTGTGACAGGTGGAGCAGAACTCGGCCGTCTTGTGGAAGGGCTTGAGGAAGGTCTCCTTGTGGAACTGCGGCTTGCCCTTCACCAGCTGCTTATTAACGAAGTAGGCCAGCGAGTTGGTGGGCGCGAAAGCGAAGGGATAGTGGACCGGTTCTTCAATGGTGTAGTTACCGTTGCCGATGGGGCCCTTCTCGGCGCCCTCGAGGTGCGTGATGGAGTGACACGTCACGCAAGTGATGCCCGCCTGCGAGGTCGGGTGGTTCACCATGTCAAAATTCGGATCGTCGAAGGCACCCGAGAAGAAGGGCACCGGGTCATGGCAGCCGGCGCACCAGCGGGAAGCCTGCACCGATCCGTCGCGAGCCAGGGCCGCGTCACGAGTTTGGCGGATGCTGAAGAGGTAGAAGGGGTTGTTGAACGAGCTGAACTTGTGCGCCGAGTGGATGTACGAGTTGAAGACGTCCTTGTGGCACTCCAGGCAATACTCGTTGTTCATCAGCGCCTTGGCCGGGATGAACTTGCCATTGGCCGTCCGGGCGCTGCTGGGCATGAAGTACTTCTCGCCCGAGGCCGGAGCCTTGGCCGACCAAATGCGCGGGTCGTGCCGGTGGAAGGCCACCAGGATCACCACCGCCGCAGCGACGGCCGAGCCCCAGCTAATTCCCATCTTCCAGCGGATGCGTGGCCCGGCCAACCGGTGCAGCAAGTAGAGCCAGATGCAGAGCAATGGCGTGATGATGTGGGCCCAATACGCCACGGACCGACTGCGCTCGCTCTTGACCTGAATCCACTCGAGGCCATCAAAACGCACCAGCACCACGCCTGAAATCAGCACCACCAGACTGATGGCGAAGAGCGCATAGCCGACATACACGGCCTTGCGATTGGGCCGATTCCAGGTGTTGGCGATGTGGACCCAATTGAAGATCAGGAAGGGCACCACGAAGAGCAGCCCCAGGATGAGGTGGGCCAGAAACTGAATTTGGTAGGCGTAGTTCTGGTAGCTCACCCCGCTGGCCTGGTCTTTCCAGGTCATGAAGGTGATGGTGAGCAAGTACACCGAGTTGGCCCCCAAAAGTGCCAAGAGCACCCAGATGATGTTCAGCACCCAGCGAAGCCGCGGACCGATAGCGCGGACGTAGCGCTTCGGTGTAGCCGGGGGACTAGTTGTCGGGTCGGTTTCTCCCATGAGTGTTAAGGTATAAGGGACTATCAGTGGGGGTTTTCCACAACTGGGGGGCGAATTGGACCTGGCCGGGGGCGAATTGCTTCGCGCTGACCTGGTTCTTAAGGCCCGAGGCCCGGGGGCCCGAGTTTTTCTACCGAGACCGAGGTTGATGATTGGCTGTTTTTCCCGTCAGCCTTAACCCATGGCCGATGCTCCGGTGACCACTCCCGCCGCCCTGTCGAAGGGGCAGATTTTCTTGAGACGCCTCGGAAGCACCCTCTTCCTGTGGTCCATCGTTTTGGCGGCCATTTTTTCGACCGATCCCTTTGTCCGGAGCTATGTCTTTCTTGGGCTCATGGTGCTGTTGTCCGGATTGGGGTTGGTTGAGTTCTACGGCATGGTCGAGCGACGCGGATTCGTGTGCTTCCGGTTCTGGGGTTTGGCCAACGGGCTCCTCCTCATGGCCTCTACCTTCGTGTACCTGACGGTTTACCAGCCCGGGTCGCGATTCTCGGGCCAGCCCTCGCGCGCGGCTGATTTCGAGTCGGCGGTGCTGGTGCTCTTCGTGCTGGGGCTGTGCCTGCGGGAGTTTGTCTCCAAGAAAAACCAAGGCAACGCCATGACGGCCATTTCCATGACCTTGTTGGGCCTCATGTACGTGCCGTGGCTGCTGAACTTCATCCAGAAGATCAATTTCTTTCCCGGCGTGGATGGGCGCTTCTACGTGCTGTACTTCATCGTGGTGACCAAGTTCAGCGACGTGGGGGCTTACTGCACAGGCTCGCTCATTGGCCGGCACAAGATGATCCCGCGCATCAGCCCCGGGAAGACCTGGGAGGGATTCGCCGGTGCGGTGGTCATTTCGACGGCGTGCTCGCTCGGGTTGGCGGCGCTGTTGGGCGATCGCCTGGCCGGGATGACGCCGTTCCACGCGGTGGTATTGGGCGTAATTCTGAGCGTCTCGGCCGTGGTCGGAGATCTCATCGAGTCGCTCTTCAAGCGCGAGGCTGGCGTGAAGGATTCGGGCCAGTTCTTCCCGGGCATCGGCGGTATATTAGACCTCCTCGACAGCCTCCTCTTCAACGCTCCTCTCATGTACCTCTACCTCCGGCACGTGCTGCGGCATTGAGCGGGAGCGGGATTTATGTTTTGAGGCTCCGCGATCAAGAACAAGTCACTGGGCAGGTTCTCGACCCGGATGGGTGTGCCGTGGGTTGGCAGCGTAACGCGAAAGACACTCTTGTCGTCCTAGTCCGAAACGATGAGGCGGCCTTTGGGATCAAAAGCCATGACGACCTAGGAGCCTCGCAAATCAGTTCGGCGTCGAAACCTTGGCGCACCGATATCCCAGTGTCTGGATCGAAGACCATTTGGCCCGTGTCCGCGGCCAGGCTCTGGACGGCCAGCCAAAGGAATCGAAGCTAAACAAGCGTCATCTTGTATCCTGGTTGAGCCGGATGAGGCTTGGGGAATTCGTTGAGGCTTCGATGGAAGCGATGGTTTCGCGTACGGTCTTGGCCTTCTGGCGCATTAGTTGGCGGGGGAAGTCGGGTTCCTCCTTCTCGAAGTAGTTCGCGATCCGGGTCAATTCTGGAATGACGGCCTTGGCGTGGGTGCCGTAACTGAGCAGAATCTTCATAATCTCCGGCGTCCGGATCTCGCTCGCCCAGGGATTCTGTTCCCGGGTGTATTTTACGCACGCGGTGATGCCTTCTTCGACGTGGTGTTTGGTGAGAACGCGCAGGCCTTCGAGCCGGATTTCATCGGCGAACATTTCGCCGCTCGGTGCGGGTTGCATGATGGCCTCGTAGATGGCGGGCAGGAGAGGCCTGACCTCGTCGAGGGAGATGTGCCCATAGACCGAGCCGATGCTGCTGCGGGCCCGTCCATCCTCATTCTTAAGGCCGGCCCGGACGGCCTTGTAGAGAGCCTCGCGATTCACGCCATCCAACGAACGTCCGAGCATGCCTTCCCGGTTGAACAGGGCGAAGGAAAGGTAGCGCTGCTGCATGCCACGGGGGTCCCCCGTTGCGTCCACGCGGGCCATGATCTCAAGAAGCTGGGGCACGGTGTTTGATGCGGGCTTCCCGATGGCCGCGAGCGCGTCCGCTGCCTTGATGCGGAGCCAAAGGTCCTCGTGCAACAGCGACTTTCCGAGAACCTCGACGGCCGGTGCACCCCGGTCGCGAAGGAAGGTGAATGCCTGGCTGGCGCCGTAACGGGCGTCCAGGTTTGGGGAACCCTGCATCTCGACTAAGGGTGCGATGGGAACGTCCTTGCGGCGGCCCAAAGCCATGGCGGCCCGCTCGCGTACGACGGGCGACCAGCTTTGAAGACGTTCCATGAGTTGGGCGGTGCTCAGTCCGTCGTAGAAGCTGTGTCGGTCCTTGTTGTTCCAACCCCGGCCGTCGAGGACCAGCGACTGGGCCTGCGTGGCGTCGAGTCGCGGCGCGGATCCTTCCGTCTTTCCTGTCAGATGTAGCTTCTTCAGCGGCATGGCGTAGGCCAACAAGTACGCGCCGGTGGAATCCCAGCCTTCATAGCTATCGTGTTCGGGTTCGGGCGGTCCCTGATGCCGGTAGCTGTGATCCCAGCGCCGGGCCAGGTCAAAGTACCAGTTGCCGAACTCGGTCATCCAGGCGCCGCTGGCGTTCGGGCCGGACTGAGCGATGCCGGGCATGGCCCAGAGGAGGTTGAAGAAGTTGCCCGTGTGCCCGCAATCGCGCTCGGGTCCATGGGAAGCCACGCTCATGCGCGAGAAGAACTCCGCACCCTTCGATTCGCCGATCAGGTTGAACAAGACCGAGGCCATCCCGCACTTGCCATTGTCCTCATGGGTTTCGATCCAAGGATGATGGTCGCCGTAGGGAATCGCGCCCTTGGAAATATAGAACCGCATCAGGCGGGCGCTGCGTTCGATGGCCAAGTCTACGGCGGGATCCTTCACTCCCGCCTTCCGGGCTAGTACCAGCGAGATGGTCAGCGGTACGCCTGGGGAGTTCATCATGCCGTAGCCGTAGAGGCGTCCGTCGGGTCTGGCGAACTTGTGGCCCCATGAACCCACGGCGCTCTGACCCCGGGCCGCTTCCAGCGCGAGTCGCTTCAGCCCTGGCATGAACGAGTCATCCCCCGTTGCCAGTGGGTACTCCGACAGCAGCAACATGACGTAGCCGAAATACCACGTCGCCATGTCGTCGGATTTGAAGTTCGAGGCCCACGCGACCTCCTTCCGGATCAGCGGAAGGTAGTTGGTGTCGCCACTGGCCAGCAGCGCGAGGGCATTGAGGGATCGGGGGATGGGATCTAGCCGCGGGGCGTAGGAGGGATCTTCCATCCGGCGCGCGAGGCTTTTGCACCCTTCTTCGAGAATGCGCCTGGACTTCGGGCAGTCAAAGGGGGCCGTGGCGCTGTACGTCCCGAGCACAGGAAGCTTCAAGGCAACCTCCACCGAACCGCCCGCGTGCCATCGGGTCAGGATGAGTTGACCCTGGCCCGCCTCGGACTCGGCAAGCGTCAGGGCTTTGCCCATTTCGGTCCGCGGGTCGTAGGAAAACGGCTTGCCGCCCACGCCGAGGATCACGTCCCCGACCGCCAGAACTCCATCGGCCGGAGAACCCTTTTCGACCTGGGTGATGACGATCTGACGGGCATCGGAAGTGACCAGCGTGTCGCAGAAGATCCATCCTCGAAGCCCCGTGGCGCCGAGGTTCCAGTCGTGCTTGGCCCGGTCCGGGATCTTATCGCCTTGGGTGAAATCGGGGATCGTCAATTCTCGACCCTTGCCTGCGACCACGAGGCAGGCTGGTGAGATGAGGAAGGTGGCCAGAATGATGGTTCGTAGCAGGTGTTTCATGGCGGAGAGTGCTGAAGGTTACTGGATGCCCCGGTGGAGGATGTCGAGAGACAGGACGGCGTACGCGGTGACGAGATTGGGATCTTTCTCCCACCAGCGTGCGTTGGTATTGGCCCAGGTTCCGTCGGGGCGCTGAAGGTTGATGAGGCGCAGGGCGACTTCGCGACGCCAGTTGATCTTCCGGCCATCCTTCAGTTCCAGCGTCTGGACGCGGGCGGTGTTGAGGGCCTTGGTCATAAGATGCAGGTAATAATACAGGCCCTGGAGGTCCATTCCGGGATTCTCTTCGAGGGTGTAGTTCGAGCGGAGCCAGTCGAGCACGGCGACCACCCGAGGATCGTCCCGTGGGAGATCGGCGTAAATGTAGCTGAGCAATCCTGCGTAGCTGATGCTTCCGTAGGAACGCAACGCGACACGCCCGGTGAGCGCGTTGGTCTCGCCGCCGGCCATGCTGTGCCCGGGGTAATAGACAAAGCCACCGCGGTTGCGGGCGTCGTCCGAAGCCCACGGCTGCCGGTTGTGGCTGGGAAGGTTCTGGCAGTTCTGCAGGAACTGGACGACGGCCTTCCAGTTCACGTCCTGCTTTGGACCTGTGAGTTCGCCCGACTGGAGATGCCGTGTGTAGTGCAGGGCCTCCAGCGCCGTCATCGTATTGTTCATGTCGGAGTGGGCGTACTTGTCGCCGTATCCGATTCCTCCGTCGTACGGGGAATCCATCTTCCCCGGTTCATCGAGATCCATCTGGGAGCGGACCACAAAGGCCCGGGCACGGCGCAGGATTCCGTCATGGGCGGGGTTGTCCGACGCGGCCATCGCGAGCATGGAGAGGGAGGTGTTGTAGTTGATGAGGGACGTCCGGTAGATGCTGCCGTCGGGCTTCACCGCTCCGAGAATGAACCCGTACCCCTTGGTGAGGGCCGCCGGGGGATTGGTTCGAAAACGACGGGTGGGTTCGCCCATGAAGGCGGTGAGGACCAGCGCGGTGGGTGCGACATGGTCCTGGGTGGACCACCAGCCGTTGGTGTTCTGGCTGGCGAGGAGGGAAGCCAGTCCCCGATCGATGGCGTTTTGGATCTCGTGGCCGAACGACAGGTCGATGAGCGGAGGGGGGCTGACGATCTGTGGCGCATCTGCGCCGCGTGCGTGGCCGGCCAAGAGGCAACAGCCCAGCAGCAAGCAGAGGATTTGGGCGAGCCTTGGTGAAGAGGGGAGAGGGGAGTTCACGGTTTAATTTCCTTCGATGAAGTGGGCGGCATCGGCTCGTCGAGCAGGAGATGGATCGCGGTATGGTTCGTCAGGAACGGTTCGAGGAATGCGGTCAGTTGGCCTAGGGTGAGGTCCGATGGGGCGAATGCGAGCAAGACGTTGGGGCGTGGACGACCCCCTGAGCTACGGGTGCGTTCTCGATCTACCGCAAGTTCCTGGCGCAGGTCCGCTGGATGAAGGATCGGACGTTCGAGGAATTGAAGTTCGGAGCGGGAGGCTCCCTCCTTCGTGTGAACATGAAACTGAAACGACTAACCGGTGAAAGACCGAGTACGGTGCTGGCATGGCACCGTGTAGCTGAAGGTAACTGCGTCGCCGAGAGGCGGGGTGGGGAACAACCTAAAGCGAACCTGTCGTCCCAAAGCAGTCAAACAAGACAGCTGAATCCGATTCGGCCTTTCGGAATGGCGAGCCTGCGTGTGAAAGGCGAAGCCCTGGCTCTGAGCCTGCCTGAAGCGATCACCAAGCATGACCATACGATCGCCAAGGACTCCGATGGTGTGTGGGATGAGAAGGCAGGGAAAGCCGAGCAGTTAAGTGTTGAGATCCTCCCCGGTGCGACGGAGAGCGGGGAGGACGTCAGAGCCCTCATAGTAGCGCTGAAGCGGGTAACGACCGTGGAGCCAAGGGGGGCAGGAAGGTGAAGTGCGAGAAGAACATCGGCGGGTCGAAGGACCCTCTGCCAGTGGTGGAAACGCCTAGGCTGCCGGGGAGCCTCCGGGATCAATTGAGCCTGGAGTCCAACGCCGTATGGACTGATCGCATGCTGGAAGCCCTCGCAATGGGGGTGAAAGGAGGCAAGTGGTATAGCCTGATGGATAAGGTGTGGGATTCGTCCAACCTGACACTGGGAGCCTGGGCAGTGATTCGCAACGAAGGCGCGCCTGGAGTGGACCACCGAAGCTGTGAGCAACTCGAAAGAGAACTCTCCAGCGAGGTGGACTTACTGCACCGCCAACTGCGCGATGGAACTTACCGGCCCCAACCTGTCAAACGGGTCTGGATCGAGAAGCCGGGACAAACTGAGAAGCGACCGCTGGGGATACCTGTGGTTCGTGATCGGGTTGTCCAAGCGACGGTCCGGATGGTGATCGAACCGATATTCGAAGCTGAGTTTGCAGATCACTCGTACGGGTTTCGACCCGGACGGGGAGCACTGCCGGCTTTGGAACGAGTGGAAGGACTGCTCAAGGAAGGACAAACCTGGGTCGTGGACGCGGACATTAAGGGTTACTTCGACAACATCCCACAGGACCGACTGATGGCACTGATCCGGCAACGGATCAGCGATGGGAAGCTGTTGAACCTGATTGAAGCGTTCCTGAACCAAGGGGTGATGGAGAGTGGACGGCTCTGGCAACCGACGGGCAAAGGCACTCCGCAAGGAGCTGTCTTGAGTCCGTTGTTGGCCAACCTGTATCTGCATCCGCTGGATAAACTGGCTGAAAAGCTGGGCTGGCGGATGACACGATATGCCGACGACTTCATCGTCCAATGTCCAACCCGAGAGGAGGCCGAAACGGCGCTGAGAACGATACGTGAATGGATGGAGGC
>CAMDDW010000103.1:0-4545 GCA_945893185.1 Akkermansia muciniphila | reverse complement strand
GCTCCGCCGCCGAGGCCGCATTAGCCGCGGAGGAAGCCGGCGGAGCGACCGATTGGGCGAGTGCGGTGCCGGCGAGGAGCGCCAGGGTCAGGGCGAGGCGAGGATTTTTCATGGTTTGAAGGGTTGCAGGGCTTGGAGGCTCACGGTGGCCTCGATGATCGGCACGATACATAAATTCGAGATGTTGGCATGTTTCGCGGCCCGCGAACATCCCATTTTCGGGGGATGGCGGCCGCGGAGGGGCCGAACGGGATCAGCTTTGGGGGCAGGCGGAAGGGGTCTGGGCAGGCGGAAGGGGTCTGGCTTTGCGGTTTGGGGTGCAACGGTACTTCGCCCTCACGTTCTTCTGAGCGACGCCTCAGATTGCCCGCAAATATCGCGCTTCAAAACAGCCTATGTCGCCGCTCACCCTGCACCTCGCCGGCCGATTGTGGACAGTCGATGGGGTGGTCAAGAACGGCCTGCGCGCCGCGGAGTTCGACCGCCTATTTAGGTCGGAGTGAGATTTCCGAAAAGAGGCGGCTGCGTTACTCCGTCACTTCTTCAGACTTCGGCTCCGGCAGGAATTGCGTGAGCACCGCGCCGACCAGCGCGTAGCCACCGGCCACGCACGCGCCCACGAGCGCCACGCGCGCCGGATCGGGTTTGTCGGAGGCGGAGAGCGTCAGCGTGAGCCACGCAGCCGCCGTGCCCAGCACGCGACCACCGATGTTCGCCGCGAAACTCTCGCCCGTGCCGCGCAAGGGAACTGCCGGCCGATGGTCGCCCCCGCTACGGGACTTCGTAAACTTCCACGAGCGCGACCCCGGTGCTGCCGGTGGCGACGGTGACCTGCGCGGTGTAGTTGCCGGCCGCGAGGGTCACGAGGAGCGCAGCGTCACGGGAATTTGGAGACAGCACGAAAGCACCGGTCTGGGCAAAGGCGGCCGCGAGCGCCGCTGTGCCGCCCCAGTTGTCATTCGTCGCGAGACTCTTTCCGGAGTCGTCGAAGAGTTCGATTTTCGGATCGGCCAGCGCGCCCCCGACGTTGAACGGGGCGGACCCGAGAGTCGGGCCGATGGCCCGAATCAGCATGCGTTGGCTCGCGCCGCCACCAAGGACGAAGCCCAACGTCAGGCTGGAGCCAACTTGCTTGAGCACGGACAGGTTGATCAAACGCGGCGCAGAGAGGTCGGTCGTGCCGCTGAGGTCGGAAGCGTCGTAGACTTCACCGATCACGGTGCCCGTCGCGCCAGCGGCGTTGGCTCCGACGGAGATCTTCACGGAATTGTCCCGCGAGGTGATGCTGGCGGTGACAGCGGCGTCGCGGGAGGCCGCAGCGGCGTATGGAAAAGCCCCGACTGCGGCCATTGCTTTCGTGAGCAGAGGTGAGCCGCCCCAATCGTCATTCTCCCCGGTTTTGGTCGCGCTCGCGAAGAGTTCGAGCTTCGGATCGGAGAGCGTGCCGGCGACCCCCAATGCGCCGAGCGACGGTCCGGCGGCGCGGATGACGAGCGGCTGGGGGTTGGCGGGATTCGCCCCGTTCACGACGTAGCCGAGGGAGAACGAGTCGCCCGGCGACGTGAGTGCCGTCAGCACGGAGAGATTGATCAGCCGCGCAGAAACGACCGTCGGCGCGTTGATCGCGACGATGGTGCTCACGCTGTCGACGGAACCGACGGAATTTGAAACGGTGCAAAAATAGGTGCCTGAGTCGGCGGATGTGGCGGTCGTCAGAACGAAGACGGCATCCGTGGCTCCGGGAATAAGCGTCGTGACTCCCCCGGAAACGCGGCGCCATTGGAAAGCGAGACCGGAACCAGCGGCGCCGATCCGGAGCGTCAGAGGTTGACCAGCGGTGAGGGTCAGGGTCGCCGGGGGTTGAGTCGTGATCGTCGGCGCGAGTAGAACTGCGGTAGTGGTGAGGGTTACAGCGGCGCTGGAGACAGAGCCCGCGGAGTTGGTCACCCGCACGACATAGGCGGCGCTATCGGAGAGTTGCACAGTGGGCAAACTGAGCGTCGAGCTGGTGGCACCGACGAGGGCGACATTGTTTTTCAACCACTGGTAGGTGGGTGCAGGCTGGCCGCTGGCGACGACTGTGAACGTCACGCTTTGACCGACGGCCACCGTTTGATTCGTCGGCGCCGTGAGGATCGCGGGCGCGAAATCGGCAGCGGTCAGCGTCAGGCGCGCGACCGAACTGGTGACGGAGCCGGCGGCGTTGGTCACCACCACGTCGTAACCGGCGGCGTCACCGGTCTGCAGATTGTTCAACGCAAGCGTCGCGGTCGTCGCGCCGGGAAGTGCGACACCCTCTTTGCGCCACTGAAAAGTGGGCGACGGCGTGCCCGTGACGCTGACAGAAAACACAGCGATGCCGCCGAACTGCGCGACTTGGGCGGTGGGTTGCGCCGCGAGGGCGGGGGCGATGTTGGCTGCGGTCACGGCGAAGGAAAAATCCACTGCGGGCGCGGCGCTGTAAGTGGCATTGCCCGGTTGCGACGACCGGACGACGACGGTGCCCGCCACGCCGGTGAGGGTGAGCACGCTGCCGGTCAGTGAGGCGGGACCGGATACGGCTGTAAACGTGACGGGCAGGCCGGACGTGGCGGTGGCGGCGAGCGTGAATGGTCCGGCGGAAGAGACCTGCGCAGTGAGCGGCGACGTGACCGTGATCGTTTGGGCGAGCTTGGTGGCGGTGACGGTCGTCTCGGCGATCGCCGCGAGGTAGTTGGTATTCCCATTCTGATTGGCGCGGAGCGTGACGGGTGCGGTATCGGCGAGGACGACCGAGTTACCGCCGACCGTGGCGTTGCCGCTTACAACCGAGAATCCGACGGGGAGGGCGGAACTCGCCGAGGCGTTGATGGTAAACGCGATCCCCGGAGTAAGGGCGGTGGGCAACGCGCCGAAGGTCACGGTCTGGGCGGCTTTCGCGATCGTCAGTTGTCCGGAGGTAGAGCCTTCCGCTTCGGACGTGTTGACCACAGCGGTGACCACATAGGTGCCAGCTGCGGTGGGCGCAGTGGCGCTTCCCGCGTAGGCGAGACTCACGGGGAGTCCGCTCGGCGTCGTGGAGGCAGAGACGGATTTCGGACTGCCGTCGTAGGTGACCGCGAGTGCGCCGAGCGTGATGCTCACGGCAATACGCGTGACGGTGAGCGTGGCAGCGGTGCTCGTCGTGGTGCCGACGGTGTTCGTGACCGTGCAATCGTAGCTGCCGGCGGTGGCGGTCGTGATGCGGGGCAGCGTGAGCGAGGCGGTGGTGGCCGAGGCATTGCCCGTGATCGCGACGGCATTCTTGCGCCACTGGTAGGTGACCGGGGCGGCCGCAGTGGCGACCGTGAACGTCACAGTGCTGTCGGAGACGACCGTTTGGGATGCCGGCTGCGTCGTGATCGCGGGAGCGGTGCCGCCACCCGTGATGGTGTAGCGGACGTTCTGCGGCCCGAAAGAAGAACCCGTGGCTCCGGCAAATTGCCACGCGGTGATGGTAACGTCAAAAGTGCCGGCCGACGTGGGGGTGCCGGAGAGGAGGCCACTCGAATTATTGATGATGCCGCCGACGGCGCCCGCCGCAGTCACGCCCGGCGGTAACGTGCCACCGATCGAAAAGGATCCCGCCGCCGAGGGCGCACCACTCGTCGAAAAGACCACTGGCTGCACGGCAGAACCGACGGTGCCGGCGACGTTCGTGGTGTTGATCACGATCTGCGTCGCGCCTGCGAGCGTGTGCATGGCCCCGAGTGAAGCGGTGGCGGCCACCGTGGCGCGGAGGATCGCGCCGAGCGGCGAGGCGTGGATGATTTCACCGACGCTCGCCGCGACGCGGAGCACGGGGGTGCGCTGGAGCAGGGCGATGAGCAGGACGCCCGGGAGATTGAGCCAATGGAGGCGACGCACGAACGCAGCGGAAACATTCATGAGGGCGGGAAGAGAGAAAAAAAGGGACGTCAGTTGCTTTCGCCGAAGACCTGTAGATTGCAGAAAGGTCGGAGGAACATCATAAACGGCCACCGGGGTTTGTCCAGCGGGGCCTCAGAACCGCGCGGTGAGTTGCGCGGCGAGCGTCTGGGTCCGTTCGGCGGCGACGGCGGTGGAGGCGGCTTCGTGGTGCAGCGAATATTCGAGCTTGAGTACAAGTGCGGCGTCAGGCGAGGCAGGCGGAAGAGGCAGGCGGAAGGGGCCTGGCTTTGGGGTGCAACGGTCCTTCGCCCTCACGTTCTACTGCGCGATTACGTCGTGTTACCCACAAATATCGCGCTTCAAAACAGCCTATGTCGCCCGCTCACCTTGCACCTCACCGGCCGATTGTAGCCTGTCGATGGGGTACTCAAGAACGGCCTGCGCGCTGCTGAGTTCGACCGCCTCTTTGGGTCGGAGTGAGATTTCCGAAAAGAGGCGGGTGCGTTACTCCGTCACTTCTTCAGACTTCGGCTCCGGCAGGAATTGCGTGAGCACCGCGCCGACCAGCGCATAGCCACCGGCCACGCACGCGCCCACGAGCGCCACGCGCGCCGGATCGGGTTTGTCGGAGGCGGAGAGCGTCAGCGTGAGCCACGC
>CAMDDW010000102.1:0-5862 GCA_945893185.1 Akkermansia muciniphila | reverse complement strand
AACGGTGCATACCTCGCTCGGTGGGACATTACTGCGGTCGTCGGTCTGACTTTGGCCGCTGGTGCCGCCAACAACGCTAGGGGCGGCATCGCCGGCATCGTGGTAAACACGGTTACGAAGGCGTATCTTGACGGTGCGCTGGTCATACGGGAGCAAACCGGTGGTCAGGAGGTGACCAACAAGGAAGGACGGTTCAGATTTGACACGGTGCGGGTCGGTCCGCCCCAAGTCTTCACCAGTTCTCTCGGCCTGAAGACCAAGCGCCTGTCCGGCTTCACTAGTGACGAGGCGCAACCGATCACCAGTGATGAATTCCGGCAAAGCGTGGCGTGGAAGAATTCCGCTACGAGCACGCTGCTCGCAGGAACCTCGATGCTCCGCGTGCATCTCGAAAACGCCGAGCTCTTCGTCGTCACCTTCAATTAATTACCCTATGAAGCTCCTCCGAAAACTTCGCGCGGTTTCAGTCGCCAGTCTTGGGGTGGCAAGTGTGTTCGCCGCCAGCCCGTTGCCCCGCACGATTCTCTTCGTGGATGACGACGACGTGCTCTACCGGCCCGGAACGCTCAAGCACGTGGTGGAGTTCAAGAAATTCTCCGCCGACCCGGTGATTGCCCCGGATAAACTCTGGGAGGGCATGATCGGGTGGAACAGTGTCTACCGGAATCCGGCGACGGGAAAATTTCAGATGTGGTATCAGGCGTATCAAGAGCGGCGCAAAGGGGACAAGAGCCTCAAGTGTGTCGTGTGCTACGCGGAGTCGGACGACGGTCGCACATGGACGAAACCGAATCTGGGGCTCTTTCCGTTTTACGAGGAATCCGCGACAAACATCGTCCTCGTCGGCGCCGGTGGCAAAGAGGGCGGCTATGGCGATCGCTATGGCAACTCCGTCGTCGTCGATCCGCGCGATCCCGATCCGGCGAGGCGCTACAAGATGCTGTATTACGATTGGGGCTTGGGAGAAAACGTGAAGCAGGGAGGCGGACTCTATGTCGCGTTTTCGCCGGACGGGATCCGCTGGACGAAACATACAGGCGGCATGGTCTTGAAGACGGCCTATGGCGGCAAAGGCCTGCCGGCACCGTTTCAGGACGAGGGATTTTATTTCGAGGAGAAACGGAAGGACGGGACGTTGCAGCGCCAGTGGCGCGTGCCGCTCTCAATGTCGGACGCGGCCGAGGCGATCTACGATCCACGGCGCGAGGCGTTTGTGATTTACGGAAAAATGTGGACGCCCTTTCCCGACGGGGGCGCTGCGTGGAAGCACGGGATGGGCCGCACCGAGAGCAAGGATTTCATCACCTGGAGCAAACCCGAGTTGTTGCTGACGGTGAACGATCGCGATCCGCCGCAGGCTGAGTTCCACACCTCGCCGGTCTTTCTGCACCTCGGAATCTATTTCTCCCTGAATCAGATGCTCGTTCGTGCGCTCGGCACCATCGACGCCGAACTGATGAGCAGTCGCGACGGGTTTCGCTGGGACCGGACGTTTGCGAACACGTGGGTGATTCCGCGCGGACCCGAGGAAAAATTCGACGCGGGCTCGATCATCACTAACGGCTCGCCGGTGATCATGGAGCGCGAGATGATGTTCTACTACGCAGCGTATCGCGGCACGGCGATTGGTGGGGTGGGGCTCAATCGCCAGGTGGTCGGCGCCAAGGATTATTTCAGCGGCGTCGGCCTTGCGATCACGCCGCGCGATCGGTTGGTGGCGGTGGGGCCTGATCCGGCCACCCCGGTGAAGGAGCAGAAGCGGGGTGCCCCGCCGCTCGTGAACACGATTGGAAACGTCACCCTGCGCGCGCTTGATTTCGGTGGCGTGAAGGCCCTGACGATTAACGCCGACGCGGCCAAGGGAGCCGTGCGGGTGGAAATCCTCGATGAAGACGGCTACCGGCTCCGTGGGTTTACGAAGGACGACGCGGTGCCGCTCACCGCCGACGGACTCGCGCTGCCTGCGGCCTGGAAACAAAAGTCGCTCGGCGACTTGCCGGCGGGAAAATATCTCGTGCGCGTGTATCTTGATCGGGCGGACCTCTACGCCGTGACTTTGCACTGATCGATCGTGAGCGCCTTACCCGACAACTCTTCCAGGCGGATTCGAGCGCTCGCCGCGTGTTTCTTGTTTTCGGTGATGGGCCGCAGTGCGTTCGCCGCCTCAGAGCCAACGCCGCCGCCTGTCGCGCCCCGCGTGGTCGACGTCGCTTATGGCCCGCACGCGCGCCACCGGCTGGATTTGTGGCGCGCGAAAGTCGACGGTCCGGCGCCCGTCGTCGTGTTCATCCATGGAGGCGGCTGGCATGGCGGCGACAAGTCGGCGGTGCCCGCGGAATGGTTGCAGCACATGCTGGCCAACGGCATCTCGGTGGCGTCGATCAATTATCGCTTCACGAGCATGGCGACCGTGCCCGGGCCGCTGCTCGACGGCGCGCGGGCGGTCCAGTTTCTTCGCGCGCGCGCGGCCGAGTGGAATCTGGATACGGCGCGATTCGGGGCGATGGGTGTTTCGGCGGGGGGCTGCACCGCCCTGTGGCTGGCTTTTCACGATGATCTCGCCGACGCAAAGAGCGCCGATGCAGTGGCCCGGCAGTCGAGCCGGTTGCAAGTGGCGGTAGGGATGTCGCCGCAGACGTCGCTCGATTCGGAGGAGGTCGTAGGGTGGGTAGGGGAGCAGGTGATGAGTCACCCGATGATAACGCGCGCGGTGGGTGCGAAGAACCGGGGACAGGTGAAGGAGCGCTACGCGGAGTATGCGGCGGTGATGCGGGAGAGTTCGCCGATCGCGCACGTCTCGCGCGACGATCCGCCGGTCTTGCTTTCCTACCCGACGATGGGTGCGCTGCCGGCGCCCGACGCCGGACACGCGATCCACCACGCGATGCATGGGCTGAAACTGAAGGAGCGCGCCGAGGTCGCTGGAGCGGTCTGCGTGTTGCGGATTGAGGACCAGGTAACGGTCGCGGTGCCCAAGCCGGAGGAATTTTTAGTCTCGCACCTCAAGACTGCCGCCCGCCCATGAGCAAACCGCTTTGTTTTACGACCGCGCCTTCGTTTATAGATGCTCCCGCCGGAGCGGAACCCGCGGTGGCGGACCTCGAATTGTGCGTGCTGCGTGGCGTGGGGGCCGGCCAGCCGTGGCCCGAGGATCGGGCGGGCCAGGTGGAGATTTTTTTCTGCAGCACGCCGCCGCCGAATCTCGCGGCGTTCACCGCTCTGCGCTGGCTGCAGATCGAGTCGGCGGGTTTTTCCCACCTGTTTCCACTGAAGCTCGGCGCGCGTGGTATCACGGTGACCAATGCCCGCGGGGTCTTCGACTGTCCCATTGCCGAGTGGAACGTCGCGATGATGGTGAATCTCGTCCGCGATCTGCGGACGATGATTCGCAATCAGGACCAGGGAATCTGGGATCGATCGCCAAAATTTTCCGGTGAGTTGCGCGGGCGGACAGTGGGCCTCTGGGGTTACGGCGGTATTGGCCGCGAGACGGCGCGGCTCGCGAAGACGCTCGGCATGAAAGTCCATGTGCTCACGCGCTCGGGTCGGAAGTCGCGGGCCGACTCCACCTTCGTCCCCGGCACCGGGGATCTCGAGGGCGTGTTGCCAGATCGCTATTTTGATGAGACTGAAAAGGCTGCGTTTTTGCGCGAGCTCGACTTCCTGATCCTCGCGCTCCCGCTGACGGCTGCGACCGAGGGAGTGGTCGGCGAGCAGGAACTGCGCGCGCTGCCCAAGGGAGCCTATCTGCTCAACCCGGCGCGCGGGCCGATCGTCAAGCAGGAGGCGCTGCTCGCCGTCCTGCGCGACGGCCATCTCGGCGGCGCGGCGCTCGACACGCACTATCACTATCCCATGCCCGCCGATCATCCGCTGTGGAGATTTCCGCACGTGATCCTCACGCCGCACATTTCGGGCACCACCTTTTCGCCGCACTTTCGCGAGGGCCTGCTCCGCATCTTTCGCGAAAATGCGCAGCGCTATGTGGCGGGCCGCCCGCTGCTCAACGTGATCGCGCCAACGGATCTGCAATGAGAACCGCCAATTGTTTTCCCTGCCCATGAAGATCACCCGCGTTCGCACCGTGCTTTGCACCGCCCCCCAAAAGGACATTTTTATGAAGGCGCGCGAGCGACGATCGGCGGCCTTCATCGTGATTGAGACCGACACGGAACTCACCGGGCTCGGCGAGACCTACGCCGGCTACTTCGTGCCGGAACTGGTGCCCGGCGTCGTGGAGTTTTATGCGCCGATTCTCGTCGGGGAGTCGCCGCTCGACATCGATGTGTTGTGCCGCCGGATGTTCACGGCCGGAAAATTCTGGGCGCGCGTCGGGCTCGGCTCGATCGTGCAGAGCGGCATCGAGTCGGCGCTGTTGGACTTGAAGGGCAAGGCGCTGGGCGTGCCAGTTTATGAACTGCTCGGCGGGCGCTGCCACGAAACCGTGCATTGTTATGCCACGGGCGGCGTTTCGCCCCATGCGCGTGACGAGTTGGAGGGCAAGGTGGCGCAATACCTGAGCCTGGGTTTCGACGCGGTCAAACTCGGCGCGGGCAGCTACCGTCTGGGGCATCCGGTCGTCGCTTCGCGCACGCCGCAGGAGGCGCGCGATGTCGAGGTAGAGAAAGTGGAGTTCCTGATGAAACGTTTCGGAGCCTCGTTTCAGCTCAATCTCGATGCGCACATGGACAACCTCGGCGAGGCCGACCACGTCTGGAATCTCGCGACCGCGCAGTGCGTGCTCCACGCGCTTGAGGGGTATCCGATCGGATTTTTTGAGGAAGCGCTGCCCTACACGGACATGCGGGCCTACGCGGCGCTCCGGGCCTCGACGACGATTCCCGTCGCGGGCGGCGAATGTCTCTCGAGCCTCGAAGAGTGGCGCGACTGGCTGGAGCACCGGCCGTTCGCGCTCGCGCAACTCGATGCGTCGTTCATGGGTGGCATCATGAATTTCATGAAGATCGCGCGCCTTTGCGAATTGCAGGGCGTCTCGATCGCGACCCATGCGTGGTCGGCCACGCCGGGCGTCGCGGCGAACCTGCACGCAGCGTTTGCGAGCCGCAATACGAGCATCGTGGAGTTCGCCGCGTATTCTCCCAACCGGCCGGCGCTCAACACGCATGTCGACGCACCGCTGCTCACCGAGCTCTGGGTGGAACCGCCGGTGCTCGAGCACGGCCGACTGCGGCTCGCTGACACGCCCGGGCTCGGAGTGCGTTTGCCGGAGGGCTTTTGTGAGCGGTATCCGTTTCAGCCTGGCAGCGGCGAGTTCAACTCAGTCAAAGGCAAGGTGCTCACGCCATGACGCGGTCGTTGCGGCGCACGATGGGCTGGCTCGGATGCCTGATGGCCTGCGCGGCCCAGGCGGCGCCGAAACCCGCCCCGCTGTTTTCCGACCACGCGGTCTTGCAGCGCGAGGTGCCCGTGCCGGTCTGGGGCACGGCCGCTCCTGGCGAAAAAATTACCGTGACGTATCGCGAGACCATCGCCTCAACCGTGGCCGACAGTGCGGGTCGGTGGCGCGTGGAGCTGCCGCCGATGCGCGCGTCGGTGTCGGCCGATTTGGTGATCGCGGGCGCGGGCACGGTGGTTGCGCGGGATGTGGCGGTAGGGGATGTGT
Organism: Akkermansia muciniphila; assembly: GCA_945893185.1. Lineage (GTDB taxonomy): Bacteria > Verrucomicrobiota > Verrucomicrobiia > Limisphaerales > UBA9464 > SXXZ01. The sequence goes on along the minus strand of CAMDDW010000102.1, from coordinate 239 downwards.
GGCTGCTCTCGGGTCAGTCGAACATGGAGTGGCCGCTGGCGAAATCCGACGGGGGGAGCGCTGCGGCGGCGGCGGCCGATCTGCCGTGGTTGCGGCACCTCAAAGTCCCCCATCGCGTATCTGATCGCGCTCAGGAGGAATTTCATGCCGGCTGGGTGCGGAGCTCGCCGGTCGCGGCGCCGGCGTTTTCGGCGGTGGGCTTCTTTTTGGCACGCCACCTCTATGGCAATGGGGCGGTG
>CAMDDW010000101.1:0-6437 GCA_945893185.1 Akkermansia muciniphila | reverse complement strand
CCGCACCTGATCCGTCAGCGAGTATCGTTCCTCGACTGGAAATTTCCGACTCAACTCAAACAGCTTCATCGCCGCCGCAAATGACCGCTGATAAACCTCGAGATCGGTGTGCCGACGCACCATCCGCCGCCGCGGTTTTTTCTCCCCCTCTCCCCCTCTCGCGTTCTCTCCTTCTTTCATGGTCGTCAGTTCCGCGTGATGGTTTCGCTGAGGTTAAACAACGTGGATGCGATCTGCGTCCACGCCGCGTGCTCGACGGTAAGGAGTTTCTCGTTACGCGGCGATTCGCCGACGGAGAGCAGCGCCCGCGCGGCCGGTTCATTTTTCGCGTAGTTGATCCGCTCGCGTTTCAGGGCGGCGGTGATCACGGCGAGTTCGCTCTCACGTGGGAGCCGCGAAAGGCACTCCGAAAAACCCCACACGAGCCGGGCTCGATCCTTCTCCCCCTCTCCCCCTCTCTCCTTCTCTCCCTCTTGCGCGCTCGCGCCCCGCGCGAGCATACGCTCGGCAAAAGCCCGCGCCGCCTCCACGAACTGCGGATCGTTCAACGTCACCAGCGCCTGAAGCGGCGTTGTGGTATTGCCGCGCGCGACGGTGCAGACCTCGCGGTTCGGCGCGTCGAAGGCCATCATGCTCGGCGGCGGCGCCGTCCGTTTCCAATACGTGTAGAACGAGCGTCGGTAGAGTTTCTCCCCGTGGTCCTGCACGAAGGTCTGCGCGGTCGCCGGCGAACTGCCGTAGTGGCTGACTTCGCGCCACAGATCGCCCGGCGTATAGGGATTCACACTCGGCCCACCAATGCGCGTCACCAGCAGGCCGCTGACGGCGAGCGCGTTGTCGCGCACGAACTCCGCCGGCAACCGGAAGCGCGGACCACGCGCGAGCAGGCGATTTTCCGGATCGCGTTCGAGGAGTTCAGCACTTGCCGCCGAACTCTGCCGATACGTCGCACTGCTCACGATGAGTCGCACAAGGTGCTTTACGTCCCAACCGTGCTCGACGAATTCCACCGCGAGCCAGTCGAGCAGTTCTGGGTGACTCGGCCATTCGCCCTGCGAACCGAAATCCGCCGGGGTGCCGACAATGCCCGTCCCGAAAAATAATTTCCACACGCGGTTCACCGCGACACGCGCCGTGAGCGGATTCTCTTTCATCACCGTCCACTGGGCGAGACCGAGGCGATCCGCCGGCGCTCCGGTCGGCAAGGGCGGCAACGCGGACGGCGTGCCGGCCGAAACCTTTTCCGTCGGCTGCGCGTAGTCGCCACGGTTCAAGATGAACGTGTCGCGCGGTTTGGCGGCGACCTCCATGACCATCGCCGTAAACGGCTCAGTGAGCGAGGCGAGGCGCTCGCGCAAATTTTCCAAAGCGACACGGTCGCGGCGTAACTCAGGGCCATTGGCGGCACACTCGCGCCACAGACTCGCCACCTGCTCGGCCGTGCGCTGTGCCTGGGGCATTTTCAGTGCGGCGACGACTTCCACCGGCAAATCCGTGCCGTCGTCGGTGCCGGTGATCGCGCACACTTCAATCAGGCCGGCGATGTAGGCTTTGCCCGCTCCGAAGTTCAATTGAACGGTGAGGTGGGGCGTCGCGGCGGGATCAATCGGGCGCGCCAACGTGGCGGTCAGATGCACCGGCCCGTCGGTGGCGAGATCCGGCGACCACCCGGAGTCGTTGCGCGGATCGAGCACGCCGAGCGCGGGGTTTTGCGGCTCCCACGAACTGGCCGTGACGCGGGAGATTTTTTCGAACTTGTGCAAATTCACCTGATCGCCCGGCACAGCGTCGACGGACGCGGCGATGGCCGTGAGTTTAAATGAGCCCTTCTGCGTGGGCTCCGGCGGCGGAGCCATTTTCTCCGCGGCCTTCTTTTTCGTAGCGGGCGCGCGGGCCGGCGCGCCCTTGGACGGACCGTAGCCCCAGCCGCCCAACGCGGCGTCTGCGACCGGATGCATCACGAAACGCAGTCCCGTGATCGGCCCCGCGTCTTTCGGCAGCTCCGCGAGAATATCGAAGGCGCCCATGTCGCCGGGATTCTTCAAGCTCACGCGGCCTTCGGGCGTAATGTCGAAGCCCACCGCGCGGTTCGGCGTCGAAATTTTAACAGCCTTGAGCGGAAGCACGCGCAGATCCTTGCCGCGCTCACGCCAGCGTGCCTGTTCGCGCTTGTCCCACACGGCGAGCACCGCGTCGTCGCGGCGGGCGAGCTTCGCCTCGAGCGCGGCAATCTCGCTGCGCAGGACCGCCTCTTCACCGGTCTTTAAAACGGTGCGCGCTTTCACGCTCGGGCCGGGATTCACGCCCGCGTTACCATCGAGTCCTTTGTCGGGGAGCGTATTAAAAAAGGCGAAGGTCTGAAAATAATCCTTCTGCGTAATCGGATCGAATTTGTGATCGTGACACTGCGCGCAGCCGAGCGTGAGACCGAGCACGGCTTCACCGAGCGTCTTCACGCGGTCGGCATTGTAGTTGGTGAGATTCTCCTCGGGGATCGTGCCGCCCTCGTGCGTCACCATATTGTTGCGCTGGAAACCCGAGGCGATCAGGTCGGCGTCGGTTCGATTGGGCAAAAGGTCTCCGGCGAGCTGCTCCACGAGAAAGCGGTCGTAAGGTTTATTGTCGTTGAAGGCCTGGATGACCCAATCGCGCCAGAGCCACATGTGCCGACCGCCGTCGATGGAGAAGCCGTTCGTGTCCGCGTAGCGCGCGGCGTCGAGCCAATCGAGCGCCATGCGCTCACCAAAGTGCGGACTCGCGAGCAGGCGAGTGATGAGTTTCGTGTAAGCTTGCGGATCGCGGTCCGACGCAAACGCCTCTACCTCGGCTCCCGTCGGCGGCAGGCCCGTGAGATCAAGTGCGAGCCGCCGGATGAGCGTGCGGCGGTCGGCTTCGTTGGCCGGGCGTAGACTTTCTTTGGCTAACTGGGCACGGACGAAGGCGTCGATGGGATCGACGGGGAGCTGAGAACCGGAACTGGGCAGCGCCGATTTCCGCGGCGCGGCAAACGCCCAATGCGACGCGTAAACCGCACCCTGAGCGATCCACGTTTTGAGTGACTGCTTCTGCGCGTCGGTGAGTTTGAGGTGCGAGTCAGGTGGCGGCATCACCTCTTCCGCGTCGGTGCTCGTGATGCGCGCCCACACTTCACTGTTCGCGAGGTCGCCCGGCTTGATGCGCGTGAGCCCGTTGCGTTCCGCGTAGGCCGACTCCGCGACGTCGAGCCGCAGTTTTCCCTTTCGCGCCTTCTCATCCGGGCCGTGGCAGGCGAAACAGTTTTCCGAGAGGATCGGGCGGATGTCGCGGCTGTAGTCGACGGCCCGCGCGCCCGGTGCGGTGCAGAGTCCGGCTACGACGAGGGAAGCACGCAGAACGCCGGGAAAATTTCGCGGGAAGGTCATGAAGAAGGTTAAAGCGAGGAACCGTGGGGGCAGACGAATCAGCCGAACATAAGCTACTGAACGCAGTCCGTGAACCTTCAACGCTAGAGTTTCGGAACGCTGCCGTGGGGGCGCATCTCGCTTGCTTGCATCTCATAGGGCCGCCGCTCGCCGGCGTGCCGTCCGCGCTGCGAATCGATCCGGCACGCCGGCAAGCGGCGGATCGGCGCGTTTTGCGGTGGGCCTTCGGCTGTGCCCGCGAGCGCCAGCCAGTGGACGTAGCCGTGAGGCATGGAAATCAAGGAGGGATACCGCGGACGACGACGCTCAAAACGTGAACGCCGCCTGCAAGGCCCAGCTCGGGCGCTGGCGTTGGTAGGTCCAGCGGTTCACCCCCGCGGCGGTCGCGGCGAAGGGCAAGATGTCCTCCTCGCCGAAGAGGTTGTTCACGTTGAGCTGCAGCTCGAGGGCGCGTTTCTGCGCGAGCTCAAAACGTTTTTTCACCATGCCGTTCCAGATGACGAAGCTCTGGCCGTAGAGCGGGGTCTTGCCGTTGTAGCCGATGACCGGGGCGCTGCGGTAGCTCGCGCCGAAGCCGGCGCCGAAGCGCTCACCGAGGAGCGGGAGCTTCGGCAACGAGAAGCTGTTGAAGAAATTCAGCGATTCCCGTTGGTGGGCCAGCGGCGACTGGCCTTCCTGCTGGTTGTTGGTGTTGATGATATCCAGCGCATACTGGCTCGCATCGCTGACGCGCGCGGGGTTGGTCGCGAAATCCCGCTGGGGCGTGCCGTCACGCGTGCGGATGAAGGTCTCGAGGTTGCCGTTGCGCGTGAGGTAGGGCACGGCGGCGTTGCGCTGCCAGAAGGGCATCTCGGCAGCGAGGAACGCGGCCATACGCTGCCCGACGTCGGACAGCTGGAGGTCGGCGCGGCCGTAGTTGAGCGAGACGCGCCAGCGGGACGTGGGATTGGCGGTGAGCTCGACTTCCCAGCCGCCGCCGTCGGAATTACCATTGTCGCGGGATTCGGAGAGCAAATCGCTGAACTTGTATTTTGCCGTGATGCCCGCGTCGGTGAACGCTTGGTAGATGCCAGCGATCGCGGGGATCGCCGTGGTGCGGGTGGAGATGGGGTCGTAGATACCGTTGACGTTGTCGGTGTCGTAACGGGTCACGCCGAGGACGACGCGATTGTCCAAGAGGAAGAAGCGCGCGCCGTAGTCTTTGCCGACACCTTTCTGCGGTGCGAGCGCGTTGTTCAGGAGGTCGCGAGCCGTTACGGGCCGGACGCTGTCGGAAGAGTTAAAGACGAGTGCAGCCCAGCGCACCGGGCGAAAGACGGCGCCGAAGGTGCGGGTGTTGCCGGAACAACACGTGAGGCCGGCGGGGGTGTAGATCGTGTTTTCCGTCCGCGTGCCGCCAAACGGATCGGCGTTCGGAATCAGCACGCTGCCGATGGCGCGGTTGGTCTCCTGCTGGTCACGGCGGGCGCCAAAGGTGACGACGAGCCGTTCTTCGAGGAAATTGCTCTGCATCACCGCCATGATGGTGTCGGTGAGATTGGACGTCCTGCCGGCACCACCGCTGCTGAGAAACTCGGGGCGCACGCCGGGCGAGTTGATCGGAGTGGTCCAAGGGTCATGGGCGCCGCGCGCGCCGCCGGGCGTGGTGAAATCGACGTAGGTGCGGCGAATGATGGCGTTGGCCGCGTTGGTGACTGGGAGGGTGTTGTCGCGGCCCGCCGTGTTATACTCGGTGTAGGCCACGTTGTAGAATTCATCCTCCACCCGCTGCGCGAGAGCGGCGACCTGGTGTTGGCCGAGCCACTGGCTGCGCCGGCGCAGGTCGAGTGCGTAGGAGAGCGTGGCGCGATAGCTGTCGGCCACGCGGCGCTGGAGGCGGGCGCCGGCTTGGCCCTCGACGTAGAATTTTCCCGCAAACGGATTCGGCGCGAAGGGGTTTGCGATCAGTTGTCCGGGCGGCGTCGCCCCGAGCGTGCCGGTGGGCAGGTAGGTGCCGGGGAGTTCGCGGTTGGCGTCGCCCCGGAGGCCGAATAGGTTCCAGGGGATCACGAAGTTGGAGCGCCACATATCCTGCTGACGATTGTAGCCCAGCTCGACATTGATCGGGCCGAGGCGCTGCTCGAGCAGCGCGGTGAAGAGGCCGTAGCGGTTGTTCGAGGTGTTGCCGGGACCGCCGAGATTGGAATTTTCCGGCAACAGGCCCGTGATCGTGCTCGTAATCGTGCCGCCGCTGGTGGCGTTGGGCCCGTTGAGTGTATCGAAGAAGCGCACACGCTGCGCGCCGGCGAGCGTGGGATTCGCATCGACGACGAGGGTGTCGCCGTAGCGATACGCGCTGGGGCTGACCTGCGGCGCGAAACGGATCTGGTTGGCGAACGTCGCCTGCGTGCCGGCGGGGGCGGGCGTGCCCAGCTCGAAGATCGGACCCGTCGCGAGTGGCTTGCCGGCCCGGACCCATGCGTCGGAGAAGTCGGAGGCGGGAAACGGCATCGCTTGGTTCTGCCGGGTTTCCACGTATTCGTAGTTCGTGCGCAGACGGGTGGTGCGCCACGGCTGCCACGCGGTGGCGACGGCGATGCCCTTGCGTTTCTCGAACTCAAAGTCGCGCCAGCCTTCCTTGTCCTCGAAGAGGCTGTTAAGGCGCAGGGCGAACTTGCCGCGGACCAGTTCGCGGTTGAAATCGGCCTCGACGCGGCGGTTGCTCCAGCTCCCGACGGTAGCGCGAACTTCGTCGCGCTGCTTCGAGCCGAGCAGGGCAAATTTGGAGCCGGCGTTGACCACCCCGCCGGGGCCGCCGATGCCGAACAGAATGGAATTGGGGCCGCGCGAGACCTCAAAGCGATCGATGCTGAAGCGGTCGGAGCGCGTGATGGATTGGAAGTAGTCGCGCGTCTGCGCGGCGCCGGTGAAGCCGCGGATGCGGATCTGGTTGTTGCCCTGCTGCACGGACGCGAGGCCGGTGACGTCGCTGAAGTCGCGGCCGGCGTTGGTGGCGAAGTTAAGGTAGCCCTCGTAGTCGGTGACGTTGAGGTCGAG
>CAMDDW010000100.1:0-3135 GCA_945893185.1 Akkermansia muciniphila | reverse complement strand
CGATCAAATCGGAGCGTGCGAAGGTTTTCCCAGTGCGATTGCGGTCGAGATAGCTTCCGGTTTTGGCGTTCCCTTGGAATTCGAGCGCCATCGGCGTCGCCTTGCCTTCGGTCATCCATACTCCCTCGCCCTGAAGCACAATGCCCCCCTCCGCAGCCGCCTTTTCCAGAGAATCTAAGAGGCTCGCTGTGAACGCAGCGGATGCGGTTCGCTGATCCAGAGTTATCTGCCGGGCAAAGGCTCCAGAGAAGCCCGTGCTGCCCTCGAGGACCATGTTCCAGACCGGGTCGAAGCGTTTGCGAGCACCCCAAGCGAACTGCCAGATAGTGCGTTCGGGGGCGCCTCGCTCGGCGACGCTGCGGTAGAAGTCAAAGTCGATGATGTTGAGTCGCCCCTGAGGCAGGGTGAACCAGCGATCGTAGGCGCCGCGCCAAGTGGGGGCGTCCATGCCCGTGCCGGGGGTCTTGGTGCTAGTCCAAAACGGCATGCGATGGCAGTCGCCACAGACGTTGGGCTTGGGTTTGGAGGGGTCGTTGTCGCCGTCGATGTGGAAGAGTTTGAATCCGTTGCGAGCCTCGGTAGAAAGGACGTCGTCGTAAGAGCGTCGTTGGGCCGGAGGATAGGGCACTGCCAAAAGGAATCGGGCCATCGCATCGCGATGAGTCGCCGAAAGTCGTCCGAGCTTTTTCTCATCATTCCGTTTCGAGTCCCCTTCCTGACTCATCGTTGCGGCCAGACCGGCGTCGATGAGATGACGGGCGCTGGATTCCTGTGAGTCGATGCGGCTGTTGGGTGGGACAAAGGTGTGGAGGTGCGCCGAGTTGATCCCGCCGTACGGGTCGCCGAGGGTGCCGTCCCAATGGTAGGGCTCCGTCTCACGGAGGCCGCGAATGGGCATGGTCAAGCGGGGCATAATTTGATCGCCGCCGGTCACGATGGGAGTCTTGAGGACCCAGAGCAATTGGTCGGTATGCCCGTTGGGGTGGCAACTGGAACACGAGAAGGTTCCGGTGGTGGAGGAAGACGCGGTCTCGAATGCGATGCGCCCCCGCTTCACCTCCGCATGGGTCGGATCGGCGAGCACGATGGTTTCGAGCACCTCTGGCTTCGAGGGGCGAGAGAGGCCCACGAGGGAGACGGTATTGGCGGCGGCATTCAGCACCCACGCCCGCGATGGATTGCCATCGGCGCTGCATTCCAGCGCGATGCCCTGAGGCACAGCACCCACGGTGACTCGTCCGAGGATCTTCCCCGTGGTGGCGTCGACGGTGAAGAGTTTGTCCGACCCAGCTGCGGACACCACGAGCGTGGAATTGTCGTCGCTGATCTGGATGGCGTAGGGCGTCGCGAGGGCTAAGCCTTCTCCGGGGTGCTGCGGCGGCAGCGGTTCGAGGTCAATGAAGGTCGGCGGGTTGGCTCGCCCAGCCTTGAAGGGGATGCGAGTGATGCGATTGAGGAATGCGCGGTTTTCCAACTCGGCCAGGCCCTGTTTGCGCGTCCCGGCGCGGCCGTTGACGTCATTGCGCGCATCTGTCTGTGCAATGTAAGCGACCCCGTTCGAGTCCACGGCGAGCCCGTAGAGCAATGTGCCCAACGTAGAAACGGTCTCGACGAGTTGGTCGGTCGTTGTATCGAACACGAACAAGTCGCGATCCGGCACCTTGGGATTCTTGACGATGTCCACGACGTGACCCAAGGAAAGCACGTTGTTGGTAGCGATGGAGTGGTTCCAGGCGTTGAACGTCACGAGGTTGCCGTCGGGCTTGCCTGTGCCGCCGGAAAGCTGCGTCTGGTTTCCGGACTCGAACGGGATCACATAAAGCCTCCCCGCGCGCACCAAAATCGCCCGCGGGTCTTGCGCGGGAAGGCCCAATCGCCGGATCACGGTGCGCCGGGCCACGTCGATCACCGCGATTTGGTTCTCGGAGGAAAGCGCGACATAAGCCTTAGCGTTGTTGGCGAAGGCGATGCCCACCGGCTCATCAAAGCGCGTCGCCTTCGTGGCTGAATCCAGGTCCTGCACGGTGGCGATGACTTGCAGGTGAGTCAGACTCAATGGATCCGTGTCGATGACGCTCACCGAATCGGAGACATGATTGGCGACCCACAGTTCCTTGCCGTCGGGTCGGGCCGCTAGGGAGACCGGTTCAATGCCGACGTGGATGCGGCTGACAAGGGTCCGGGTGCGGGCATCGATGACATCGACCGTGTTGGCCGGAGTATTGGCCACGAAGACGAAGCCATCAGCCAGGGCGATGGGTGACACTTGCGGACTCAGGAACGTGGGGTGACCCACGGCGGCACAGACCTCCAGGCTGCCCCAAACGACGAGCAAAGCGGCACTCAAAGAGCGAAGGATTTGTTTCATTGTTGAAAACTCGAGGACTGCGGTTTGTGGCTCGGCTCAGAGGCCGTCATCGGCTAATTGATCCGATCGGGTGGGACCGGCGGCATGCTCCGGAAGCCGGCGGTGGTGGTCCAAAGGTTAATCGGTGTGATCGATTGACCGTAACCCAACGAACGGACGCTGCCGTCGACGAAGGCGAAGTTGGATCGTCCCGATCGGTTTCCACTTCGGCCATGACGACCGTGTTCGACCTCGTTGATGTCGTCGCCGCCACCTCGGCCTTGGAGGAAATCCATGTATGCTTGAGGAGAAGCTGATTTCTTCTCGCCGAACATAATGGTCTCAGAGGGGTTGGGAATGGAGCTCAGTGGAACGGAGTATTCCGAAGAGAATTGGGCTGGGGTGGTGTCCAAAATCACCTGAAAACGTGCCAGCGCCTCGGGCGAAAGGGTTTCCTTGAAATAATCATTCCAGCCATTGGCGAGATAGCTTCTGTGGGAACCGTCTATGTCGTAAGGGAGTTGTCTTGAAAGAGGCGGTGGTAGGGTCGGTGGCCAAGAGATTTTGGTCGGCGTGCGGGAATCCGCGGGGCATTTCAGAACGCTCTCCGTGTCTCCGTAGTAAGGGGAAAGGGGTTGTGTCCAATAAGGGGCCCCCTGCCGCGGCGGATCGCTGTCACGGTGATCATTGGCGTAACTCAAGAGGGCCAGGTTGAGCTGCCGGAGATTCGATTGGCAGCGGACGCTTAGGGCTTGGGATTTGGATTTCGAAAGGGCGGGCAAGAGCAA
>CAMDDW010000099.1:0-3177 GCA_945893185.1 Akkermansia muciniphila | reverse complement strand
GAAGGAACCAAGGGCGTGCAGTCTGGATACGGCTGAGGCCATCCGGGAACGCAGCCAAAAACTCGTCCTCACTCAGAGCCACCAAGGCCAGCGGCGCTCCTTGACCGACAGCAAAGGTGCTCACGGCTCTGCCGAGGTCCGAATGCCACTGGGTCCACAATCCATCGGCACCCACCGTTAACAGCGCCCCTCCCGAGGGGGACACGGCTGCACTCTGGAAGGGTTGGGACTTGGATCGATTCCATTGAGCCTGAAGCGTCTGAATCCGGGCCTCCGACCGACTCACCCGCTCTTGAGCCACCGTCTTTTCGGCCTGGGTCGAGGCCACGGAAGCCGTCGTCGTCACGACGTTTTTCTCCGCGAGGACAACATCTTGCACAGTGCCTTCGGCCGCGATACGAGCCTTGTCGAGCGTCCCCTTCAGCTCGCCTGCCTTTTTCTGAGCGGCCGCCAATTGCTCCTCAGCCTTCTTGCGACGCGGCGGAACTTCGATTTCGGCCCGCTCCAACGCGGCCTTACGCCGACCCAACACCACAGCCTTCGCGATGACATCGTCCAAGGCCTTCAACGCTAATTCAGGCGATCCCTTGGCGAGGGCAGTCGCCTGCTGCACGGAATTGCTGGCCTGCTGGGATTCCGCCTGGATCTTGGTTAATTCAGCCGCAGCCGAATCCCGTTCCCGAGTGACCGTGGCAGCGAGGGCATTTTGGTCCGACCATTCCTTCTCCCGCTCAGAAAGCGTTTTTGCAGCAAGATCCCGTTTCTCACGCGCTTTGCTCAAAGCGGTCTGAGCGTTGGTCACCGCCGTTTGGGCCTCTTGGATCCAAGTTCCTGCCGCGGTCAATTCCAACTTACTCCGCCCCAACTCCGCCTCCTCCCGCGCCACCTCGGCCGAAAGTCGAGGATCGCCGGACATGCGGGCCCCATTGGTCAGGGAAAGAGTGCGGAAGATCGTCTCCGCGGAACCATCCGCCAGAAGTGCGATTCCATTGGATCCCGACCGATCCCAAAGCAAAGACCGGACCGGAGCGGACAACCGCCGCTGAGTGGCCGAACCTTGAGTCCATTTTTGGACGACCCCATTGGAATCCGACAACCAGAGTGCACCTCCCTTCGCGGTGTCCGCCGCTAGTATGCTCACCGCTGAAGGGATTCCGGGAGCGTCTTCGAGCACCCAGTTCCCGCTTCCCGAGCCATCACCGGTTCGTCGCAACCGCTGAGCCGCATGGGCGGAGCCATAGGTCACCCACCATTGATCTTCTCCAGGAACCCAGGCCATTCCTGTCGGTTCGACCGGCAGTGCCATCACCTTGGAAAACGATACCCCCGTCTTCGTTATCGAAACGTTCCACCACTCACGACCGGAGACGACCGCCAACCAGCGCCCATCAGGAGACCACCCAAGCCGGACTGTCGACAACGAGGTGACCGGCGACGCCCCCTTCAGCGACCCTGCACCCAGCACACGCGGCCACGGATTGGAACGGACTTCCAAAATCCCCGAGGCCGTCACCGAGGCCACCGCAGTGCCGTCCGGCGAAAATGCAGCCGCCACCCAAGACGACTTGGCAGGAATAGACACCATCGACTCAACGGTTACCGGACGCCGTTGCCACAAACGCACCTCGCGGAATCCGGCCGTCGCCAGCCATTGATCATCAGGGCTGAAGGCCAACGCTCCGACCACATCGCGCTGGCTGGCCCCATCGAGGGACGGGTCTTGCAAGCGCCCCACCGTTTTGCCCGTGGCCACCTCTATCACGCTGACCCGATTGGCCCGGGCAACCGCCACCGTGCCGCCCTCGGAATCGAGGGCCACAGCAAAACTAGATTTCCATTCCGGAGAAATCGGCTTCCACGCGGGTTCCACCACGACGGCCCGATCGGCCTTGGCACCCTGCTCGATCCAGCGCCAGAGCATCCCCAACTCTTCGGGAGTCAAATCCCGGGCATTGGATTTGTTGCCCGCCGGCGGCATCACCAAGTCTTCAACCTGATGCGCTGCGGACTTGAGAACCAGACTCTCGGCCGGTTTCCCGGACACCGCGCCAGGACCGGTGTCGCCCCCGCGCAAGAGAGAAGCCGCAGTCTCCAAATTCAGCCCCGCCTTGGCACGGGTCTGATTATGGCATGGGAGGCAGTTTGCCTGAAAAATCGGAAGGATATCCTTCTGGAAACCAACCGCGGCATTCGTATCACCGACCCGGTTACGTATGGAGATCGGATTGACGGCGGCTGACACCGAATTGATCGCGGCCCACCCGAGAGTGATGACCCAGGCGGCCCACCATCCCCACCGACCTCTGTTCAGGGACTTCACGGTTTGACCTCCGGCTTAGCGACGCTACCCACCGTCACATTGAAGGGCTCCGACCAAATGGCCAGGGTCAGATCGCGGGGCTTGGCCTTTTCTTCAGAGGCCTTGCGACGGGCCTCGGCTTCCTTCTTGCGGGTTTCGGCGGGGGCCTTCCCTTCCGGCTTAGCGGCGGACAACGCCTGCTCGGCCGCCTTCAACTCCGCCTCTGCCGACACTAAGGCTTCGGGCGCTTGGCGGTATTTCCCGATCAGGCTTCCCTGCAGCCAGAGCGTGTGGGTTCCTGACGGGAGTCGAGCCTCGCCCAAAGACAACTCAGCCACCAGGTTGGTGGCCTTTTCCGGAACACTAATCTCCTGAACCTTGTCCAACGCAGTTTGTCCCACGGCCTTCAGTTTAAAGGCCCCTTGAAACTCCCCACGCCGTTCAATTTGCAGCGGGAATTTCCAAGTAGCTCCATCGACCGATCCCGTGGCGGCTCCAACTCGGATCGTCACTGGAGCCAACTCTTGGGTCACTACGCCGAGGCCCGAGGCGCGGGAACGACGGACCACTGGATTCTCAATATTGTAATCGCTGACAGCCCAGACCACCGAGGCAACCGACGCGACCCTGGTTTGTTTCGCCGAACCCACCGAGGCCTTGCCCACCAACTGCCAAGGGGCCACGCCCGAAGCATCCGCTGAAGCGCTCAGCAGCAGTATCCCCGTGTTCTGAGCGGCCAAAATCCGCGTGGAGGAAGCCCGAACGCCCGGAGGCAAGTTGCTGGCACTCAATTCAATCTCGCCCTGAAAGCCGTCTTGGCGGAATGCAACCACGCGGAAAGCCAGTGTCTGGTCGCGCCGAAGGACCGAGGGGTGCAC
>CAMDDW010000098.1:0-3367 GCA_945893185.1 Akkermansia muciniphila | reverse complement strand
AACCTCGGGCAAGTCGCGGATATACTTTTGCTGCCAGAACATGAAGGTCCAATGCGCGGTCAGCGACACGCCGCAAATGGCCAAGACGATCCACGTGGTTTTCGCGGCCGTCCCGCGAAACAGATCAGTCAGTCCGGGTGGTTTCTCAGAACCGGCCCGTGCGGCATGCCATTCGTCTGTTTCGGGAACCGCCCGCCGGATCCACAACACGATGAGTGCTGGGAAAACACCAACTAGAAAGATGTAGCGAGGCTCCGCGTTCTCAAAGAGGTAACCGAAGAAGCAGGCCAGCAGCACACCGATATTCACCGCAGTCTGAAGGGTGGCAGCGATCCACGGTCGCCAGCGTTTGGGCCAAGTTTCCGACAGCAGCGAGGCCCCTACAGCCCACTCGCCTCCGATGCCCAGGGCCGAGAGAAATCGGAACACCATGAGGTGCCACCATTCTGTGGAAATCGCCGAGAGTCCGGTGAAGCCGGCGTAGCAGAGAATGGTCAGGCAGAGGGCTCGGCTGCGGCCCATGACGTCTCCGATGCGTCCGAAGAAGGCACCGCCCAAGGCCCAACCAATGAGAAAGGCCGCATTAATGAGCGCGCCTTTTTCTCCCACCTGCTTGTCGGTGCGAGGTAGGACCAACAACTGCGCCACGAACGGGGTCGCGACCAGCGTGTAAATATGCATGTCCAGCCCGTCGAACATCCATCCCAGCCAAGCCGCCAGGCCGGATTTCTTCTGCTGTGAGGTCAGGGTGCGAAAACCGGTGGCTTCAGAAGTGGAGGACATGGCGCGGGAGGGTGGGGCACGTCAGTGAACCCCATCCTAGCCACCCACCTCAAGCCTGGGTTATGCCGTGTCTTCTGGACTACTTCAGCGCCTCGCACTGGCGGCGCAGCGCCTGGTGGAGAATAAAGGCGGTGTTTGGACCCACCGAATTCACCTCGCCATAGGGAGCACCTTGGGCTCCGAAGAGGTGCGGGGGCTCAGTGTCCCACTCCGACTTGGGCAGGATGTAGCCGATTTCATCATTGGCCAAACCTAGTACGAATTTTACCCGGCCGGGCATGAGTTCGCGCAACGGGGGCACCTCCAGTGGTTCGATGTCGTAGTCGCCACCTGGGGCTCGCACGATGCCGCCGTTGACGATTTCCGGGTACACCTCGCCAGGGATGCAGGCCATCGAAACTTCTCCTAACCGCAGGATTCCCACTTCAGTCCGGAAGTGGAGCCAACGGCTATGTCCCCGCTCGAGCAGGCCCAGCATTGAGGCCAGCATGAAGCCGGTGTTGCGCAGCGGCAGGTCGAGAGTACGGGCTTCGATGCCGATCGGCACCGCACCGACTCCGGGATCTTTGGCCGAGGCGATCCGATCGAGAATGCGCGAGGCAATTTGATTGCCCACGGCCCGAGTCTTGTCGTGCGAGGGCTCCTTGAAATCGGTTTTCAGGAACGGGTCGTGCACCGTGACCGACGGGTGCGTGGTCATGAGTCCACCGACGGCTCCGTTCACATAGACATGGATGCCGCCCAGCCCCGGTTTGTGCAGGGTGCTTCCGTAGCGGATACCCTTTTCCAGGGACTCTCGAATGATTCCCGGAAAATCGGCTGTGATGTCGCGATTGTTCGACCAGGGAGTTTCTGGATGGTTGGCCCAGCCGACCAGCGTTCCGAGGGTTAGCCCGTTGGCTGCATCGAGGAAGTGCAAGACGCGAACATCGGGATCGTACACCTCGGGCTTCCGGGTGTCGGCGACCAACCCGGCGGGCGACACGGTCAATTCATGGGCCGCCATGCGGGCCGATTTGAGCGACCGCACTGCGTCCTCGATCACCCCGACGCAGGCAGCGATGACGTGCTCGCGGTAGCGCGGGTTCACTCCGGAATGGAGAGCATCGGGTCCCCAAAGTCCAAGCAAGTCGGGGGTGGAATGATTGTGGGTCGAGCAGACGATTGTGTAATCCACCTTTAGGTCGGCGGAGATGCGTTTGCGGACATCAACCACGTCGTCATGGAAGAACCCGATCGCGTCAATGGACACGAGGGCGATGCGCCGCTGGCCGTTGTCGATGACCACCCCTACGGCCTCGAGGTCATCGTGAATATTGGTGGCCGAACGCCCTTGGCTGAACCCTGCCATCCAAACCGGTTCGGCTGGGTTCTTAAGGTCCGGATTCAGATTGCGCCGGCCGAAACCGACCTTCAGTGGGCCGGCCTCGGTGGTGGCAGCCGAGTGGGGATGATGGAGTTCGACCGAGTAGCCCGGCTGGCGGTCTTGGGTGACCCAGACGAAGCGACCCACGAGGCCGCCTATGACGGCCACGGCCAACACCAAAGTTCCTCGAAGGAGGCGTTTCCAACCGGTCGGCTTTCCAAGAGCGCGGGACATGCGGATACGCTACGGGTCGCCCGTCCTGGTGCAATGCGGCAGAAGCTCCCCTGGATCTCGCAGGCGAGCGTCGGCTCGGCACACCCGCTGAACTAGCCTTTAGACTTTGAGCAATTCCTTGGGGATTTCCACGCGGCTCCCCTTGAGGACGGCTTCTTGGGCCTTGGCCGCCATGACCACGGCGCGGTAGCCCACTTCGGCGCTGGCCTCGGGCTTGGTGCCGTCGTTGACGTGTTCGACGAATTTTTCCAGCGCGTAGCGGACGGGTGAATCGGTCTCTGAAGCCGCTTCGGCCGGCTTCTTGCCTTGGGCCAAGATCTTGGTGGCATTGGCCACGAGGGCGATGCCGGAGTCGGTCAGGAAGTCTTCCTTGCGAGCGTACACTTCCCAGCCCAGCAGTTCGGCGTCGGACTCTTTGAACATCCATGCCCGGTTGTCGCGGATGAGCACCGCCGCTGAGGCACCAAAATAGATGTCATGCTCGCCTTCGAACGAGTTGGCCAGAGTGGCGCTCCAGGAATGGCGGATGCCGTTGGCGAACTCCACCACGACATGGACCGTGTCGGCCACCTCGCGGTCGTCTTGCCATTGAGTAATGCCGCCGAACCCAGTCACCGAAACCGGGGTGCTGCCCAGGTACCATCCCGCCGTGTCGAGGCTGTGAATGCCAATTTCTCCGACGAGCCCCAGTGAGGTTTCCTTGTACAAGCGCCAGTTGAGGGCCTTCTCGCGGTCGGGATTAGGGGAGGCCTTGCGCCAGCTGGTCTTTTTGTTCCATTGGCCACGACTCATCGACGGCTTTCCGGTGGCTCCAGTGCGGATGAACTTCAGCACATGATGGTGTTGGGGATTTTCACGGAACTGCATGCCCGACTGGAAAATTTGTTTGGCGGGCAGCGTGGCTGCGATTTGCGCGATGGCTCGGGCGTCGTCGATGGTGTGGGCGATGGGGGCCTCGAGGTACACGTGCTTGCCGGCCTTCAT
>CAMDDW010000097.1:0-3543 GCA_945893185.1 Akkermansia muciniphila | reverse complement strand
CTCAACGCCGCCCGTGTGGCGGTCACGAACCGTTTCGGGATCACCCCCCTCTCATTGGCCTGCCAAAACGGCAACACCGCGATGGTGGAGCTTCTGCTCGAACGCGGCGCCGATCCAAACACGGTGATTCGCGGTGGAGAAACCGTTTTGATGACGGCCGCCCGCACCGGTAAGTCGGGACCCGTAAAGGCCCTGCTCGTCCGCGGTGCCAAGGTGGATGCCAAAGAACGCCGCGGACAAACCGCGTTGATGTGGGCGGCGGCGGAGGGTCATGCGGAGGTGGTCCAGTTGCTCCTCCAATCGCACGCCGATGTTCGCGCCCCACTGCCCGATTCCGGATTCACGCCGCTGTTCTTTGCCGCTCGGGCCGGGCGGAGAGAGGTAGTGCGCGTGCTTCTGAAAGCCGGAGTCGATGTGAACGAAGCGATGCTTCCGCTGAAGCCTTCGGGCAAAGGACCGGTCCGTGGGATCAGCGCACTGGCTCTCGCCATCGAGAACGGCCACTACGAACTCGCACTCGATCTCTTGGACGCCGGTGCCGATCCCAATGACCAACGATCCGGCTTCGCACCGTTGCACCGGATGTCCTGGGTCCGCAGACCGCCCAAGGGTGAAGACAACGGAGCCCCGCCCCCGGCCGAGCTCGGAAGACTCAACAGCCTTCTCTTCGTCCGGGAGTTGGTGAAACGCGGAGCCGACGTGAACCGGTGCTTAACCCACGGCAAAAGCAGTCCGGGCCAATTCAGCCGGAAGGGCGCGTCCCCATTTCTTCTCGCCTCCGCCACCTCCGATATCCCGCTCATGAGGCTGTTGCTGGAACTCGGTGCCAATCCTGCCATTTCCAACGACGACCATACCACACCACTCCTCGTCGCCTGCGGAATCCATGTCGGATCGGACGCCGCCAACGAGGTTGCAGGCGAAGAATCCGATGTCCTAGAAGCCGCCCAATTGCTCCTAAAATTGGGGGCCGATGTGAACGCAGTCGATGCCAACGGGGACACCGCGATGCACGCCGCCGCGCTCAAAAACTTGCCAAAGGTGGTGCAGTTCCTCACCGACCACGGCGCGAAAGTAGAGATTTGGAACCGAAAGAACCGGCATGGTTGGACGCCGCTCTCCATCGCCGAAGGACATCGGCCCGGCAACTTCAAGCCCTCCGCTGAGACGAGTGTCGCTGTGCGGAAAGTCATGCTGGCGGCCGGTGTCCATCCGCCCTCCGAGGGATCCTTGGCGGCTCCCGATCCGAAGCCTGGCTACTGACCCAACTCAACGTGGGTGGTGCCCCACCTACTTTTTCGCCATGTCCGCACAGCCCATGGAGATCGGGTATAACAAAGGATTCGCAAACCGATAGGATCGGAAAGCCGCAGACCCTCGTCTGCACCCAAAACCGGCGTAAATATGCAAACGGCTTGCGCATCGCCCACCCCGGCGCGCGGGCATCTCGCTCGGGCTATTTCTGGTCGGGCCTCTTACGAGACCGGAAAACCACGCCAGTTTCCTTCCCTTCCAACTGGGCTTGGACGTGTTGATGCCGGCGGACGATAAACCGCTTCAACGAATAGGCAGCGCGGTGGGATTTTAGATCGCCCTCCCTCGAAGAACTGTCTGCCGACCACTTGTCCCCAATGGATTCCTCGAACTTGGCCATGCGCAGGTCGGAATCATTGACCAGGGATGCCCGCACCACCGGAGCTAAGGCATCCACACGTGCTTGGAGTCGCTCCGGGATGAAGTGTTCGTGAAAGATTTCCGCGAGGCGCTGCTTGTAGAGGCGTTTAAATTCCGGGATAGCGAAGAGCCTCTCCAATAATCGATGATCCGCGACCCAAGGGTGCTGAATAGAAGCCTTCTCCTTTTCATCGAGTGAACCAATGAAGGGGAATTGGCCCCAAGCGATATCCAAATCCCAGGGAATCAATCCAAAGCGATTGGAATGGGGGTCGAGGTACATGTAGAAGTTTTGGCCGTTGTTGAGGAACCCGTCGTAACTCGAAATCAAGCTGTTCACCGCGACAAAACGGGCAACTTCGTCGAAATCAAAATACTGGGATGCGCGCCGGGCAAAATCGTCGTCCGAGGCCTCGGTCAGGAGCTTGGCCGTTTCAATGACACGCCGTTTCTGGGATGCATTCAGGGCGAGCTTTGGATCATAGGTCGCCTTGTACAGCGCCCAATCTTCGCCGAGGTATTTGAACAAATCGTACGTCACGGGCTTAAACAACCCCATCGTGTCCGTGCCAAACCGATCTTGGGTGAACACGCCATCGACATTTTCAACCATCACATAGAGCCCCAGAGGCCGGGCGTCCCAAAGTTTCTCCACGCTGAGTGTTACATGGCCAAAAGTGGTTCGAGGAGCGGGGACTCCGGCCGCCCGAAATAGCTCATAGGCCAGCGTGTCGCTCAGGCAGGAAAAATCGACGCAGAGATTACCAAAGTTGAGGGTCGAAATACCCGCAAGAGTGCGTCCTTTATTCCCCTTCGATAAATTTACCTTGAGCGGCTTCTTCACGCCCCCAATGGCACCCAAGAAGGTTCCATTGCCTTTGAAACGCACGCCGGCATTGGTGAATTCACGCCCACCGAACTCCACCCGTCCCGTCGTCCACTTCAAGTCCAGACCGAGGGCCCCCAACAATCCACTCCGCGTCGCATTCGTGTTGCTCAACAGGACCTTCCCGTCCGGAGGATTGAGGTCGGGTTTGGCCCGAACCCGTCGCGGTTGCATGGCAGCCCACTCGGCGGCCGTCAGCTCGATCCGGGCGTCCCAGACATTCGTCGGTTGGTAAAACTCGGAGGCTGACCGGATCGAATCCACATCGCGTCGTAAAGGAGGCTGGGGCCGTGCTGCGGCACTCGGATCAGGCCAAGGACGCTCTAAGGGGGCCCATCGACCCATGGAGGAAAACCGGCACCCGACCCCGGTCAGGACCAGAACGACGGTAACCACACCCACGAATACCCAAAGACACACCCCAAGCAATCGCTTCCGCATCAGAAGCTTCGCTTGAGGGCGTGGCGATGCCGCACCCATATCCATCGAAGTCACTCCGCGACCCTGAGTCGTCACTCCTTCAAAGTACAATTGTTACAAGGACTCCCAATGGATTCATCGCGCAGGGTTACTGAGCAAACCGGAATGGAATGGCTCACTCAATGGAACCGAAACAGAGCTAGAGTTTTGCCGATTGGCTCCGACATTGGATCGGACAAAGAGTTGATTCGCGCCACTCACCGGCCGATCGTCGGTCAGACCTCCCCCCAAGTCTGCGATCGGATCGTCCGGCCTCACCGGTGAAAGCAGGACGTTCCACCGACCGAGGGCGAACAGGCGGTCTTCAAAGACCTCACGCACCCAGTTTCACACACTTACCTTTCATCGACAGAAAGGTGCGGCCTCGGGATCTGACACGCGCAAAACACCAGACACGGAATGACTGAAAACCGCCAGATTACCTACAAATCAGAAGTTCTTCGGAAAGGCATCCACCTCCTATCGCTGTCCATCCCGGTGGTGTATGCCATGATCTCCAAAGC
>CAMDDW010000096.1:0-3583 GCA_945893185.1 Akkermansia muciniphila | reverse complement strand
GCATCCGAGTCGGGCTCGGGGTCGAGCCGCTTGATGGTGATTTTGCCGCCGGAAGCAGCCCGGAACTCCTGAAGAAGGTCTTCAACGGTTTGGGCGTAGTTCTTGATGGCGCTGGGCATCCGGTTCTCGCCTCGCGAAACGTAGAGTCGAACCTCTACGTTGGAGTCGATCTTGGAGAGGATCTTGCGGGAACCCTCGGACAGGGTGTGCAGGCCGTCAGCCGTCAGGTCGAGACGGGCCCGCACCGGGCTGAACAGCAGGTTCAGGCCGGTGATCGCGACGAAGGCCAGGCCGACGCCGGCGGTCGAGAACAGCAGTGTTTGAATCTTGGTCTGTTTCATTACTCAGGAAAGGTCAGAAGGTTTAGGCGCCGCGCAGGCCACGGAGGATAACACTGGTGCCAAAGAGGCTGAAGACGATCACCGAGGCGAAGAAAAGCAGGTCTCGGAAGTCGATCACGCCTCGCTGGAAGCTAGCAAAGTGGGGCATCACGGAGAACCCGGTGACGAGTTCCACCAGTCCAGCCGGGGCCCATCGCACCATAAGGCTGGTCACCGGTTCCCACCCAGCAAGGATGAGGAAAAAGCAGATGACTACCGACAGGATGAAACTGATGACTTGGTTTCGGGTGATGGCCGAGGTTGCCACTGTGACGGCCAGATAAGACCCAGCCAACAGCAGGCTGCCGACATATCCGGCGAAGATCGCGCCACCATCAGGGTGGCCGAGGTAGTAGACGGAGCCCACCACCGGGAAGGTCAGTGCCAGCGCCAGCGCTAAGAAGGCCCAGCAGGCCAGGAATTTGCCGATGATGGCTTGTGCCGCGGTGACCGGCATGGTCAGGAGCAGTTCGAGGGTGCCTACTCGGCGTTCTTCGGCCCACAGGCGCATGCCAGCGGCCGGCACCAGGAACAAGTACAGCCACGGGTGCCAGTTGAAGAAGGGGCGCGAGAGCGAGGCTTCACCCAGCTCGAAGAACCCGCCGAGCATGAAGGTGAAGAAGCCGTTGAGCAGCAGGAAGATGACGATAAACACGTAGGCTACGGGCGACGCAAAGTAGCCGGTGAGCTCACGTTTCAGGATCGTCCAGATGTTCCGAAGCGATTCATTCATGGGGTTGAGAATTTAGAAAGAGGGTTGATACGGGGATGCCGACCGGATCCAGCGGAGGATTTCCACCGAGGGAGTTGGCGTCAGGAGCGGTTATTCGCGGTTTTTGACGGAATCAGGGAGGGTGATTGCCCGGAAAACGTCGTCCAGACGACCTTCTTCAGTGTGCAGCTCATCGAAGCTCCACCCGGACTGGGTCGCAGTCTGACCGACCGACAGTGCCAGGTCGGCCCGTGTGGATTTGTCGCGCGGGAAGACCCGTGCAGAAAGCGACCCGTCGGTATTGTTCTGCAGGCTAACCCGTCCGGCCACCGGGAGTGAACCCAGCTTCGACTTCAGGGTTTCAGCGGCCACGTTTCGGACCCGCAAGTGCACGGAACCGGCTGTTTCTGCCCGGGCTTTCAGTTCGGCCGGGGTGCCGTTGGCCACCACGGTGCCCCGGTCGATGATAATCGCTCGGGAACAACAGGCCTCGACCTCCTCTAGGATGTGAGTTGAGAAGATAATGGCCTTGGTTTGGCCCATGCGCTTGATGATTTGCCGGACCTCATGCTTTTGGTTCGGATCGAGGCCATCGGTCGGCTCGTCGAGCACGAGGACTTCGGGGTCATGGAGGATGGACTGGGCGAAACACGTGCGGTGCCGGTAGCCCTTGGAGAGGGTGTCCACGCTTTGGTGGAGAACGCCTTCTAGGAAGCACAGGCCGGCCACCTTGGCCACGGCGGCGTCGATTTGGGCGCCCCGCATGCCTCGAAGTTCGGCTGTGAATCGCAGGAAGCCATTGACGGTCATGTCCGAATAGCACGGAGCGCTTTCGGGCAAATAGCCGATTAGTTTTTTGGCAGCGATGGGTTCTTCGGCAATGTCATGGCCACCAATGCGGACCCGACCCGAGGTGGGCGGGAAAAACCCGGTGATCATGCGCATGGTCGTCGATTTCCCGGCGCCATTGGGCCCAAGAAAACCAAGAATCTCGCCACGGCGGATCGTGAAGGAAACTCCGTTCACCGCCCGCTTGGGCCCGAACTCCTTGATCAAATTTTCTACGTCAATCATTGTCAGAGTCGTGGTGTAAATACGTCAATTGCGCTCGCCGTCAATTGCGCTCGCAGCCGAGGTGGAAAAGTCGTCGTTACCTCCGCAAAAGACCATGCAGAGCAGCGACAGTGAGGTTATTTGTCAACCCACGGCGTTATAACGTCGCGAATTGGATTGAAACAACTCCTTAACCACCAGCGGTTCCGGACTATAGACAGTTTGCCGGAAAAGTGTTCGAAGTTTTTTTGATTACCCGAGCCGAACGACTAGGCCAGCCGCTCAAAAAAATCACGGTCGACTCACTCCAGCGCACGCGCGACTCCCACGGCCAAACGCTGACGGTAGGCCGGAGTGTTAATGCGTTGCGATTCTTCGGCGTTGGATAAAAAACCTCCTTCGACCAACACGGCGGGGCGGTTCTGCCCCCGCAGCACGTCCATGAATCGGGCACGTCGGATGCCGCGGTCGGCTGCCCCGGTGGCGCTGAGTAGATGACGGTGGATGCGCCGCGCCAAAACTAAGTTGCCCGCGTCGTGTTGATTGTTGGGAAAGGTCGCGGTGGTATCATCGGCGTACACACGGGTGGTGGTCGAGGTGAGCCCGCACGGCGTGAGGCAGTAGGTTTCTAGCCCATGGGCCTGGGTGTTGGGGAAGGACGAGTTGAAATGAAGACTGATGAAGAGCCCCGCTTGCTGGGTTTCGGCCACTCGCACTCGGTCGGTCAGCGACAGCTCAGAATCGTTGGTTCGTGTGAGGGTAACGGTCCATCCTTGCGCCTCCAGTAGCGGCTTCAAACGCAGCGCCCAGTCGAGGGTGAAGTCTTTCTCGAAGCGGTTGCCCGTTAGACAGCGTGAGCCGGCTTGAGCCCCCCCATGTCCCGGATCTAATACCAGAATTTTGGGATGAGGCCACGTGGGGGCCAGCAGCAGCGGTTCAAAGGTCTTAATGCGGTCCAGCGGGTGAATGCAAATCGTTCCGCCCTGATCGATGGGTTCAAAGCCCAGAAAATGGGTGATACCGCCGATCTTTACGGCCCGTGACCCGGCTTGAATTTCCGGAGCGGGCAGCCCCTTGGAGCGGCACCAGAGCGCGATGGGGGTCCAGGGCTCATTGTCGTTGGGGGCCGGGGAGGGGGTTGCCACCGAAGGGGTCGCCGTGGAGAGCCGCGGAGCCACGGCGTTGGACTCGAGAGCGACTGGAGGTTGAGCCGGCCCCGTTGATGCACTGGGAGCGGTGGAAATGGGAGCCGCGGACTCGGGGGTCGTTGGAGGCGGCGGAATGAGGGTTTGCGGAAAGCGGGTGTAGGACGGGGGCTTGGGGGTCGAACAACCACAAATCAGAGCCAGCATGGCAATGACGCATCCTCGGAAAATACCCCAGCCTTGGCGCATGACCCATGTAAACGTCCGGTTGCTCAGAAGCCCATTCCAAAACC
>CAMDDW010000095.1:0-3617 GCA_945893185.1 Akkermansia muciniphila | reverse complement strand
CTGGCTTCCAGTGAGGCCCAAAGTCAGGCCGACCGCTTGGCTCAAAAGTTCCTTCCGGTCGTGATCCTCACCGCATTGGGCGCGTTGTTCTGGAGCGGTCTGCAAGGCCGATGGGAGTCGGGGATTTTCAACGGACTCTCGGTACTGCTGGTCGCCTGTCCCTGTGCCCTCGGGTTGGCCACTCCACTAGGACTTTGGCAGGGCATGGCCACACTCGCGGCGCGAGGGGTGATTGTCCGAAATGCCTCCGCCTTGGAACGCCTGGCATCCGTCAGTCTCGCGGCCTTCGACAAAACCGGAACATTGACCGAAGCCAAAATGAGTCTGGTGGATGTGGTCACCGCCGGGGAAATCGCCGACCGGAACCGGTGGCTTTCCATCATCGGTGCGGTGCAATCTAGGAGCCACCATCCCGTAGCGCAGGCTTTCCACGGTCGAGAGCCTGACGCGGCTCTAAAAATTACGATCGAGAGCTTCCAAGTGGTTCCGGCCCGCGGGGTTCAAGCCTGCGTCCGCACCGCTTCAGAAGGAGCTATGCTCGTGCGCATCGGCTGCAAAGATTGGGCCTGGGAAGGACAAACCGACGACGCGCTAGAAGCGCGCCTTCAGGGGACAGGCAGTCGGGTTTGGATCTCCGCCTTTGGCAAGCCCGTGGCTGTGGCCTTGGTCCGGGAACGACTCAGATCCTCCGCCGCAGCCACCTTCGAAGACTTAAATCGACTGGGAGTAACCTCCCGTGTGCTCTCGGGCGACCACCCTGCACGGACCCAAGAACTGTTGGCCGATTTGACGACGGCGGGACAACTCAAGGCCGGCCTGACCCCGACAGAAAAAGTGGAGCAAATCCAGCAATGGCAGGCCGAGGGGCACCGCGTGGTCTTCATTGGCGACGGAATTAATGACGGTCCAGCCCTCGCCGCCGCCGAGGTCGGCATCGGCCTACTGGAAGGGGCTCCGCTGGCCACCGCCACTGCAGATATTGTTCTGTGCGGAGGTAATCTCCGTGAAATTCCAGAGGCCGTGTTTCTGGCCCGAGGTGTTCGGGATTCGATTCAAAAAAACCTACGGTTTGCGGTCGTCTACAATGGAATCGGCATGCTCTTAGCCGCCACCGGCTACCTGCACCCCGTGGTGGCGGCCCTCCTCATGACCGGCAGCAGTGCGGTCGTTAGTTGGCGAGCCTGGCGAGCGGGTTCGTGCCACCCGGAGGCTCGACCGTCTCCCGAATATCCCACCTGGTGGAAACGATGGGCCCTCCGCATAAGCCTGTTTTTACAGGCCCCGCTCTTAATCGGCTTGGGGGACTTGGCAACAGGTCCGGCAGCACTGGTTGTGGCCCTCGGGGCCTTAGCCGGAATGATTCAGTTGGATCGGTCGTGCTGGCTGCGCCTTCTTCCGCAAGTGCTTCGTTGTTCGCTCGTTACGGGCCTTCAATCGGCCCGCGCCTCGCTCTCGCCTCGTCTTGCGAAAGAATCCGCCACGCCATCCCTTTCCTCCCAACTGAATCGTTCCGGCTTAGGGGCGTGGGCATCCGAGCGATCCTTCTTTTCCCGAGACGTGGACGCTTCGGGGCCCCGCACCACAGACTGGAGTCCCATGGTCTGGGGCATGCTCGGGCCTTCTAATCTGGCCATGCTCGTCGGTTGGTGGGCCGATGCCGGCTTCGGTCCAGTGATGCGAGAAGGAGTCTGCCTCTGTTGCTCGGGTCACCGATTCTTCAGCTGGGGCGCCGGCATTCCTTGGATGACCGGGGCGATGCTGGTGAGCGGATTATTCTTCATGCGAGGAGCGATCCTTCCGTGGCCCAAAAACAGCATCCGTATTGTCATCGCCACGGCGCTCGCCCTGTCAATGGCAGGCGGCATGAACTGGGGTGCTTCGCTGGTGCTGCGCTGGGCAGGGCCCGGACATTCGTGGCAATTCTTAATCGCTTACGGCGGCATGACCCTGGGGATGATGTCGGGAATGCTGTTTGTTTGCGCCTTCACAGAAGCGCTCCGACATCACCTCCGCATCGGTCCGAACGCCCCGCGTTCTGAGTCGTCGGACTACTGAGTAAAACTTCACTGGCGCATGGCAGAGCGACGCAGTCGGATCGGTTTTGCTGGCTTTGTCTTCTTCCGCCCCGCCATCACTTTCCTCCTCAGTGCTTCGTTACGACTGAGCGGTGGAGGACTCGGCCAACGATTCGGCCGGATAAGTCCATATCTCAGCCAGAGTTGGATGATAGTGCGGCACTGCAGCCCATTGGGCCGCAGTCATCCGGGCCGCCATGACGACCGTAGGCTCGTGAATTAATTCCCCGGCCTGAGGTCCCACACAAGCAGCCCCGATCACCTCTCCGGTGACAGGATGAGCCAGCACTTTCACAAGACCTTCCTGTGCTCCCAAGATTATGGATTTTCCGTGATCATTGAACGGGTAGCTCTCGGATCGATAGTCGATACCACGACTCTGGGCCTCCCGCTCCGAAAGACCCACCTGGGCTACCTGAGGCGACGTGAAGACCACTGAGAGTAACAACCGATAATCCATCGCCCGCAGACGACTTGGATTCAGAATATTGTGGGCCGCCACTTCTCCTTGCTGTACGGCCAAGTGAACTACGTCGTGGGGGCCGCAGCAGTCCCCCGCCGCAAACACCTCGGCTCGGGAAGATCGCTGGTGCAGATCGGTCCTAATCCGTCCCCGCTCCAACTCCACTCCGATCGTCTCCAATCCCAGGTGTGCGGTATTGGGAACCCGGCCCAACCCAAGGAAAATCTCGACCGCTTCAACAAAACGCTCCTGGCCACCGTGATGGAACCAAACCCGCTTGAGGGATCCTATGCATTCCACCCGGTTTAATACGGTGCCCGTAAACACCTCAATACCCTCCCTGCGGAATGCCTTCTCCAACTCGCCCACAACATCGGCATCAAATCCCGACAGCAGCTGTGGAGCGCGTTGGATGACGGTCACTCGACTGCCCAAACGCGAGTAAAACTGCGCAAATTCGAGGGCCACAGCACCACCACCGAGAACCACCAGAGACTCAGGAATCCGGGCCTCGGCCAACGCGCTGTCACTGGTCAGGTAGCCGGCGGCTTCCAATCCAGGCAGAGACGTCGGGGCGACGGTCGATCCTGTGGCCACCACCGCATGACCGAATTGAACACACCGACCGTCCTCCAATCGGAGCGATCCCGCCCCCTCGAACCGTGCCTGGGAGCGGAGCAACCCGAATCGACCGTCCTCCAGTTGCTGACGCCGGTAGCCGGCGAAATCAGCAATTAAGGCATCCTTCCTGGCAAAGACCCTCTTGGGATCCACCTGAACGTGCTCAGTCGTGATGCCCCAAGGCTCACCTTCCAAGATCCCATGGCGCAATTCGGCCGCATGCAATAAGGCCTTGGTAGGCATACACCCTTTCAAGATGCACAAGCCCCCCAATTCCGGGGCCCCATCGATCACAAGAGTCTTGGCGCCTTGGCTCGCCAAGGTCCTGGCCGCGGCATATCCCGCGCTGCCGCCGCCCAGCACCACCACGTCAGCCGACAAATTTTCCATAGAATGAGTCTGGGCAAGACCCTTCGGGCTGACAAATCCATCAAGCCTCAACGAGTCGTGTTTGTTTT
>CAMDDW010000094.1:0-3692 GCA_945893185.1 Akkermansia muciniphila | reverse complement strand
GACCAACCGCGGCCGGCGATGCCGGTCTTGGTTCCGGTCGACCCAATTCCCCGTTCGGAAGAATCGCGGGAAAAAGAGCAGGCAGTGCTGGCTCTTGGTTTTCACGGAACCAGCATTAGTTCTCCCGATCGCTTCGCTTTGGAACTCATCCAAGAGGCCTGCAGCGACATGGGTTCAAGGCTCTTCATGCGCATCCGCGATGAATTGGGCTTGGCCTACTACGTCGGGGCCAGCCTCCTCACGGGCCAAACCCCAGGGTACTTCGCCTTCTATTGCGGAACTGCTCCGGAGAAAATCGAACTGGTGGAAAAGGAGCTGCGGGCTCAGGCGGAAATTTTGCGAACCGAAGGCTTGAGCGACGAAGAGTTGGCGCGGGCCAAGGCCAAAATTATCGGCCAACGGAAGATCGCGCGACAAGAGCTCGGCGGCTTTGCCATGAGCTCGGCCTTGGATGAATTGTACGGATTGGGCTACAGCCACTTCGAGTCGGAGACCCAGCGCTTCGAGTCAGTGACAGCCGCCGATATCCGCGCCGCTGCCCAGCGCTATCTAGACCCGACCCACTCGGTGGTGGCCATCGTCCGTGGGGAGAAACAGGCCTCAGGCGGATAGGCGGTCGGCCACACGGCCAACCAACAGGCTCAAATCAACAGGCTTGCGAACTAATAGGCCCGGATTTCGCGAGAAATCCGGGCCTTTAATTTGAGGTTCGTGTCGAGAAGCCCCGAGTTCAGAACCTAGAACTGGGCGCGTGAACTCAACGCGTAATCGGGTTCGACGTGGATTACTTGGATCGCTCCTTGAGCACCTCGAATTGCGGGGTGCCATCGCGGATGAAGCTCACCAGAATACGACCCTTGGCCTTGGAGACCTCGGTCTGAAATTCCTTTGGAGTGCGAACCTGTTCGTGATTGATGTCGGTGATGATGTCACCGGGTTTGATTTCGTAACGATCAGCTAAGGATCCGGACTGAACCTCGGTGACAATGACGCCTCCGGTGACCTCGACCTCAAATTGTTTGGCCAATTCCTTGGTCAACGGTTTGACGGTCATGCCCAACTCGATCACGCCCGCAGGTTCTTTGGCGGATTTGGGTTTGCGGCCCGAGGCCAACATATCGCGGGTGGGCTTCTCATCGGGCTTCACCTTGACGCGAATTTTTTCGTCGCGACGAAACACATCCAACACCACCTCGGTGCCTGCCTTTTTACGAGAAATGAGGCTGCGCAGTTGCTGGGTGGTGGCCACGGGCTTGCCGTCCACCGAAACGATCACGTCGGCCGGCTTAAGTTCAGAGCCGTAAGCCGGGCCGTTGGGTTCAATAGAACGCACCACCACGCCATCCTTGGCCTTGGTGTCGATGTCGCGAAACCGGCGATACTCGCGAAGATCCGCGATGCCGATTCCCAACCAGGATCGGACAAACCGACCGTCTTCGATGAGACGGTTGCCGATTTCACGGGCCAGATTGGAGGGGATTGCAAAGCCGATGCCGACCCCGACCCCCATCGAAGTGCGGATCATGGAGTTCACGCCCATGACCTCACTGTTAATGTTAACCAATGGGCCGCCCGAGTTGCCCACGTTAATATTGGCGTCGGTCTGGATGAAGTCTTGGTCGGACAAGGTGCGCATGTCCTCTACCTGCCGGCCCTTGGCGCTGACATGGCCAAAGGTGACGCTGTACTCGAGGTCAAAGGGGGCTCCGATGGCGATGGCGAACTCACCCACCTTCACTGAGTCCGAATCAGCGAACTTCACCGGAATCAGGCCCGGAACCTTCTCGGTCACTTGGATGACGGCCAGATCGGACTCCGGATCGCGACCTCGCACTTCGGCCTTCACCTCGCGGCCGTCCTTGAAGACGACCAAGATGGCCTCAGCGTCTTCGACGACATGGTTGTTGGTCAGGATGTACCCGTCTTCGCGCATCACCATTCCGGACCCGCGTCCGTTGTAGAAGGGATTTCCCTCGAGATCGTTGGCTTCGGGCTGGGGCCGTTGGCGGCGGGGAGGCTGCTGGCCGCGGAATTTCTCGAAGAACCGCTCGAATTGCTGGCGTTGCTCCTCCGGCAATTGTTCGTAGAGCGGGTTACCCTCAAGCCCCCCGCCCTCGCGGTCTTCCTTGGTCTTGACCTTGATGACGACCACCGACTTGGAGACCGAATCGGCCACTTCGATGAATGCCTGGTTGAGTTGCCGCGCCAAGTCCAAGGCGGGGCTGGCTGCTCCAGGAGAGGATTCCTTGGCAAAAGCGGAAACGGAAACAAGCGCCGCCAACAGCGCTCCCCGACAGCCAGAAAGCATAGAATAAGAACGCACCATGGTCGGAGGATAACGCCTACTTCGCCGCGCGCCAGTGAGTCTATTGCCTCGCAACAAATATCCTCATCGAGCGGCTCCGGGAGGGCGCTCCTGCGTAGGCGGGCTTCAGGTGGGCCCGAGTTGCAGGTTGGGAGTCTGGTCCGTGGCCTTGCCCCGCGGGGTGTGAGCCGATAGATTCAGGGCGCATGCTCCCGATCATCGAGAAACTGCTGGTCCTTCAGGATCGCGATCGCCGTCTCCTCCGCGTTCGGGCCGAGGTGCTTGCCATTCCGGGTCAGCGACTGGTGATCCAAAGCAGGGCTGCCGCCGGTGCGGCCGAGTACGAGGCGCTCAAGAAGCAGACCCAGCATCTTGAGAGCGACCGCAAGAAACTGGAACTCGACGCCGACGCGCTGAAGGACCGCATCGGCAAGGTGCGCGTCCAACAAAATGAGACGCGGAGCAATGACCAGTACAAGGCCTACGAGCACCAGATCGAAACCAGCCAACGCGAAATCTCCCGACTCGAGGATCAACAGTTGGAGCTGATGGAGCAGAATGAAAGTGCCTCCAAACAACTCGCGATCGCCACCACGGCTTACACGGCCCTGAAAGCCGAAAGCGACCGTCAATTGGCCGATTTGGTTGCCCGCGAAAAAAATCTGACCGATGAACTCGCCGCTGCCACCGAAGCGCGAGCCACTGCTGCCAGCGGCATTGACGACCCTGTGTTGCTCAACCGCTACGACCGTCTGCTCAAGACCAAGGGCGACAACGTGATTGTGGGTGTGGGCGGTAATGTCTGCGGTGGTTGCCACATGCAGCTAACCACCCAATCGGTCATCACCGCCAAGGGGCAGTCCGAAATGGTCGCCTGCCCCACTTGCAGCCGGATTCTCTATTTCACCGCCGCCATGGGCTAATCGCCCGGCGACCCGAGGGCCTCAAATCGGATGTCTCCGACCGAGCCCTCGGTTCAGAGCTTGGATTTCAATTCGCTGAGGTAGGCCAACACGTCGGCCACCTCGAGGGCCGTCAGTGCGTCCAGCAACCCCTCAGGCATGGCGGACACCGGCGAGACCGTGTCGGTGAGCACTGTGTCGAGTGGCACGGTCGTCACACCACCCCCTGGGCCTTGCAGGGTCAACTTCAGGGCATCTCGGGAAACCAAGAATCCGCCGTGCTGCAGGCCATCTCGGGTTTCCACCTGACGCAGGGCATATTCAGGGGCGATTTGTCGGGAGGGCCAGCGGATGTGATCGAGCAATGTCGCCGGGGTGTACTTGGAGGCGATTCCATCCAACGGTGGGCCAAAGCGCTGTCCCTCGCCCTGCACCTGGTGACAGCGGCCACATTGGGGTCCGGAATCAGCATGAAAAAGAGACCG
>CAMDDW010000093.1:0-4203 GCA_945893185.1 Akkermansia muciniphila | reverse complement strand
CGGGTGCTCATCTTCACTTCTTCGTAGATGAGCGGCTCTTTGTTGAGGATCGGTGCTTTATCTGGGGCTCCGGCGTATTCCCAGGCCGCCACGAAGGCGAACTGGTCGTCACGGCGCTTCACGTCGCCCGCATTGACGATGCCCTGCTGGACTTCGGCGTCATTGGGCGTGTACTGGTACTCTTCGCGGAAGTGTCCACCGCAACTCTCCTCGCGCATGAGCGCGTCGCGACACATCAGCTCACCCAACTCGATGAAGTCGGCCACGCGGCCGGCCTTCTCGAGAGGTTGATTCCAACCGTCCGGCTCGCCCAACGCTTTGACATTGGTGCGGTATTCTTCGCGGAGGTCACCGATGAGCTGAATGCCCTTCTGAAGACCCGTCGCGCTCCGGGCCATGCCGCAGTAATCCCACATGATCTTGCCCAACTGCTTGTGGAAACTGTCGGGCGTGCGCTTGCCGTTGCTCGAAGTGACTCGGCGGGTGAATTTTTGAACTTCTTCCTCAGCCTGTTTAAACTCCCCGCGATCGGTCGCCGGACGGCCTCCGGCCTTCACATTGGCCAAGTAGGTAGTGATGGTGCTCGGGAGTACGAAGTAACCATCGGAGAGTCCCTGCATCAGGGCGCTGGCCCCAAGGCGGTTGGCGCCGTGATCCGAGAAATTGGCCTCACCCAGCACGAACAAGCCGGGGATGTTGCTCATCAGGTTGTAGTCCACCCAAAGACCGCCCATGGTGTAGTGGACCGCCGGGTAAATGCGCATCGGCGTCTTGTAAGCATCCTCGTTGGTGATCTCGTGGTACATCGAGAACAGATTGCCGTAGCGCTCGCGCACCTTGCCTTCGCCTAAACGCTGGATGGAGTCACCGAAATCCAGATAGACGCCCAGCCCGGTGTCGCCGATGCCCCGCCCTTCGTCGCAGACGGACTTGGCAGCTCGGCTGGCAACGTCGCGCGGGGCGAGATTGCCGAAGGCCGAGTACATGCGCTCCAGATAGTAGTCGCGATCACCCTCGGCGATGTCGGCGGGGTTCTTCTTGCAGTCTTCCTTGCGCTTCGGAACCCAAATGCGTCCGTCATTGCGCAGCGACTCCGACATCAGGGTCAGCTTGGACTGATAGTCGCCCGACACCGGGATGCACGTCGGGTGAATTTGCGTGTAGCAGGGATTGGCGAAGCAGGCGCCGCGCTTGTAGGCGCGCCAACTGGCCGTGACGTTGGAACCGCGGGCGTAGGTGGACAGGTTGTAGACATTGCCGTACCCACCAGTAGCGAGAACGACCGCATCGGCGCTGTGCCGGGTGATTTCGCCTGTCTGCAAGTTGCGAACGATGATGCCCTTGGCGTGGCCATCGACCACCACCAGATCGAGCATTTCGGTGTGGGTATGGGAATGAATCCCACCCGCAGCAATCATCTTGTTGAGCGCCGAATAAGCGCCCAGCAGAAGCTGCTGACCCGTTTGGCCGCGGGCGTAGAAGGTGCGGGAAACTTGGGCACCGCCGAAGGACCGGTTGTCTAGCAACCCACCGTACTCACGGGCGAACGGAACACCCTGCGCAGCACACTGGTCGATGATGCTCACCGAGACCTCAGCCAGACGGTGTACATTGGCCTCCCGGGCACGGTAATCGCCTCCCTTGATGGTGTCGTAAAATAGGCGATGCACCGAATCCCCGTCGTTCTGATAATTCTTGGCCGCGTTAATGCCACCTTGAGCAGCCACCGAATGGGCCCGACGGGGGGAACCGTGGAACACGAAGTTGTGCACCTCGTAGCCCAACTCGGCCAAGGTCGCTGAGGCGCTGGAACCGGCCAATCCGGCACCGACCACGATGACCTTATATTTCCGCTTGTTGGCCGGATTGATCAGCTTGGAGCCGAACTTGTGTTTCTCCCACTTGTCAGCCAGAGGGCCGGAGGGAATCTGAGAATTGAGCGTGGCCATATCAGCGAAGAGTCTCCGTGTTGGTCGTCGGCGCCTTCTTGAGGTTCTTAACGTAGTCGCTCCCCATGCCGGTCAGCACCGCCACCGGGATCGAAGCATATCCCAAAAACACCGCGAAGCTGGCCACTTGGGCGAAGGCGGCGATCCGAGATCCCCAAACGTGGTTGCGCAAGCCCAGCGACTGGAACATCGAGGACAACCCATGGCCGAGATGGATGAACAGCAAGGCCTGGGCAATCAGGTAGAAAAGCGAAACCCAACCTACTTGGAATCCGTGAACCATCATCGCGTACACATCCTGGACCTGGGTGCCATCGGCCAGACGGGCGGTCAGAGAATGGAAATCCAAACCACCCTTCAAGCCGTTCACCGGGGACAATTGCACGGTGTAGTGCAGCAAATGGTAGATGACGAAGGCCATGATCACGAGGCCGCTAACCAGCATGTAGCGTGAACGCCAACTGGACCCATAGGCTGACCCACCCACATAGCCAACCGGACGCGCCGCCTTGTTGGCCGCGCTGAGGGTGAGCGCAGCAGCCACATGGACAGCCACCGTGGCCAACAACCCCAATCGGGCTCCCCACAGGAGTCCTGGCTTGGACTTCAGGAAGTAAGCATAAGAGTTAATCAACTCTGGGTTACCAAATACCTGAAGATTGCCCACCAGGTGGCCGACGACAAAACCGAAGAGCGCTAGGCCGGTCAAGGCCATCAAGTACTTCTTCCCAAGGGAGGATCGCCAAACGCGTTGCAGCAGGTTCATTGGATCAAAATCACCGCAGAAACTCGGGGTTTCATTAATTCCACACATCCAGATACTTCCCTTACAACCAAACCGTCAAACGTTCTGCGACAGTATAAGGTTAGCTTGCAGCCGTCTTAAGGGTCTGACGGGGAATTTGTGGGGGTCCAAAGCGCACAATCCCCCCTCAGCGCGCCATTACCCGATAGAAGAAATTTCCGACCGGTGGCGTATGAACCCAACTGAGCCTCCCGGCGCCGCGGTCCACCAAACTAGCTCCGGGGACCGTTTGCCACGCTTCCTCGAGTGAAGTGCGCCCTTGGAGCACCCACTCGCGCGCAACACCCGAGGTGAGTGCAAAATCAATGACCACTTGGCCGGACTCGTTCCGGCGGATTCCCTCGACCATCACCGTTCCGGAGGCAACGGCCGTTGGTGAAAACCGCACAACCAAGGGAAGCGAGTAGGGCAACACCTGGCCTCCGAAGCGGGGACGGGCCTTGAGCTCATAGTTTTCCCCAGGACCGCCCTTGAAGACAAAGGGCTCACCCACCGCCAATGAGTGGGTAGCTGGCTCGGTACCTACCTGCGAGTTAGTGAATTGAAGATCGTCGAGAGACCATCCAAAGGACGGCTGGGTCTGACTATAAAACCGGGCACCCTCAACGGGTTCCACAAAGAAACGAAATCGAACCCGCAGTTCCACCCCAACCCAGGCGGCCAGCGAGACAGACTTGGCCACATAACTGCCGTTGGGAGTCACTGAAATACCGCGTCCCCGCTCCCGCAAGAGCACTGTCCACTCAATACCATTAGTAGAAACTTCCGCTGTGGCGATCTGGTTCGTGGTCGTGTAGCCCAGGAAGGACTTGAAGCGAATCTCGGCTCCAGTGCTCGGGCGGATCTTCGGCTGGAACTGAAGAATTTGGTCCAGCCCATTGGTGTGAACCAATTGGAAAGAGCGAGTCCCAGAGGCTGGAGTTCCCAGCTTCACCGGATCCCAACCCTCCAGACCACTGAACTGAAAGCGCACGCCTCCATCCTCGGCACCCTCGACCCCGGTGAAAGCATCCCAACGCATGGAGGTCCACTCGTAACCGGAGGCTCCCAATACGGGCTCGACTCGGAACACGTTCAGCCCGACGGACGACGCGGCAGTGGGGCCTAGCACTCGGGTCCCGCCGTAGGGCAGCACCCAGTCCTGCTTCACATTCTTTCCGGCAATGACAGTCACCGTGCGGGTTCCGAGTTCGTAGTCGCCGCTCAAAAAACGAATCGTCTGGGTTCCCTCCGCTCCGGGAAAGGCATAACCCCCGGAACTTCGGGTCAGGGCGAACCAACCGGAAGTTTCCCCCTCCACTCGAACTCCGGGCACCCCCTCATCCACATCGTAGAAACCGTTGGTATTGAAGTCGTAATATGCCACACCGGTCACCAGCGGTTGTGTGTCGGTACGGGACCCGAAATCTAGTGTTACCAAGCTGGGGCCCACAGTGTTGGTCACCGCCG
>CAMDDW010000092.1:0-4535 GCA_945893185.1 Akkermansia muciniphila | reverse complement strand
CGGCACCCCCACCAATAACGGTTCCGGCCTTTTCCTATTTACGACGGAACCGCTGACGGACGAGACGGAACGATTTTACCGCGTAAAATCACCGTAATATAGAATGCCTGCCATCTGTCCATTGAACACCTGAAATCAGGACCCCATCGCTTAAACTAAAAGCCATGGAGTCTTCACTGATTACGCTCACAGTAATGATCCTCAGCGTTGCAACTGTGCGGGCCGATTGTGTCAACAACAGGTCTGCCGCCACACCGGGGGGAAGCGGGGTCAGCGAACGATTTCCGAATCAGATTCACTGCAAGCCTGAGGGCCATGGATCGCCGAGCCTCGCAACGGCTATTCCCTGTCCATTTGAGCGGGCCGGAGGCGGGGATCGTCGAGATCCAGGCGATAGAGGATCTGGTTGTAATCGTGGCGCGGCGTGGCGACCGCGTTGCCCGAGAACTCCCGGGTGTAGGTGCCCTCGAAGAGCAGGACCGGGGAGTCGGACGGTGTGAAGTCGAGATGCAGGCAGGGATTGTAGAACGTGTGGTTGCGGTGGGTCAGCACCTTGACCGCCGGTCCCCAGGGGCCGGTCGGAGCCGACGCCTCGGCATACCAAAGTTCTCCCAAGGTCGAGGGAGCGCCACCGCTCTGCAGGAAGACCGTCACCCAGCGCCGACGCCACGATTGCCAGCCCATGCCCCCGCTGTGGACGCCGTCATGCGGGCGCAACTTCGATCCGTCGTGGGCCGATCGTAGTTCCTTCTGGGGTTCCAGGCTCTCCCAAGTGGCCGGATCCTGCCAGGCTTCGAAGGTGGCCGGGCAGCGCAACG
The DNA here is from genome assembly GCA_945893185.1 of Akkermansia muciniphila. Classification (GTDB taxonomy): domain Bacteria; phylum Verrucomicrobiota; class Verrucomicrobiia; order Limisphaerales; family UBA9464; genus SXXZ01. Next base: position 3,717 of record CAMDDW010000092.1, on the reverse strand, counting down.
CCGGGAAGGGATGAGCAAACAGAATCCAATCACGACCCGCCGGATCCTTCCAAGGGACGGCATGGCCCACCGGCAAGGGAGGCGGCCGGGGAGAGGCGGCCGACCGGGTCCACAGCACCTTCAGTCGCTCGAACTTCTGCGACGTTTCATTCCACACCGCCAGTCCCCATTCATAGGCCTCCAGGTGTCCGCGGACCTTGCAGTAGGAGCAAACCAGCCGTGGGCTTCCATCGCGGGCCGGAAGGCTGACCAAAGCCGTCGCCCAGGTGGGTCCCTCGCCGCTCATCGGCGTGACCCCGCGGAGTCGGCCTTGTCCATCGCGACGAAATTCGAAGGGAGGCCGAATGGGGGGCTCGAATACCTGGATCGGCCGCGCCTCGGACTCGGCGCCGAGACTCTCGAAGAGGCCCAGCGGATAGTGAGGCAGCGTTGTGTCGCCCCACAGCCAATGTCGCCGTCCCCGGTGCAGCACGGTCTGGACGCTGTCGCAGCCGAAGACGCCGCTCTCCTTCCAATCCGTGTCACGCCCGGTCGCCTGGCTTTCGGCAAAGAGCCCTGCCCCGGTCAAACGCCCCAGCCGGCGGGCGATCATCGTACGCCGCACCTCGACCCTCAGCGTGACACCCGGCTCCGGATGCAAACGCACACCGGAAAAACCAAACCCGTCGGCCGAAACCTCATAACCGTCGGCAGAGACGTGGAAGAACACCTCGCGCCCGAGGAGTTCCGGAGTGTTCACCGCGACGACCCCGGCATTGTCGGTGTAGAAAGCGACATGATGGGTGGTCTTCAACTCCACCAGAGGCACTGGCCATCCGGTGCCTTGTTCCACCACTTCGATGCGGCACGGCAACACCGCGGCGACGGCCGAGAACTGCAGTGCCCACAAGGCCACGAACACACCGCAGCGCATCCAAGACAAACCCACGACCCACCGGCACGTCCTCACCCGCTCCGGGCACCAACCTAGGATTGCTGGCCGTCTGCTCACTCAGGGACTGTCGACAGATCCTCGGCGGTGTCGAAACCTGAATCGCACAAGTCGGCGGATCGCGGAGCGTCGAAAAAGGCAAATTCCTATCAATGACTGGCCAAAACGGTGGACCTAATCTCGAAGCCCGTTAAAAGTGCTTCGACAAAGACGGTGACGGCAAAGTCAGCCGCAAGGAGTTCATCACGCCATCAGCCAGCTAAATAGCAGTACCTACCGACACGACACCCGCAAAAAAGACTATGACTATGAAACCAACTGCAATCCTAACTGCAGCACTGCTGTGCCTCCTCTCGCCGGCCTCCTTCGCCAAGCCGATCAAGGTCTTCATCCTCGCCGGCCAGTCCAACATGGAAGGTCAGGGCTCGGTGGATCATGTTGATGAGAGGGATTCCAACGGCGGCAAGGGCAATCTTGTCTGGTCGATGAAACACTCGAAGAGCGCCGACAAGATGAAGAAGCTCAAGAATGAAAAAGGCGAATGGGTCGTCCGGGATGATGTGCAAATATCATTCAAGGTTGGCGGCGACAAGGTTCTGAAGGGTGGCCTCACAGTGGGCTACACCGGTTATGCTGCAGACGGATCGAGAAGGCACATGGGACCCGAGCTTGGGTTCGGTTTTGTTCTGGGCGACTTCTACCAAGAGCCAGTTCTTTTGATCAAAACGGCATGGGGCGGCAAAAGCCTATTCGTCGACTTCAGGCCGCCAAGCTCCGGCGGCCAGGTCGGTCCCTACTATACCAAAATGGTGGAAGAAGTGCGTGCCGCCTTGGCGGATCTCGGGGAACAAAAATATGAAATAGCGGGGTTTTACTGGCAGCAGGGATGGAACGATATGTGTGAAGCTCCAGCGATACCCGAATATGCGCAAAATCTCGTCAACCTGGTAAAAGATCTGCGCAAGGAATTTAATGTAAAAAACATGCCGGTGGTGGTCGGTGAACTTGGCAATGGCGGACCGGTGACCGAGGGCGCGATGTTTGAATTTAGAAAGGCGCAGGAAGCAGGAACAAAGCAAATTAAGAATGCTTTATTTATCAAGACCACCGATTTCGCACGCCCTGCAGAATTCTCGCCCTGTCCCACGCATGGACATCATTGGTTCGCCAATGCGGAGAGTTACTTTCTAATAGGCGACGCAGCCGGCGAGGGTATGAAAAGCCTGTTGAAGTAATTTTAAACTGAACCCGGCACCCATTACCAATACTCCAACGCCGGTATCAACACCGCCGTCCGCATTATCGAGGTGGTGACGAAGCTAAAATACGAGAACATCCTGCAGCAACGTCTCTTGGTATTTCGGACCGCTAGGTGCTTCACAATGGAGCCGCCGTTCAATCAATAAACTGCGCGGAACCAACAACCTGTTAGAGAAGCCTCGGGATTCACTCCCGAGGCGTTCTACGGCAATTAAAAGCGGTACTACTTCTTCTCTGAGTGCCCATGATCATCGTGCGAATGATCATTATGCTTTTCGTTGCCATGATCCTCATCAGCATGATCTGCACTCAAATCTTCCTGAGCCGCCTCTTCGGCAAACTGAACCCCATGAAGAGTGTGTCCATAGGCGATATACCCATGGTGAGCGGCATTTACTTCATCATCTTTGTGATCTGCCTCTGCCGCCAATCGGTGGTGCTTAGCGGCCAGCGTAAAATGATGAGCCGCTTCAAGATGGGCATGACGCCCCTGTTCATGAAGCTCATGGTCGTGCTTGCTAACATCGTGGGAGGACATATATTAGTTGTATTAGTTGTTTTTGGATTTTGGGGAGAGAATTGGCTCATCGTTCGAACGTTTACCGAAAATCATGAGGGCGAATGGAGTGGCGAGCTTCGGTGAAGTGGTTCGAAGACGGGTGGCAAAAATGGGCAAGAAATGGGCGGCAAGAAAGGTGCGGAAAGTATGGCACACCGAGCGGGAGTCGCTTTGCGGGAGATTAATTGCTAAGTTAGGCAAACAGCGATAACATGGCAAGGAGAATTCTCATAGTCGGCGGCGGAGCGGCGGGGCAGAGGTTTCCACAGTCTGAATGGGCCAATTAATAGGAAATTGCCGAGGGCGTAGCCCGCGATCGCAGTCTCGACAGGATTGGCTCGATGACCAACTTCACGCGATAAGCGTGCGCATCTGCACTGCGCTGGCGAGCCGATCCAGCACCGTTGGCGCCCCTACCCACTGCGCTGCCACTCGTTCAAGCCGTCCGTACCCAAAATCTGTTCATAGGCAGCCGGAAACCGGTCGAACACCGGAAAACTCCAACGCCCCCGGAATCTCTTCCAACGACGCGCCAGGAGGACCGGATCGGGCCTCGCTTCCAGGCAAGCCTTTCGGTGCAGTTCGCCCACGTCATCCAGCAGCGGAACGGACCAAACCTCCGAATCTTGGGTCTCCATGCTCAACTCGGCGATGCGTTCCAGCGCATACTCCGCCAACCCAACGGCATCGGCGGCGTGCTTCTCTTCGAGCACATGGCGCAGCAGGCTGCCGATGGGGGCCACCTGGTTCCCAATGGCGTCCGACTCCCGCCACGTCGCCACGGCCGGCGGTTCGGTCAGGCAACGAATGGCCTCGCGGACGGGATCTGGTTTCCATCCGTCGCCAGCCCCACATTCCCAGGCGGCAGTCAAGGCCACCAGAAGCGGACGATGCGCGAACCCGGCCTCAACCAACCACTCCACCAACTGGGGTACCGGTTGCTGGCCCAACCACGCTCGGAAGCGCT
>CAMDDW010000091.1:0-4579 GCA_945893185.1 Akkermansia muciniphila | reverse complement strand
GGAGGTTGTGACCCTCATCAGGAATGTATGCAATCACCTCAAAGCCGTTGGTCAGCCGAACCTTGGCAACCTTCCGCATAGCGGAGTTCGGCTTTTTGGGCGTGCGGGTCATGACCTGCAAGCACACGCCGCGACGGAATGGCGCGTTTTCCAAGGCCGGAGACTTGGACTTGTAGATGATCTTGGTGCGGCCCTTGCGGACCAACTGGTTAATCGTAGGCATCGATGCCGAAAGGTTATCGCCTCCGTCAAAAGCGACGGAAACGGGAGCGCGGACCTTAACAACGGAGCGAGGGCGTGCAATACGTTTTTTGTGAAAAGTGGAAGATTGTGAATTGGAGGGGTGAGGTTTTCACGGTTGGAGAGCTTGGGTATTGGGGAGGTGGTATTCGATTCGCACGAGCTGGGTGTCTTTGTTGCCGACCCATGCACTGCCGTTTTCCAGGACATATAAGCAGCCGTCCTTGCCTATTTCGAGGTCCATGGGTCGCATAAAGGTCATACCGGGGCAGAAACGCTCCATTCGGAGCTTGCCTTCCGGGGTTTTCGCAATTTTGTGATCCTCATCTAAATGCACCGCGAGAATCCAGTTCCGGGACCATTCGTAGATGAAGAGGGTTCGATCAAATTCTTTGGGCAGCTTGTGGGGAGAGGTCGAGCGCTGATCAAATCGGTAGACAGGGCCAGCGCAGGCGGTGCGACCTCCGTTGTGAACCTCAGGGAAACGGGTGGAGGCTCCGTAGGGGTACCAGATGAACGCGGGTTGGGCCGGAGGGAGTTCAGACGGGCCGGTGTTTAATCGCGACGGGTTGATGGGATGAGCAGGATCCCAGGGTTCCCCATGCTGGCGTGTCTCGAAGTCGTAGCGGTGGTAGGGGCGATTATCTCCGGCGAAGAAGGGCCAACCAAAGTTGCCGGCAGCGCGGGCTTGGTTAATTTCATCAATCCCGGCGGGGCCGCGCTTGTCGTTCCGGCCGCCGGCGTCGGGTCCCACTTCGCCCCAGTAGAGGTGTCCGGAGGTCTTGTCGACGCTGATACGGAAGGGGTTGCGGTTGCCCATGACGTAAATTTCAGGGCGGGTTTTGGGTGTTCCGGGCGGAAAGAGATTTCCTTTGGGAATGGTGACGGTGCCGTTGGACTCGGGATGGATACGCAGGATTTTGCCTCGAAGATCGTTGGCGTTGGCGGCGGATTTTTGAGCGTTCCAAGGTTCGCGGTCAGGGCGTTCGTCGATGGGGCTGTAGCCGTCAGATTCGCCAGGGTGTGTGTTGTCGCCGGTGGCGGCGTACAAGTTGCCCGAGGCGTCAAAGGCGAGGGATCCGGCCGAATGGCAGCATTGGTCGCGCTGCGTTTGGATGCGCAGGAGAATTTTTTCGCTGGCCATGTCCAGCGCACCGTCGTGGAGGGTGAAGCGGGAGACTCGGTTGTCGCCGGTCTTGTGTTTGGTGTCGTTGGTGTGGGTTTGTGGGTCGGAGTAGAAAAGGTAAATCCATGAGTTCTTGGCGAACTTGGGATCCAACGCGATGCCCAGCAGACCGTCTTCCAATTCGGTGAACACTTTGAGTGTGCCGGCGATGGTTGAGGCTTGGGTGGTCGGGCTCCACACCTTCAAAAGGCCGCTGCGCTCGATGAAGAAAACTCGACCGTCCGGGGCCACGGCGATCTCCATGGGGTTGACCACGGTGTCTTCAACTTGGCCGTCGCCGTCTTGGTCACGGTCGGTGTCCAGAATGACTTTGTGGAAGGCTCCGTCGATTTGCGGCCCGGAAGGCTTCGGGCCGGGTTTAGGATCGGCCGCCAGCGCAGCGAGGCATGCACCGAGACCGAGGGTGGTGGCCGTTGTCAGTGTCAGGTGTCGGAAAGGGGACCGCGTGAGGGACATGCCTGACAGTCCATCGCAGTCCCGGCCCGGCGAAAGTCTTTTTCGCTGGCAACACGGTTACCGCCGGCAGGGTGCAGTTCAGGGTGCCCAGCGTTCGCGGTGGCCACATTGGGCCTCATGCCGGAGTGCGTGGTCGATGAGTGTGAGGGCTGTCATGGCCTCGACCATCGGAACAGCCCGGGGCAGCACACAGGGATCGTGGCGGCCGCGTCCGCGCAGCGTGGTGTTCTGTAGGTGCACGTCTATCGTGTCCTGCTCGTGCATCACCGTGGCCACGGGCTTGAAGGCCACCCTGAAGTGGATGGTGGCCCCATTGGAGATGCCCCCTTGGATGCCGCCTGACCGGTTGGAGGTGGTGAGGATCTTGTCGTCTACATTGCGGAAGGCATCGTTGTGTTGCAGGCCAGTGAGGAGGATTCCATCGAACCCTGAGCCGATTTCGAAGCCCTTGGTGGCCGGCAGGGACATCATGCCCTTGGCGAGATCGGCCTCTAGGCGGTCAAAGACGGGGTCTCCCCAACCTACAGGAACATTCCGGGCCACGCCAAGGACCACTCCGCCGACGCTGTCGCCCTGAGCGCGTCGTTCTTCGATGAGTTGGATCATCGCCGGGGCCGCAGCGGTATCCGGGCAGCGGAGAATGTTGGATTCGACGGCTTCAGCGGTGAAGGTTTCAGGGTCGATGATTGCCTTGAGGTGCTGGACTTGGGTCACGCAGGCCAACACTTCGACGCCCCAGAATTCGCGCAGGAGTTTCTTGGCGATGGCGCCGGCGGCCACACGGCCAATCGTTTCGCGGGCGGAAGTACGTCCGCCACCGGGCCAGGCACGATGACCGTATTTGACGTGGTAGGTGTAATCGGCATGGGATGGGCGGAACTTCTCGGCCATTTCATTGTAGGCCTCGGAGCGAAAGTCCTCGTTCTTGACCCACATAGAAATGGGGGTGCCCAGTGTGAGTCCTTCGAAGGTGCCGGACAGGATCTTAACCGTGTCGGTTTCTTTGCGGGGCGTGACGATGGAAGACTGACCCGGGCGACGGCGGTCCAGGTCGGGCTGGATGTCGGCTTCGGTCAGAGGCAGGCGGGGAGGGCAGCCATCGACGACCACCCCGACGCCGCCGCCATGCGATTCGCCCCAGGTGGTGATGCGGAAGAGGTGTCCAAACGTGTTGCCCATGACTGGGTTAATTCTGCGATGAAGGGGGCGGGGGAGAAAGAGCAAACGAGGGCTTCGCGGGACTCGGACCTTCGCTCGCAGGGAAACTTGGGGAAGTGACAGCTATCGCGCTTTGCGCTTTGGGATGGGTTAGATCGCTTCCAATGCTCGCTACGATCCGAGTCCCGCTCCGCTGGCGGAATGAAGGTTAGGGACCTTCGCTCGCAGGGAAGCTCTGGTGAGGTCTCGACACAGAAGTTATTCATCGAAGCTCTAACTAAATCACGGAGTCCGTATGAGGTGAGTTAGTCCGGCTACCACTGTGCACGGTTTCTCTCGGCTACAGGTCGAGTCGTTTCAGCAGTTCGGCCACGGTCAGACTGTGGTGGCCAGCGACGCGTTTGATGATGCCCGAAAGGGTGCCTGTTTTGATTGGGTGATGATGAGGAACCACCTCGTGGTTCTCCCCGTCCTGCTGGGTGGTGACACGGATATGCGAGCCGCTTTGCCGATCCACGGTATAGCCTAAGACACGGAGGGCTTTTACGAGTTCCGGCCCGCTGACATCGCGGGGGATTTTCATCGTGCTAGAACTTCTTCCCGCACGAAGTGGAGCCGGATCACTCGGGGTGCTTCCATCGTTTCGTCGAAGTAGCAATCAACGGCATCCTTCACCATTGCCCTGAGTTCCTGGAGGGTCTCACCTTGGGTATGGATGCCATAGCCTAAGGCTGTTGCGTTATAGCCACCATCAACCTCGTCTTCTCTAACCTCGAAGATGATTTCGCTCATGCTGAAAGCTTATCTGTACTGATCACTCACGCAAGCAACCCCTCGGACCCGAATCGTGCCGAAGCACTGAGGTTGCTGCCATTTGCGTTTTGCGCGAGGGATAGGTTAGATCGCACCCAGTGCTCGCTTCGGTCAGAGGCAGGCGGGGAGGGCAGCCATCGACGACCACCCCAACGCCGCCGCCATGCGATTCGCCCCAGGTGGTGATGCGGAAGAGGTGTCCAAACGTGTTGCCCATGACGCTGGGTATTTTGGGGGCAATGGTCCGGTGGGAGGAAGATCAAAGGAGGCCTCGTCCTAGGTTCCAGCTTCCGAAACCGGCCCGGGCGGTCTGGGAAATCGGTGTGCCGATGGCGGGTTCAGCAGGGGTTGCTGGTTGTCGAAAGGTGTTAAAAATATCTGAAGCGCCAAAAAGGATGTAAAAAGAACAAAATGTTTTAAAACCCCACCCATTAGTTAGGCTCGCGTTGTGATAAGTTTCCGAGGATGGGTTATTTTGGTGGCCAACGGCTTGGGCTTTTTGGGAGCACTCACCGGTTGGGGTTCGGAACCGGACAAGAGTCAATATCACCTCTTCAACCCAGTGCCTCGAGAGGCCATGCGTCCTTTGATCACCGATCGCCCCAGTTTGACCGAAGGACCGTACACGGTGGATGCCGGTCACTTTCAGGTGGAGTCAGATATCGGCACCTGGACGCACGACACCGATGCCTCTGGGGTCGTGTCCGAAATGACCAAATTGGCCTC
>CAMDDW010000090.1:0-4621 GCA_945893185.1 Akkermansia muciniphila | reverse complement strand
GATAGGGATGAGAACGTGGTTGTCCTGAAAGTTGAGCAGCGCGTTCGGATCGTGGAGCAGGACGTTGGTATCGAGAACGTAGTTCTTAATCCGATTCCCCCCTGAATCGGTGCCGGGTGAGGCCGTTGAAGCGGAGTTGCCCCGGGATTTGCGGGGAGATTTCGCGAGCCCCTTGGGCTTTGCGCTGACCGGATCCGATGCGCTGTCCATCACTTTTCTGTGATGCTTCGGACGCAGGTCAGGGTTCAAGAGCAATCCTTCGTTCACCGTCAATTGGGCCGCAGAACGAAGTGACTTTTGGGTGACGGCCCCCGGGAAGCCGTTTGTCAGAGCCTGTACGCCACTCAATCGACCATCGGACACCTTTTGTCCATAGAGGTGCTGCAAGGTCATCCCATGAAGATGAATGAACGATTCCATGAGGAGCGAGGTGAGGTGGTAGAATTGACCCCCGGCGGCGGGCGCCTGCCCGAGGGATTGACTGAGGGATTCCAGGTGCGGGTGGTCCGTCGCATCGATGGAGACCATCGACTGGTGGAGCGAGAGGGCCGGGAATGGGTGGTGGCCCTGACCCAGATGCGCTTTCGACGTCGATCTCTGGCACCCCTGCCGACCACCGCGTGTGAAACTTGGAACCTGCCGCTGCGCGGAGTTCGCCCGCAGACCCCGAATCAGCGCGGCATTGCGGGCATCAACCCGGGTTTTCACCGTGCGATGCATTGAGGATCCGCTCGGCGCATGGCAGCGCGACATTCTTACGCGTTGCACCCAAGGTCTTACCGGCGTGAGACTGCTCGCCTCATGTCTGCACAGGTCATCGCCGTCGCCAATCAAAAGGGTGGGGTGGGGAAGACAACCACTAGCATCAATCTCGCCGCAGGACTCGCGATGCGGGGCTACTCCGTGCTGCTGATCGATCTAGATTCGCAGGCCAATGCCACCAGTGGTTTGGGCCTCGAGAAAACCGAGGGAGGCAGCGTGTATCGACCGTTGTTGGGTCTGGGCAGCCTAGAAGATCGCATCCGGCCCACGGCCTATCCCAACCTGTCGATGATCGGTAGCGAGTTGGATTTGTGCGGCATCGAGGTAGAACTGGCTCGCTCTGAGGATGCTGTGCTGCGCCTCCGTAAAATCCTCCAACCATTGAAGGAGTCCGGACGCTTTCAGGTCATCTTGCTCGATTGCGCCCCGTCTCTGGGCATCATGACCCTCAATTGTTTAGCGGCAGCCGACCGATTGGTCGTGCCGTTGCAATGTGAGTATTATGCGCTCGAGGGCATCGCCATGCTGACTCGCGTGATTAATCAAGTGCGCGAGAATGGCATCAATCCGGGTTTGGAGATCTTGGGTGTGGTGATGACGATGTTCGACTCCAGGACCCGACTGGGACAGAGCGTGGTTGCCGAGGTTCGGCAGCACTTTGGTGAGAAAGTCTTCGAAACGGTCATTCCCCGGACCACCCGATTGGCCGAGGCTCCCAGCCACGGCAAGCCCATTATGGCTTACGATCCCTACAGCGCGGGCGCCGCGGCCTATGAGGTGTTGTCGGGTGAGGTGGCTCAACGACTGGGATTGCCCGGGGTGGTTTGATTCCAGGATCGGGTGAGTGACGGGTGGCGATCAAGGACCGTCGACCGAGGATCGACCAAGGACTGACTTTCCTCGGCAGGGTTCCGTGTGGCAGGGTTCGCTCATGAGATTCCCCGCCGTGATTTGGACCGTCTTTGCGTCGGCCGTCGTGTCGGCTTTCGTGTCGGCCACGGTGGTTCTGGCTGCTGATCGGCCCAACATTCTGTTCATCATGACCGATGACCATGCGGCCCACGCCATCAGTGCGTATGGCAGCCGGATTAATCGGACTCCGAATCTCGACCGCCTGGCCGCCCAGGGTTTGCGTCTGGACCGTTGTTTTGCCGGCAACTCGATTTGCACGCCGAGCCGAGCAACCCTCTTGACCGGGCAGTACAGCCATCGCAACGGAGTGCCGGTGTTCAATGACATCGATCCGACGAAGACGACTGTGGCCCACCGGATGCAGCAAGCGGGGTATTACACCGCGATGCTGGGCAAGTGGCATCTGGGTTCCGATCCGCAAGGTTTCGATGATTGGAATATCCTCCCGGGGCAGGGGCGCTACAACGACCCGATCCTCTATGACCGGACTGGTCACCGCGTCTACAAGGGCTACGTCACGGAGATCATCACGGAGTTGACCGTGGGACTGCTGAAGAACCGGCCCAAGGACAAGCCCTTCTTCTTGATGTGCCATCATAAGGCCCCGCACCGGGAGTGGACGCCCTCTGAGAAGTACCGCCGCGAGTTTGCCGGACGGGAATTTCCCGAGCCTCCGACCTTTCGCGACACCTACGAGGGTCGAGCCGACGCCCTGAAGCAGAACCACCAGTCCGTGTTCAAGAACCTGACGCGGCATGACCTCAAGATGGTTCCACCCGCCGGGTTGTCGGACACGGAGCGCCAGCGCTGGATGGGGCAGGTGCCCAAGGAGGTGACGGTCCGCGAGAATGGCCAGGAGCGCGTCTTGCGCGGAGACGACCTCGACCGTTGGAAATACAACCGTTACCTGCAGGATTATCTGGGCTGCGTGCAGAGCGTGGATGACAGCGTGGGTCAACTGCTCGACTGGATCGATGCCAACGGCCTGAAAGACAACACGGTGGTGATTTACACCAGCGACCAGGGTTTTTTTCTCGGTGACCATGGGATGTACGACAAGCGCTTCATGTATGAGCCCTCCTTCCGCATGCCCTTCCTAATGCGATGGCCTGGCCACATCCGTCCCGGAACTGTCAGTGAGTCCCTGGCGGTCAACTGTGATTTTGCTCCGACGTTCCTAGACCTGGCGGGGGCTCAGATTCCTGCCGACATGAATGGTCGGAGTTTGCAGCCTTTGTTTAGCGGCCAGTCTCCGGCCGGGTGGCGGCAGGAAGTTTATTACCGCTATTACCACGATCCGGGACATCACAACACCCGGGCCCACTACGGCGTTCGCACTGCGACCCACAAACTCATTCACTACTGGAAAATCGACGAATGGGAACTCTTTGACCTCGTTCGTGATCCAAATGAGATGAAGAACCTCGCCAGTGATCCTGGCTCAAAGGCTGTGATGGCCGATCTCAAGGCCCGCCTGGTGCGTGTTCAGGCGGAGTTGGGCGACACCGGTCAATTCACAGACAAGATTCCGGCCGACACGGTGGATCGCCGGCCGAAGCAGTTGGATCACAAGCACCCGGACTCGCAGCTTTGAGTCCGGATTCCTGCGTCAGGAGAGCCCGCTACCGGCTCAGTCCTTGGGCTCTGGCAGCCAGCAGGCGAGGCCGGCGGCCGGGATGAACAGGATCGCCGCGTAGAGCAGCGCCTGGCGAACATCGCCGACCTTGGTGAACAAACCGAAGAACACCGTCCCACCTGCCGCGATGAGCCGACCGATGTTGTAGCAGAAGCCGGCCCCGGTCGTCCGGAGCAAGGTGGGAAATAGTGGCGGTAAGCACATCGTGAAGAGCCCGAACACTCCCTGGCACAGTCCGATAAAAAAGAATCCGATGAGGATGGCAAAGTGGGTTCGAGCTTCCAGGAACGTCACCCCCATGACCACGCCGTAGACGAGGCAGAAGGAAACCACGGCTTTGCGATACCCGACCGCCCGGGCCACAGCCGCCGCCGCGTAATTTCCTAGGATCGAACCCGCCATGAGAACCATGAGAGCGATCACGGCGGCCCGGTTTTGACCCGCAGACGAAAGGTCCCGAACCTCGGGCAAGTCGCGGATATACTTTTGCTGCCAGAACATGAAGGTCCAATGCGCGGTCAGCGACACGCCGCAAATGGCCAAGACGATCCACGTGGTCTTCGCGGCCGCGCCGCGGAATAGGTCGGTCAATCCGGGCGGTTTCTCAGAACTCGCCCGTGCCGCATGCCATTCCTCCGTTTCGGGAACCGCCCGCCGGATCCACAACACGATGAGTGCTGGGAAAACACCGACCAGAAAGATGTAGCGAGGCTCCGTGTTCTCAAAGAGGTAGCCGAAGAAGCAGGCAAGCAGCACGCCGATATTCACCGCGGTCTGAAGGGTGGCGGCGATCCACGGACGCCAGCGTTTTGGCCAAGTCTCGGACAGCAGCGAGGCCCCGACGGCCCACTCGCCTCCGATGCCCAGGGCCGAGAGGAAGCGGAATACCATCAGGTGCCACCATTCTGTGGAAATCGCCGATAGCCCAGTGAAGCCGGCGTAGCAGAGAATGGTCAGGCAGAGGGCTCGGCTGCGGCCCATGACGTCTCCGATGCGTCCGAAGAAGGCACCGCCCAAGGCCCAACCACTGAGAAAGGCCGCATTAATGAGCGCGCCTTTTTCTCCCACCTGCTTGTCGGTGCGAGGTAGGACCAACAACTGCGCCACGACCGGGGTCGCGACCAGCGTGTAAATATGCATGTCCAGCCCGTCGAACATCCATCCCAGCCAAGCCGCCAGGCCGGATTTCTTCTGCTGTGAGGTCAGGGTGCGAAAACCGGGGGCTTCAGAAGTGGAGGACATGGCGCGGGAGGGTGGGGCACGTCAGTGAACCCCATCCTAGCCACCCACCTCAAGCCTGGGTTATGCCGT
>CAMDDW010000089.1:0-4981 GCA_945893185.1 Akkermansia muciniphila | reverse complement strand
GGTCATTGTCGTTGCTTCCGTCTGCGACCGCCTAGGGAGAGGGAATGGTTACAGTCGCCCTACGGGCTCCCTTCACCATTCCCTCTCTTCCTCCACCTCGTAGCGTATTGCCACTCTCCTTTGAGGTCACGGACTCAGAAACGGCGGGGGATTCAGGGCTAGATCGGCGATTCAAAGCCTGGAGATTCAGGACTTGGATTCGGAGCCTGGAATCCCTGCCTGGAATCAGAGCCTGGATTTAGGGCTCGAATTTAGGGCTTGGATTTAGGACTTGGATTTAGGGCTCGCCGCGGATGATCACAAACCACGCATCATTCCACTTCTCCTTGTCATCGCCAGCGATGATCAGAAATTCGCCCCGTTTGAGGGCTTCCCGAGAATGCTGGAGGGTCTTCACCAGTTTGGCTTCCTTTGCGTCGTTGACGCTATGAAGTCGAACTTCCAAATGGCCGTCGGCTGTAGTCTTTAGATCTACCTGGCACCGGTCCAACGGGACTTTCTGCGACACCTTCGAATCGAGATCGATTTGGGTGGATTTTACCACCCAGTAGTTCTTCCAACGGAAATGCCGCAGCTTTTCGCGCCCCTTGGTGTCCAACTCCTTGAGGTTCTTGCCCCCAGGGGCGGTGCCGTCGGTGCCCCAAGCCAATTCGAGACGCAGCTTGAGATCGGAAGCCACCGATGCCAGGGGCATCAGAGTTCCTAGCACCAAGAGGCATCCCAGACGGAGGTACCCCAATCGATTGATCCAAAGAAGTTTCATCAGAACTGCTACTGGCAGCATCAAGGCACTCAGGAGGCCAGACGCCAATATTTTAATACGTTATTGGATCCAGTGGACGGTGACTCCATCGCTCTCGGAACGGAAGACCGTCGAAGAGACATCGACGACGGTCACGTCACCACCCGCCAGCGTGATCTCGCGCGGTGCCTGCTGGGTAGAAACCACAACAGCGACCGCAGCGACTCCCATGGCGGGAATCAGCCAACGCAACCAACCCAAGGCCGCGGAAGCTGCAGGCGCCTTGGGTTGCTCCGCGTCGATTTGCCGGCGAATCTGGCTCCAGTAGAACTCTCGGCTCGCGGGAACAGTGGCGGTCGGCTCATACGCTCGGATCAGCGTCCCCAGTTGCCTCAAACCCGTCACCAATTCTTGGGCATCTAGGTCGGCCGGCAGTGCGGCCTCCACTTGGCGGCGACGTTCCTCGGGCAGTTCACCATCGACGTAGGCCTGGAGGTCCAACAGTTGTTCGGTGTTTTTCATTCGGATCGTTCTCGCTTCAAAGATTGTAAAAGGAATGCCAACCGGCGGCGCGCGTAAAAGAGACGCGACATGACCGTCCCGATGGAGATGCCAATACGCTTGGCGATCTCCTTGTATTCCAACCCCTCAAATTCATGAAGGACCACCACGGTCCGGTGGGCGTCGGTGAGTTTCCCCAGAGCTTCATCGATGCGCCTCCGGAGTTCGTCCTGCTCGAGCCCTGCTGTTGGATTGGTTTCTGGGGCCGGCAACTGACGCTCGACACCGCCCGACTCTTCTTCCATCGCCTCGATGGATTCGGTTCGCACCCGCTTCTGGCGCCGCAACTGGTCGAGGCACAGGTTCATGACGATGCGCGTCACCCACGTGGCGAAACTGGATTCGCCCTGAAATTGAACCAACCGTTGCCACGATTTTACCCATGCTTCCTGCGAATATTCCAGCGCTTGGTCCTCGTTCCTCATCATCATGAGGGCCCGCGCATAGATTTTGTCACGGTGCCTGAAGACCAGCTGCTCGAACGCCTCGGTGTCTCCTTGCTGAGCCCACTTGACCAAAGTCTCGTCGGCTTCTGAGGGATAATCATTTTTTACCGACACAGGCATCGACGGCGTGGTTCAACGATTATTCAGGGAGAGTTTCAACCTTCCCGGGAAGGCCGGGAACGGAGCCCACTGGAGCCTTCTGGGAGCAGGCAGACTTCAAAGCTTCCCCTTGCTGCTGGGGATCTCGCCGGCGATACGCGGATCGCATTGGCAGGCGAAGTCGACAGCCTTGGCAAAGGCCTTGAACAACGCCTCGACCACATGATGCGGCTCGCCCCCGTAAAGCAGCTCCAAGTGGAGGTTGCACCGAGCCTCATTGGTGAACCCTTGAAAAAACTCCCGCGCTAAGCCGAAGCGAAACCGCGAGGACATGTCCTGATCTCGATCTGCCTCGGGAATCCTGCGCTGGGCCAGTGAATCCATGCCACGCCAGACCAGGAAGGGCCGACCGCTAAAATCGATCACGCAGCGAGCCAGAACTTCGTCCATGGGAACATGGGCTTCACCCGTGAACGGATTTCGAGGATCGAAGCCAGCGCCATACCGTCGGATGCCCCGCTTATCGCCTAAGGCTTGAAGAAACGCTTGTCCAAGGGCGATCCCGCAGTCCTCCACCGTGTGATGCGCATCGATGTGGAGATCTCCCGAACAGCGCAGCTTCAGATCGCACACGGAGTGCTTGGCAAAGGCGCAGAGCATGTGATCGAGAAAACCAACCCCGGTCTTCACCTGGGCCTTGCCCTTACCATCAATATTGAGGTCCACGCGGATGGAGGTCTCGCTAGTTTTTCGCTGGATCGTGGCGCGCCGCTCGGTCATGTCGCTGAAGCGGTAACGGTGCTCACGTTCGGCAACAAGGTTTTTGTTTGACGTCTCCATCTGCAAACGGAGGCTTCGCACCGATGATCCACCGTCGAGACTTCCTCAAGACCGCCTCCGTTGCTGGCGCAGCGCTGGCCACCGGTTGCCACACCCTAGGCTCCGGACACACCGCCTCGGTGTACGAACTGCGCATCTACACCATCCATCCCGGCAAGGCCGAAGCCCTGCATAATCGCTTCCGCAACCACACCCTGCGCCTCTTCAAGAAGCATGGTATCGAGAGCATCGGCTACTGGATGCCTGCCGATACGGCCGACCAGCGATTGCACTTCCTGCTGCGCTACCCGAGCCGCGAGGCCCGCGAAACCCGGTGGAACGCCTTCGCCTCGGATCCCGACTGGAAAACCGCACAGAAGGCCAGTGAAGCCGGCGGTCCCCTCGTGGCCAAGGCTGAGAATCCGTTCCTGGTCGAGACCGACTATTCTCCCAAAGTCCGCACCGGAAACGTCTCCAAGGGCGGCGTCTGGGAAATGCGCACCTACACCAGCACCCCAGAACGCCTGTCGCATTTGGATGCCCGCTTCCGTGACCACACCATTGGTCTCTTCGGCAAGTACGGCATGGGCAATCAGGGCTACTTCCACAAAATGGCCGACCAGCCCGAAGGTGACCGCACCCTGCTCTACTTCCTCACCCACAAGTCCCAGGAAGCAGCCAAGGCCAGCTTCGCCGCCTTCGGCAAAGACCCCGCTTGGAAGGCCGCTCGCGAGGCCAGCGAAAAGGCTGGCGGCGGTTCGCTCACTGTGGCGGGCGGAGTTAAGTCTGTCTTCTTGGTGCCCACCGACTACTCGCCGACTCACTGAGCGACTTAATTTCTGATAAACAACAAGGCCCCGTGGAATCTTAAAATTCCCGGGGCCTTGTTGTGACTGAGGAGGTTGCTGGTAACTGCGGGTAACCGGCACCTCGGATCTTTAGGCCCGCAGTTTGCGCTCGAGGATTTCGCCGGCCAAAGCCGGGTTGGCCTTGCCCTTGGAGAGCTTCATGACCTGTCCCTTGAGAGCATTGAGCGCGGCCACCTTGCCAGCCCGGAAATCTGCGGCAGACCCTGGATTGGCGACAATAGCCTGGTCGCAGAGAGCTTCGAGCGCCCCGACATCGCTCATTTGCGACCACCCATTGCGCTCCACGATCACCTGAGGCGCATCGCCCGTCGTAAACATCTCTGCGAAGACGTCTTGAGCGATCTTGCTGTTAATGGCACCGCTTTCAACCAGCCACACCAGCTCGCGTACTTGTGCCGGTTGGATGCGAACATCCTCCACCGCGAGGCCCGATCCGCTCACCCGCGCCTGCAAGTTGTTAATCACCCAATTGGCAATGGCCTTGGGCTGCGTCGCTCCCTGGATCGCCCGCTCGAAGAAGGTGGCCAAGGGCAAGTTGTCTCGGAAAATCTCGGCGTCGCCATCGGGCAGGCCATACTCCCGGATGAAGCGTTTCTTGCGAGCCAGCGGTAACTCAACCACTTGGGATTTCACCAAGGCCAACCATTCGTCGGTAGGCACCAGAGGCATCAAGTCTGGCTCCGGAAAGTAACGGTAGTCGTGCGCGTCTTCCTTAGAGCGCATGGTTTCGGTGATGCCAGCCAGATCATCCCAGCGTCGCGTCTCCTGACGCAGTATCTCTCCACGCTTCAAGGCTGCGATTTGGCGGGGGATTTCGTATTCCAGGGCGCGGCGCGCTCCGGAAAAAGAATTCATGTTCTTAATCTCGATCTTGGCACCCAGCTTGGTGCTGCCCTTAGGGCGAACCGAGACATTCACATCGCACCGGACCATCCCCTTCTCCATGTCGCAATCGCTGATCCCGCCACGAAATAGAACATCGGTCAGAGCACGGAGGTACGCGTAGGCCATCTCAGGTCCATTGAGTTCCGGTTCTGAGACGATCTCGAGCAGTGGCACCCCGGCCCGATTGAAGTCCACCCCACTGAAGCGATCGAAGTGGCTGTTCTTGCCGACATCCTCCTCCAGGTGTGCGCGGGTAATTTGCACGCGGGCCATTCCATCCACCGATCCCGGGCCATCAAACTCGAACTCCAGCCACCCGTTGGCCGTGGACGGCTTGTCGTACTGGGTGACCTGGTAATTCTTGGCCGAATCGGGGTAAAAATAATTTTTCCGGTCGAACTTGGCGAACCGGGGAATCTCGCAGTTGAGCAAGTAGCCGGTCAGCGCGGTGAGTCGGATGGCCTCGGCATTGGGCACAGGAAGAACTCCCGGCATGCCCAGACAAATCGGACACACGTTGGTGTTCGGATCAGAACCGAAGGCGTTGGCGCACCCGCACC
>CAMDDW010000088.1:0-5332 GCA_945893185.1 Akkermansia muciniphila | reverse complement strand
CGATTTCCGAGTTTTGGATGCAGGGCCGGATTTAATGCGGGCCGGTGGGTAGCGGTTCGCTGAAACGGCGCTGCCACTGGGGATAACGCGCCAGGTAGCATCGCCATTGGGGGTTCTGGAGCCTAGCCATTCTCGCCACCGGGTTGGACGAGGGTGTCCCGACGAAGAGTCGCGACGAAGAGGTGACTAGGATTTCCCGTGCGCAACCATCGCCGGATTCGGAAACCGGAACGCCCGCAACATTCATCCAGGGTTTGCAAGGGCAGTGCCCTATCGCTTGCGACGGAAAAAGGAAAAAGGGTCGGTTCTTAATATTGATATGTAAAGGAACGGCGCGGGACGGAGGACGGCGAGGAGTTGGAGCGGGGGCGGTGGCAGGAAGCTGATCTCAAAACTCGGCCCAAGGGGGATTCAGTGAAGGTGGCTTTGGCGGCGCGCTTGCGAGCGGAGACGACGATGACGGTGGGGTGGATCGCCGAGCGTCTGGCGATGGGCACGCGCGGTTACCTGAACCATCTCTTGTATCGCCGGAGGAAGCTGGGCGGAGAGTATACAATATCAAGAACTGACCCCTTTGCCACGTTCGGAGAGTATACAATATCAAGAACTGACCCCTTTGCCAATTTCCGCACGGGTGAAATTCTACCGCCGGCCCGGCCGAACGATGAGGAGATCGAACTCATCCGGAAGGAACCACCTCCGCCGAATGTCACGTCGATGCCGCAACCGGCGGGCCATGACGATCAATCCGGCAAGTGACAGCAAGGACGGATTAGTCCTTCAGCCAGTCTTCCACGGCCAGTCCTTCGATGCCGGCGAAGTGCCGGTAATTCAGAGTGGCCAGAATGAGACCGTGCGCCTTGGCAGTGGCCGCAATGATGAAGTCGAAGTCAGAGCAGGCGTGCCCCCGGCGTTTCGCCGCCGCCTTGATCCTGGCAAAGCATTTGGCGACCTCCGCATCCACGGGGAACAAGTGCAACCGGTCCTTCAGCAGTGCCTCGTATTGCGCGGTAAGCTTGCGGGATTGCTTGGCCTCCAACCCATAGAGCAACTCCGCTTCGACCACCGCAGAAATGGCGACCGCGTCGTCCCCCAGCGACCGCCAGCGGCTTTGCACGGAAGCCAGCGGCTTGAGCTTGAGCGGTTGGCAATACACCGACGTGTCCAGCAAATGCGACAGCGCCATGTCAGTGGTCCAAGGGGTTGCGCCAGGATTGCTTCTCCTTGGTCGGGAGATCGAACGCCTCGGTCAGCGGTCCGTGCTTCTTCTCGTAATCGGCGCGACGATCCCAGACCGATTTGCGTCCGCCGGAAGGTGATTGCAGCGGCTCGATGCGTACCAGGGGTTTGCCCCTGCGCGTGAGAACGACGGCCACGCCCTTGGTAGCCACACGCTCGCAGATCTCGGAGAGTTTGGTTTTAGCTTCAAAGAGCCCAATTGCGATCATCCCCTAACCTACTGGTTGACTGGTTGGTTAGCAAGGCGTGCTTTGCCTGATTGGAACGAGAGAAACACGCTGCCCCACAACTTCCGCACTGGTGAAATCCTCCCGACCACCGAACCAAGAGCCGTAGCCCAGACCTCCCCGAAAGTATTAGCCAAAACTCGCCTCATCTTCGCCTCGAGCCAAGATCCCGATTTGGGGAGCACTAGCCCACTCCGCTCGCTCACCGGTTCACCCACCACCGACACCCCTGGGCGCTGTCAGCATCGTTCCGAAACCCGCAGAAAGTTGTCAGTTTGAAAGCCACGGTTTTGCCGTGTGCTTGGGGATGTTTCTTCCGGAATGAGCGCCAGCTCTTCTTCCTTCTTCCAATAGGGGGCAAGAGCGTTCAAGGCCCGCCGGTTCTGGCTAAGATTCGCTTCGACAACCGACAAGCCAATGCTGGATCGATGATCCGTCGAGTCTATGGGGAAGGTGGTTTTCAAACCGGCAGGTTGAGTCGATTTTCATACCGTCGCTGACATGGGACAGCGCCATTCTGGAACCCACGGCAAGTTGCCGGTTTGAAAACCACGGTTTTGCCATGTTCTTGGAGGGGTTTTCTTTCGGATTGAGCGGCCGCGTTTGTTCCTCCTTCGAATGGCACCCGGATGCGTTCAGGGCCCAATAGACCGAATCAGGATCCGCTTGGATAAGGGTTCATGGAACGATTTCTGAATTTGCATCAGCCGCATTTTTACCACCCATGACTAATGGGGTGTTCTCCCCCTAAACTAATCCCAGTGTAACGAGAGTCTGAGGTCGACATCGCCGCCCACAGAGACTGCTGAAAAGGACGAAACACCGCTTGGATTGCGGAGCGTCAAAAAGCAAATTCCTATCAATGATCTGGGCCGAGGTGCCCGAGCTCGACCACGACCACGACGATCCCTCGTTGACGGAACTCGCCAAGCTCGCGCCCCTCATGGCACCCCTTCCGCCCCCGTGAAAGAGCTCTCCTTCCGCAACGCCGGCCTCGACACCCTTCCTCGCGAAGTTTTCGCGCACGCGGACACGCTCGAGCACCTCGATCTCTCGGGCAATCACTTCACCTCGTTGCCCGACGAGTTCACGCGCCTGCACTCCTTGCGACGCCTGTTCCTCTCGAACAACCCCTGTGAGGAACTCCCGCGGGTCATCGGGCAGATGCCGAAGCTCGAGATGGTGGTGCTCAAGTCCTGTCGGCTGAATCGCGTGGCCGAAGATGCGCTGCCCGCACGGTTGCGGTGGTTGACGCTGACCGACAACCAGCTCGAGTTCCTTCCTGAGTCACTCGGTCATCGCCCGCGCCTGCAGAAGCTCGCGTTGGCGGGTAATCGACTGCGCGCCTTGCCAGGCTCGATGAGCAACGCCACGGCGCTGGAGTTAATCCGCGTCTCGGCCAACGCGCTCGAGCAGTTCCCGCGCGCCTTGCTCACCCTGCCCCGGCTTGCGTGGTTCGCGTGGGCGGGCAACCCCTTCTGCACGCGGCCCGACGTCGCCGCGCAGCCCATCGCGTGGGACGCGCTCCAACTGCACGAGGTGCTGGGCTCTGGCGCGTCGGGTGTCATCTCGCGCGCCACGCGGCGGGACACCGGGGCGCAGGTCGCGGTGAAGGTCTTTAAGGGCGCGGTCACCTCCGATGGTTGGCCGGAAGACGAGGTGCGCGCGTGTCTGCTCGCGGGACAGCACGAGCACCTCGTGGCGCTCGAGGGCCGCGTGGTCGGCCACCCCGAGGGAGCCGAGGCATTGGTGCTCGCGCTCATTCCCCCCAGCTACCGCGCGCTCGGTGGGCCGCCCGACTTCGAGTCGTGCACCCGCGACGTGATGCCACCCGACCTTCACCTGTCGAGCGACCAGGCCCTGAAAATCGTACGCGGAGTGGCTTCGCTGGTTGGGCATCTCCATGCCCGCGGCGTCAGCCACGGAGACCTTTACGCACACAACACCCGGATCGACGACGCGGGCCATGCGCTGGTCGGTGACTTCGGCGCGGCGAACGTGCTTGAGGGGCTCGATACCGACCTGCGTGCCGGCGTGGAGCGGGCCGAGGTGCGTTCCTTCGGAGCGCTGCTCGATGATCTCCTCAGCCGCGGAGCCCCGGCCTCGCTCGCCGAGATGCGAGACGCGTGCTGGTCATCGAACCCCCCGTCGTTCGCATCGCTGGCGGGTGGATCATGACCTCCTTCTCTCAGCTCCACCTGCGGAACCACGATGTCGCGGTGGCCCGCAGTTTCTACGAGCGTGTGCTCGGGGACCGCGCGCTGCGATGGCTGAGGCAAAACTGTTTAACGTGGCAAACTCAATCCGCAACGTGTTGGAGTCTGAGTGGAAAAACCATCACGTCTATTTCGAGGCAACTGAATGGAAAGAGGATTCAACACTCAAAGTGAAAGTCACCGACTACAGTGATCAAAATCGCGCTGGCTTTGAACATGGGTTCATTGACGACGCGGCGAAGAATCTACCCTCGTCGTAAACCACCCACTCACTTGTCCTTGATCGCGGAACGCCAAAAGCAAATTCCTATCCTTCAATTCGTCCTACTTCTTGTGGCGGTAGCCGTGCATGCCCAGATCGACATCCCCTACAAAGCCCGGCCCAGTGGCCATGAGGAGAACCGGGTGCGCGTCGACCGGATCCATCAGGACGAACGCCAGAAGTTCGCCGCCGACACCCACCGACTGGTCCTCCCCGGACTAGTCGCCGATCGAAATACGCGTCGCGTGGAAGTGCGCGTGGAACGATCGGCCGTGGGCGCCAATGCGCCCTGCGAGTTCTTGGTCGTGAGCGAATCTAGCGACCACGGCTACGAAGCCCTGCTGATCGCCTTCGCCCGGCCCAGCGATATCCACAAGGCGCTCCGATTCATCGGGACGGAACCCGGCCAGTCCTACCATCCGCCCTCCCATCGGTTCTGGGCCAAGGGCGAACGCTTCCTCCTCAGCGTCCTCGCCACCAACACCGCCCCCATCCGCGTGGAGAACTTGCTGATCGATCGCCGCACGGGCGCTGCATTGCCCCCGGACGGATTCCTCTTCACCGGCTCGCGGCAGATTCCAGCCCCGAACAATCCCAGCCGGGCGGATTACGCAGCCGACACATTCCAACCGATGGCAATCGTCTCGCTTTTCAGCACGCCCTACGCGGTCTTCGAGGTGCCGCGCTCTGTATCCAAGGAAACGGTCTATCGGAACACCACTGTGAACCCCGAGTTCTCGATCGCCGAGGGCGCGCTCCTCACGTTGGCCATCGAACCCGCCCTCCAACCCAGCGCAACCAGCGTCCAGGATCTGGTCCTGCAGGTAGGCGCGGCTTCCCGCACCGGGAACCCACCCAGATCCAAGGTCGAGGCCCTGGCCGACCTTCACGTTCAACTCCGCGACGGAACAACGGTGCTCAACCCCGATGGCTCGCTCGTCTCCGTGGTGGGCTCGATCGCGGCCCTCGACCGTCAGAATCACACTCCCTTTCTGACGCTCCGCTGGTCGCCCGACATCCGTCTCACGTCCGCCCAGGCCCTGGCCGAAATCCTCGCCTCACTCGATCGCGAACAGGGAATCCGGATCGAACCTCCGCTGCCCGGCGAACCCTACTACCGCGCCTTCACTCCCGACCGACAGCTCTTAGATCGCACTGAACGCCCCTTCCATCCCTTGGAACTCGCACTGCAGCAGAAGGACGGTCGAATCTCCGGCCGGCTGCTACTGGTGCACTCGGTCTGATAGGGGTAGGGATGGCCGTTGTCGGCCACCCCTCCCTCCGAACCGGACGGGCGGATTTCCCGCATCCGGCTCTCCAGTCGGTGAGTCACCCGCTTGTGGCGGGACTGGTGCGTTTGGCTAGGGCTAAGGCGTATAGAGAGATTA
>CAMDDW010000087.1:0-5589 GCA_945893185.1 Akkermansia muciniphila | reverse complement strand
TTGGTTCGCCACGTCCAGCGGTGTGGGCTTCATCGACCAGCAGCCCATGACCCTCGCCCAGAAGGCTGAACACTATGAGCGCGAGATCGATCAGTACATCCGCCGCACCCCGTATGGATTCACGGCCGAAGCCCCATTGAAGACTCCGGCCGATCGATCGACAGCCGCTCCCGATGACTCCGACAATGACGGCCTGTGGACCGCGATGTACGGGGCCGGCGAGTGCTTTGCCTATGCGGCGACCCGGGACCCGAAGGCCAAGGCTCGGGCCACGCGGGCTTTTGAGGCCCTGCGTTTCCTCCAGAAGGTGACTCAGGGTGGAACCCCTGCGCCGCCCAAAGGCTATGTGGCTCGAACCGTCCGACCTGTGGAGTTGCCTGATCCGAATGCGGGTCGGATCGATGGCGATCGTGAAGAGGCCAAGCGCGACGGACTTTGGAAGGTTTACGAACCCCGCTGGCCCAAGAGCGCCGATGGTCGCTGGTATTGGAAGAGCGACACCAGCAGCGATGAGTTGGACGGGCATTTTTTCTTCCATGCCGCCTACTTCGAGCACGTGGCAGAAACAACTGAAGAGAAGGACCGGTGCCGCGAGGTGGTTCGGGATTTGGCCGACCATTTGGTGAGCCATGGGTTCAACTTGGTGGACATTGATGGCAAGCCCACCCGGTGGGGACAGTTCGGGCCGGAGTCGGTGAATCGGGATGAGCGCTGGGTGGCCGAGCGCGGGCTCAATTCACTGAGCATCCTCAGTTATCTCGCTGTCGCCGGTTATGTCACGGGCGACCCGAAGTACACGGAGGCTTCCCGTGAGTTGGTGAACCGACATGGCTATGCGCAGAACTTGATGTTTCCCAAGGTCCAGTTTGGTCCCGGATCCGGCAACCATTCGGACGACGAAATGGCCGTGATGTGTTTCTACAACTTGCTGCGCTACGGAAAGGATCCTGCGATCCAGGATCGGGTGCGCTACGCATCCTATGCCTACTGGGCGATGGAGGCTCCGGAACAAAACCCCTTCTTCAACTTCGCCTTTGCTGCCGAGGCACTGGGCAAAACCATTCGCAATGTCTGGGGGGAATTTTCCGTGCATCCGTGGGCGGGGTGGCATGAAGACGCCCTGGCGACGCTGCGGGGTTTTCCCTTGGATCGTTTGAATTGGCCGCATCAGAACTCCCATCGGTTGGACATCATCCGTCTTTCCCTACAGCAGGCGCGGGATTTGTACGACCCTCGGGATGAAGGCCGTGGACGCTGGGTGAACGGCAAGGTATTGCCCGTGGAGAACCGCCATTTCGAGCACTGGAACACCGACCCGTGGACCTTGGACTACGGTGGGAGCGGTAATGTTTTGGGCAGCGGCACGGTGTTTCTCCTGCCCTATTATCTCGGCCTCTACCATGGCTTTATCGAGAAGCCTGAGTAGGGTAAATGGAATCCGACGATTTTTGTCTGAAATACCACCTTGCACGCGAGGCTGTCCGATTTAGTTTTGAACAAGTCCCGGGTGGTTCAGCCTCGGACCTCAGCATGATGTCACCCAAGAAGGTCTATTATTTCGACAACAACGCCACGACTCGCGTCGCCCCTGAGGTGGTGACGGCCATGATGCCGTTCCTAAGCGAGCTGTGGGCCAATCCTTCCAGCGCCTATTCCTTTGGTGCGCAAGTCCATGGTCATGTGGAGAAGGCCCGGGAAACCGTGGCAGCCTTGATCAATGCCGATCCGAAGGAAGTGACCTTCACGAGCTGCGGAACCGAGTCGAACAATTCGGCCATCCATAGCGCACTGGTGACGAGCGGTAAACGGCACGTGGTGACCACCGCCGTCGAGCACAGCGCCAATATGAATTTTGGTGCTTATCTCGAGAAACGGGGCTTCGAGGTGACCTATCTGCCGGTGGAAAGCGATGGTTCGCTCGACTTGCACCTCTTGGAGCGCTCGATCCGGCCCGATACAGCCGTCGTTTCGGTCATGATGGCCAACAACGAGACCGGCGTGCTCTTCCCCATCGAGGAAATCGCCGCCTTGTGTCGCAGCAAGGGAGTACTCTGCCACACCGATGCCGTTCAGGTGCCCGGCAAACTCAAGATGGATGTTCGCCAATTGGGTATGGATTTCTTGTCGCTGAGCGCCCACAAGCTCCATGCCCCGAAAGGCATCGGAATGCTGTATGTCAAGCGCCGGACCAAGTTTCAGCCCTATGTTATCGGCGGCCACCAAGAGCGCGGTCGCCGTGGCGGCACCGAGAGCGTGGCCAATATTGTGGCCTTTGGCCGGGCAGCCGAATTGGCGATGGCCAGCATCGACGACGAGAACACCCGTATTCGGGGCCTGCGTGACCGCTTCGAGAACCACGTTCTAACACGGATCCCGAACACGGTCCGCAATGGTAATCGCAACCTTCGCCTGCCCAATACGTCCAATATCGCCTTTGATTTTATCGAGGCCGAAGCGGTGTTGCTGCTGCTCGATCAGGCCGGTATTTGCGCGAGTTCTGGATCGGCCTGCACGACTGGTTCGCTAGACCCTTCCCACGTGCTCATGGCCATGGGGCTCCCGCCGATGCGGGCCCGCGGATCGGTGCGCTTCAGTTTCGGTATCTACAACACCGAGGAAGACGTGGATCACCTCATTGAGAAGCTAACTCCCATCGTCCATCGCCTGCGCGAGATTTCTCCGCTGAGTCCGGAGCATCCAGACAACGATACCTACGATATCGAGGCTGCCCGTCGGAAGCACGAGTTGGAGATGTCGGGTCAGGGCGAGGGTTGATCCCGGTCCGGATAGATTGGATTCACAGGCCGATCCACAGGGTCCATAGGCCAAAATAGCCTGATTGCCTTTGGGTTCGGGGATGTTTTTTTCGACCTCCCCAACCCGCCTCATTGGCTCTGGTAGGTCGGAATGCTGCGACAGCTGTAAAACTGCTTGGGAGCGGGACTTCAAATCCGATTCGGGCTTCGGTCCCGCAAAACTCTTTCGGTCCTTATGCCTGCACCTCAAGGCTGAGGATCTCGCCGGGCTCAGACTCTGCGAAGACCTCGAACGGACGACAGCAAACCTCGCAATCGGTGGTAAACCGCTGCTGAGGGATGCTGGTGTCTATCACCAATTCCATGCCCTGACCGCAGTACGGGCACTGGACTTCTTCACTTTCCTGCATGACCCACCTTGGTCCGGCACTGGCGGCATGCCAAGTGGGGATCCGTCGCGGAAAAATTGAGGTAATTCATTAGTTCAATT
The DNA here is from genome assembly GCA_945893185.1 of Akkermansia muciniphila. Lineage (GTDB taxonomy): Bacteria > Verrucomicrobiota > Verrucomicrobiia > Limisphaerales > UBA9464 > SXXZ01. The sequence goes on along the minus strand of CAMDDW010000087.1, from coordinate 2,343 downwards.
TGTAGCGGTTCGGCACGGAACGTGTTTACCCGACGTTCCATTCATGTTGGTTCATACCTTCATTGTCGAATCAGCGACCGAGGCAGTTGGCCTCATCCGGAACAAATTGGGCCCCGACGCGGTCGTGCTCAATGTTCGGAAACTTCCCGCCGAAGGGGTGTCAAAGTTGTGGAAGAAACCCAAGCTGGAGGTCTTGGCTGCGGTGATGCCCAAGCCGGGGCAGGAGGCCATCGAGTCGGCTTTAAATTTTGCCGACATTCCGGTTCCGGTCGAGAAGATCGCCCCGCCGCCAGCCGCCGTGGATCCGTTGGCGGATTTGCGCCGGGAGATGTCCGAGATACGGGCCGAAGTGCTCAGACACCGTGAATCGGGCCAGGGCCGTGAACCGGCGGTGGCCGATCTGGGTGGTTTCACAGAACTGGCGGCAGAATCCGTTCTCATCGAACCGTTTGCCACCAAGGATGTTTCCTATCCCGGCGACTGGCAGATCGGCCCCATTCTGGAGGCCACCGGACTTCAGCCACGCCATGTCCTCCGAGTGGTGGAGCGGTTGTGCCAAGACTACGGCGAGGCCGGTCCAGAGGCCCTGGGCGAAGAGTTGGCCCTCGCCTCGAAGGTGCTCAAAGGGGAGTGGTTGGTTGCGCCCTCCCTGTCACCCAGCGGCACCCCTGAAACCCATGTCCTCATCGGTCCGGCAGGTTCCGGAAAGACAACGGCCCTGTGCAAGTGGTTGGCTCAGTTGGTTTTGGTGGAAGGGCGTTCCGTGGCGGTTTTCCGGCTCGATGGCGAGACGGCCAACACCGGCGAATTCCTCAGTGTGCATGCGGAGGTGTTGGGAGTGCCGGTCCAGCGATGCCTGACCCCGGATTGGCGGTCCGCCGCTGAGATCGTCTTCATCGATCTTCCAGGCATTTCCCACACCGATGGCTCCTCGATGAATAAGCTTCGAGACCAGTTGAAGGGAGTGCGTCCCGCCCAGGTTCACCTAGTGCTCAATGCGGCCTACGAATCTCCTTTGCTCATGGCTCAGATCCGAGGCTTTGCACCGCTCCAACCGAACGACTGGATGGCCACACACCTCGACGAGGAACCTCGCTGGGGCAAACTCTGGAATGGGATCATGGGCACAAATTGCCCCCTGAGTTGGATGGGGATTGGGCAGAATATTCCCGGCCTGTTTCAAAAAGCCGATCCAGCACGGATTTTTGATCGTCAATTCAAACGGTAATCCGCTGGTTAAAAAACAAAACAAGTACCCGGATGCTTATGGCACTCGGTTTGCTTGAAGAGGTGCAGCAGCGTTGCTTTATGCGAAAGTTCATGATCACAGGTGCCTTGATTGGGTTTGCCATTGGCGGGTTTTCAGGTCTGGCCCAGGGCGCTGGAGGATCTGAGGTTTTTTGGCGTGCGGCGGTTTCGGCCGGCGTCCTTGGCATGTTGATGCGTTGGTGGTGGGGCGTCTGGAGGAAATCTCTTCATGAAGCCCAGATGGTACAAATCAACAAGGTCGCAGAAGCCATGAGCAAGCTCCCGGGGGAAGTCGATCGAGTATCCAATTAAGAACTAGCCGAATCCTATGCCTGCATCCTCTCCCACCACAAAAGACGCCGTGCCCTTGCGCAAGACCCCGTCTCAGTTCTCCCAGTACAAGAAGATCCGGCCGGGGACACCCAAGGAAGCGGAGCTCATCGAACAATACCTTCCATTCGTGAAGAATGTCGTGGGTCGATTGGCTTTGAGTCTGCCATCCCATGTCGATCTGGACGACCTTTACAGCGCCGGATTGGTGGGTCTTCTGAATGCGGTCCGCAACTACGATCCCTTGGCCGGATCCAGCTTCGAGTCCTACGCACGAGTCCGCATCCGTGGATCTATCTTTGACGAATTGCGCCGCCTCGATTGGGTGCCGAGATCCGTTCATGACAAGGCGCGGAAGGTTCAGGCCGTCATCCAACAAATCGAGCAGTCCAAGGGGCAGCCTCCGACCGATGTAGAAATCGCGGCAGCCTTGGGCTTGTCCATGAACGATTACGACGATCTGATGAATCAGATCCGGCCGGCCACCTTTGTGTGTCTGGATGCCGTCAGCGGCAATGAAGACGGCGGCGAAACCGCTCAACATGAGATCATCTCGGACGAGACGATGCTCGATCCGGTGGATTCGACGGTCCGCAATGAAATGGCCCGTCTGATCGAGAATCGGCTTTCCACTCTGCCGGAGATGCAGCGGAAGGTGCTGGCGCTCTACTACTTTGAAGACCTTCGCTTGCGCGAGATTGCCGAGGTCTTTGGGCTCACCGAGTCCCGGATTTGCCAGATCCACTCCCAGGCCATTCTTGCGCT
>CAMDDW010000086.1:0-5852 GCA_945893185.1 Akkermansia muciniphila | reverse complement strand
GACCTCGGGTGCCAGCGGGACCGGGCCGGAGCAAGCATTGGAAGCGATCCAACCCTCCCCTCGCGCACAGCGCGAAAGCTGATCCTCCTCAGAGCCTACTCAGCGAGCGGAGGCCTGATACCGCGGAGCCCCGCCCACCAAAACCGTGGCGGAGCGGTGTCAGGCCGGAGCGAGCCTTGGAGGCGAACACCCCACCCCTCGCGCACAGCGCGAAAGCTGATCCTCCTTCCCAGAGCCTCCTCAGCGAGCGGAGGCCTGATACCGCGGAGCCCCGCCCACCAAAAAACCGTAGCGGAGCGGTGTCGGGCCGGAGCGAGCCTTGGAGGCGAACACCCCAACCCCCTCGCGCACTGCGCGAAAGCTGATCCTCCTTCCCAGAGCCTACTCAGCGAGCGGAGGCCTGATACCGCGGAGCCCCGCCCACCAAAACCGTAGCGGAGCGGTGTCAGGCCGGAGCGAGCCTTGGAGGCGAACACCCTCACCCCTCGCGCAAAGCGCGAAAGCTGATCCTCCTCAGAGCCTACTCAGCGAGCGGAGGCCTGACACCGCGGAGCCCCGCCCACCGGAAATCCCAACCACTAGATCTCCTCTCCCTATTTCTTTCCGCGCCTTCCTATGAAAAGCCAGAACCAACTCTGGCCATCGGCCTGCAGAAGAACGCTCCGCCTTTTCGGGCACCGGCTTTACAACGCATCCACGGTTTTGAGAGTATACTGTCCACATGTCGAAACCGCTGCTCATCGCCGGTCGTTCTTTTGACTCCCGTCTGTTCCTCGGAACCGGAAAGTTTCCGTCCCCGGAGTCCATGCGCAGCGCTTTGGAGGCCAGCGGCACACAAATAGTCACCGTCGCCTTGCGCCGTGTCGACCTGAGCGGCCAGAAAGACCCCTTCGCCAACATCCTCGAATTCATCGATCCCAAGCGCTACCTCATCCTTCCCAACACCAGCGGAGCGATGAACGCAGCGGAAGCGGTCCGACTCGCCCGATTGGCCGCGGCAGCCGGCTTACCCAAGTGGATCAAACTCGAAATCCACCCCGACCCCCGCTACCTACTGCCCGATCCCATAGAGACCTTCGAAGCCGCCAAGCAGCTCGTGGCCGAAGGCTTCATCGTGCTTCCCTACATCAACGCAGACCCGGTCCTAGCCAAGCGCCTGCAGGAAATCGGCACAGCCACCGTCATGCCCCTGGGCTCCCCCATCGGCTCCCACCGAGGACTCCAGACCCGCGACCAACTGCGCATCATCATTGAGCAGGCCACCGTGCCCATCATTGTGGACGCAGGAATCGGAGCCCCCAGCCATGCCGCCGAGGCCATGGAACTGGGAGCCGATGCCGTGCTCGTCAACACCGCCATCGCGGTGGCCTCCGATCCGTCCCGCATGGCCATCGCCTTCCGCGACGCCGTCACCGCAGGCCGCACCGCCTATGAACTAGGCCTCGGTGAGGCCAGCGATCACGCCAGCCCCACCAGCCCACTGACGGCCTTCCTCAACTAAATCTGGTCATGGCCGCATCGACCGACCCGCTGCCGCCGACCCTTCGCTTGGCACACTGGTCCGCCCGACTCGCGGCCCTCAACGATCCGCAGACGCGCCTGGCCCACCTCGTGGAAGCCGCCCGTCTGCAACCGCCGCTGCCGGCGACCGATCGTCAGGAGGTTCACAGGGTCCCAGGCTGCCTGGTGCGCACCTGGTGGATCGCCCGGTGGCACGACGGGCGATGCTGGTTCCAAGCCGATTCGGACGCCATGACCCTCAAGTGCCTCGCCGGAGCCATCGCCGAACTGGCCTCCGGCGGAACTCCGGATGAAATTGCCGCGCTCGATTTTAGTCCCTTCGACTCCTTAGGACTTTTGAAACAGCTCGCGGAGAATCGGCAGAAGACGATCCGCAATTTAATAACCGCGACCAAAACCTTCGCCCTCCAATCGGCCACCCTCCTGCGCTGAAGATCACTCCGGTCATGCCCCGACCCAGTCCATCCCTCCAACCACCGCAAATCCGCCCCATGGCGGCGGTGCGTCGCATCGTGGGCTTTTTAGGCAAGCGACCCGGTTGGACCGCCCTCTCCATCGGACTCCTGCTCCTCAACATCAGTATCGAGCTGTCGTTGCCGCAGTTCTTAGGATCCACCATCACAGCCCTCGGCGGCACGTCGGCGGACGGGTCGCTCGGCACAACGATCGGACTCTTCCTTGGCTTAGTGGTACTGCGAGCCGGGGTCGGACTCGTGCTGGGACCCATTCGCAACCGGACTGCCCAGACAGCCCTGGGAGACGTCCGGGCCGCCGTGTACGACTCGCTCCAACGGCGCTCGTTCGCCTGGCATGACAACGCCCGAACCGGTGAATTAATCTCCCGGGCTGGAACCGATGTGGGCCGCCTGCAGGACCTTCTCTTCGTCTGCCTGCTCTTCGGTGTGGATGTCGCCGCCGGTCTAATCGGAACCCTGTCACTCATTTTCATCACCAGCCCACGGCTCGGTCTGATGACCTTACTGGCCCTCGTTCCCACGGTAGCCACCATGGCTTGGTTTGCCGCCCAACTGCAGCCCCGATGGCGGCGCGTCCATGAGCGGCACGGAGCCATGAGCACGGTCATCCAGGAGAACATCGCCGGAGTCCGGGTAGTGAAGGCCTTTGCTCGAGAATCGGCCGAAACCACCAAATTCCGGTCGCGACGAACCGACTTTCTGAAGGAACTGACCGAGGCCGTAAACTACTGGGCTGCTCGGGTCCCCTTCGCTCAATTTCTCTTTGGCCTGGCCGTGCCATTAACCCTGTGGATCGGCGGCAGCGAAGTGCTCCAAGGCTCCATCTCGCTGGGCGATCTGGCAAAGGTACTGGTTTATCAAATGGCCCTGGGTGGACGAATCGGCGTGATCGGGCAAATCACCAACATCCTCCAGAACGCCAGTTCCGCCGCCCAGCGAGTCAGCGAATTGCTCGACCCGCCGACTCTTCCAAACCCCCAACGCCCGCCGGGACGCATCGCCCCCATCCAAGGTACCATTGCATTCGAAGAGATCGCTTTTCAGTACGTCTCCGAGCCCTCTCTCCGAGTGCTCGATGAATCCAAACCGCAGCCCCCGGAACATCGCCCCGCAGCAGCGACAAAAGCCTCCCGCGCCCAGGCCCTCGAAGGGCTGTCCTTCACGATCCCTGCGGGCAGCAGAGTCGCCATCGTTGGCCCAACCGGCTCCGGAAAATCTACCCTGCTGGCCCTGATCGCTCGATTCTACGAACCGACCCACGGACGCATCTTACTCGATAACACCGACCTCCGAGACTGGGACCGCGACACCCTGCGCCAGAGCATCGGCATCGTCTTCCAAGAGACCTTCCTCTTCAGCGCAACCCTAGCAGAGAATATCGCCCTCGGACGCCCCCAGGCTTCCCGAGACGAGATCGAGGCAGCCGCCCGAGCCGCCCGGGCCGACGAATTTATCCGCGAACTGCCCCAGGGCTACGACACCGTCATCGGAGAGCGCGGTATTTCCCTGAGCGGAGGCCAACGCCAGCGCATCGCCATCGCCCGCGCCCTGCTCATCCAACCCCAGATCGTACTCCTCGATGACGCGACCAGCGCCGTAGATCCCTCCACCGAAGAAGAGATCCAGGAAGCGATGCGCGAACTCTGCCGCGGTCGCACCACCTTCCTGGTCGCGCACCGGGCTGCAACCATCCGCAGCGCCGATCGAATTCTTGTCCTGCAAGAAGGCAAACTCTTGGCCCAGGGTCAGCACGAATCGCTCCTGACCGATTGCTCGCTCTACCGGGAATTGTTCGCCAACCCGGAACCGCAACCCCCCGCGCACTAATGGCCACCCACGACGACATCGCCCTCGACGAGGAGTTCGCCCAGAGCAGCTTGCGAGGTTCACTGCTCAAACGGCTCTTTGCCTACACCCACCCCTATCGACGAGCCCTGTACACCAACCTCGCCCTCACTCTCCTAGCCACCGCGTCCGCGCTCGTCGGACCGCGGCTCATCCAGCACAGCATCGACCACGCACTGGGACCCGCCCTCGGAACCGGTGGGGCCACCACAGCGCTCAGCAAATCCGCCGCCGCCCACGAAATCCTCATCCTGAGCGGACTCTACTTGGCCAACCTGCTGCTCGGATGGGGACTGACCGTTATTCAAGTCCGCACCTCCATCGAGACCGGCCAAGGGGCCATGAACGACTTGCGTCTGGCCGTCTTCGAGCACATCCAACGCCTCTCTCTCAACTATTTCGACCGAACCCACCAAGGCAGGATTATCGCCCGGGCCGACTCCGACGTCGATTCGTTGGACCGGGTCCTCACCTGGGGTGCTGGTCAAGCCCTCTCCAGCCTCGTCACCCTGGTGGGCGTCGTGGTGCTCATGCTGCAATACGACCTACGCTTGAGCCTGGCTGTGTGCTCGGTCCTTCCATTTTTGGCCTGGATCACCCACTGGTTTCACCGCCGCGGACGGGAGGCCTACCGCAGCCTCAGAGGCACCCAATCCCGCCTCATCGCCGCCATGGCCGAGAACATCTCCGGCGTCCGCGTGGTCCAAGCCTTCGTACGCGAGGCTGAAAACCTCCGCAGATTCCAAAGCCTGCAAACCGATTTCACAGAGCGATGGGTGGTCTCGGCGCGGGTCTTCCACACCTACATGCCGGCCGTCGGATTGTTGTCCGGCCTCGCCACGGCCATCGTCCTCGGCTACGGCGGATGGCGTGTCCAGCAAGGGGGACTGACTATCGGCGGACTCGCCGCCTTCGTTCTTTATCTGGGCATGTTCTTCGGCCCCATCCAGACCATGGGAGACCTTTACAACGCCGTCCTATCCGCCGCCGCCAGCGCCGAGCGCATCTTCGCCCTCCTCGACACTGAGCCCCAAGTCAAAGACTCCGCCGCCGCCACCGACCTACCCTCAGTGCGCGGAGAGGTTTGCTTCGAAGGCGTCTCCTTCCGCTACGACACCACACCCGCCGACCGGTGGATCCTCGAGGACATCCATTTCTCCATTCCCGCCGGCTCGACCATCGCCCTCGTGGGCCACACCGGATCCGGCAAAACCAGCATCATCAGCCTCCTAGCCCGTTTCTACGAACCCCAAGCAGGTCGAATTCGCGTCGATGGACTCCCCATCGCCGACCACACACTCGCCTCATTGCACCGACAACTGGGCATGGTCACCCAGGAGAATTTCCTCTTCACCGGCACCGTGATGGAGAACCTCAAATTCGGACGTCCCGAAGCCACCGACGAAGAAGTCATCGTCGCCGCCAAGGCCCTGGGAACTCATTCCGTCATCGAGCGTCTCCCCACCGGCTACGCCACCGAAGTCCGCGAACGCGGAGGAAACTTCAGTGCTGGCGAGCGACAACTCATCACCATCACCCGGGCCATGGTTGCCGCCCCCCGGATCCTCATCTTTGACGAAGCGACCAGCGCCGTAGACCCACAGACCGAGCGCCTCATCCAGGAAGCCCTTCGCACCTTGTTCCAGCGCCGCACCAGCCTCGTCATCGCCCACCGCCTCAGCACCGTCCGCGGTGCCGACCTGATCCTCGTGCTCGACCACGGCCGCATCGTAGAACGCGGCACCCACGAAAGCCTCATAGCCCAAGGAGGCATCTACGCCCGCATGCACGCCCAATTCATTCGAGGCTAATCCACTCTTAGAAACCTGCCCCCAATTCCCACTACCCGGGGTTTCACCCCGGGCTGGTATAGGGGTAGGGATGGCCGTTGTCGGCCACCCCTCCCTCCGAACCGGACTGGCGGATTTCCCGCATCCGGCTCTCCAGTTGGTGAGTCACCCGCTTGCGGCGGGACTGGTACGTTTGGCTAAGGCTAAGGCGTATAGAGAG
>CAMDDW010000085.1:0-6113 GCA_945893185.1 Akkermansia muciniphila | reverse complement strand
TGTGAACCCATCCATAACGGTGTTCCCCAGACGCTGACCGCCCGGTGGAGGCACCGGGCCTACAGCGCACCACCAACCCGCAACCTCACCCTGAAGGCCGGGTCCCCCGACCCGGCGTCCCCCGCCCTTACCCGCCTTCGCGGCCCTTCCGGGCCACCCACCTCCCGGTAAGGATCGAGTCCTTTCGGTCCATTTCTTGCCCAACCCATCTGCACGGGGAATGGACGGTGAGACACCATCCCTACCGGTTACCGGGGAATGGACGGTGAGACACCATCCCTGCCGATTACCGGGGAATGGACGGTGGGACACCATCCCTGCCGATTACCGGGGAATGGACGGTGGGACACCATCCCTACCGGTTACAGAGGAAATAGACGGTGGGTCACCATCGCTAGCGATTGCCGCTACCCGCCTTCGCGGCCCTTCCGGGCCGCCCACCTCCCGGTAAGGATCGAGTCCTCTCGGTCCGCACGTGCTCCATCACTCGACGCTTTCGGACAAATCGCCATGCCTTTTTGCTGAGGCCTTCTCGCCGGCCTTCTCTTCAGAGCTTTCGGGCTTCCATTCTAAATTCTATCGGCATCTACCGTCACGGTTTGAGGTGCAGGAACTGGAGGCCTGGGAAACGGGAAAAGTCGGAATCAAAGGAGACAAGGCGGCTCCCGCTGGCGATCGCGAAGGCGGCTAGATAAGCATCCGTCCACATGCGGTTTGGAAGATCAGCTGCGGCAGTGAGGGAATGGAATGAGGCTTCCAGATGGGGAGGTTCAGTCAGAAACCGGATATTGGGCAGCGCCTTGAACTCCTGGTAGATGGACCAAGCGGCAGCCGGGGTCTTGGGGTTTGCAACAGCTTTGTGGCTGGTGGTCAGGCGCAAGAAGCCCAGCATGGTGACGCGACAAAAGGCGAACTGCCTGGCCCCGTTTTGGCTCCAATAGGCGCGCGCCACGGGGTGATGAAGGTGCCTCTGATCTACCAGTGACAGCCAGAGATTGACGTCAAGCAGGTCGATCATGGTTTGGGCCTCGTCTGACCCATGACACGGTGGTGATTCTCCATATCTTCTTGCTCCAAAATCGCATCAATCTCGGCGTTTGTACGAGAAGGGGTCGACGGTTCGCCGGGCACGCGCTCCCAGGCGATGGGAAGCGGGTGGGTATTCGCGCGCGGCTCTATGTCGCTCGCCGGCGTTGACCGCCCCCGCAAACCAGCCTCGATGTAAGTGGCGAGAAGTTCCTTGAGCGTGACGCCCTCTTGGATGGCTCGGGTTTTGACCTCTTTAAACAGGGGGTCCGGCAAATCCAAGGTGGTTCTCACGCACACAGGTTGATGCGGAAATGCGGAAATGTAAAAAAGTTTTCCCGAGCAGGGGACGGCTGGGTCAGCAATCATCAGATTTGGAGACGCCTCAGCTGGTCGAAGCCGCGGCTTCCCTGCTCCTGCCCAATGTTCCTATGCTCGCGCATGGGCATGGACAAAGATGAGGTGGCCGCGGTGCTGCTAGAGATCGGGACGTTGCTGGAATTGAAGGGCGAAAACCCGTTCAAAACCCGAGCCTACCAAAATGGAGCCCGCATTCTGGAGGGGCTGACCGAGCCGCTGGAGAAGATTGTGGCCGAGAATCGCTTGGGGGAACTCAAGGGTTTCGGGGAGGCGCTCCAAGAAAAAGTCACCCGCTTGGTGACCACCGGCACCCTGCCCTACTATGACGAGCTGAAGGCGTCGCTCCCCCCAGGTCTGCCTGCCCTGCTGGAGATCCAGGGCTTGGGTCCTAAGAAAGTGAAACGGTTGTACGAGGAGTTGGGCATCGATTCGATGGAGAAGCTCGAGGCAGCATGTCAGGCCCATCAAATCGCCGCCTTGGAGGGGTTCGGCGAAAAGTCGGAGGCCAAGATTATCGAGGCCATCGCGTTCAAGCGGCAGTTCGCCTCGCGCCACCGGCTCATTGATGCGCTGGTCTGCGCGGATCCCATTCAGGAATCTCTCCGCGGGCATCCCGACGTCATTCGCTGCTCCACTGCCGGAAGCCTGCGCCGCTGGAAGGAAGTCATTGGGGACATCGATTTTCTGGTGTCGTCGAAATGCCCGTCTTCGGTGATCGAATTCTTCGTGGGGCAGCCCGGGGTGAAGTCGGTGCTGGCCCAGGGCGAGACCAAGGCGAGCGTGATCTTGGAGGGCGGCATCCAGGCCGACCTGCGGGTGGTGACCGACGAGGAGTTCCCCTTCGCTCTGGCCTATTTCACCGGTTCGAAGGAGCACAACATCGTCATGCGCCAGCGAGCCATCGCGCGGGGCCTGCGACTCAACGAGTACGGACTATTCCGCAGCAGCGAAGAGACCCGCGACCCTGCCCTACGAATCATCTGCCGCGAAGAACGGGAGATCTTCGAGAACCTCGGGCTGGCTTATGTGCCGCCCGAGCTGCGCGAAGATCACGGAGAATTTGCGGCGGCCGAGTCGAATGCGTTGCCGCGACTCATCGAGTGGACTGACCTGCGGGGTTCGCTGCACAACCATTCCAATTGGTCCGACGGACGCGATTCGTTGGAAACCATCGCGGCGCATGCCCACGAACTGGGTCTCGATTACTGGGCCATCACCGATCATTCCCGAGCCTCCTTCCAGGCCAATGGCTTAGATACCCGACGCCTGGAAGAACAGCTCTCGGCCGTGGCTGCGGTGAACGCGTCCTATGCGGCCGAAGGCAGCGAGTTCCGCCTGTTGACGGGGTCCGAGGTGGATGTGCTGAAAGAGGGGTTGGATTTCGACGACTCGATCCTGGCGCGCCTCGACGTGGTGGTGGCCAGTCTGCATGTGCCCTCAAGCGATGCGCTGGAAAATACGCGTCGACTGGTTCAGGCGGCCGAAAACCGGTACGTGCACATGCTCGGACACCTCACGGGGCGACTCCTGCTCGAACGGGATGCTTACAAACTCGACATCCAGGAGGTGCTAAAAGCCTGCGCGGCGACAGGCACTTGGATAGAACTCAATGCCAGTCCGTATCGGTTCGATCTTGATTGGCGGCTGTGGCGTCAGGCCAAGGAGCTCGGTGTGAAGTGCGTGATCAACTGCGATGCCCACCGCTTAGACCATTTCAACTTTCTCCGACTGGGAGCCGGCATCGCCCGGAAGGGATGGCTGTCGGCCGGGGATGTAATCAACACCCAGAGCCTCACCTCGGTAATGCAGGCTCTAGGTCAGAAACGCCGGTAAATCGGCAACTACTGGAGAACCCCCACCATGCCTCTGATTCGTATTCTTGTAGATGGATACAGTCTTCTGCACGCCTGGCCCGAATTGGCCCGAGAATCGGCCCGCCATTCGGCCAGGGCCCGGGAGGCCCTCATCGCAACCCTCGGAGAATACCAGGCAGCTCTGGGTACACCGATTACGGTGTTCTTTGATGGCCAGAGCGGAGGCCAGGGTGCGCGATCTCAGAAGACCGATCCCCGGGAGATAGAGGTGCTCTATTCCAAGGCCAACAAAACGGCAGACGACCTCATCGAGCGGGCCGCCTACCGCTTCAAGGCCTATGGAGAGGTTCTGGTCATCACCGACGACAACGCCGAGCGAGATACCGTGCAAGGCTTTGGCGCGCTGGCCTCCAGTTGCGCCACCTTCATTGCCCAGATCGAAGGTGAGAGTAAACAAGCTCACCTCGATCTTAAGGCCCACAACCGCCGGGAACGGGATCGGTTCCAGCGCGATCGATCCCGATAGGTTTGTCCCGATCGTGAGTGTCCGTCAGCGACGCGCCGTTACGGGCAAGGCTATTCCTCGCCGGCAATCAGCTTGGCGATGACGCTCATGTCTTCCAGCGTGGTCGTGTCGCCCTTGATCTCCACGCCGCTGGCAATTTGCTTGAGCAGTCGGCGCATGATCTTGCCCGAGCGCGTCTTCGGCAGCGCTTCAGCAAATCGTACCTCGTCGGGCTTGGCTACTGGGCCGATCTCCTTGCCAATGTGGTTGCGTAGTTCGTTCTTCAGTTCTGGCGAGGGTTTCTTGCCGGTTTTCAGCGTCACGAAGCAAACCAATGCCTGTCCCTTCAATTCGTCTGGACGGCCCACCACAGCGGCCTCGGCCACCGACGGGTGGCTGACCAATGCGCTCTCCACCTCGGCCGTGCCAATGCGGTGCCCGGCGACATTGAGCACGTCGTCAATACGACCCACGATCCAGAAGTACCCGTCCTTGTCTTGGCGGCATCCGTCGCCCGTGAAGTAGCTGCCGGGCACCTCGGTCCAGTAGGTTTCCTTGTAACGAGCGGTATCTCCCCAAATGCCCCGCAACATGGACGGCCACGGCGTGCGGATCACCAGTTTGCCGCCGGAATTCTTAGGCACGGGCTTGCCGGCATCATCGACCACTTCCGGCAAGATGCCGAAGAACGGCAACGTCGCGGTGCCCGGCTTCAGCGGGGTCGCCCCCGGCATGGGCGTGATCATGATGCTGCCCGTCTCCGTCTGCCACCACGTGTCCACGATGGGGCAGCGGCCACCACCGACAACCTTGTGATACCACATCCAGGCCTCCGGATTAATGGGTTCGCCGACGCTGCCCAAGAGACGCAGTGACGACAAATCGTGCTTCTTCACCCACTCGTCACCCCACTTCATGAAGGCCCGAATGGCCGTCGGCGCGGTGTAAAGAATCGTGACGCCGTACTTCTGGATGATGCGCCAGAAACGGTCGGGCTCCGGCCAATTGGGCGCACCTTCGTACATCAGCGCCGTAGCACCATTGGCCAGCGGGCCATAGACGATGTAGCTGTGCCCAGTGACCCAACCCACATCGGCGGTGCACCAATACACATCTTCGTCCTTGAGATCGAAAACGTATTTAGAAGTCAGCTTGGTGCCCAGCAGGTAACCCGCCGTGGTGTGCAAGATCCCCTTGGGTTTGCCGGTCGATCCGCTGGTGTACAAGATGAACAGCGGAGCCTCGGAATCCATCTTGGCCGCGGGGCACACGTCGGAAACGTACTGGAGCTCGCGGTGCCACCAAACATCCCGATCCTCAGTCATCTGGACTTCGTTGCCACAGCGGCGGACCACGATGACTTTCTCGATGGAGGTCGTGAGTGACTTGCCGGCGGCGTCGCGGAGGACCATCGCGTCATCGACGTTTTTCTTGAGCGGAACCACCGCGCCGCGGCGGAAACCGCCATCAGACGTGATGACCATTTTGGCTCCGCAGTCTTGGATGCGGTCCGCCACCGACTGGGCGCTGAATCCCCCGAAAATAACACTATGCACCGCACCAATGCGCGTGCAGGCCAACATGGCGATGGCCGCCTCCGGAATCATGGGCAAGTAGATGATGACCCGGTCGCCCTTGCCCACGCCATTGCGCTTGAGCACGTTGGCGAATCGGCAAACCTCGCGGTGCAACTGACGGTAGGTCAGTACACGCTCTTCGCCCGGAGCGCCATCAGTGGCGGGCTCGCCTTCCCAAATGAGCGCCGCCTTGTTGGCGGTCGCGCTACCGAGCCACCTGTCGAGGCAGTTGGACGACACATTCAACTGCCCGCCGACGAACCACTTGGCAAAGGGCAGCTTCCACTGCAGCACCTTCTTGAAGGGCTTCATCCACACCAACTCGGCCTCGGCCTGCTTTTTCCAGAACCGCTCCGGATTCTTCACCGATTCGGTCCACAGCTTCTTGTACTGGGCCATCGATCGGATATGGGCCTTGGCGGCAAACTCCTTCGACGGCTTAAAGATGCGGGATTCCTTGAGGTGGGACTCGATGTTCGACGATGAAGCGGTGCTCATGGATGGACGGTGAACGGGCCTCAGTGTGTTGTTCGAACCGGGCATGCGTCAATCATGCGAGATCAAAGTCCGCCAAAAGCCCGATAGCCGGGGCGGCCTAAATGCGAAAATCCCCGGAACCGTTGCCGGCCCAGGGATGTTGAATTCGGAGTGATTGGAAAACCCTGACGGGACCGATCAGTACTCGCGCTTCTTGTTCAGACCGGGGGACGGCACCGGGTAGTGGCCGGTGGCGTCGGCGAGGACGGGGGCCGGAGAATCCATGCGGAAGTTCTCAATGCCCGGGGCGAACTCGTGGTCGTTGTTGAGAATTTGATCGTAGGTGATGACCTG
>CAMDDW010000084.1:0-6119 GCA_945893185.1 Akkermansia muciniphila | reverse complement strand
CGGTGCGCCGCCAGTCAGGCGGAAGCCGCCGCAACCCGCCTCCAACTGGAGACCCTCCAGACTCGGCGGATGGATTTTGAAGCAGCGCTGATGCTGAAGGAAACTCAGACCAACGCTTGGGAGCGGGAGTGTCGGACCGCCAAGAATCGCGCCGACACAGCCGTCCGAAAATCTGCCGCGGATGCTCAGGCGCTGGAATCCATGAAGGCGGAGTTTGCGGTCTATCGGGCGGAAACAGCCGAAGTTAAAGAGACACCGTCCGCCGACCCAGCTCTGGCTCAACGAGTCAAAGACTTGGAGACCGAGTTGGCAGTTGTTTCCGAGTCGCATGCCCGGCTGGAATCCGAGCTCGCCGAGACGAAGGCTCTGGCCTCCCGAGCCGAAGATTTGTCGGAACAATTGGGCACCGTCGAGGCCGAGCTTGCGGCCTTGAAATTGGAACCGGCCCCTTCTCCGTCTGGAGATTTGGAGACACTGTTCCAAGACCTCGACACCATGACTGACGAACGCAACCGGCTCGCTGCCGAAGTTGCCTCACTGAAGGCCTCCGGCACCCGCCCCGACTCCGTCTGACCGGCCATGTTCAACGCACAAGGAAAACCCCGCTACTGGCTCGGAACCTACGACGCCTGGCACCTGCTCATCCCCATTGCACTGATTGCCGTCCTCGGGGCCTGGGCCTTCATTCCTAAGCTGGCCACAGCGCATCGAACCGTCGCACCAGTTCTGCCACCTCTGACGCCTTCGGCCATCACTCTACCGACGGCCGGGTCGACCCTGCTGGTTCGTCAGTTCACCGCGATTCAGGGTATCAGCCACCCGCAGGCCCGGGTATTCCTCTTCCTTCGCCAAATTCCGAATCCGGAACAACTGCTCTCCGAAACACGATCGGCCACCAACGGGGGGTTTCAGTTCACCATGGCTCCGTTTCCGCCTGGCGATTATGGATTTCGAGTGGAGGCGGTTTCTGCCGATGGGCGTCGGGCTCCGTCTCCCGAGATTTCTGTCCGCCTAATTACAGCTCCCCCTCCGGCTCCGGCTCCGACCAAGAAGGCCCCGGCCTCCAAGGTGGTGCCCAAGCCACCGGCCAAAAAGGCTCCGGCCACCAAACCGGCGACCCCTAAGCAGAGCCCGCCCGCCAAGAAACCCCAGCCCTCCCAGACTGCTCCGAAGCAGGACTGAGACGCTAAAGTTTCATCCGCCCTTACCCCAAATCACCGGGGAGGATTCACTGCTGTCTACCGATTGAGTGGGTGTCTTAATAGTGTGGAGTGTCCCCTTTTGTGTAAATAGGTGGGACCGACCCCGGCCGGGTTCCGGGGGAGGTTCAAGGGCGACTGTGGGAACGGGAACGCCGAATTGGCGCTTCCCTCTCGACAGGGGCCGATCCGGGACCACTATCGCCTCCCTACTTTATGAAGAGCAGTCCCCATGTGGCCGTGGTCGGTGCCACCGGTGCCGTCGGCATCGAGATGATCCGGACCCTGGAGCGCCGCAATTTTCCTGTCGGCAAATTGACCCTGCTGGCCTCGGCCCGTTCGGTCGGCAAAAAGCTCACCTTCCGAGGCTCCGAAATCACCGTCCAGGAGCTGACCCATGATGCGTTCGCCGGGATCGACATCGCTCTCTTCAGCGCCGGCGGCTCCATTTCGCGGGACTACGCCCCGTCCGCGGTCAAGGCCGGCTGCGTGGTGGTCGACAACTCCAGTTACTTCCGCCAAGACCCGACCGTCCCGCTGGTGGTTCCCGAGATCAACGCGGCCGACGTGGCCTCGCATCAGGGCATCATCGCCAACCCGAACTGCACCACCGCCATCACCCTGATGGCCTTGTACCCGCTGCATCAGGCCTTCGGCGTGAAGCGCATCTTCGCCTCGAGCTACCAGGCTGTTTCCGGCACCGGTGCCAAGGCCATCGAAGAGCTGGAAAAGCAAGTCGGCCAAATCGTGCGTAGCGAACCGGTAACCCGCGAAGTCTACCCGCACCAAATCGCCTTCAACGTCCTGCCGCAGGTCGATTCATTCCTAGACTCCGGCTACACCAAAGAAGAGATGAAGCTCGAGAACGAGGGTCGCAAAATCATGCATCACCCGGGCTTCAAGGCCTCGGTCACCTGCGTGCGGGTTCCTGTGTACCGCTCTCACTCCGTGGCCGTCAGCGCTGAATTCGACCGGCCCATCACCGTCGAATCCGCCCGCGCGGTCCTGCTCAAGGCCCCGGGCCTCGATGTGGTGGACAACCCGTCGGCCTCCCAATACCCGATGCCCCTGCACACCTCCGAGAAGGACAACTGTGCCGTCGGGCGGATCCGCATGGACTGTGCCCTAGAGAACGGCCTGTCTCTCTGGATTTGCGGCGACCAACTGCTCAAGGGGGCTGCTCTCAATGCGGTACAAATCGCCGAAGAGCTCCTGAAGCTAAAGTGACCCCGACGGGACAGAGATTTCCCCGGTTCTCCCATCGTTCGGCTTGAACTCTGAACCCAGCAGTTAACGCTGGTGCCTGTGATGGCTCGCCGGATTTTTATCCTAACGGTGGCCGGTTTCCTAATTGGGGAACCGGTGACATGGCCCGTCTTCGGTGCCGAAGCTCCGGGGCCCAGTCCGGCAAACTCTCAGGCGACAACCCAGCCTCCCAAGCCCGGCTCAAAACGGGCCCGCCAGCAGGCCGATGATGCCGCCGCCGAGGCTCTCTTCGCCGGCCCCATCCAACGGTTTGTCATCACCTTCGCACCGGCCGAGATCCAGAAGCTGCGCGACAACCCGCGTAGTCCCGTCCAGTCGACCGTGACCGTGGGCACCAACCGCTTTGAAAAGGTGCTCGTGCATGTCAAAGGGTCGGCCGGCAGCACCCGGGGCGTCGACGATAACCCCGCCCTGACGCTCAACTTCGACAAACTCGTACCCGGCCAGCGTTTCAGCGGGATGGACAAAATTCATCTCAACAACTCCGTCCAAGACCCCTCATTGCTGAGCGAGCAACTCGGCCGCCGCCTCTATGAAAAGGTGGGCATCCCCACCGCCCGGGCTACCCAGGCACTGGTCAGTTTCGATGGCCGCGAACTTGGCCCCTATGTGCTGAAAGAAGGCTACAACCGCAGCTTCTTGCGCCGCAATTATCCCGACGCTTCTGGCAATTTCTACGACGGTGGATTCGTCCGCGACATCGACCAAGACCTCGACCGCGACACAGGCGACGGCCCGCTCGATTACAAGGACCTTCAAAAACTCCGCGATGCCGCCGACCTCGGCGACCTCCGACGCCGCGAGACAGCCCTCGAATCCATCCTCGATGTCGACCGTTTCATCACCGAATCGGCCATGCAGGCCTTGCTCGTGGATTGGGACGGATACGGCAACAACCGAAACAATTACCGCATCTACTTCGAACCGCGCACCGGCAAGGCCACCTTCCAACCGCACGGCATGGACCAACTGCTCGGCAATATCGGGAAGGATCTGGAGATCCCGGGCGGCGGCCTATTGTCCCGGCAATTGTTCGATGTGCCGACCTACCGCGACCGCTTCTATTCGGAGATCGATCGCCTGCTCCGAGACGTGTTCACGACAGAGACCCTCGACGCCCATTTCAAACGCGTCGGCGCTCGCCTCATGCCCATGATCCAGTCGCTGCCGCAGGATCAGCGGGAATGGCGCAGCGAAGCCATTCACTCGTTTCAAGACCGCGCCTTCCGCCGTATCGAAATTGCCAAGTCGCGCCTCGAATCACAGCCCAAGCCCATCCGCTTCGAGGTCGGTGGCGTCACGGCCCTCGCGCGGTGGCAACCCCGCTATCAGCGCGGCCAAGTTAAGATGGAGCCCACCAAACTTGGAGACCTAGACACCCTCTACATCCAGGCTCAAGCACCCGACTCCGTCGCCTCCTTCCGAGCCATGATTCGGCTACCCATCGGCAAGTACGAGGTGCGCGGCCGCATTCGCACCCTAGGCGTGCAGGCGGCCCCAGATCAACGTTACCCGGGCGGTGCATCCTTTCGACTCAGTGGCGGCGAGCACGCCCGACTTTTCACCGGCGACAGCGAGTGGACCGAATTCGTTCATCCCTTTCAGATCCACGACCCGCGCGATATCGAGCTGGTGGCTGAGGTTCGCGCGCATGCCGGAGAAGTCTGGTTCGACCTGAAGTCGATGCACCTCAAGATGGTGCCCTAAGGCGGCTCGACCGAGCTATGGGCCCATGGCCCGTCCCGCCATTCTCCATTCTCCATTCTCTATTCGCCGTTCCCCAACTTGCCCAGAAGCCCCCGTGCGGACCACCCTCTCGGTCGATGCCGCTCCGCGTCCTCATCGTTCCCGACAAGTTTAAAGGCACCCTCACCGCCGCAGCCGCAGCCCAGGCCATCGCCGACGGATGGAAGCGCCTTCGACCCGACGACACGCTCACCCTGCTGCCCATCAGCGACGGCGGCGACGGATTCGGATCGGTCTTGGCCGAGCGCCTGGGTGCTGAGCGCAAAACCGTGGAAACCGTCGATGCGGCCCATCGCCCCATCCAAGCGCATTGGTGGTACGAACCGCAGTCTCGTCGCGCCCTCATCGAGTCGGCCGCCATCGTCGGGCTTGCGCAACTCCCGCCGGGCCGCTTTCACCCCTTTGAACTCGACACCACCGGCCTCGGTGCCGCGCTGAAGGCCGCCCAGCACGCCGGAGCCTGCGAGGTTCTTATGGGTATCGGCGGCAGCGCTACCAACGACGCCGGCTTCGGCATGGCTCGAGCCCTCGGATGGCGATTTTTCAACGAGGCTGGCCACCCCATCGAGCGCTGGATCCACCTCGACCAACTGCATCGCTGGGCACCGCCCGAATCGCCCTTCCCGCTGCCCATCACCGTGGCTGTCGATGTCGACAACCCGTTGTTGGGCGCCCGGGGTTGCAGCCGTGTGTATGGGCCCCAAAAGGGGCTTCGCCCCCAAGACCTCCCGATCGCCGACGCCGCTCTGGGTCGACTGGCCGAGTTCGCGGCCAACACCCACGGGACCCGCTTCGACCAATTACCCGGGGCCGGTGCGGCTGGCGGGTTGGGCTTCGGACTGCGCCTATTTCTCGGAGCCACCCTAGAATCGGGATTCGAAATCGTGGCCCGGCACACAGGCCTCATCGCCGAGATCGACGCGGCTGACCTCATCGTCACCGGCGAAGGATGCATCGATTCCCAGACCTTCATGGGCAAAGGCACCGGCCAAATCGCCCTGCTCTGCCGCCAACGATCAAAGCCCTGCTGGGGCCTAGCGGGTGTCGTAGAAGCACCGAGCGCCGCGGAGCAACCGACCACGCTCTTCCAACGGCTTGGAGCCATCGTCCCCACGGTTGCACCCGCCGCCGAAGCCAAGGCGGAGGCCGCCCATTGGCTCAGAATTCTGGCAGAGAAAATCGCAGCGGAGGCCCTCTGAAGCCCAACGACGGGTTACGATACCCATCCCCTGAGGTCCCACCAGCCTCAGGCCGACCGAATCGTCGGTTAACTGGCCAGCTCAGGCCCCAGTATTTTGCGGTTTTAAAAATCCAACTGAACCGAGGAAACCGCTGAGATCCACGGCCTCGGCTCCAACCGTGAAATTTTTTTGGATCCGCGACCCACGTGGGGCTTGAAATGCTCCGTGGAATCAGGAATGTTTCTATCAATGGAACGCGGGCGTAGCTCAGCGGTAGAGTACTAGTTTTCCAAACTAGTTGTCACGGGTTCGAATCCCGTCGCCCGCTCCATCCTCTTTCACCTCTAAACCCCCTGTAAACACAGGGGGTTTTTCGTTTTTCTGTTTTTCGCAGTTGACTTGTTGGTGACAGTTTGGCGACAGAAAACCATGCCCACACCACAAAAATCACCAGCGCCCAGCACATTCCCGAAGACCATCCGCAGCGGAAGCGCGACGGTCCAAATCTACCGCACACCAACCACATCTCGGGGCGCAAAATACATCCAGTACACCCTCGCTTACTACTCAGGCGGTCAGCGCATTCGGAAAAAGTTTTCCGACCTCAACGACGCGATTCAAGAGGGCAAATTTGCTGCGGACAAAATCGCATTCGGTGAATCAGAAATCCTAACTCTGACCTCCGAAGATCGAGCAGCCTACGTCAAAGCCTTGGAACTCATCCAAG
>CAMDDW010000083.1:0-6154 GCA_945893185.1 Akkermansia muciniphila | reverse complement strand
CGTCCGCGTGCTTGATCCCGCTGTACTGGTCGATCTTGGCTGGATTGGCCAGGACGACGGGAAAACCCGCGGCCCGCAGTCCATCCACCAGCCAGTACCAATTGAAGGTTGACTCGACCGCGACGCTCTCAAGCTCTGCCTTGTAGGGGTCCAAGAACTCAATGATCTCAGGCAACTCGCAGGCAAGCCTGCGATGCTGAAGTCGCGCTCCTAGATCATCCACGATGCCCACCCTCACGTTGTTGCCATGTAGGTCCATTCCGGCCATCACTTTCCTCATCGGTCTCCTTTCGGTTTAGGTTGTTGTCGTTGTCTTTGATTTCCGACGACGACGCCTTACCGAGAGGGGGCCCTGGGCGCGAGGCACTTAATGCCTATCAGTCCCACCTATTTACACAAAAGGTTTCAGTCTTTACTATTTTTAAAGGCCAACATTGGAGGGTGAGTGCGCGGGTGGGCTCCAGCGGGATCGGTCCTGCGCTCGCAGGGAACGTGGGGATGAGTGGGACTTTCGCGCTGAAGGCGCGAGGGGGTTAGGTGGTGGACGTTCCAATGCTCGCTCCGGCCCGGTCCCGCTGCGCCTGACGAGTTTGTGGGTGGGCTCCAGCGGGATTGATCTCGCTGCTGCTTCCAGAACCTGTCGGCGGAAGACTCGTCAAAGGGGCCACCGCCGGATTTGCCATGGGGAGAACCTTCCAGCAAGGTGGTCGCACGCTATGGCCGAACAAAACGACACGCGCATTCCGGTGACCGTCCTCACGGGCTTTCTCGGCGCCGGCAAGACCACCCTGTTGAACCGCATTCTGACAGCCAACCACGGGAAGCGGATTGCGGTCATCGAGAACGAGTTCGGTGAGATCGGTATCGACAACGAACTGGTCATCCAGGCCGACGAGGAGATCTTCGAGATGAACAATGGTTGCCTTTGCTGCACTGTGCGCGGCGACCTCATTCGAATTCTCGGTCAGCTCATGAAGCGCCGGAATAAGTTCGACTATGTGCTGGTGGAAACCACCGGCCTAGCCGATCCCGGCCCGGTCGCTCAGACCTTCTTCAGTGATGAGGAAATCAAGGAGAGCTTCCGCCTCGACGGCATCGTGACCCTGGTGGATGCCAAGCATATTTCCCTCCATCTGCACGATGCACCCGAGGCCAAGGCGCAAATCGCTTTCGCCGACCGCATCATCCTCAATAAGACCGACTTGGTGACGGCCGACGAGTTGGCTCATCTGGAACGCCAGGTTCGAGCTATCAATCCGGTCGCTAAGCTCCTGCATGCCGAGCAATCCAATTTGTCGGTCGATCAGGTGATCCACCTGCATGCCTTCGATCTGAGCCACAAGCTCACCTTGGATGGTGATTTTCTGGAAAAAGCTCTGCCCTTCGAGTGGAGCGGTACCCTCCATCTCGATGCGGGCGATTACTCTCTGCGGCTCGACGCCGGTCCGGATGCCGTGATGGGGGCCGTATTGCTCGAATTGGATACCCATAGCCATGAGCACGAGCATGAGCATGAGCATGGTCATTCCCACGCCGATCACGAGCATGGTCATTCTCATGCCGACCATGATCACGGTGACGCGCACGCGAAGGACGACCACGGCCACGATCACGCGAAGGATGACCACGGCCACGATCACGCGAAGGACGACCACAGTCATGATCACGGTCACGATCACGGTCACGGCGAGGAGTGCGGGGGTGGGTTGCACGATGCGTTGCATCATGCTGAAGAAATTGCCGAAGGAGTCTTTAGTGGCATCGGAACGGCGGTTCGCATGGGTGGAGTGATTAAGCCGGGCAAGACTCTCTATAAGTTGATCCTGGGTGAGGACGGTATCACGGCGACGTTGCGCATTCCGACCCACGGCAATTACGCCCTCTTTACTCAACATGGGTTGGAAGAGTTCAAAGGGCGCGTGGAGCGGGAGGGTAAGACTGTTGAGCCTACTCATGTTCACGAGCACGGCGGCCATGGTCACGCTCACACCCACGACGAGACCGTCTCCAGCGTGGGCATCGAAGAGCGCCGTGAACTCGACGCCAAAAAACTCAATGCTTGGCTCAGCGAGCTGCTCCAGACCAAGGGTCAGGATATCTTCCGCATGAAGGGCATCCTCAATATCAAGGGACAGGCCAATCGCTTCGTGTTCCAAGGGGTCCACATGCTTTTCGAGGGCAAGCCCGATCGCCCCTGGAAGGATGAACTGCAGCGCAAGAGTCAGTTGGTCTTTATCGGACGCAACTTGGACCGCGAGGCGTTGAACGCGGGGTTCCGGCGCTGCCTGGCCTGAGTGGATGGATTGTCGCCACTGTCTTTGATCTGTGATGAATGCTCCGCTTCGACCCGCTGAGTGGGTTCTCGACCTTTCTGAACCCATCGCTGCCCTAGGAGGCTCGCCGGATGGGAGTCTTATCGCGGCTCTGGGAACCGAGGGTTCGGCCTGGGTGGTTGAGGCCTCATCGGGACGCCGGATTCACGCCTTCCAGGCCCATGAGGGAGGAGGGTTTCGCCTCGTCTGGAACCCAACGGCCTCCTGCTTCGCGACCGCGGGTCAGGACGGGCAAGTCCGGTTCTGGGATCCGGTGGCTGGAACTCAAGTCGAGTCTTTGCCTATGCCCTCGGCCTGGGTCGAGCAGCTTGCGGGTTCCCCCTCAGGAGATCGGTTGGCTGCGGCCTCCGGTAAGACGGTGTGCATCGGGCGGGCCAGTGGAAGCAGTGGGGCCGTTGGAGTTGCTGGAACCGGTTGGGCTCACACACTCGGAGGTCATCGCAGTACGGTGGCGGCATTGGCCTGGTCGGCTGACGGTCGATCTTTGGGCGTCGCCTGCTATGGCGGAGTGAGCGTGTATGATTCGGAAACCGGCCGCGTGACGGCGGAGTTGCCGTGGAAGACGAGTCTGGTTTCGCTGGCGATTTCGCCGGACGGACGCTGGGTGGTGGCCGGCACTCAAGAGAACAGCGTGCAAATTTGGCCGCTGCCGTTCCGTGAAGGGGAAGAACTGGCCATGTCGGGTTACGACGCCAAGGTGCGAAGCCTTGCCTGGCATCATTCGGGTCGCTACCTCGCCACCGACGGTGGTCAGGAACTCATGGTGTGGGATTGCAGCGGCAAGGGGCCGGCCGGTTCCACACCTCGGATTTTGGAAGGGCATCCGGCCCGGGCTTCCAGCCTCGCCTACCAGAAGACGGGGCATTTGTTGGCCAGCGGATGCCAAGCGGGGCGGGTGTTGTTTTGGAATGCGGGTAAATCTTCCCAGCCGCTGCGGGCCACCGCCTTGGCGGGTGCCGTGACGGCCCTGGGATGGTTGCCGGGAGACACCCAAGTGGTCGCTGGTTGCCAAGACGGTCGCCTCGCACTCATCTCCGCCCCGAAGGTCTAGCGGAGTTGCCGGGAACGGGGTGCTGCCCTCGATGGTCTGACTCGATGAAGCGCTCCCGGTCGTAGGGTGACTATCGGTGTTTTCCGAGGAACTCCTGAAGGCGCGGATGCTGGGGTTGATCCAGCACCGCTCGGGTCGGCCCTGATTCCACTACGCGGCCGCCCTCGAGGAAGACGACCCGGTGGGCGATGTCCCGAGCAAAGGCTAGTTCGTGGGTGACCAGCAGTAGGGTCATGCCCTCGGCCGCCAGGGTTTGCAGCACCGCTAAAACCTCGCCGCGCAGTTCTGGATCCAGGGCGCTGGTAGGTTCGTCGCACAGGAGGATCTCAGGCTTCATGGCCAGCGCGCGGGCAATGGCCACGCGTTGCTGTTGGCCGCCGGAGAGTTGTGCGGGCAAGTGGTGGGCCCGATCGGCCAGGCCTACCTTCGAAAGCAGGCCCATCGCGAGCGCGTGGGCTTCGGAACGCGGCAGGCGGTCCACGTGGATCGGGGCTTCCATCACGTTCTCGAGGGCCGTTCGGTGGGGGAACAAATGAAACTGCTGGAAGATCATCCCTGTCCGTCTCCGCAATCGCTGACGCAGCCGCCGGTCGGCCGCCTCAGGAGTGCCCGCCTCGATGCGAACATCCCCCAGGCGCAGTGATCCCGCATCGGGTGTTTCTAGCCAATTGAGACAGCGGAGCAGGGTGCTCTTGCCGCAACCGCTGGGTCCGATCAGGGCCACCACTTCCCCGGCGCTCTGATGATGATCGATGCCATCGAGCACCGGCACTGTGCCGAAACGCTTTCGTAGTCCAACGATCTCGATCATGTCCGCAACCTCCGTTCGAGAGCTCGGGCTCCCAGCGAAGCCGCATGGGCCATGACCAGATAGATGGCCGCGGTGAGGATTCCTAGGCCGATGTAGTCGCCCGCATCCAGCGAGCGGATGAGAAATTCCTTAGTGAGTTCGACGAGGCCGATCACCGAAACAATGGAGGAATCTTTAAAGAGGGCGATGAGGTCGTTGGTGATGCCGGGGAGGCTGATTCGCAGGGCCTGGGGCAGGAGGATTCGTCGCAGTGTCATGGCAGGTGACAAGCCTAGGGCCAGCGCCGCCTCGGTCTGGCCGCGGGGAACGGCTTCGAGTCCGGCCCGGAAGTTTTCGGCTTCGTTGGCGGCGTAGTTGAGTCCGAGTGTTAGTACGGCTGCGGCTCCGGCTGAGAGTTTCCAACCCCACTGCTGGGCTAACCCGAAATAGATGAAGTACAACTGCAGCAGCAGGGGGGTGCCGCGGAACACTTCGATGTAACTGATGGCCATCCAGCGCACGGGTCGCGATCCGTAGCGACGAGCCAGGGCCAATCCGAGTCCCCAAGTCATGGCCAGAGCCATGGACGCTAGGCTCACCCACACGGTGGTTACCGCAGCCTCCATCAGGATGCTGAAATACCGCAGGGTTGGTTTGGGGCGGGGTCTTGTTGCAGCGGTGCCCGCCCCGGAGGTTGTTGTCGAAACCGCTGCTGCATTCCAGGTGGCCAAGGTTGCTTGCTGTGGGCCCCACAACTCGTAGCGGCGGTAGATCCGTTCGAGGGTGCCGTCTTGGATGAGGGATTCGAGGGTTCCATTGATGCGAATCAGCAGCTCTGGGGAACTGGTCGGTACGGCGATCGCGTAGTAGGCGGGTGCGAAGGGTGGACCGGCCGCTCGGAGGTTCGGCCTATTGCGCAGTTGGACCATGGCGATGGGAGAATCGGTGAGAACGGCGTCGAGCCGGCCCAGTTCCAAGTCCCGGAAGTAGTTCACATTTTCGTCGTACACTCGCACCTCCAAGCCGCCTTGCTGGGTGACCAAGCGGTGGGACAAGGTCGAGGCCAATACGCCGATCCGACGTCCGGCCAGATCGCCGAGGCTTTGGATAGTTGTGTCGTGTGTGCGAGCGACGAGTTGTTGTCCGAACGCGAAATAAGGTCGGCTCATCGCCACCTGGGCGAGGTTTTCTGGGGTGCGCTCCAAGGCTGCGATGACGATGTCGTAATTGCCCCCCTGACGGAGGCCTGGGATCAAATTGGCCCAGTTGTACTGGACGAATTGGGAGGTGTATCCCAGTCGGTCGCACAGTGCTTGAGCTAGTTCGACTTCGAATCCGACGAGTTGGTCGGGGTTGTCCGGTGTGTGATAAATATATGGGGCGCCGCCTTCGGCGTCGTTGGCCCAGCGGAGCACCTGGGGGATCGCCGGTTCTGGGGTCTGGACCGCACCGCTGGTACTCCGGACGCCGGCGGTCCATGCCATGAGAATGAGGAGCAGTATTAGGACGCGGCGCACCGTCCTGCGATTAGCGGGTGTTCGCGGGGTTTCTCAAGTGAATTACCTGAAGGAGTCCCCAGCACTCGCCTCGGGGTCGCCCATTAGTCCCACCTATTTACACAAAAGGGGCCATTCCAACATATAACCTTTGGGAGACTTGTTAAGGCTGGCGCACGAGGTGGGTGCCTCCGGGGCTGGCTCCGCGGGATCGGTCCTGCGTTCGCAGGGAACGTGGGGACAGGAGTAGCTTTCGCGCTGACGCGCGAGGGGGTCAGGGTGTTGACGTTCCAATGCTCACTACAGCCCGATCCCGCTGCTGCCATCGTAGGGCGCGGGGTCGCCCATTAGTGCACACCGTCAAACGATAAAACGTCTCCGTCCCCAAATTTTCTTCTTTAGGTGCTTTTCTCTAGGGCCGAGGCCCTCTTGCGGTTGGTATTCGATCCTGCTCAATCGGTCGTTGAATCTGGATCTCCACGCC
>CAMDDW010000082.1:0-6367 GCA_945893185.1 Akkermansia muciniphila | reverse complement strand
GAGCAACGCTGACCTACAAGGTGGTGAGCCAGCCGGCCAACGGTGTGGTGAGCGGCGAAGGTGCTAGCCTGGAGTACATGCCGAACCCCGACTTCAATGGTAAGGACAGCTTCACCTACAAGGTGAGCGACGGATCACTGGACTCGAGCCCGGTAACGGTGGCAATTATGGTTGCCTCGATCCCTGACGGCCCGGTGGCGCTGACCCAGACGGTGAAGGCCGTGCAGGGTAACTCCGCAGCGGTGACGCTGAAGGCCTACGACGGAGACAAGGACACGCTGACCTACACGTTGGCGTCGCAGCCGAAGCTGGGAACCTTGAGCGGTACGGCACCGAACTTGGTGTACAAGGCCAATGCGGATGCGAAGGGCACAGACAGCATCACCTTCCGAGTGAACGACGGAACGTCGGACTCTGGATTGGCGACGGTGCTGATCGTGATTGGTGAGTCATCGAAGCTGTCGATCAAGTCGAGCAGCGCCGAGATACTGAAATTGGAAGTGCGCGCGCCGAAGGGTGCGGTAGTGCAGATTGAGAACGCAACGAAGCTGGGAGCCTGGAGCGCCACGGCGATCAAGGTGACTGGTGAAGGTACGGACGTGGGAGTGCCGGTGAACCTGCAGGTGGACAAGAATGTCCCGGCGCGGTTCTGGCGCTTGAACGTCCTGTCGATGCCGTAAGCAACTCGATCAGCGGGCTTAGCCGAGGGCTGAGCCGCTAAAAATTAATTCAGGCGCGTCCGCGAGGGAAACCTCCGGACGCGCTTTTTGTTTTATCTCTACCTCGGAGATCCGTGGAAGAGGCGGAGCCTGTGGAAAGCCCGCCCGAATGCCGCCCATTCACCGCCTTGATGAGGCGGAACCGAAGGGGGTAATGGCTTTGTTTTGCTGTCGATCGCTCTTAACCAATGCGCCGGGCGGGAGCAGAGGCTCGCAGGAGGCGGTCCCGGATACCGTCCCAGGCCGATCCGGTGGGTAATTTCTCGATAACTACCAACTGAGCACCCCGATCATCGCACTCGTGCAGGTAGCCATAGAGGGCCCGCGCGAAGGCCTCAGGATCGTCTGGGAGGAAGGATATTTGCGCTGGAATGGGTTCTTCGGGGACTCGGGAATGGGTCAGCACGAAGAGTTGCTCGGGAGAAATTGATTCCCGGGTTACCCGTTCTAAGAGTTCGGCGTCGCTCTCCCACGACCATATCTCCAAACGGGCCTTGGGTGAGTAATGGCGACTCAGTTGACCGGGACTTCGCAGGGGACCTTCCGGGTCTTGAGTGGGCTCGTCTGCTATCCATCCTGTGGCTTGGGCGATTTGATCGGCGGAGATGATGCCGGGTCGCAGGATCCGCGGTCGCTGGCCGGTCACATCCACCACGGTGCTCTCGATACCCACAGCACAGGGACCCGCATCAACGATGAGCGGGATTCGCTGACCAAGACCGGCCATGACATGTTCGGCCGTCGTCGGGGAAAGTTGGTCTGAGGGATTCGCGCTGGGTGCAGCCAGTGGGAAGCCGCATTCACGGATCAAGGATTGGAAGAAAGCGTGCGAGGGCCATCGCAGGCCCACGGTTTGCCCTCCCGCAGCGACGATGTCCGGGATCATCGAAGATTTTGGCACCACCAAGGTGAGAGGACCTGGCCAAAAATGTCGGGCCAATAATTCCGCCAGTTTCGGCCAATCCGAGGCGCACGCTCGGGCCATGGCTGCAGTCGCCACGTGCACAATCAATGGATTGGTGGAGGGCCTGCCCTTGGCCCGATAAATTCCGCGGACGGCCTCGGGTGAGAAGGCGTTGGCGGCCAGGCCGTAGACCGTTTCACTGGGGACCGCAGCGACACCGCCTGAGCGCAGAAGCTTGGCGGTCTCCAGAACCGCCTGATTGAACAGCACTGGCGTGTGGGTCGGTAGAATTGCGGCAGTCGGCATGAACGGCAGTGATGCTAATCACGGAGACCTTCCGGGGACATCAGGAAACCGATGTCGGTCATCCGTAAGACTGTTCTCAGCGCCTAAAAACAGCATCGGACGTACCCGCCCAACGCGAGAACGGCGCAGGTGCCAGAACGGGTTTGAACTCATTGAGGGAGCACCGCTGAGTCGCAGTGGTTTCACTTCACGATGCCTTTTCGACTGTTAACTACGAGGCATTTGGATGCTTCCCTCCACCCGGGCCCGCCTCTAGACTCAATCCCGTGAAACACAAAGGGAAGGCTAAGGCCGCCTTTCATCGGATAATGCTGCGGGCGCTGGGGATCTATTGGGTCCTTGGCCTGCTGTTGATCATAGTTAGTCGCTTCTTCATTCCCGGAATCTTGATGGTCGGGGTGATCACCCTGACGGGCTTGTTGATCGGCTTCGCCCTCTTTGCCGGATACTTCTTCCGCGATCCAGAGGCACAAGTTCCTGTGGGCAATGGCCTAATCGTGGCACCGGGCCATGGAACAGTGGATGTCATCGATGAGACCGAGGAGTCGTCGGTCCTGGGAGGACGGTGCCGTCGGGTCTCGATTTTCTTGTCGGTCTTCAATGTGCATGTTCAACAGGCACCGGTGGCAGGGACCGTGATTCGCGTTTGCCACACTCCCGGGCAGTTCTTGAATGCCATGAAGCTGGAGTCGGCTGCCTTGAATGAAAACGTTCTCGTCGGATTCCAGACATCGGAACCGGCCTGCGGACCGGTAGCTATAAAGCTAATCACAGGCCTGATCGCTCGGCGCATCATCCCGTGGGTTCAGGAGGGGGACACCGTGGCCAAGGGGGAACGGATCAGCCTGATCCAGTTCGGATCCCGGGTAGACATCTACCTCCCGCTTCAAGCCAAGGTGGCCGTGGCTCTGGGTGATCGGGTCGTGGGCGGCGAAACCGTGGTGGCGCGTTTGGAAGGCTGATTTGCCATGAGCTCCTCCCTTCCATCCCAAGGCTCCCCGGACGAGGACTCTCAGAAGCTCAAGATCTACCTGCTGCCCAACCTCTTCACGGCGGGCAACCTCTTTTGTGGATTCTTGGCGCTGACGAAGATCGTTGAAGCGGATCTTACCGGAGCCACTGGCTACCACGAGGTGAAGATGGCGCTCCTGTACATCTTGGTAGCCTGTATCCTCGACCTCTTGGACGGTCGTGTGGCGCGGATGGGAGGCTTTGAAAGCCCCTTTGGCCGTGAGTTCGATTCGTTGGCCGACATTGTGAGCTTTGGGGTCGCTCCGGCCTTTCTAGTGCATCGCGTGGTCCTCGCGGAAGTATTTATCAATTACAAG
The DNA here is from genome assembly GCA_945893185.1 of Akkermansia muciniphila. Lineage (GTDB taxonomy): Bacteria > Verrucomicrobiota > Verrucomicrobiia > Limisphaerales > UBA9464 > SXXZ01. The sequence goes on along the minus strand of CAMDDW010000082.1, from coordinate 3,110 downwards.
GAGATCGGTTGGTTCATCGCCGCGCTGTTTGTGATTTGCGGCGCATTCCGATTGGCGCGTTTCAATTGTCTGGCGGCCATGTCCGGGTCGGAGGGTGGTAGTCATTTCATAGGATTTCCCATACCGATGGCTGCCGGAATGGTGGCATCTCTGACGCTGTTCCTCATCTGGTGGGACGAGAAGAATTTCAGGGTGGGCTATTGGCGGTATGCGCTGCCGGTGATCCTCGTCTTCCTCTCGGTGATGATGGTGAGCGAGGTCAAGTATCCCACCTTCAAGAAACTCAATTGGCGCACCCAGAAGCCGTTTGTGAAGACCATCGTGATCGTTTTGGTTACGGCTCTGTTCTTCCTGATGTGGCAGAAACTCTTGCCGATCGTCTCGCCGCTCATTTGCATCGCCTATCTGCTCTATGGATTTATTCGGCCGTTCATCTCGCGCCGGATGCAGCGAGAGATCGAGGTTGATGACGATGACGATGACGACGACGACCACTCCTCGGCTGTCTGATGCCTCAGGCCTCAATCGCAACGCATGAGTGATCCCTGGCCTATGGTGTCGGCTGCCCTTTTGGGTGGAATCTCTGGTTTCTTGGCGAGCGTTCCGGGTGGCCCCGTCAATGCCACAATCCTCGCGGAAGGAGGGCATCGTGGTTTCCGCTGGGCGTTGTTCGTGGGGGTGGGTGCTGTGGTGATGGAGGCCGTCTATTGTGCTGCGGCTTTCGCAGGATTCGACGCCCTCTTCGGCTCCCGGCTCTTTCGGGCCACCATGGAATTGGTCAGCTTTATTCTGATGCTGTGGTTGGGTATCAAGTACCTGAGAGGTGTTCCGATTCCTGGAGAGATCCAAGGGGTCCGACTGATGGAGAAACGGTTTCACCCGCATACCGCGTTCTGGACCGGATTTGTGCGGGTGCTGGGCAACCCGGGAATTCTCCTCTTGTGGATTACCGTGACAGCAATGCTGCTCTCCAGGGAGTGGTTGACCGACAACTGGGTTTGCAAACAGTCCTTCGTCGGGGGTGTCGCCTCCGGAGCTCTCTTGTGGTTTTGTTTGCTGGGATGGGGGGTCTCCCAACGCCAGAATTCTATTTCACCCTTGGCCTTGAGACGTCTTTCCCAGTTCAGTGGTTTGCTGTTGCTGGGGGTCGCGGTGGTGGTGGGTCTGCGATTAATCAGCCTCTTAGCCGCGCGTCACCCCTGAGAGGCTTTCAGCTTTATTCCCCCACCGTTTTCTGACGTTGCTGGGAGAGTCATTCTTTGGGAGAGCCTCCTAGCGGGACACGGGCTTGGACTTACTTTTTTTCGGCGGCCTGTGCGTTGAGGGCTTGCTGGAGTTTCTCGGCCTGTTCGAAGAGCTTATTGTAGCGGTTGTTGAGGTCTTCGCAGTCCGTGGCCAGCTTCTTGTATTTTTCGAGGGTGTCCTTGTTGATGGCCACCCCGTTCACATAGGCCTCGTTGAGCTTCTTTATGCTCTCGTTCTGGGCCTTAATGTCGGCCGCCATTTTGTCATAGGCGGCCTTGTAGGTGTCGCTCAGCTGGGTTGCCCGTTCCCACTTTACTGTCGTCTCCGAGAGTTCGCGCTTGGTGCGGCTCAGTTCCACCTTGTTGGTCTTGTCCTGCTCGATGAGTCGTTCCTTGAGTTGTTCGACACGTTTGAGCTCTTCCTCGACGCGTTTACCAGTCACTTCGACCTCATGTTTCTGCTCGTTGAGGCCGGTAATCTGCTTGTTGCGTTCGGTAATCTGCAGGCGGAGATCGACGTCCCGATACCACTGGTAGGCCACCAGACCACAGAGTCCGCAGGCGAGTGCGATGAGTACGGCCACCCCGGCGGAGGCACGGATCGGGTGCCTGGAAAAGACAGTTCGAAATTGCATGATGGAAGTCTGTGCTGGCAGGGACCCACACCCTAGGGACGCTGCAGAGAGAATTTGGGTTTGTCAAAGTCTCGGGGAATCTCCCATCGAGTACCCGTTGACTCAAAATAAAGAGGACCGAGGTGGGTATTGGGTGGGAGTTAGCTCCGGTGACCGCTGCTTTTGAGTCAACGGGCCGCTCTCAACGATCCGATGCGATCGATCGAAGGATGGCACTGCGGAACTAAAGCGATCCTCCTCCGGACTTTGCAAGGGCTGCCAAGGATTCCACTCTTCCGCTCGTGAAGAATCGAGACGTGTTTCGGCCGGTCGCACTGACCGTCGCCGGGTCCGACAGCGGAGGAGGGGCCGGGATCCAGGCCGATCTCAAAGTGTTTGCGGCTCTGGGCGTCCACGGCACCAGCGCGATCACCTGCCTGACGGCCCAGACACCGGCTGGAGTCACCGGTGTCCACGCGGTGCCGCAGGCGTTCATGGGGCTCCAAATGGAGACGCTGCTGCGGGAACTGCCGCCCGCTGCGGCCAAGACCGGAATGCTCTTCAACGCCGGCATCATCCGGACCGTTGCCGAGAATTTTGCCCGCCATCGGGAGATCCCGTTGGTGGTGGATCCGGTGATGATCGCCACCAGCGGCGCCCGATTGCTGCGTCCGGATGCCCTGCGTGCGCTGCAAGACCGTCTATTGCCTTTGGCCGCACTGGTGACGCCAAACTTGGATGAAGCGGCTGCGCTCCTCGGGCGCCCATTGCGCTCTGTGGATGACCTGAGGTGGGCCGCACGGGGCATGCATGGGCGTTGGGGCGTTCCCGTGCTTGTAAAGGGCGGGCATCTTCGGGATGTGCCCCAAGCCACCGACATCTTCTGGGACGGTCAGGAAGAACGGGTGCTGCGGGCGCCGTTTGTGCCAGGGGTTTCTACCCACGGCACGGGTTGTACCTATTCGGCTGCAATCGTGGCCTTCTTGGCCTTAGGATATCCGTTGCCCGTTGCCGTGGAGCAGGCCAAGCGACTCATCACACGAGCCATTCGTCGCAGCTCCCGTCTTGGGCCCGCCGGTCGATATGAAGCGCTCCTGCCGGGATGATTAGTGACGGTCCACAAGACTGTCTGAGGCAACGGCCCAGAGGAATCCTCGGCTCAACATCTCCAGGAAGACCGGATCTTGGAAGGTGGCGTCGGAATGGCCGAAGGTCGTTCCGAAAACCCGGGCCTTGCCGAAGCCATTAACCC
>CAMDDW010000081.1:0-6581 GCA_945893185.1 Akkermansia muciniphila | reverse complement strand
GCGGCCACGTGTTGCAAGTTGAGTTCGGCCTCTTCGAGAACTCTCAGGATGGTTTTGGCGCGATCGATGACCGACCGAGGCACCCCGGCCAGTCGCGCGACTTGGATGCCGTAGCTCTTGTCGGCGGGTCCGGGCTGAATCTTGCGCAGGAAGATGATTTGATCGTTCCACTCCCGCACGGCGACGTTGTAGTTCCGCACTCGTGGCAGTCGGCCCGAGGCTCTTTCGGAGGCCGAGTCCTGTGAGTTCTGCGATCCGCTGACGTGAGGCGAGGCGAGCTCGGTCAATTCGTGATAATGGGTCGCAAAAAGTGACTTGGCCCCGACTTGATGGTGCAGGTGCTCGACGATGCTCCAGGCCAAGCTCAGTCCGTCGAAGGTGCTCGTGCCACGGCCGATCTCATCGAGGATAACCAAGCTGCGTCGGGTGGCATTGTTGAGGATGTTGGCCGTCTCGCTCATTTCCACCATGAAGGTGCTCTGGCCGCGGGCGAGGTCATCGCTGGCGCCGATGCGGGTGAAGATGCGATCGCAAAGATCGATGCGCGCCGAGGCGACCGGGATGTAGGAACCGGTGTGGGCGAGCACCGTCAGCAGCGCCACTTGCCGGATGTAGGTGCTCTTGCCGGCCATGTTGGGGCCGGTGATGAGGGCGATTTGGTGGCTCTCCAAATTGAGGTCGGTGTCGTTGGGGACGAATCGCTCCTCGGTCATCCGCAACTCCAGCACCGGGTGACGGCCTTCTTGGATTTGGATGCGCCCTTCGTCTCGAACCTCCGGCCGGTTCCACCCCTGGATCCGCGCCAATTCAGCGAAGCTGGCCAAGACATCCAATTGCCCCAATGCAGAGGCGGTTTCCTGGATAGACTTGAGGTGGTTGAGCACCTCCTCGCGCAGGCGGAGGAACAAGTCGTACTCTAGTTTTGTGGCCCGTTCTTCAGAGCCGAGGATCTTCGATTCCATGACCTTGAGGTCTTGGGTGATGAAGCGCTCGCCGCTGGCCACGGTTTGTTTGCGGACGTAGTCGCCCGGCACCTTGGCGAGGTGCGATTTGGTGACTTCGATGTAATAGCCGAACACCGAGTTGAAGCCGACTTTCAGCGACGGAATGCCGGTGCGGGCGATCTCGTCTTGTTGGAGCTTGGCCAGCCAGTCCTTGCCGCCTCGGGCCGCCGAGCGGAGTTCGTCCAACTCCGTGCTAAAGCCATCCCGAATCATCCCGCCCTCCTTCACCGCCAAGGGCGGTTCATCGGCGACGGCGTGGCCGAGCAGTTCGATGAGGTCGGGGAGTTCGCGGAGCAGGGAGCCCAAGAGTCCGAGCTCCGAGGGTTCGAGACTTTCCTCCGTCGCCGGGCCCGGGAGGAGGTCGCACTGTGGGGCGTCGGGGCCGGGCAGGGTGGCCATGGTCACAGCCGCCTTGACGGAGGGCAGTTGCTCCAAGGCCAGTCGCAGCGCGAGGAGGTCGCGCGCATTCCCGCTACCAAGACTCAGTCGGCTGACCGTGCGTTCCAGGTCACGAACCTCGGCCAATCGAGCTCGGAAGGCGGCCAGGGCGGGCGGATGATCGAGCCAGGACTGCACGGCGTCTTGCCGTCGTCGGATCGGTTCTTCGGCGGCTAGCGGTTGGGTGAGCCAGTCGCGCAATCGGCGGGCCCCCATCGGTGTTACGGTGTGATTCAGGGCTCCAAACAGCGTGGTATTGCGGGGAGCATCTGCATGGATGGTTTCCAGGATCTCCAGATTGCGCAGCGAGGTGGAGTCGAGGATGAGGTAGTCGGCCACTTCGTAGAAGCCGAGCCGGGTCAGGTGCGCCACGTCGCGGCGCAAGTGAGTGCTGAGGTAATGGAGAATGGCTCCGGCGGCCCCGGTGGCTGCGGTGCGGTTGCGCAGGCCAAACCCATCGAGCGAGGCCACCTTGAAGTGTTCGCGCAGGGTGAAGAGGGCCGTCTCGGGCATGAAAACCCAGTCGTCATGAGGCGAGAGCTGTGTGCTGTTCTCGCTCAATAACTCCGACAAGCCCTTGGAAGCTCCAGGGAAGATGAGTTCGGCCGGACGCAGGCGATCCAACTCAGCCAAGAGGGCTTTGTCGCCGATGAGTTCTGTGAGTCGGAAATCTCCCGTCGTGAGGTCGACGCAGGCCAGTCCGTAGGTGCTGCCGTGGAGGGCAATGGACGCCAGGAAGTTGTTTCGCTCGGCCCGCAGCAACCGGTCGTCGAAGTGGGTTCCCGGCGATAAGATCGAAGTGACCTCCCGCTGCACTAGTTTGCCGGGCTTGGCCTCTTCGGTCTGATCACAAATGGCCACCTTCCGCCCGGCCTTGAGCAGGCGGCCGATGTAGTTGTTGGCCGCATGGTGAGGTAGGCCGCACATCGGGATTCCGTTGCGCTGTGTCAGGGTGAGTTGCAGGAGTTGGGAACTGACCACCGCATCTTCGAAGAACATCTCATAGAAATCTCCCAGTCGGAACAGCAGGAGCACGTCCTTCGGGAGTTCCCCCTTAATCCGGCGATACTGCGCCATCATCGGGGTGAGTGTTACTTCAGCGGCCATCCACCAGAGGTTAGGAAAGACGCTCTGAAATAAAAAGCGGGCAGGTGGAATCGATGAAAGAAGTGATTCGGAAGTTGGGGCATTCTCTTTCGGTGCCTGTCGCAAGCAAGACTCGCCCACAACCTGAGCGCACCCTAGGTCGTAGACCGGGCACCTCCGGGGTTTATTTTGTGTCCTCGAAGGGATAATATACCATCCATCGTCGCGTCATGAGAATCCCGAGAGCTTGCAATTGTTTCGTCACCGCTGTTGTTGCCGCTCTCTGTTGGGTGGGGGAGACAGTGCTCGGTGCGGACGATCCCGACCTAGCCTTGGGTGTCCGAACGAGCGAACCCGTGAGTCCGGCTGATCAGGCGAAGGCCTTCCGATTGCCGCCCGGATTCGAAATTCAGTTGGTGGCCAACGAGCCCGATATTCACAAGCCCATGAACCTCGCCTTCGATGCGATGGGTCGGCTTTGGGTGACGACCAGTATCGAATACCCCTGGGCCGCGCCCACCAATCGGGTCGGTCGGGACCGGGTGATGATCTTCGAAGATTTTGGTCCAGACGGTCGCGCCCGCAAGGTGACCCAGTTTGCCGATGGTTTGAATATTCCCATCGGGGTGTATCCCTTCCGAACCGACAACAGCCATTGGAAGGCGCTCGTTTGGAGCATCCCCCATATCTGGCTCCTTGAGGACACCGATGGCGACGGCAAGGCCGACAAGCGGACCCCGCTGTATGGGCCCTTCGATCACACCCGGGACACCCATGGCAACCAGGCCTCGTTCCGCCGCGGCTTCGATGGCTGGCTTTATGCGACCCACGGGTTCAACAACGACTCCCATGTCACGGCCCGCGACGGCAGTCATGTGGATTTGAACTCGGGCAACACCTACCGCATCCGCCTCGACGGTTCCCGTATCGAGCACCACACGCACGGTCAGGTGAATCCGTTTGGTCTCACCTGGGATGCCCGCGGAAACCTCTATTCCAGCGACTGCCACAGTGCGCCGCTCTACCAACTGCTGACCGGCGGTTGGTATCCCAGCTTCGGTAAACCCCACGACGGACTCGGCTTCGCTCCAGTGATGCTCGAGCACGCCCACGGCAGCACGGCCATCGACGGGGCCGTGTACTACAATGACAACCTGTGGCCGGCCGAATATCGCGACACGCTCTTCATCGGCAACGTGATGACCAGCCGCCTGAACCGCGACACGATCACCTTCAACGGATCGACACCCAAGGCGACCGAGCAGCCGGATTTCCTCACCACTAGCGATCCGTGGTTCCGGCCTGTCGATGCCACCCTGGGGCCGGATGGCGCTCTCTACATCGCCGATTTTTACAACCGCATCATTGGCCACTACGAGGTGCCGTTGATCCACCCTGGCCGCGACCGGGAGCGTGGGCGGTTGTGGCGTGTGGTTTACAAGGGAGCCGACGGTAAGGCCCGGCTGCGGTCGCCGGCCCTGGCCACCGACCTCGACGGTTTGGTCGGCGAACTGGGATCACCCAGCCTAAGCCGTAGACTATTGGCGATGGGAGAGATTCAGGATCGGTTCGGTTCCAAGGCGTTGCCGGCGGTGCGCCGAGCCGCAGCGAAAGCCCGTAGCCTGAAACCCGGCGCGGGTCCGGAAAGCGCCGACCGTGCCTCTGCGGTGCGGGTTTCCGCCCTGTGGCTCCAGCACCGGTTGGGTGGCGCTGAGGCTGGCTTGAAGGGTAAGGAATTCTTGGCCGACTTGTCTGACCCGCGGGATTCCTTGGTCCGGGTCCATGCTCTCCGGTGGATCGCCGAGCGAGGCATCCTGGCCCGTGAGAATGACGCCCAGGCCCGCGGAATGGCGGTGGATGCGGAAACGCTGGCCGTCGTTCGAGCTCGGTTGGGTTCGAGTGAGGGACTGGAAGTCCGCTGCGCCGCCGAGGTCTTGGGGCAGTGGCCGCATCCAGAGAATCTTCGGCCTATTCTGGACGCGCTCAGCCGGACTCCCGCAGCGGATACGCACGGGGTTTATGTGCTGCGCAAGGCCCTCCGAGATCACCTCCAGGCTCCGGGCGTCTTCGCTCATGTCTTGTCGCGCAACGACTGGTCGCAATCGGATCAACGCGCCCTGACTGATGTCGTGCTGGCGGTGCCTTCGGCCGAGGCGGCCTCGTACTTGATCGGTCGGTTGGATCAACTCAACGAGAAGACCGTTCCCACGTTGGCGGAGGCGTTGCGCCACGCGGCCCGATACGCACCGGAAAGCCAATGGCCAGCACTGTCCGGATTCGTCCGGCGGCGTTTTGACAATCAACTGGATTTCCAGTTCACCCTCTTCCGTTCCATGGATCAGGGACTCCAGCAACGGGGTGCCTCGCTCACTCCGGCCTTGAAGGCGTGGGGGGCTGAACTGGCCTCCCGTCTCCTGACCTCCGGAGCCGACTCGAGCTGGATCCAGGTGCCGCTGAATCCACCGACGGAGAGCCCTTGGGATTATCAGGAACGTCGGCGTGCCGAGGGGCCGCCGCTGCGGGTTCTCTCAAGCCTCGCGCGGGGCGAGCAGAAGACCGGGGTCCTTCGGTCGCCCGAGTTCGATTTAGGTGGGGAGATTCGCTTCTGGCTCTGCGGTCACGACGGCTATCCCGACAAGCCGGCCAAGCAAGTGAACGGCGTGCGGTTGAAGGACGCGGTTTCTGGCGCGGTGCTTTTCGAAGTCCGCCCGCCCCGGAGCGATACCCTAGTCCCGGTGGTGTGGGATACTCGGGCGCATTCGGGGAAGCGTGGCGTGATCGAGGTGACCGACGCCGACACGGGCGATGCCTACGCCTGGTTGGCGATCGGAGAGGTCGAGGGAGCGCCGGTGCTGCCCACCGCCTCGCCCCGCGCCCTGGCCGAACGTGCGGCCGGAGCGGCAGAATTGGCCGCGCGGCTTGGGTTGAAGGAGTTGGTGCCCCAGTTGGAGGCGTGGGTGTCCCGTCCCGGCGAACCGGAGCCGCGGGCGGTCGCTGCGAAGGCGCTGATGGCTCTGGATTCGCTTCGGGGTGTTGCGGTGGCCTCGGCCGTTCTGGCTGATGGCAATCAACCGCAATCGCTTCGGGAACGCCTGGGCGTGATCTTGGCCGAGCGCAATACGCCTGAGAGTCGGGCGGCGGTTTCGGCCGCGTTTAAGGCGGCAGCGTATCGAGTACAGCTGCAATGGGCCGTCGCCCTGACGGCCAACCGCGAGGGAGCCGAGGTCTTCCTGAAAGCCGTGGAGCAGGGGTTGGCCTCGCCGCGGATCTTCCAGCAAGCGGGTGCGCGTGAACGCCTGCAGCGTGCCAATCCGGACCGATGGACCGAGCGAGTTGAGAAGCTGACGCGCGGACTGCCCCAGGCCGATGAGGCTCGCGAAAAGCTCCTAGCCGCCCGCCGCGATGGCTTCGACCGCACCCAGTCCAAGCCCTCGGAGGGTTTGCGGATCTTCCAGCAAAATTGCCAGGCCTGCCATCAGTTGGGAGGCGTCGGCGGGTTGGTGGGTCCGCAGCTCACCGGCATCGGAAACCGCGGAGTGGAGCGCTTGTGCGAGGATATCTTGGATCCCAACCGCAATGTGGACCACGCCTTTCGCCAAACCCGCATTACCACCCAGGATGGCGACGAACTGGCCGGATTAATCCGCCGCGAAGAAGGCGACTTGCTGGTGTTGGTCGATCCGACCGGCAAGGAGTTCTCGGTGAAGAAATCCGCAGTGACTCAAAAGCAGGAAAGCGAGTTGTCCCTCATGCCCGACACCTTCGGCGAGACCCTCAGCGCGGGTGATTTCCACCACCTCCTAGCCTACCTGCTCTCGCAGCGGTGAGCCTGCTGCCTTTCCCTTTGCCGTTTGGGTTTGGCGCGTGGGACGCCGGGTCGGGGGACCCGGCCTACACGGTGACATCGTGGGTAGGGTGGCGCTGTAGGCCCGGTGCCCTCACCGGGCGTTTGTGGACTACCCTCACCGGGCGTTTGTGGGCTACTTTCCGACTGTGGTGTGGATCAGTGTCGCTTCGGCAGCAGGCGCCTCAGGCGGGTGGTGGTTCCTTCAC
>CAMDDW010000080.1:0-6651 GCA_945893185.1 Akkermansia muciniphila | reverse complement strand
TGCATGCGGTAGGCAAGCTCGAAGGATCGAATCCGCGACTCGAGGGCTGCCTCGCCAGGGCGAGATGCTAAGTGATCGGCGTTGAGTTCCCGCAACAGGTCAAACTGACGCTGTTGATCTTGAGGTCCGAGGCGTGCGTTGCGGATGTGGTCGATCAACTTCCGCGGATCGGCTTGCGAGGTGTCGACGTGGGTTCCCTGATAAGAACCCGGCAGGAAGGCCGAACGCCAATTGGCGGCTCCTCCCACGGGCATCCCACCGGGGCACAAGGCGACGAAGGCCGGTAAATTCTGGTTCTCAGATCCCATGCCCCACGTCAACCACGAGCCAAAACTCGGACGCACCAGCCGCTGATCTCCGGTATTCATGAGCATGAGCGATAGCTCGTGGCTGGGCAGCTCGACATGCATCGACCGGATGACGGCCAGCTCGTCGGCACATTGGGAAAGATGCGGAAACAGGTCGCTGATCGGGATCCCGCTCTGACCGTGTTGCCGGAAGGTGAAGGGCGATGGAAGGGCTACTCCGGTCTTCCGCTCCGTCTGAAGGTTTTCATAGGGCAGCATCTGGCCCGCCCGACGCGTGAGCTCCGGCTTGGGATCAAATGTGTCTACCTGCGACATGCCGCCGTTGAGAAACACATGGATGACCCGCCGGGCGGTGGGGGCAAAATGCGGGACAAGGGGCATGTCTCCAGCCAAGGCCGGCTGGCAGACCAAATCTGCGAGGGCCAGAGAGCCGAAGCCCATGCCGCAACGCTTCAGGAAGTTGCGCCGTGATTGAGGAAGCAAGGGGTTCATGGGGTTCAGTTCAGTCCACGAATGAAAACTCATTGGAGGCGAGCAGCGAATGTGCTGCCTGCTGCCACGCCATGGCCTGGGCTATTTCGTCACCCGTTCGCACAAAACGCAGGATCCGATCTAGCTCTGCTGGTCGGGGTTCGCGGGCAAACACGCGGTGGTAAAGTTCCCGGGCGCGCAGGACGTCATCCCGGCCCGCAGCCTTGACGGCCAGCGCAGCGAGGGCTTTGGCTCGATCTTGGACGAACTCCGAATTTAGCGCGAACAGGGCCTGCTGGGGAACCGTGGTGTCCGGTCGACGGGCGGTGCATGAGCTCGGGTTGGCCGCGTCGAAGGTGCTCGACAAGTTTGACACGATATCCCGGTTCACAAAGGCGTAGACGCTGCGGCGCAGCACTCCGGCTTGAGCCTGACGATCGAATGGCTTACCGCCTATGCTCAGGTCGAGTTCACCAGATGCCCACAGCATGGAGTCGAGCATTGCTTCCATTTCCAGTCGGCGAGTCGGCATCCGCCACCAAAGCTGGTTGTCTGGATCCACATTCCTGGCCTTCTCGTTCTCCACCGACCCTTGCGCATAGACGGCCGAGAGCAGAATGCGGCGGTGCAACCGCTTGATAGATCCGCCATCCGCCGCGAAGGCCGACGCCAGATGATCAAGCAACTCTGGATGGGTCGGACGGTTGCCTCGCGTGCCCCAGTCGTCGGGCGTCCGGACCAGACCTTGGCCGAAGTGATGCTGCCAGACCCAGTTCACCAAGACCCGGCGTGTGAGCGGATTGTCAGATGAAACCACGGCGCGGGCCAAACCCAGCCGGCGGGAGCCCTCGGGAAAGGGTTCTGCACTCGATCGGCTGAGCACGGACAAGAATTGCGGGTTCACCACCTCGCCCCGGGCCAAGGGGTTGCCCCGCTTCAGCACATGGAAGGCCGCGGGGGCCGGAGACTCGGTGAGAACCATGGCGCGGGCCGGAGATCCTGCCGCGTTCAGGTGCAACTCGTGAATGCTCCCTCGACGTCCTCCCAAAGTGTCATTGACGGTGCGATTCAGAAGTTTCAATGCGACCGCTTCCGTCACCGCGGTCGGAGTGTTCCCGCCGTAAAGATGACGACGCAATTGCCGCAAAACCGGGCTGTTGATTTCGAGTTGCCGAGGGTCTTCGTCGGGAGTGATTTCTGCCCCGGTGGCCGCTTCGGCAGAAGCCGTTATGAGCGCCTTCAACCACGCCTGATGCACGGTAGCGAAAACCTCCCCATACGCATCAGCGACCTCGGCGAGAGATTTGCGAGGCGCGCGCCCCATCGCTTCCAGAACCCGGGGGTTCCATCGCGGAGCTTCTGCGGGGAGTTTGTGCAGGTCCTTGATGGCGGCGGGGTCTCCGTTCTCTTTGTGAAGCGCGTTCACCAAATTGGTGCACGCCCCCTCAAATCCGTCGGCCGGCAGCCGGGCCAAACGCACCCAGGGCCCGAACACGGGATCGGTGTCGGGCATTGCAGCGAGGTAATCGCGCCAATGATTGAAGATCAACGGGCGGATGTCATCGGTGCGGTAGGACAGGAACTCGGTGGAGACATCCTGCTCCGGAACCCCCTTGGCGATCTCGCGCAAGTAGAGGCCCACCTGCATTCGCAAGCGGCCGCGCATCACCTCATTGTGCTCCGCGGCCATTTCATCGTGACGGGTCTGGAGGCGCACCAACTCCCGCTGGTAGTCGCGACGGGCGTCGTTGGTTTTGCCAGAATCAATCACCGGCAGAGAATCGGGCACGCCACTGGCAGCCAACGCCGCGTACAGGGAATAGTAATCCCGGGTCGAAATGGCATCGAACTTGTGATCATGGCATCGAGCGCAAGCCACGGTGAGACCCATCAAGCCCCGTGAAACGACATCAATCTGATCGTCGATCACGTCGTGCCGGTTGCGGTATTGCATGCCGACCGTAAGAAATCCCAATCCCGCGAGGGCCGGATCATTCTCCTTCAGACCCAGTTGATCGGCGGCGATTTGCTCAGTCACAAACTGCTCGTAAGGCACGTCGGCGTTGAAGGAGCGGATGACGTAATCCCGGTAGGTGTAAGAGAATGGAAACCGGGTGAAACCAATGGCGCTCCCACCGTGAGTGTCGGCGTAGCGGGCGAGATCGAGCCAGTGGCGGCCCCATCGCTCTCCGTAGCGCGGTGAATTGAGCAACCGGTCCAACACCTTCTCGCGGGCATCAGGCGACGCATCCCCCATGAAACCCTGAACATCCTCCCAAGACGGGGGCAGCCCGGTGAGGTCAAACGTGGCGCGTCGAATCCAGTCCAACCGAGAGCCCGGCTGCGACAGAGAAAGGCCGCGGGACTGGAGCGCAGCGACAATGAACCGATCAATTTCAGTGTGGCTCGAAGCGACCCGCGGAGGAGGCACTGGGTTCACCACCGGCTGATAAGCCCAGTGGTTTGTGCCGCTCCCAGCGAGCGGTGCAGCCCCCAGCAGCCCGATGGCAAAGAACCCAACTACTATCCAAGCGGCCAGGGTTTGAAGGAAACCGAGCCGCACCCCTTGGCCATGCCATCGGCAACGGTCCATGGGAGGCCCCATGGGAGGGTGACTGCTGCAGGGGTTCATACTTGAAAACGTGTGCGGAAACACCGCGCTCATCAAGCCTCACCGTGGAGGCTTAATAGAGTGTCAAAAATCAAACTCTCCTTCGTCTTCGCATAAATACTGACGTCGGATCAGCGCAGTTCGGTTCCGGCGCGACCTCCGGAGCCATCCAGAACACAAATTTGGTTCACTGTTTTGAACCGCGCGTGATCGGTAAATTCCCAGACGACTTGTTTCTCTCTCGTGACTTCAAAGGCTTGGGGTTGTTTGCCCAGAAATGGACCCGGCAAATAATTGCTAATGATGGTGTTCCCATTGCTCAGTCGCTGGCAGCCGGCTGGCAGTCGCAACGGATTTCCTGGTAGATCGTTTCCGCTGATTTGCCAAACCACGTTCAGTTTCTTGTCCAGCTCTACGACTTTCATCGTGGGTCCGAGAGTGACCAAGAGGTGTTCGTTGGGAAGTCGAAGGGCCGCATGCGGATAACCCTCTACGGGGATCTCGCGGAGCAGGACGCCCGTGGGCGAGAGTTCGGCAATCTTCTGCTCATCCATCAAGCACACCCAGTAATGACCGTCGGCGGTTTGCCGGGTGCCTCGGAACTGATGCCCCATGTTCTTGGCTTTGGAGGCGATCGGGATTTCCTTAGCAATTTGCCCCGTTTTACCCACTTCAACAATCCGACTCATGCCGCACTCGGCCACCAGAACATTGCCGTTTTTGAGCGGCTGGCACGAATGACATTGAGCTTGGGCAGGCGCTCGATATTCCCAGGCGACCTGATGCTGAGGGGTGATTTCCATTGCCCCATGGCGGTAACAAACGAGCACATTGCCATTGGGCCGCATCCAACAGTCTTGCGGCGTCTGAATTTCGTGCTCCCACTCTACCTTGCCGTCCTCAGCGACGATGGCGATTTTGTTACCCTCGTAATCACAGCACAAAATGCGGTGGCGAGCCGAGTGTATCAAAGGCGCGCCTAGAACGGACACTCCTTGCAAGGCGACAGCGGTGGCTGTCTGCCAAGCAAACTGACGCCGCGTGAGCTTTGAAATAGAACGCGTGTTGGGTCTCATGGTGGGAATCCCCCGGTTTCTAAAGTACCCGGCGTCGCGTTGCGAGACTGATCCTGCAGGCAAACAGGCTTCGTGGGGGATTGGAACCAGCCCGTTGTGATGGCGCGCCTTCAACTGCAATGGAACCGCTGGCCGCTCTGCGCTACCTGCCTTGCCTTGGGTGCCGGTCCTAGCCCCGACGCCCCAGTTCGTAAACGTTACCGCCACGCCACTGGCTCAGACGCCCCCTTCTGTCACCAGATCATTTGGGCCGATCCACAACTCGGTCGTGTCCTAACACAATGTTGCCTTCGTCAGGCGGTAGGCGGGATTGCCGGATGGGCCTTGATTTGAGCTTTCAAGTGGAGTTTGCAACGGCTGATCACAGCCCTGTTGAAATCTCTGAGGCTCGGCTTTGGTGGCAGAATGGAGTCGTGCCAGCTTGCCACCTCATCGTTGAACGTCTGCTCTGCCAACCGTCATTCGCGTGTATTGTCGGTGGAAAATGCAAACCGGTCGTACAGCTCAGCAAGCGAGGCAATCTGTGCCTGTGCCTGTGGCGGAAGATCCATCAGGCGTGAAGCGCCTCAAGCCGAGCGCAAATGTTTCTGAGATCAAGTATCTCATCATGAAACTCCTTCGCCCCACAATCGGGATGTTTCTGGCAGAGATCAACCAACCTACTGTGACAGTGGTCGCAAACCTCAACCATTGTCTTCCAAACCGCTGCGACCTTATCGAGATCTTCCTCCTCGCGGGTGAGGCTTCCAGCCAAGGTGGATACAAACTTCACACCGTCCACCAGACGAGCGGCCTCGGCACGAAAAGGCGCGCAAAGGTCGGCTGGAAGTGATTGCACGCAAAAGTCAAACTTCGCGCAGAAGTCCTTGGACACTGTCCTGATTAGGGTTTCACCGTCGCATGCGGACATTCCGTAACTTTACACCAATTCCTCTCAAAGTAAAGATGTTGGTGCCGCCTCCTTTCAAACTGCCCGATAGTACCCGGCGTCGCGTTGCGAGGCTGATCCTGCATTTACAATGCCCCGCTTGAATGGCAACGGACGGTAAAGGGGTCAAGTAAAGGGGTCAGTAAAGGGGTCAGTTCTTGATATTGGCTACTCTCCGCCCAGCTTCCTCCGGCGATACAAGAGATGGCTCAGTTCTGTAAAGGGGTCAGTTCTTGATATTGGTTACTCTCCGCCCAGCTTCCTCCGGCGATACAAGAGATGGTTCAAATAACCGTGCGTGCCCATCGCCAGACGTTCGGCGATCCACCCCACCGTCATCGTCGTCTCCGCCCGCAAGCGCGCCGCCAAAACCACCTTCACTGAATCCCCCTTGGGCCGAGTTTTCAGATCAGCTTCCTGCCACCGCCCTAGCTTCAACTCCTCCGCGCGCTCCTCGCCGTAACGCTCCGCCCCCATCCGCTCGCTCATCTGCGTCAGCAACTCCTCCCGAAACTTCTCCTCGCCTTCCTCCGCCCCGAGCCGTTCCTCCAACGCCCGCTCAAGCCGTTGCCGGCCCGCAGGACTGTCCTTAGGGATGCCCCACTCGCCCAGCAACCGATCCACCCGCTACCACGCCGGACGTTTCGAGCGCGCAAGCAAGTACGCCGGCCAACTGCTCCAGGCAAAACTCTTCGAGGGCGCATCCGCCACCACCAGTTTCGCTCGCGCCGGATTCAAGTGGACGTAATCGCCCACGCTCTTGAGATAACCGCTGCCCGATCCGTCTAGAATCAGAGACTTGTAGCGCCCAGAGAACAAGTGGCCGAAGAGCTTGTACCGCCGGTTGAAGCGACTCGTGTCAGTGCCCTGCAACCATTTCATCCCGGCGACCAGATTGGGCTGTGGCGTCTCGACCACCCAATGAAAATGATTCGGCATGAGGACATAGGCGTGAACCTGCCAGCCCGTCTTGGCGCAAACCTCGCCCAGCGTCTCAACGAAGCGCTGGCGATCCACATCATCAATGAAAATTAGTTCGCGCCGGTCACCGCGATTCATGACGTGATAAATCGCGCCAGCATACTCGACTCTCAACTTGCGGGCCATGCCGGGGGAGGGGCTTTGGCCGCTTTATGTATCAATATCAAGAACTGACCCCTTTACGCTCTTGAGATAACCGCTACCCGATCCGTCTAGAATCAGAGACTTGTAGCGCCCAGAGAACAAGTGGCCGAAGAGCTTGTACCGCCGGTTGAA
>CAMDDW010000079.1:0-6706 GCA_945893185.1 Akkermansia muciniphila | reverse complement strand
GGAAGGAGCCTGTCCCTTGGATGGAGCCTGTCCCTTGGATGGAGCCTGTCCCTTGGATGGAGCCTGTCCCTTGGATGGAGCCTGTCCCTTGGATGGAGCCTGTCCCTTGGATGGAGCCTGTCCCTTGGATGGAGCCTGTCCCCAGGGGGCGGCAGATTTTTCGATAGGAAACGAGCCTGAGTTTGGCATTTCTCGCGTCGGCGATGCGGGTTTAACTCGAGTCCATGTTGTTGACGCCGTCGGAACTGGACAGCCTGACGCGCCTGATCCACCGCTCGCCGCACACGCTCCTGGGTTTGCATCCTTTGGGTGACGGGAGCGGCATGGTGGGGCGTGCGATGATCCCCGGGGCAGTAGCGGTGCAGTTGGTGGCGGTCCATGACCGATCCCAAACCGTGCTCGATCTGGGGCGCCTGGATTCCAGCGATATCTTCGAAGGAATCCAACGTTCCGCCTCGAAGGTGTATGCCTACGACTTGCGGATCCAGTGGGCCGATGGATCGGTCACCCAGGGGCGGGATCCCTACTCGTTCTGGCCCACGGTCTCCGAGAATGACTTGCACCTCTTCGGCGAAGGCAACCACCTGCGGTTGTACGAGGCGATGGGGGCTCGGTGCCTGACTTTGGACGGCGTGAGTGGCGTCGCCTTTGCCGTCTGGGGCCCGAGCGCCCGGCGGATGTCGGTGGTGGGCGATTTTAATGGATGGGATGGCCGCCGTCATCCCATGCGACAACTGGGATCTAGCGGCGTCTGGGAGATTTTTATTCCAGGGGTGCGCGAAGGAGCATTGTACCAGTTCGAGATGCTCGACGCCCAGGGTCACATTAAGGTCAACACCGACCCGATGGGGGCGGCCTTCGAAATGCCTCCGCAGAGGGCGGCCGTGGTGTGGGACACCCGCAAATTTGCCTGGACCGATGAGGCGTGGATGGAGCGTCGCCGTCAGACCAATGCGTTGCGGTCTCCGATGAGCATTTACGAGCTGCACATCGGCTCCTGGAAGAAGAAATCCGTCAGCGAATCCCTCGGCTATCGGGAGTTGGCCGAGTCCTTGATCGAATACCTGCGGAGCACGGGTTTCACCCATGTCGAGTTGATGCCTGTGGCTGAGCACGCTTTTTACCCCAGTTGGGGCTATCAGGTGACTGGCTTCTACGCGCCGACGCGCCGCTATGGCACTCCGGACGATCTTCAATACCTCATCAACGCTCTGCATGAGGCCGGCTACGGAGTTCTTATCGACTGGGTTCCGGCCCATTTTCCCAAAGACGATTGGGCGCTGGCCCGCTTCGATGGAACGGCTCTTTATGAGCACGAAGATCCGCGCCAGGGCGAGCACCAAGACTGGGGCACGTTGATCTTTAACTTCGGTCGGAATGAGGTGTCCAACTTCCTCATCGCTAACGCTCTAAGTTGGTGCGACCGCTACCATGTGGACGGCCTGCGCGTAGACGCTGTGGCCTCCATGCTCTACCTCGACTATTCCCGCAAGGAAGGCCAGTGGATTCCCAACCAGCACGGTGGTCGCGAGAATTTGGAGGCCGTCGAATTCCTACGGCGATTCAACCATCATGTCGGAGTCGAGTTCCCGGGCGTGGTTACCGTGGCCGAAGAGAGCACCTCGTGGCCGATGGTGTCGCGGCCTCCGTGGATTGGTGGTCTTGGCTTCACCCTGAAGTGGAACATGGGGTGGATGCACGACACGCTGGGTTATTTCGGTCGGGATCCCATCCATCGGCGCTACCATCAGAACGATCTGACCTTCGCCATGCTCTACCAAGGGCATGAGAATTTCGTGCTACCGCTCTCGCATGATGAAGTGGTCCACGGAAAGGGTTCGCTCCGTCGCCGCATGCCGGGCGATGACTGGCAGGCCTTCGCCAACCTGCGTACATTGCTGGGTTATCAATGGTTCTTCCCGGGCAAGAAGTTGATCTTCATGGGTGGCGAGTTGGGGCAGGTCACCGAATGGGATGTGAATGGTGAGGTGGATTGGGGGCTTCTGCAGCAGGGGCCTTTCCATGCCGGTATCCAGCGTTGGGTCAGTGATTTGAATCATGTTTATCGGTCCGAACCGGCCCTCTGGCGCGGGGATTACGAGGCGGACGGGTTCCAGTGGATCGACAACGGGGATCACGCCAACAGTGTGTTGAGTTTCATCCGGTCCGACCGGGAAAGCGGTGGGTGTGTGCTGGTAGTCCTGAATTTGACCCCGACCTTGCATCGCAACTACCGAGTCGGGTTACCGCGGCCGGGTCGATGGGTCGAATTGCTCAACTCCGACGCCACGCTTTACGGAGGTGGCAATCAGGGTAATGCAGGCGGTGTTGTTGCTGCCCCCGTTTCTTGCCACGGGCAGCCTCAATCGGCCGAATTCGTCCTCCCGCCCTTGAGCGTGTGCGCGTTCCGGGCCGAGGGTCAGTGACGGTAGGGTTTCTTTCGGAGACGGCGGTGAGGCTCCATCTTCGTATCGTGAAGAATTCATGCCCAGCACGTTGGAGCTTGTCCCCGGGTTTGTGCGGTTGATCGATGGCTAAATCCTAGGGATGCTCTGGTCGGCCTATTGCCCCATGGCACTTGTTTCGCAAAGCACCCTTGAGCAGATCCGCGCAGCTAACGACATCGTCGATATTATCGGCGCGCATATTCCGTTGAAGCGCAATGGCGCCAACTTTGTGTGTCTGTGCCCGTTCCACAAAGAGAAGTCTCCGAGCTTCAATGTGAATCCCTCGCGGCAAATCTTCCGTTGCTTCGGCTGCGGGAAGGGTGGGGATGTATTTACCTTCGTTAAAGAGTACGAAAACCTAGATTTCATGGACGCTGTCCGGCGCTTGGCCGAGCGTGCGCGAATTCCGCTGGAGATGGACAATGATCCTGCCGTCCGGGACCAGCGATCCATCAAGGATCAGTTGCTCAAGCTCCACGAGGCCATCACCCAGCGATGGCAGCAGTGTTTGGCCGGTGAGGCCGCCGGTCAGGTGGCCCGAGACTATCTGGAGCGCCGCGGAGTCCACCCGGACGCCGTCCTTGAATTCCGCGTCGGCGCTGCGCCCGAGGCTTGGGACGACACGGTCAACTGGGCCAAGGCCAAGGGGTTTTCGCCCGAGTTGTGCGAAACGGCCGGACTGATCCTACGCCGGGATTCCGGTGGTTGGTACGATCGCTTCCGCGGGCGCTTAATATTCCCGATTTGCGACGAACAGGGGCGGGTCATCGCCTTCAGTGGCCGCGTGCTTCAGGGTGACGAAAAGCAGGCCAAGTACGTCAACTCGCCCGAGACGCCGATCTTCAGCAAGGGTCGGGTCCTCTTCGCCCTCGACAAGGCCAAGCGTCCCATTTTGGACGCGGGAAAGGCCATCCTCGCCGAGGGACAGTTGGACACGATCGCCTGCCATTCGGCGGGTATTCGCAATGTCGTGGCCCCGCAAGGGACTGCCTTCACGGCCGATCAGGCCCGGGTGCTCAAGCGCTATGTCGACGAGGTCGTGCTGTGCTTCGATGGCGACAAGGCCGGCCGCGACGCCGTGATCCGGGCCTTGGATCCGCTCCTGGCGGCCGGGTTGGCCATTCGCGTGGCCAGCATTCCGCCTCCGGATGATCCGGATTCCTGGATCCGGGCTCACGGGGCAGAATCCTTTCAAGCCCTCCTTAACCGTGCCCAGGGCATCTTCGACTTTTATTTGCAGGGTTTGTGTTCCGGAAACGACATCGCCTCTGATCGTGGTCGCTTGGTCGTGCTGCGGTCGATGGGCGAGGCCGTGCACAAGACGGCCAACGCGGTGCTGATCGACACTTATGCCCAACGGACTGCGCAGCGACTGGGGGTGGATGTGCAATCGGTCCGTGCTGAATTCCGCAAGCAGGCCGCCGCAGCTCAACCCCGCTATGAGCGTTCGGAGGAAGAGTCATCTCTTGAAGAGTTGGCCGCGCAGGCGATGCCCGAACGCCCCGGGGTCAACGAACTTTGGTTGCTTAAGTACGTTTTCCTGTCCTCGGATTTGCAGAATTTTGCGGCCGTCCACTTGGAGCCGGAATGGGTTCCAAACCCGGTGGTGCAACGGATCTTGGCGATGCATTTCCAAGAGGGGGGCGATGTCGTCGGATTGCTGGGCCGCTTCGAAGGGGATCCCTTTGCCGAGTCGCTCATTACCGAAGCGGCCACCGAACAGCGGGAGATCCCCGAGCCCGAGCGCCAGTTGGCCGATGTCGTTCGACGCCTCCGGGATGCTTGGTTGGATCGGCAGATCGCTTTGCGCAATGGCCGGCTGGGTGATCCCACTCTGGACGATGAAGACCGGATGGTTCTCCTCTCCGAGTTGCAGGCGTTGCGTCTTCGTAAGCGAAGCCCCTTGGAACCCATTCCCTAAAGCTCGATGAGAGGCCGTATCCCGATGGGCTTCTGTATCGATCCTTGGGATCTTGGAATCTCGGTTTGACAGAGAAGGGGGGGAACGAGTTTTATGTATGTCTGGACGGCGCGCTCGTCTATCGGCTAGGACACGGCCCTCTCAAGGCTGAAAGACGGGTTCAATTCCCGTGCGCGCTACCATCTCCATTTTCCAATCTCCCCTCTTCGATTCGTTCCCCTCTTCGATTCGTTGTATCCTGCTGAGATCCCGCAGAAATGCTGCTGATCGCAGGTGAATCTCGCTCCAGCAAGTCCTGCTGTGTTTTCACCAGAACTCGGTTTTCACCGGTCCTCGGATTTCAGTTCCCCACGAAATCCCGTGAAGCGGATCACTCAACGGTGCTTTGACGGGTCGAGACTGTCGCAGCGTCCCAAGCCGAAACGATGCAATTGAATCGTCCCGTACAGGCTGTCGTACGCCTCCGGATGAAACCCGAAGGCCTTCTTAGGTAGGGACCGATCTCCGAGCGGTCCGGCACCGCAGATGTTGGCACTTTCGGAGAAATCGCCCTACCTGGGGAGCTGCCCAGGCAATGCTCAGCCAACGATGCAATTGGATCGGTTGTGCTGGCTGGGTCATCTTCCGAAAGAACGCCGTTGTTCGCTCGTTACAGGCCTCAAATCGGCCCGCGCCTCGCTCTCGCCTCGTCTTGCAAGAGAATCCGCCACGCCGTCCCGTTCCTCACAATTGCATCGTCCCGGCTAAGTCATGGCAGTTCGCGGATTCGCAAGTTCCGGAACTCGACCGGTGAGCCTTCGGACTCCAGGCACAGGAAGCCGCTGGCAGGTGAGCAGCCGGTGCCGCCGGAGACCTCCTCGCCGTTCACCCAGAGACGGACCTCGCCGTTGATGGCGCGCACGTAGTAATGGTTCCACTCGCCCACGCCGCGGCTTAGGTTCTTACGCGGGAAGCTGCGCATGCTGTTCGGTGCGACCGGCGGGAAGGGCGTCATCCGGGCCGGCCCGGTCGGGAAGACATCACCGTGGGTCGTGAACCAGTCGGCCTTCTTTTTGTAGTCGCGCTCGTACTGCTCGGTGTAGCCGTGGTCGAGAACCTGCACTTCGATGCCGTCGGGCAGGCGTCCCCGGCCCGCCTCAAGATTTTTGATCGAAGTCTGGCTGGCCCATAGGAAGATGCCGGAATTGCCGCCCGACTTCAGATGCCGCCATTCGGCGACCATCTCGAGGTTGGTGAACGACTGTTTCGAACGGATGACGCCGACGGGTTGCCCGGTGCAGTTCACTCCGTTCGTGTGCCACGTGAACGTGTTGGTTGGGCAATTGACGGCGGTGAAATCGGCCTCCCTCAAGGCCCGCCATCCCAAGCCTGTGCCGTCAATCGTGGCTTTGGGAGCGATCGCCGGTTCGGCTGCCAACAGCGCGCCGGCAAACAGCAGAGAGGACCATAACAGTCGGGGAATCATTGCGTTAGGATGGTCCGAGGCACGACTCCCAGGCGAACCAAAACGGCTTCGCGACGTCGCCCCGATCTGGCGGTTTTCGCTGAGCCATGCGGAGCGTCGTCCAAGGTTCTAGGGGCGATCCGTTTAGGGACAGGCTCCTTTTCCTAGGCGCTTCAAACGGGGACAGGCTCCTTTTGAGAGGCACACCCATTGCATCCCGGCCCCCTGAAACCACCGAAACTAGGGACAGGCTCCGAAGCGATGCGCCAGTGCGCCAGAGGACTCCGTGGAATCTTCGGACGGGTTCAAAGAGGTGGGACGTTTTGTCTCGGTGGTGGATACGTTTTGTCCAAAACGTCTCAGAATGTGGCTGAAATTAGATTTAATATAAAATTTTAACGGTAAAGCATTGTTTTTTATAAGCAAGCCGGTGAGCGGAGGCCGGAGGTTCTCGAAAAGCAGGCCGTTCGTAGCTATCAAGAACGGTTCTTTGGACGTTTTGAGCGCCAACTGACAATCCACAGCCCGATCACTGCCGATCAGGTTCGTTCGAGTCACAAGGATGAGATCTTGACGGTGCGGTTGCCCTAGGCTGAAGAGGTTCGGCCGCCAGCCAGATCGAAATCGCCATCGCTTGAGTGTTTGTTGAGTGGGTGATCGCATTCAAATCACTCAGTGGGGAGGGCCCGTGCTTTGGGGTGGGATCTCCCTTTTTGGTCGGCAAAGTCTCGATGGATGAGCCGACCCTAGTGTAGTGTCTCATATTAGTCTTTAACAATCGGTTGGCTCCGTGCCAAAGCTTCCCGGGCACGGCGGATTTTCTCGAGGATCACTGTTCCGTCAGCCCGCCACTGGTATCGCTGCGGCTTAAGATTCCGTTCGGCAAGGTATCCC
>CAMDDW010000078.1:0-6793 GCA_945893185.1 Akkermansia muciniphila | reverse complement strand
CGGCCATCACTTTCCTCATCGGTCTCCTTTCGGTTTAGGTTGTTGTCGTTGTCTTTGATTTCCGACGACGACGCCTTACCGAGAGGGGGCCCTGGGCGCGAGGCACTTAATGCCTATCAGTCCCACCTATTTACACAAAAGGGGCCACTATAAACTATTTGACGGCCGTGTTCTGAAATGAAATTCAGGCGATAGAAAGCCGCAGTTTACTGGAGTCTCAGGTAGGCTGGCAGCGACAAGCACCACCACGAGCACCACCACAGATTAGAACCGCGAGGACGCGGTTCTAATCGGATACTCCCAGCAAATTGTCACAGCCGGGCTGGCTCGGGTCGCAGGAACAACTGCGCCGCAGAATCGGCAAAGCGCAGCCCAGCCCGGGTCAACCGGAAATGGGTCGGCGTACTCTCAGCCCAACCCTTGGACACTAGTTGAGCCATCTCCGTGGGCCATTCGGTTCTGAGGTCGAAGCCGGTCTGACCTTGGAATTCTTCCCACGGCCAACCCGCATTCATCCGCAGACCGAAAGCGGCCATCTCTCCGGCTCGCCCAAGAGGCGGGAGCGCTTCGGCGAATTCCTTGGCTCTGCGACCTTTCTCCAACTGCTCGCAATACAGCACGGTGTTAGACCAGTTGCGCGAGCGCAACCCACGCACCCATTCGCTCGCGCTGGGCCCCAGTCCGTAGCTGTCTCGTCCGCGCCAATAGCCAACATTATGTCGGCAAGCAAAGGCCGGGATGCCGGGCTCCGCCTCAAGTCGATCCACCGATTCGCCCACCCGCCGACGACGAGCAAAATTGGCAACTTCGTATGCCCCAAAACCCACGGCTCCAACGCGATCGTACAGCACCTCATACAGGTCGGCTGCCAAGTCGTCATCCACATCGCATTCCCCAGCTTTGAGCTGCTCGTAAAGCGGGGTATCTTCCTCGTAAATTACCTCGTAGCAGCTGAGATGCTCAGTGCCCAAGGCCAAGGCCTCGTCCAAGGTGCGGTTCCAGATGTCCATCGTCTGGCCCGGGATCGCAAACATCAGATCAATGTTGATGTTCTCGAAGCCGGCCTTTCTCAAGATGTCATAACTACGGAGGACCATGTCGCGGCTGTGGACACGCCCCAACCGGTCCAACAACGCCTCATCGAGCGATTGTACGCCCATGGAAATGCGATTGACACCAAACTGGCGCAAGAGGGCCGCTTTGTCGGCTGAAACGGTCGCCGGATTGCACTCCACGCTGAACTCCGGAGCATTGCCGAGGCCCAACCGATGGAGGGTCGTCAAGACCGACTCCCATTGCTTGAGGGTCAGCAACGACGGAGTTCCGCCGCCGAAAAACACCGTCTTGGGTCGGCAGTCTTGGGCGATAAGTTCCAACTCCAGAAGGAGCGCTTGGACGTATCGCTGGATTAGATCACCGGAGGCCGGGCCCGAATAGAATGCGCAGTACTCGCACTTCTGCGCACAGAAAGGCACATGCACGTACAGCGACTCCACCGGAGCATTCACTGATCCTGCCGCTGGAATCCACGTGGTGCCGTTGGAGACCATCCGAAGCGGCGCTACCGAAGGAGATGAGTTCACAAGTGAAGGTGCTGCCATAGTGCGGTCGGTTGCAGTCGGAGGTTGACGTAGAAGGGGCCGAAGTCGCCGTAGCGGGCCGTGACCTCGTCGAATCGCATTTCGTAGACAATGCCCTTCACATCATCCAGTCGATGGGCCAACAGCGTGACAGCCCATTCCCAATCATCGAGACCCGTGGATCCCGTGATGAGCTGGCTAATCTTGCCCGCATATTTGCGACCGGTACGCGCATGGGTTCCCATGAGTGCCTTGCGGGCCGCGAACTCGAGCATGTACCAGTTGTCACCCCCAGAGCGTTTTTTGCTCATGGGGTAAAAACATACGATCGGCCAGTCGTCCTGCAGTTCCGGATTAAGCCGATAGAACTTCTGACTCTCATTGCGCTTCTTGGCCGCCTCGAGAGCCTGCTCGAACTCCGGCGAGTCGGGCGTGTGGCGGGGTTCAGCAGTCTCAAGATGCCGACGAAGATCGTCCTCGCTCGGAACATACTCGGGCAACTCGGTCACACTCAGGTAGGAAAAGACGGGAACCAAGGTACCTGGCGGAAAACAAGCCTCCAAATCGCGGTGGAGCGTAGAAAGCCCATCGAGCGTGGCGTGGAACAAGATGAAACCGACATCGGCCTTTCCTCCCACGTTGGCCAGAGTCATCAACCGGGGATGAGCGGGTCCGGGAAACCGGGCAGCCAAAGCGTCCAGACGAAGGCGCACCTGGTCGGACTCGCCAGCAGGAAGCCCGGCCCAGCGGATCCGGTCGATGCGGTAAAGCAAATGCTGAACGTGAATACCTTGGGAAAGGGCGATTGGATTCATAGGTTTTCAGGGACCACACGGCCGAACCGAAGACGCAAGACAGTTAGTCTACAGCCAGCACCTGATCTAGCAATTGCGCCAACTGATCTGGAATCCCCTGCTCCGCGGCCACGAGCTTGGCACCGGCCTCCAGAGCGGCGTCTACTAGTTTAGTGTTCTTGGAATCGCAGTAGCCCAAGACGGGCACATGCGCCAGGTCCGGGCTGGCTCGCAATTGGCCGATGATCCTGCAGAAATCGCCATGACGAAGAACCAAGTCTGCGATGACCACCATGGGCTTGTGTTCTCGCACGAGGCGTGGCACGTCCACCGCGGTCTGGGTCGCCGTGACGCGGTACCCGAGATCGGTCAGACGGTTTACCACCTGAGTTCCGGGAAGGAGCTTCTCGTAGAAGACAATGGCCAAGGGTCGCGTCACCGACGATAGGTTGGGAGACACCCCTCTCGAAGGCAAGCGGCCCTTAGGCCCAGCGGATTCGGCCCCATAATTAAGCCTTCATTGGTCACACCAACGTCATCCCTCTTGGCAGGCTAAAAACAGACCGCTCGAAAAAGGGGATTGGAAGGCCGACCGTTTTGGGCCGATCCTTCGAAGACGGTTTTCTCCGACCATGCTCTCGAAACTCTTCCCTCCGCGCCCCGGACCTAAGGCCTCCGGTCGGACGATCTATCGGGCGTTCCACCCGTGGACCATGATCTCGCCACCGATGTATGCCGACAACATCGACCTGGCTCGCCAGGTGCGAAATATCCCTGGGGACGTCGTGGAATGCGGTGTCTGGCGCGGTGGCATGGTCGCCGGCATCGCCTCGGTTTTGGGCGGGCAGAACCGATCTTACCATCTCTTCGACAGCTTCGAAGGTTTGCCCGAGGCCAAGGACATCGATGGCAATGCCGCCAAACAATGGCAGGCCGCGAAGACCGACGCTTACTACTTCGACAACTGCAAGGCCGAACAAACCTACGCCGAAGAGGCCATGGCCAAGGCGGGCGAATCGCGATTCAAGATCTACAAGGGCTGGTTCAACGAAACGGTGCCCGGGGTGCGCATCGATCCGGGCATCGCCCTGCTGCGGTTGGACGGAGACTGGTATGAATCGACCTGGGTGTGCCTAGAGGCCTTCTATCCTCAGGTCGTGAAGGGGGGTATGATCCTGATCGACGACTACTTCATCTGGGACGGCTGCTCACGGGCCGTCCACGACTACTTGTCGAAGACCCAGAGTTCCGACCGCATCCGGCACTCTCCCGAAGGAGTCGCCTACTTGGTGAAGGGAGCCCCGAACACCTACGAGAAGTACCTGGCCGAAAAAGCGGCTCAACCCGCTTCTTGACGGCTGCATCAACGACGGCAGGCATGGCCGTTTTTCGAAGGGCTTACCAGGAATTTTCTCAACGAATGGCCGCACCTAACTTGGCTTCCCCGGCAAATCAGACATAATCACTCCAGTTCAATGAGCAACATCGTCGGCATCGACCTCGGAACCACCAATTCTCTGGTCGCCATCGTGGAGAGTGGCATCCCCTACGTTATCGCGGATGCCGAGGGTCAACGTCTCACCCCTTCAGTGGTCCATTTTCCTGCCAACGGCGGAGAACCCCTCGTAGGACACGCCGCCAATCGAGTGCGTGTTTTGCATCCCGAGCGCACCCTGTACTCCACCAAGCGGTTCATGGGTCGGCGCGGCTCGATGCTCACCCCGGAAGACCTCCGAGTGACTTACCCCGTCCAGCGCACCGAGAACGGACCCGCCGGCTTCGACATCGGAGGCAGGGTTTGGAGCCCGGAAGAGGTGGCTGCCGAGGTGCTAAAGAAGCTCAAACGGGATGCGGAATCTGCGTTGGGACAACCCATAGATCGTGCGGTCATCACCGTTCCTGCCTATTTCAATGACGCCCAACGGAACGCCACGCTGCGCGCCGGAGAACTGGCCGGATTCAAGGTCGAGCGCATCATCAACGAGCCGACCGCGGCGGCGTTAGCCTATGGTCTCAACAGACTCAAGGAACACTCCAAGATCGCGGTGTACGACCTGGGTGGCGGCACCTTTGACCTTTCCATTCTTGAGCTCAACAATGGTGTCTTTCAGGTCCTGGCTACCCACGGAAATACCCGTTTAGGCGGCGATGATCTGGACCGTGCGCTGAGCGACTTTTTAATCTCTGAGATCTCCAAGGCAGGCGGCCCCGATCTCCAGCAAGCCACCCCCGGCCAGCAACCGCTGATCTCCCGCATCCGGGAAGCCGCCGAAGCGGCCAAGATTCGCCTCAGTTCCGACCTGGAGACGGAGGTGCAACTCCCCTTCCTCACGCCCGACTTCAGCTTCCTGCGCCGCATTACCCGGGCAGAACTGGAAACCCTCACCCGCGGCATTATCGAGAAAACCCGCTCGCATTGCCTCCGCGCACTCAGCGACGCGAAGCTGGAATCCAAAGATCTGAACCAGGTCATTCTGGTCGGTGGACAAACCCGGATGCCGCTGGTTCGACACTGCGTGGCGCACTGGTTTGGTTGTTCGGAGTTCGAAGAAACCCGCGGAGACCTGCGCTTGGGAGACGAGCACCACAAAGCCAAGGGCCCTCAGCTCAACACCTCCCAAAACCCCGATGAAGCAGTGGCCCTCGGCGCGGCCATCCAGGCAGAAATTCTGCGCGGCGGACTCAGCCACCTATTACTGCTCGATGTCACCCCGCTTTCGCTCGGCATCGAGACCTTCGGTGGGCTGATGAATGTCATTATTCACCGGAACACCACCATCCCAGTGAAGGCAGGCGAGCTCTTCACCACCGCTGTGGACAACCAGCGCAGCATGAAGATCCACGTCCTGCAGGGGGAGCGCGAGCGCGCCCGTGACAATTGGAGCCTCGGAGAGTTTGACCTCGAGTTCGAGGCGGCCCCGAAGGGAGTACCCCGCGTGGGTGTCCAGTTCGAGATCGACGCCAACGGCATCCTTCACGTGCTGGCCCGCGACGTGAAGACCGGTCACCAAAAGATCGTCCAGATGCGCTCAGCCGTGGACGTGGACGACGCCGATGTCCAGAAGATGGTCGAGGAATCCGTGGAAAACGCCTTCGACGACTTGCGCGCCCGTCAGTGGATCGAGGCCAAGATCCGTAGCGGCGAGACCTTAACGGCGACCCGCAAGACCATGGCGGAGTACGACAAAGACCTCGACGACGACTACCGAAAGCAGCTCCACGAGGCCCTGGAAGTGGTCGAAGCCATTTTGTCGGAAGAAAACCCCAAGACCAAGACGGGCGACCCCACCCAACTCAAGGCCGCCAACGCCCGACTCGACGAAGTGAGCCGCCCCTTGGCAGAACACGCCATGGACCAGGTCATGGAAGCCATGCTCCGCCAACGCGGCGTCACCGCCGTCGAAGGCTAATTCCTAGGCACCCCTTTTTCACTGGGATTGGGGATTCCCCTGAGCGGGCAGCATCGATAGCATGACGGAACGTTCGCCCCATTGGTTTTATGTTTGCCCTACTTGCCTCCCTTTGGCTGCCGTTGGCTGCCGCATTCCTGAGCGGATTGCTCGTCAAGTGGCTGCTAGACCTATTCTTCCTGCGCAGCTCGATGTTCGAGACGCAGGAAGCGTTGCTCACCCGCGAACGGCAAATCACCGATCTGCGTCACGAGCTGAACCGCTCAGTCGAGACCCTCAAGAACCGCACGATTGAATTGGACGCCACGGTCAAGGCGAAGACGGCGGCTGAAGCTCTCGGAGCTCAACGTTCGGCTGAGAACCTCGCTACTGCGGAACGGGCTGCCGCCGAATTGGCTCTGCTGAAGCAGGCTAAAACGGAAGACGAGGAAATCGCCGCGAATTTGCGAGCAGAGATGCACACTCTTTCGGGACAGGGGTCGATGGAACGTTCCCTGCGCCAATCCACCGAATCCGAAGTTCTGGACCTAAAGCTGCAACTAGCCACGGCGGCACCGCTGGCTTTAGATCAAGAATCCGCTCTCCAATCGCTGCGGCTGGCTCAACAACTCGCTGTTTCGGAAAATGAAACGCTGCGTCCGCTGCTCGACCAATCCCGTCGCGAATTGGCCGCTCAATTAACAGTCAATCTCGCCCTGCAAGAGGCTGTGCAACTGCGGGACACCACGCTGGAAGGAGTCCGCACTCAACTCGTCAGCGCTGAATCAGAATGCCAGTCAGTCTCTCAACTCCTGACCCGTCAGGATGAAGAACGCGCCCGTTTTACCGAGGTTCAGACGACTCTCGCTGAGGCTGAAGCGCGGTGCGCCGCCAGTCAGGCGGAAGCCGCCGCAACCCGCCTCCAACTGGAGACCCTCCAGACTCGGCGGATGGATTTTGAAGCAGCGCTGATGCTGAAGGAAACTCAGACCAACGCTTGGGAGCGGGAGTGTCGGACCGCCAAGAATCG
>CAMDDW010000077.1:0-7255 GCA_945893185.1 Akkermansia muciniphila | reverse complement strand
AAGCGCGGCATCACGGTCAGCCTGACCTTGTCGGCCGATTTTTAAATCACACCGACTGGAGACTCCGCCGGAACGATTCAGTTGGGAGGAAGAGAGCGAGGCGCGGGCCACACTGGGGTTCGTGCTTAAGGCCCATGGTTGAGGTCCTTAACGAACGAACAACGAAGCTCTTGCGGAAGAAGACGCAGCCAGCGCGACCGATCCAACTGAATCGTTCCGGCTTAGGCTCGGTTTCAACTGTGGGTCCCTCCCCAGGGACCCACGGCCGTACAGCGTCAGCGGCTTCTCACACATCACTGCACAACACCCGTCCAGTCGGATTAGGGTTAGGGTTGAGAGGCTTCCAGACGGCTGCGGTACTCTTGGCGGGCATGATCAAAGGCCACCACGGCCTCACGATGATCGGCCCCAATGTAGAAGCGTTCTTTCTGCTTCCAACACTGTTCTACCGAATCCAGACACCACTGAATGGAGCGCCGCTCGCGAATCGGCTGACCACCGACCTCGATGAAGATCGGGTTGGTGTGCGAACTCGGCAGGATTCGCAGGGCGTACCAACCGCTGCGCTTCACCGGGTGAGAAATCTCGATGGGCTTCAGCGCTCCATCGGCCTCTATTTCCATGCGGGCAACAGCGATGCCGTTCTCGATTAATTCTACCGGAACCTTCCGGCTGGCACCGATGCGAGCCCGCTCGATATGCCAGTACGGTTGCTCGCTAAACTTGCGCCTCTGGATGTCGACTTGCGGTTGCTCGTTGAGCCGGGCCGCGGCCTGAACCCGGAACACCACCGGGCGTCCCTCGGCCAATTGCAGAGAACTCCCCTGCTCTCCCATGACGACCGTATCGGCCCGGAAGTCCATCAAGTGACTTCGCCCATCCCCGACATAATTGCGGCCGGCTCGAATTCCCTCGCACCAGTCCTCATACGACCAGCGTTCTGGGAGCTTCACGTAGCTACGCCCCAAACCGACGCGCTCGCCGTAGATGCAGGGGAAATCGGTCTCGCCGCTTATGCGGGTGCGGTAGCCGGCATTGAGCGTGTGGTACCAAATGTTCAACTCCCACGGATAGGGCGTGTCGACGGTGCTAATGAAGTCTACCGCGGGCACGAGTTTTCCATCCGGACCCGGCACATTGTGGGTCACATCCACAATGTATTCATTGGCACCGATACCGCTGAACGGTGGGATTTTTTGAGTGGGTAACTCCGTCGAGTCGAGCTCCAGTCCCCAACCACTGTGCGCCGGGCCGGTCAGTGCCCCTTGGGCCTTGGCCCACTTGAGGGTATTCAACCCCAGCGTCGGCCAATGCTTCTTGGAGTCACCGCCCGGGTACAGTTGCTGACGCAGGCGCAACAAACACAAATGACCCGAGTTGTGGGACCCAAACCCGCTGACCTCGACATCGTAACGCAGTAAGTACGGCCAGCGACTGACCGGGTCGTCCGATCCGGTGAAGAACTGCTTCTGATAGTCGAAGCACGGGCCCCAGGTGAGATTAGCCCCAACCTTAAGATCTTCACCCAACACGTGGCGCATCATGTCTGCGGCGAGGACTCCTTCGGTCGGCTTTTCATAGTGCGCACAGCCGGCCGCATGGATGTGATGATCGCCTGAAATCCAACCGCGGGTGGAGGGATCGATCCACCGCTGCACCTGAAAGCGCCAGCGATTGGTTTTGCCGGCAGTCACCTCTAGTTCGTGCCGCTGGATGAGCGATTCGGGTCCGCGGGAGAATTCGACCGAATACCGGCCGGCCGGCAAACCGATGGATTCGCCGTCGTTCCGATAAACTTGCGGGTGGAAGAAGAAATCCGGCGCCAACCGCTTGGACTGGGCCGGGAACACATGCCCCCGAGTGTCCGTGATGAGTAGAGCTGCGGTGGTGGGCTTGCCGTGCTCATCCAGCACCTCGAGATGCACCGGGACGGCGGGCTGGCAGGTGAAGAGAGCGTCCACTTCACTGCGAAAACCCAAATCTTGGGAACCCTGGCCGACATCGAAGATCAACTTCGCCTCGCGACGGCCAGCGTCCCGGGAATAAATCTGAACCAGCCGGTACTCCACGGGAAGCCCTCCCAGTTCAGGCTTCAGAGGAGCGGCCTGCACCAGCGACACATCCAACCATCGGTCAGGAACCGTCTCGGCAGGAGATCCATGCAACCGGGCTGCTTGGGGACTGCGTACCCGGAGGGCCGCGGTGGTTCCCGCCTCGTTGTGAACCTTCACCAAAAAGGTCACCCAACCCGTTTCATGGAGGACCGCCGGGGCGGGACCCGGCGCGGCCTTGACCCGCATCTCTGGCGTGACTTGGACGGCCACCAGCACACGGGCATCTAGTATCTGCTGGGTACGGGTGCGGGCCTTGTCGGGGTTTTTATCCATGAGGGCCGCCTCGAGGTCGGCACGTTCCTTCGCGCTGAGAGGCGATCCCGCCAAGGTCAGCGCCTCGGACACACGACGCACTTGGGCGGCAAAGGGTTGCCAATCTGGCACCGGCAACACGGGCAACTCAGCGGCATCGGAGGAGGGAGCCGCGAGGGCCAGCAAGACTGCCAGACAACGGAGGCGATGGAGCATGTTCATGGTCGGGATGAAAAATCAGGGACCTTCCGGGGATTGATACGAACCCTGCCTCAAGAACTCGCTGCGACGCAAGTAGCCCAAAACTCTTCGCCCTCACCGGAGAACACAACTTAGCCCCTCACGGGATAGGCACCTGAGCCGGCACCGCCGCTTGGATACGCTGGAGATCGAGATCAGCAGGACCCGATCCAGGCTGAAGTACCAACCACGTGGGTTTCTGGGCCGCGGCCAAAGTGGCTGGATCCCTCCAGCGCCAAGACTCGGTATGCCCATCGGGAAAGGAGACCGTCGCCGCGCCTGCATGCCGCAATCCGGGAAAACTAATCCAGGTCGACAACGACGTCCCAAAGAGGGTCAACCGATTCGGTGCATTAATGCCGAAGGCCCCCTGCTGAATGCTTTTTTCATGCTCATCGATAAAATACAGAGCCCGTGACGGACCTGGATCGGTGATCTGACTCATCTTGTGCCAGCACCGTGAGAAATTCTCATCCAAGGGCTGCGTCACCAAATTCATGTACATGCTCATGGACACACTGCGATTGCGGCGGATAAGCCCCTGATCGCGGACCGTCGAACGATCGGAAGGGCACAGGTAAATTCCTGGGGTCTGATTGTATTTCCAGAAGACGCCGACCGCGAGGTTCGACGCGGAGGTGTCTGTGTAAGCATTGCCTTGAAGCCAGGAAGTAGAGCGGATGTTCCAAGCTTCCCGCCCACCGCCACCGCCGGACAAGAACGCCTCGTTCGGTGCGAGGGTGTCTAAATTGTCATCCGCGTATAATTGCGCACAAATCTGAAGCTGCCGGAAATTGCTAGAACAGGCACTGCCTTGGGCACGCCCCTTGGCCTTAGCCAGCGAAGGCAACAGCAACGAGGCCAAAATCGCGATGATGGCGATGACCACCAACAGTTCGATTAGAGTGAAGCCCCGATTTCGCCGATAGCCGTGAATTACATCCATGCGATCGAACATGTTAGGATGTTGTTGCAACCCAGTTTCACCTTCAAGCCCGATTCCGTTTCTAGAGTAGCCAGCGAATCACATTACGGCATCCACGCCTTCGACTGCTCGCTGTTCACGCAGCGAGACGTCCGCTAGGGTGAACAGCGAAATGACGAAGACGTTCGCGGAACTCGGCTTCGAGGGTCGACTCATCGCCGTCGAGGGACTCGACGGCTCGGGCAAATCCACCCAGATCTACCTCCTCAAGCGCTGGTTGGAGATGCGCGGATTCAAAGTCTTCTTCAGCGAGTGGAATTCGTCGGCACTGGTCAAAAGCGCCACCAGCAAGGGCAAGAAGCAGAACCTGCTGACACCGACCACGTTTTCCCTCATCCACGCCACCGATTTCGCCGACCGCTACGAGCGCCAACTGTTACCACTGCTCAAGGCGGGATATCTCGTGCTCTGCGACCGGTACATCTTCACGGCCTTCGCCCGGGACGTCGTTCGCGGATGCCCCCAGGCCTGGGTACGCGGCCTTTACAGCTTCGCCGCGCTGCCCGATATCACCTTCTTCTTCCGCTCGCATCTCGAAGTCTCGCTCAACCGCATCCTAGATAATCGACCCACTCTTAAGCACCACGAGGCCGGCATGGACCTAGGGCTCTCCAGCGATCCGTACGAAAGCTTCCGCATCTTCCAGGGCCGAATCTTCGAGCAATATCTGGCCATGAGCACTGAGTTCAACTTCGTGATCGTGGATGCCAACCAGCGCATTGAGGAACAGCAGGGGCTCGTCCGCCGCCTAGTTGAGACCCGGATCGATCTACCCACCTTCACCGCCACCAAATAATTCGAGATATGGCTAGGAAACCCAAATTCTCCCCAACGACCGATGCTGAAGTGCTGGTCCCGAAGGTCACGCCCAAGCGCTTCTTTGGTCTGGGTTTGCCCGGGGTGGAGATCGAAAAACTTTCCGGCAAACTGATCGTGGTCGAGGGTGCCGACGGCTCGGGCCGATCCACCCAAATCGCCCGATTAATCCAGTGGCTGGAGGCCTCGGGCCACCACACCATTCAAGTAGGTCTCAAACGCTCCTCATTGGTCAGCGAAGAACTCGAGGCCGCCCAGCAGGGCAACATTCTCTCGCGCACCACGCTCTCGCTGTTCTACGCGACCGATTTTGCTGACCAGCTTGAGAACACCATCCTGCCGGCCCTACGCGCGGGCTCCATGGTGCTGGCTGACCGCTACATTTACACCTTGATGGCCCGCGATCTCGTCCGCGGAGTGGATGAGAAGTGGCTGCGCAATTTGTACGGGATCGCGCTCGTTCCCGACGCCGTGTTCTACCTGGAGGTGCGGCCCGAGAAACTGGTTCAGCGCGTCTTCGCCAAGCAGCAGGCGCTCGACTACTGGGAAAGCGGCATGGACCTAGGCCTGTCGCGCGACATGTTCGATAGCTTCCTGCAGTACCAGAGCCGCATGCGCGACACCTTCCGGCGGCTACAACGCCACTACGGCTTCGACCTCATCGACGCCGAGCGGTCGGTGGAGCGCATCAGCGCCGATTTGCAAAACAAGATCGAGACAGTGCTCGCCGGGGGGCTGAGAGCTTAGAGCCTGTCTGAAAATGGGGAGGGAAGGGCCCGCTGGCGGCGTTGCTTGTCGGTCACAGACCGCTGCGGGTCTGCTTCCTCCTCGCGCCTTGCCAATCGAACCCTTCCCTCCCAAACAGAACCCTACCCATTTTCAGACCGGCTCTTAGGAGTGCGGCGAACGGATCTAGACGGGTCGCTCGGAGCACTCGGAGCACTCGGAGCACTCCGAGGGAATTCCCGCTTCGGACGTGAAACCGGCTACGGCTTCGGACCGTTCGGTTTTGAATCCTTCGAATTGAGAGCGTTCGGTTTTGGAGCGCTTACTTCCGGCACGGAGTTCCCCCAGTGGAACAACCCGAAGAACAGGCCGTTGCGCGTGCCTTCGGGGCCCGACTCCTGACGCCACAAGTTCCACAACAACGACCGGCTCTGCCGACCCGTTTTGGCATCCCGTTCGTGACGATAGAGCGACCACACCGGTGACCAACTACGGGCGATGCCTTCATTGGATGGAAACGCTCCCTCGGCCACTGCGAGCACTTGCAGACGCTCACGCCCCTGCCGATCGCGCGCATGGTGGAACAGCGGCCAGAGCGAGCGGCGGCGGTATTCCGAGCCATTGCGACGGTCGCGCTCCGCCAGGTCGACCCACAGGTAGAACACACTGCGGGTTTGTTCACGATCGAGGTCCTCGGTCAGCATCCGCTTGTGGGTATAGAACGGCCACAGCACGAACTCACTCTGCTGCTCGGCATTGGTGGCTCGGCCCCAGAGCGGCCACACCCGGCGCGCCTGTTTTCCGGGACCATCGGCCCACCCGATGAAGGGCCACGGCGCGCCCCATTCGTCGAATCCGCGCTCCCGGTCCACGGTGTGGGTAAAGAAGGGCCACATCAGTGTGGTGTTATCGCGAGTCTTGGAACGTTGTTTGGAGAACAACGGCAACGACACGGTGTTGGTGACCGGATTCTCGGAGCCGATGCCTTGACGGTCGGTGATCCAGAAGGGCCAGACGACAAAGCGCTTCTCGTGGCCGGGAACCACCTCAGGCAAGTCACTCAGCGCATTGGTTCGCACCAGCGGCGCGCGGTGCTCTTGGCCGTACAGCGGCCACACCTGCCACCCCTGGGCGGCCCCGGTACGCACGTGGACGAAGGGTGCTAAATAATTGTCGGTGACCACGTCGCGCTTGCGGGTCTGGATCCAGAGCGGCAACGCAGCGAAGCGCACCTCGTCGCGGAACAGACGGCCTTTGAGGTGACCGTAAAAGGGCACCAACGCCTTGTAGGCTTGTGCGGGATCGTCGGACCGCTGGCTAAACCAGAACGGGAACACGGTGAAACGCCGCTTTTCCGGCCCCACAGTGCTCTGCCCCCCGCTCCAACTCACGAACTGCACGATGTGGAAGCGGTACTGCGAGCCGTACTGATCGAAGGACACCAGCGGATAGAGAAACTCCGCCTGCGTGCGTTCGACGCCCGGTTCGTGCTGGTAGGATACCCAGGGCGAAAATCCCCAGCCCCAAGCCTCGGGCGTCTCCTGCCAATAGAAGAGCGGCCCCATCGCCTCGCCACGCTGCCCGGTGCGCAGCGTCAGTGGGAACTCCTCGGCCAACGGCCCGAAACGCACCTCGGAGTCTTGCCCGGCCGACCCGACCGAGGCGGACAACCCAAACAACCCAGACAACCCACATCCTCCTGCCAGGAGCAGGGCGGAAAGCAGGGGCCGGAGGGCGCGGGACAATTTCGTCATGAACAGGCCCCAAAGGTCTCGCGGCCACGGGTGCGGGTCAAGTTGTGGGGGCGAGGGTGGGTTCAAGGATGGCTGGAGCCGCCGTTCTGCTAGACCGCCGCCGTCGTTGAACGCCGGAGCATCCGGTGTGCGTTGCTGAACGTTTGACCCTTCATCCAGTTCCTCAACGAATCGGCTTGGGTCCGTCCTCGTTCCAACTCCAGTTCGTAGAGCCCAACTGCCAGGTTTCGCATCACCGCCAGCATCTCGGCCCCGACTCGGTCCTTCACCCGGCACTGGTCTTCCTGAAAGCTCACGTCCCGCCGGTAATGCACCCCGTTCTCGATTGCCGACCAGTGATCGCGGATCAACTGGGATATTTCCTCATC
>CAMDDW010000076.1:0-7851 GCA_945893185.1 Akkermansia muciniphila | reverse complement strand
CTCGGTCTTTCACCGGTTAGTCGTTTCAGTTTCATGTTCACACGTAGGGACGGTGTCTCACCGTCCGCTCTTTGGGCTGCCGGGCGAGCAGGGGATGGCCCGAGAGACTCGGTCCCTACCGGGGAGGTTCATGGGTGAGGCTGAGTTTGCTGAAGGACCCTGGATGCAGCCCGATGACTTCCGAGGTAGGGACCGATCTCCGAGCGGTCCGTCCCCGTGGCACTCTCCGTCAAGAGTTGGTCAAATCCTATTGGTCCAGAGTGAGGAAAAGGGATGGCCGTGAATCCAATTTGATCTTAGATTGTCACAGTACCCCTTGGAGCCCGATTTGATGATGACTCTCAAACCCCACCTCTTCCGTTCCGGTGTTTTTCAGATCGGCTCGCTGTGGATGACCTCGTTGCTCATGGCGTTGCTCGGGACCCAGGTCTTGCCGGTGCTCGGTGCCGCGAATACGCGTATCGATTTTAACCGGGAGGTCCGTCCGCTGCTCGTTGAGCATTGTTACCCGTGTCACGGGCCCGATTCGGAGAAGCGCAAGGGTGGCCTCCGGTTGGATCGGCCTGAAGGGGCAACCCTGAAACTGGCCTCCGGCGCGCGTGCGGTGGTGCCTGGAAATCCCTCAGGATCCCGCTTGCTGCAAGTCATCTCGAGCGCCGACCCCGATGAGCACATGCCGCCGCCTTCCACGGGCAAGCAGTTGTCTGCGCCTCAAATGGAGGCGCTGCGTCGGTGGATCGAGGAGGGGGCGGAGTTTAAGGGGCATTGGTCTCACCAAAAGCCCGAAGACCCCGCACCGCCCTCTGTCCAGAGGCAGGGCTGGGTGCGCAACGGCATCGACGCCTTCATTTTGTCGCGTTTGGAAAAGGAAGGACTCTCTCCCTCTCCCGAGGCCGATCGCCGGACACTGCTGCGACGTGTCAGTCTCGATCTCATCGGACTCCCACCCACGGTCGACGAGGTGGATGCGTTTCTCGCCGACAACTCGGGCGAAGCCTACGAGAAGCTTGTGGACCGTTTGCTCAACAGTCAGGCTTATGGCGAGCGCATGGCCGTGCCGTGGCTCGACCTGGCCCGTTTCGCCGACAGCGACGGGTACCATGCCGACGCCCCGCGCTCCATGTGGCAATACCGCGAGTGGGTGATCCGGGCCTTCAATGCCAATCAGACCTTCGACCGTTTTATTATCGATCAGTTAGCAGGGGATCTCTTGCCTCATCCGACGCTGGATCAGCGCGTGGCCACCGCCTTCAACCGCAACGGCATGTCGAGCACGGAGGGAGGCGCTGACCCCGACGAATACCTCAACAAGTACGTCACCGATCGGGTGAACACCTTCGGGACGGTCTTCTTAGGTTCGTCGATTCAGTGCGCCGAGTGCCACAACCACAAGTACGACCCGTTCACCCAGCGCGAGTACTACCAGCTCTACGATTTCTTCAACCGCATTGCCGAGAAGGGGCTCGATAGCGATCCGGCTCCGCCGTTCATCCAGGTTCCGACGGCCCGTCAGGAGACCGATCTGAAAGCGCTCCAAGAATCGGCCCGGACCTTGGAAGCCAGCCACACCGAGCAATTGAACGAGAAACGCTCGGACTGGAACTCGGCCCAAACCGCCTGGGAGGCCTCCTGGCTCGCCGGCACCGAATTGACGGGAGTCCTTCAGTTGGGACCCTGGCGACGCGTGGGTCCCTTCGTGGAACCCGACGGCAAGGTGGCCTTCGAGCGAGAGTTCGGGCCGGAGAAGGAGTTTCAGGCCGACGCGGTGTTCGGCAACGATCGGAAAGCGTGGGTCCTCGAAGCCGGTTGGAAGGATGGCGTGGTGCAGGCTTTGTCGAACGACCTAGGAGCCACTTATTTGCACCGCATTTTGACTTCGAGCCAGGTGCGCACTCAGGCGCTCTTCTTGGGAAGCGATGACGGAATCCGCGTTTGGCTCAATGGCCGCGAGTTGCTGGCCAAGGATGTGAGTCGCGGTGCTGCCGCCAATCAGGAAGAGGTTCAGGCGGTCCTGAAAACCGGAGAGAATCACCTCGTGCTGAAGATCGTGAACCGGGCCGGTGGCAGCGGATTTTACTTCGCCACCGACCGTGAGGCAGGCGATCCGAAGATGGCCGCCTTGCGTGAGATTGCCCGCCGGCCGATAGACCAGAGAACCCCGGCTCAGGCTTTGGAGTTGCGGACGTATTACCGCACCACCCGCATCCCCGAGGTGAAGGAGTTGACGGTGCGTTTGGCAGCCGAGAAAAAGCGTCGCGATGACTTGAATCGTTCTATTCCCACACTGCGCGTCATGGAAGACATGAAGGAAGGGCGTGCCAGTCACATCCGAGTTCGCGGTGACTACCGCTCGAAGGGTGAGCGGGTCACGGCCGATGTTCCCACGAGTTGCCTGCCGCCGGCTCAATACGTCTCAGGCACCAATCGATTGGATCTGGCCCGTTGGCTGGTAGATCCATCGCACCCGCTCACTTCCCGAGTCGCGGTCAACCGGTTCTGGGGGTTGTTCTTTCCTAATCCCATTGTCCGCACCGCCAACGAGTTTGGGACCAATGGCCAACCTCCCACCCATCCCGAATTGCTGGATTGGTTGGCCCGGCGCTTCGTTGAAGACGGTTGGAATGTGAAGACCCTCGTCCGGCAAATCGTGCTCAGCGCCACCTACCGTCAATCGTCCCGGGTCTCGCCGGAAGTTCTTGCTCGCGATCCAGAGAACCTCCTGCTCGCGCGTGGCCCTCGGTTCCGGTTGCCGGCTGAGATGCTGCGAGACAACGCGTTGGCCGTCAGCGGATTGCTTTCCCAGCGTATTGGCGGAGTCAGTGTTCGCCCGTATCAACCGCCCGGTTTGTGGGAAGAGAAGATGTTTGCCGGCAACAGTTATCAGCTGGGACAGGGTGAAGACTTGTACCGTCGCAGCCTGTACACCTTGTGGAAGCGGACCGTGCCCAATCCCACGCTCCAAACCTTTGACGCGCCCGACCGAGCGTTGTGCACGGTGCAGCGACCGTCCACCTGCACGCCGCTTCAGGCCTTCGTGACCATGAACGATGTGACCTTCCTGGAGGCGGCCCGGTTCTTCGCCCAGCGGATCTTGCGGGAGTCACCGGGTCGAACTCCGGCCGATCGCATTGATTTTGCCATGAAATCCCTCTT
This sequence comes from Akkermansia muciniphila, assembly GCA_945893185.1. Lineage (GTDB taxonomy): Bacteria > Verrucomicrobiota > Verrucomicrobiia > Limisphaerales > UBA9464 > SXXZ01. Next base: position 4,698 of record CAMDDW010000076.1, on the reverse strand, counting down.
GGCCCGACCGGCCTCCGATCGGGAGCAGGCCGCATTGAAGCGCCTGTTGGACGATTTGCTGGAGGCTTACACCAAAGACATTCCTGCCGCCGAAGCCATCACGCGCGTCGGGCAGGGCCCCAAGATCCAGGCATTCCCCGTCGCCGACCTGGCCGCGTGGACCGGCGTCGCCAGCGCTCTCCTCAATCTCGACGAATCGGTCACCCGCGAATGAATATGAAGACTGAAGATTCCATCCCTCTGCATCTGACGCGGCGCCATTTTTTTTCTCGGGGTGCCCGGGGCATTGGTGCCGCCGCCTTGGCCTCGCTGCTGGGATCGTCTCACAGCGCAACTGCTGAGGTTCCGAGCCTTCCCAAGGACCTTCGCGTGCTGCACCGATCACCTCGAGCCAAGCGGGTGATCTACCTCTTCCAATCGGGTGCGCCGTCGCATCTCGATCTCTTCGACCCCAAGCCTCAGTTGGTGAAGATGAACGGCAAGCCCATGCCCGAAAGCCTGACGCGAGGCCAACGCATCGCGCAGCTCATGGGGCAACCGCTCAACTGCGTGGGCAGCCGTTTCCGTTTCGATAAGCACGGCCAATCCGGCATGGAAATCTCCGAGTTGCTCCCGCACATCGGTTCCATTGCCGACGATATCGCGATGGTGCGTTCGATGCACACCGAGGCCATTAATCATGATCCGGGTGTCACCCTCATGCAAACCGGCCACCAGCAGGCGGGGCGGCCGGCCATGGGTTCCTGGATCTCCTATGGTTTAGGCAGTGAGAATGAGCAGTTGCCGGCCTTTGTCGTTTTGGCTTCGGGGCAGGGGCAAGATCAACCGTTGCTCACCCGGTATTGGGGTAGTGGTTTCTTGCCCACCAACCATCAAGGCGTGGAGTTCCGTTCCGGGGCCGAACCCATTTTGTTCGTAAACAATCCGCAGGGGATTTCTCCGGAGATCCGCCGCCGGTTGATCGACAGTACCCGAGAGATCAATCGAGAGCACTTGCAAGCGGTGGGAGATCCTGAGATTGCCACCCGTATCGCCTCGTTTGAAATGGCCTACCGCATGCAGACCAGCGTGCCGGAACTCATGGACATCTCGAAAGAGAATCGGGCCACGCTCGATATGTATGGGGCTGAACCAGGCAAGTCTTCGTACGCCAACAACTGCCTCTTGGCCCGACGACTGGCTGAGCGCGGCGTCCGATTCATCCAGCTGTACCATCGGGGTTGGGACCATCACAACAACCTGCCAGCCGACATTGCCAAGACAGCCAAGACGGTGGATCAAGCCTCGGCAGCCCTGGTGCAGGATCTCCGCCAGCGGGGCCTGCTCGACGACACCTTGGTGATTTGGGGCGGCGAATTTGGCCGCACCCCCATGAACCAAGGCGATAGCTCCAACGGCAACTATGGCCGCGACCACCACATGAAAGCCTTTTCGTTGTGGATGGCAGGTGGCGGGGTCCGGGGTGGCACCACCTATGGGTCCACCGACGACTTCGGCTACAACACCGCCGACAATCCCGTCCACGCCAACGATTTCCAAGCTACAGTCATGCACTTGCTAGGCATCGAGCACACCCGCTTCACCCACCGGTTCCAAGGTCGAGACTACCGCCTCACCGATGTCGGTGGCGAAGTGGTCCGAGGCATCCTAGCCTGAGCAGGTTTGAGCCCCATGGCCCATGAACTTCCGCACATGAGAAAACAGACTGGCTTGCCATGTAGCTACACTGTGACCACATTCCAAGCATGAGCAAAACCGCGACTATCCGCACCCGGATTGAGCCTGTCCTTAAGAACGAGGTAGAAGCCATATTAGCCCAACTGGGACTTACGGCATCGGAGGCGGTTCATCTTCTCTACCGACAAATCCAACTGCAGCGAGGTTTGCCCTTCGAGGTACGCTTGCCGAACAAGCTCACCGCAACCGTCCTCAATGCCAGTAAAGCGGGCCGAAACGTGAAACGGTTTGGTACCAAGAAAGAACTCTTTTCCGACCTGGGAGTTTAAAAACCAAGATCCGCGTTTCTCTTGAGAACCTTTAGTCGCACCAGTCAGTTCAAGAAGGACGTCAAACGCTCGGAGAAGCGGAGCAAAGACTTGTCGAAGCTGAAGGCTGTCCTGGAACTACTGATCGACGGAGGTCAATTGCCGGAGCTGTTCAAGGATCACCCGCTCCGGGGTGATTTTGCTGGTAGCCGTGATTGCCACATCGAACCTGACTGGTTGCTCATCTATACGCTCACCGAAAATGACTCCCACGTTCGTTTCGAACGCACCGGTACACATAGCGACTTGTTTCGGTGATTTGCTCCGCCGGCTTCGCGTTCTGCGATGATGACTTTCGTGACATCGGTCGTTGCGGTTGCCTCAGGCCCGTTGGAGAACAAAGGGCCTAGAATCGACACCTCAGACTCCAGTTGATCGAACAATATGACAAACCGACGACAATTCCTCCACGGCCTAGGCATGGCATCGTTGGCTGCAACTTCTCTGGGAACCTTGCCGGGGTGCATCACCGGAGCGGTCGGCGGATCGGCCTCTTTATCGGAACTTTCCGTGGCCGAGATCCAGCGACGCATGGCCGCGGGTTCGCTCACCGCAGAGCGACTCACCAACCACTTCCTTCAGCGAATTCACCGACTCGACCGCAACGGCCCCCGTCTTAACTCGGTCATCGAGTTGAATCCGGAGGCCGTGGCCATGGCCCGAGCGCTCGATGACGAACGGCGTGCGAAGGGCCCGCGTGGCCCGCTCCATGGCGTGCCGGTGCTCATCAAGGACAACATCGACACTGGCGACCGCATGCAGACGACCGCAGGTTCGCTGGCGTTGGCCGGATCCACAGCGCCTAAGGATGCGTTCATCGTCACTCGGCTCCGCGCGGCGGGAGCTGTCGTTCTGGGCAAGACCAACCTCAGCGAATGGGCCAACTTTCGAGGCCATCGTTCCATCTCCGGCTGGAGCGGACGTGGAGGTCTCACGCGCAATCCGCACATGCTCGACCGCAGCGCCTCGGGCTCCAGCTCCGGTTCTGGCGCAGCCGTAGCGGCCGACTTGTGCACCGTGGCCATTGGCTCCGAGACCGATGGGTCCATCGTCTCGCCCGCGTCGTCGTGCGGCATCGTGGGTTTGAAGCCCACCGTGGGCCTTCTCAGTCGCTCGGGCATCATTCCCATTTCCTCGACGCAAGACACCGCCGGACCCATGGCGCGCACCGTGGCCGATGCGGCGGCGTTGTTGAGCGCATTGACCGGCATTGATCCGTCCGATGCCGCTTCGGCTCATTCGAACGGCGCATTGGCCGGGCAAGACTTCACCCGCTTCCTCGATCCCGACGCGCTGAAGGGCGCACGCATCGGTGTTGCCCGGAACTTTTTCGGATGGCATGGACGCATCGATCGGGTGATGGAATCGGCTCTCAAGATCTTGCGCGAACAAGGGGCCGAATTGATCGACATCACCGGCCTTCCCAGTCACTCAGCGTTCGGAGACGCGGAGCTCCAGGTGTTGCTGTACGAGTTCAAGGCCGGCCTGAACGCATATTTCGCATCACGGGGTGATTCAGCGCCGGTGAAATCGTTGGCAGAGCTGATCGCCTTCAATGAGCGCCATGCAGACCGGGAGCTGAAGTTCTTTGGGCAGGAAACCTTGATCGAAGCGCAAGCCAAGGGGCCGCTGACCGAAGCGCGCTATCTGGAAGCGCTCGCCCAATGCCGCAAGGTGTGTCGCAAAGACGGCATCGACGGCGTGATGGATCAGCAACGACTCGACGCCCTCGTGGCACCGACCAAAGGCCCGGCTCATGCCATCGAGTTGCTGGCAGGTGACCGCGGCCTTGGCAGTAGTTCATCCATCGCCGCCGTCGCCGGTTACCCGTCGATTACTCTGCCTGCCGGGATGATTTTTGGATTACCGATCGGCCTCTCGTTCTTCGGCCGCGCCTGGAGCGAAGGAAAACTCATCGGCCTCGCCCACGCCTTCGAGACCGCCGCCCCGGCTCGCCGCACCCCGCGATTCCTGCCGTCCTTTGACGAGCGGAGCGATGGGTAACCCCTCGCCGGAAGCCCACGGCTGCCCAACGGCGGTCTCTGAAGTGTTCTTTCGGGGGAGGCCGGAAGCCAGGACATGGCATCCCCCGGGCTCAATTTCGAAGACGAAGGCTTTGAAGGCGATGGCCGGAATTGGCCAATCCTCGCCTGTGATCGGCTGCGATACACCCAATGTTGTTGGGCCCGTTTCGATCGGGAGGGCAGCAAACCGAGTCCGATCAGCTCGGCCAACCCTCTTTTCGGACTCTCTCAAGGCGAGTTGGCAATCGAACCCAATCGGATCCTCCTAATAAGTATCCCAGCAAACCGAGGGGCTTGAAGGAGTCGACCCTCGCAGGATGAGTCGCCGGTAGTTTATCCCGCGTGCGAAGGCCCAGACGAGGCAGATTTATTCACAACGACTGAATGCTGGGCGTTTTCGGTCACTGATCACCCGGCCAATCAAAAGTTGCTGTCTCCAAGCCAAGAAAAATTACATTTCACTATGAAAAAAGATAAGAGCTCCCGCCGTTTCTGAGTCCGTGACCTCAAAGGAGAGTGGCAATACGCTACGAGGTGCCGGGAGAGGGAATGGTGAAGGGAGCCCGTAGGGGATGATCTCCCAATAATCCCGCGCGACAAACTTGCGAATCTTCGCCTCGCGCTCGACG
>CAMDDW010000075.1:0-8071 GCA_945893185.1 Akkermansia muciniphila | reverse complement strand
CAGTCGGCCAGTCCGCGTCAGCCCCGGAGGGTTACACGTACGGCTACCTGTTCACGCTTCGAAATCACGGAGCGACGCTATCGAAGCCCCCAAGCCAGCGGCAACGGCTATTTTCTAGTGAGCGATCTCCGGTGTTCAGGGCTTTGCGGTCTCGGGCAACCATGCCTAGTCTTTTGATGATGACCCATTGGATGCCGTGTTTTGCAGCCGCACTGTTGTGGCTGTTTTCCGCCTTGATGGTGGAGGCTCAGACTCAGCAACTCATTCCGCGAGGAGATGTCTGGCGCTTAGCTAAGGGATCCGCCGAGGCCTCTTCTCCGGATGCGACCCAATGGCGCGTCAGCACCTTCAATGATGCCTCCTGGTCTGCGGCGAAACTTCCGGTCTTCTACGGCGAGGCGTTGACCGGCACCGAATTGACCGACATGCAGAACGGGTATTCCTCGGTGTTTTTGCGGCGTGCGTTCACGGTGGGTTCTCCGGCGGACGTTCGCAGTCTGATCCTGCGAGTGAAGGTAGATGATGGATTCATTGCCTGGATCAATGGTCGGGAGGTGGCCCGATTCGGCTCGCCCGAGGGGGAGTTCACCGCCGCTTCAACAGCCTCGATCACGGCGACCGAGCCGGTCGATTTTGTGGAGTATGCGGTGGCCTTGCCGAAGGAGGTGCTCAAGGCGGGGGGCAACGTGTTGGCCATCCAAGCCTTCAATGTGACGTTGGGCAGCAGTGACCTAGTTCTCGATGCAGAATTAGAGGGCGATTTGGATCAGCAGGCGCCCCGCATTGCCCGGATCTTGCCGTCCGAGGGTTCTGTGGTGGCTCCCTTTACTTCGGTCGAGGTGCTCTTTGATGAACCTGTTCGGGGTGTGGATGCCGGCGATCTGAAGGTCAACGGGTTGCCAGCTCAATCGGTGGTCGCCGTGGCCCCAGATCAATACCTCTTCAGCTTTCCTCAAGTCGGAGTGGGGACGGTGGGTTTCCAATTTGTTCCCGGTCACGGAATCACGGACTTGTCTTCGGCGGGGCTTCCGTTTGCGGGTGCAGCTTGGTCGGTGACTGTCGAAGGCGGGAGCGAAGCGAAGGGCGTGCTTATTAATGAGTTCCTGGCAGTCAACAGTCGAGGGGTGCGCGATGAGGATGGAGACAATTCCGATTGGATCGAACTCTTCAACAGCGGCACATCGCTGGCCTCACTCCAAGGATGGTTGTTGGTAGCCGGAACCGACCGCTGGGTCTTTCCATCGCTCTTCCTGGCACCCAACGGGCGACTGCGGGTGTTTGCCTCGGGCAAGAACCGCACGAACGACACGGCCCGTCTGCACACCTCGTTCCGACTGAGCTCCGCGGGCGAACGCTTGGCTCTGCTCAATGCGCAAGGGGTGATCCAGGACGAATACTCCCCGGCCTATCCGCCTCAGCGGGCCGACGTTTCTTATGGCCACGCCGAGGGGGCCCCGAACCGTAGCGGATACTTTGTGGTCCCCAGCCCAGGCGCCCCGAATGGAGCCAAGGGCGATGGTTTCGCGCCCGAGGTCGTGTTCTCGGTTTCCAGCGGCACTTACTCCGGCACCTTGGAACTGGGGCTGAGTTTGAGTGCGTCGACCAATGCCCCGGTACCCATCGGCACAGTGATCCGCTACACGGTCGATGGGTCTACGCCCACTGAATCCTCGGCGGAGTACTCCACTCCCTTGAGGTTCATTAACTTGGCGGTCCGAGTGCGGGCGCGCGCGTTCTCCGGCGGCTTGCTACCAGGAGAGCTTCGGGGGGAGACCTTCCTACCACTCTCATCGACGGTGGCTAATTTCCGTTCGGACTTGCCGGTGATGCTCATCCATGATTTTGGTCGAGGCCGGCCTCCGGCCAATACTCGGGTCTTTGCTCACGTGCAGCTCTTCGAGCCCGATACGAACGGGGTGACCCGGCTCACCAGTGCTCCGACCTTGGCCACACGGGCGGGTATTTCCGTTCGCGGATCCAGCACCGAAGGCAACGCCAAGGCCAGCTACCGAATGGAGTTCCGTGACGAGTGGGACAATGACCGCCCGCTGTCACCCTTGGGAATGCCCGCCGACGGCGACTGGGTAATGTACGCTCCGAACAGCTTCGAGCCGGTGCTCATTCACAATCCGTTCATGCACCAGCTTAGCCGGGACATCGGGCGCTACTCGCCGAATACCCGCTTTGTGGAGGTCTATTTTGTGGGTTCAGGCACCGGGGCGATCGACTCGGCCAGTTACGCGGGCATTTATGTGCTAATGGACCGGATCGAGGTGGGCAAGGACCGGGTCGATGCCGGGACGTTGGAGCCGGAGAACCTCACGCTGCCCTCGCTGTCCGGTGGTTACCTCATGAAGATCGACCGTTTGGACCCGGGAGATTCTGGAATTTTCGCAGCCAACCGGGCGGTGGCCTTGGTCGATCCGAGGGAAGACCAACTCATGCTCCCTGCCCGCGCCGCCCAACTGAATTATATCCGCAACTACCTCACGTCCTTCGGGAATGCCCTGTATGACAACAACCGTTTCACCAATCCCGTGACCGGATTTCGAGCCTACATCGATACCGGTTCCTGGGTGGATCATCACCTCCTCAACGTGCTGTCGTTCAACGTCGATGCCTTGCGGTTGAGTGCCTTTTTCTACAAGAAGCGCGAGGGGAAGATTCATTTCGGCCCGATCTGGGATTTCGATCGAACGCTCGGCTCCACCGATGGGCGGGACTCCAACCCGCGGGTGTGGCGTTCCCAAAGCGGAGATCTCGGCACCGACTTCTTCAATTATCCCTGGTGGGATCGGGTGTTCCGTGACCCGGAGTTCTTTCAGGATTACATCGACCGCTACCACGACTTGCGGACCGGTCATTTTGCCACCACCAACCTCTGGCGTCGGATCGACGATTTGGCCCGTCAGGTGCGAGCCGCGCAACCTCGCGAGAAGAATCGATGGGGAGTTGCCCCTCGAGGAGGCAGTTATCAGGCGGAGGTCAACTTAATGAAGGCGTGGATTTCGAATCGGACCGATTTCATGGATCGCCAATTCGTGTCTCCGCCCCGTTTGGCAAGTCCCTCGGGCCGGGTAGACTCTGGATTCGGTGCGGAAATCATCGCGCCCACCGGCCTGACGACCTCCGTCTATTACACGACCGACGGGTCCGATCCTCGATGGCCCGGTGGCAGAACCAATCCTGCGGCCCGTCGCTACACGGGCAGTCCCATCACCCTGGAAGCCAATGCCAAGCTGGTGGCCCGATCGGTGAACCCTCTCCACTTTGCGCTGACGGGTGCAAACAACCCGCCCTTGAAATCCACGTGGTCCGGCCCGGTGTCGGCCACCTATGTGGTGAAACCCATCCCGCTGGTGGTGAGTGAAATCCACTTTCACCCTGATGACGCTGGTGCGCCTGGAGACGCCGACAACTTGGAGTTCGTGGAACTTTGGAATCGGGGTGACAGCGCCCAGTCGTTGGCAGGCATGCGCCTCCGGGGTGGTATCGATTTTAAGTGGTCGCTCACCAATGCGCCGACCCTGGCGCCCGGTGCCTACGGGGTTTTGGTTCGAAATTTGGCGCAGTTCTCCGTCGCTAACCTGACGGTGACTAACTTGATCGGCGAATACGGCTCTGATCAGTTGGCCAATGATGGGGAACGGTTGGCCCTCAGCGGTCCGCTGGACGAGCCTGTCTTCGACTTCCGCTACGAGGCCTCGTGGGAACCGTTGGCAGACGGGGGAGGGTACTCGTTGGTGATGGCAAATCCTCGAGCGCCGGGTGATCCAGCGTTGGCCGCCTCTTGGAAGCGCAGCGCGCAGTTGGGCGGATCGCCCGGCGTGCCGGATCCTAACACGGCCGAGGAGTCGGTGCGTGTGGTGGCGGAACGAGAGGCAACAGGTATTCGCTTCCGCTTCGATGCGGTGGCGGGTTCTTCCCACCGCTTGGAAGAACGGGTTTCTCTGTCGGAGGGCGATTGGTCTCCGCTGAACGCCTGGCCCAAAGCTACGGTCCCCCGTGCCGAGGAGTTCCGCATTGAAACCTCAGGCACCACCCGGTTCTTCCGGGTGCGTCGCTTCTGACCCGCTTCGGCTAATTGGGGCGATTTGGGTCGAAGTGCGATCGGTTCGAGAATCGGGTTTCCTTCTGGGGTTTGCGGGTTTGAAGTATCGGCATGAACCGCGTGTTGGTGCTTTTCGATTCGTTGTCGGGCAACACCGCCAAGATGGCGGAACTGGTGGCCGAGGGGGCCCGGACGGTGCCCGACACCGAAGTGCGGGTGCGCTCCATCGCCGAGGCCACGGCCGACGATGTCCTGTGGTGTGACGGTCTCGCGCTGGGTAGCCCCACGAACATGGGAATTCTGTCGTGGCGGATGAAGCGCTGCTGGGACGAGGTCATGGGCCCGCATTGGATGAAGGTGGACGGCAAGATTGGCTGCGCCTTTAGCACTGCCGGCGGATGGGGCGGAGGGATGGAGTTGGCCTGCCAGAGCTTGCTCACCGTGTTGATGAACTTCGGGTTCCTGGTCTTCGGCGTCACCGATTACGCCACACCTCTGCACACGCCGCACTATGGGGCCGTCGTGGTGAAGGAACCTCGTGGTGAGGATGCCGAGGGTGTGTGCCGACTTCTGGGCCGCCGTTTGGCCGAGTGGACGGCCGTCCACGTCCATGGTCGCAAAGAGTTGAATCCCTTGCTGAACCCGGATCGCCGCCCGCCGGGATGAGGGGGGCCAGCGGGTCTCAGTAACAAATAAGCCCATCCCCCTTTTTAAACCCAACGCGCCTTAACCCAACGCGCCACGATGACCTTTTTCCGAAGAATCCGCCTTCTATGGATCCTCGTTGTGATGTTGTCGCCAACCCGGTGAGAGGGCTCCCCTATGGAAGCCGGAGCAGATTGCGCTTGAAGGCCCTTCCGTGGACCCGCAGAAACGTCGTGCCGGCGGCGGCCCAAGCGGTTGAATTTGCCCGGTGCACCCAATCATGTTGAATGCCTTTGTCCGTGGACTGTTGGTGGGCCTCCTGCCGTTGGCCGGCTCCGTCGCTTTGGTGGCCGGCTCTTTGCTGGATGCCGCAGCTCGCGTGCCGGTGATCCGCCGCCAGCCAATCAGCCAAGGGGTCTATACCGGAGACACGGTGACCCTTTCGGTGGACGCCGTACCGTCCTCTTTGGATGAGTCCGCGGTCCTGACTTACCAGTGGTTGGCTGGTACCAACCTGACTCCCATCGCCGCGGGAGCCTTCAATTCGACCAATGCGACCTTGCCGCAGTTGGTCTTGACCAATGTCGCCAGCGGTTACAGCGGTCCATTCCGGGTTGCCGTGTCTTCTGGGACCAACACGGTGGTGAGCGAACCGGCCAAATTGTCGGTGGTGGTCGGGGTGGCTTCACGGCTTCGGTTGGCCACGGTCTCGGTCAGTACGAACGCTGCTTCTGGATTGGAACGTCAATTTTCGTTCCCGGTGATTTTCTCGGTGATGGGACCGGATCGGGGTGTCGGAGTGACATGGACCTTCGACCCCACGGTGGTTCGGAATTTGGTCTTCGTCCCGAGTTCCGATGCACCGACCAACACCACGGTCCGTACCTCGTTGGAAATTGGCCGATTCTCTTTTGTATACACTCTGACCAACGCCGCCGCCGTGGGTTTCTCAATGGATCAGCAAATTGGTCGACTGGTTCTGACCACATCCACCAATCGGGACCCAGCCCAGGCGTTGGCGGCCGCTCAGTTAGTGCCAGTTGAAGCAAATAGTGCGACCAACATCGCTCGCCCGTTCCTGCCTTTGCCTAGTGGCAGTGACCGAGTTCTGGGAACCAATTTGGCCGACCTAGTCACCTTTCCCCTGAACATTCTGATGACGCCGCAGGTGATTCCGCACGGATCGGTCACTCTCAATCGACAGACGGGTTATTTCGAGCAGGCCGCCCAGGTGGTCAACTTACGTCCGGATGCCCTCGCGGACGTTCTGCTCATCGTCACCGGGTTGACCAATGACACCCGTGGGGTGCCCGTCTCGCTTGCCAGTTCGGTGGGCCCGGTGGGTACTCCGCCCAATCCCTCGGTGTTTGTGGGGCCGATGGACGCGTTCACTGTCCGCCGGTTGACCTTCGAGTACTACGTGTCCGATGGTCGACCGAACAGCATCGGAACGCCGGGATACGTCACCGAATTCGCCTTGGACAGCACCCTCCAGACCCCGATCGGTCGGCGCAGTTTGGTCCCGGTGACTTACAAGCCGGTTCTCTCCGGCGGTGTCCTGCTCGAGTTTCCGACACTGACCAACTTCAGCTATTACATCCGCTACTCAGATTCGCTGAAGGATTTCAGCGCTCAGGACAATACCAACTCGGTCATCCGAACTGCCCGCCCGGCGTTTTTGGGCAATGGTCGGAAAGTACAGTGGCTCGACAATGGGTCGCCCCGGACGGAAAACACTCCGACCAACCGCTTCTACCGAGTCCTTGAATTCCGCTGAAATTCAGTCCCTTCTTCGCCCCTCCTGACGTCGCCTTTTACCGCCATGAGTCCCTCGATTCAACGCACCGCCCTCCTGCTCCTCGCCACCAGTGCCGCCTTGTCTGCCCGCGCTCAGGATGAGGATGCGCCCGAACCCTTGGGCATCCGTTTCCGCCTAGCGGGTCGGGTGCAGTTCAACCTCAAAGCCTCGTTCACCGATGCTCAGGTGCCCTTGTCAGGTGCGGCCGGGCAATTTGCCGATGGCTACGTGCTATTAGGATCGAACACGTCTACCTCGACCAATGCCGGTGTGGTGACCCCCAATCTGGGATCCGCGACTTGGAATTGGGGTTATCAGCGCGCCGATCAGGTTGCTGGAAATGAACTCACGCTGACTCGATTCGATCAGGTGCCCCGGGTGGGGACTTTGGATGGCAGTGGGGGCAGCACCGCCTATGGGGGGGAGTTGTGGGCGATGTACGAACTTTACAGTTTCCGGTCCTTCAAGAAGCGGACGGGTCATTGGGGCGTCGAGGCAGGCTATGGTTTCACCACCTTCGACGCGTCGGCCTCTGGATCGGTCTCCGGCACGGCCACCCGTCGCCAGTCGGTGTACTCCCTGGGCGGCATCGTTCCGCCGTCTGCGGGATATCAGGGCGGATATTTTGGGCCAGTCCCCGGCGGGCCGGTTGCTCCGGTTGTGGATTTTGATCCCGTGCGGTCTTCCGCGGTGCAAGCCGTCGGCATCAACTCGTTGAACGCGGCCGTCTCGACCGACTTGCACACGGTCAAGTTCGGCCCCTGGGTCGAATTGCCGGTGACCGACCGGTTGACGGTGGGTCTGGGAGCCGGCTTCTGCACCATTTATGCACAGGCCGACTTGCTCTTCAGTGAGTCCACCACCTTCACCGGAAACCCGGCGGAGTTTGGTGTTGCGACTCAGAACCTGACGGTCAGCGCCTCGCGCGCCGACTGGCGTTCAGGATTATATGCCCGGGCCTTGGTGGATTTCGCCATCACCCCGAGCTGGTCGGTCTTCGCTGGCGGCGACATTCAGTCCAATTCAGACCTGAACTTTTCGACGCAAGGCCGCGGCACCAGCATTCAACTGGGCTCCGTGTTCGGGGCAATAGCAGGCGTTCAGTTTAAGTTCTGAACGGGGTCAGGGCTGAAAGCCCATCGGGTTCGGAGGGACCGAGGAGCGTTGTTAGCTCCTCGGTGACATGGGGCTTTGATTCCCGCGTGGAGGCCCTGTCTATACCTCGCTCACTTCGGGTCCTGATACCTCGGGTCCCGGTCTTAAAATCTTGGCCGCCCGTTGTTTTTGGCTTCCAGGCGGGGCCGTCAGGAAAAGAGGTCCAGCTGGGGTGGCGGTGTTAGCTCTTGCAGCGCATCGCGCTCCAGACGACGAACCCTTCGCGATCGGCCACTGCCTGGATTGGTTTCGCTCAGAGTTCCACCGTCAGGTGCGGCCACGTGTTGCAAGTTGAGTTCGGCCTCTTCGAGAACTCTCAGGATGGTTTTGGCGCGATCGATGACCGACCGAGGCACCCCGGCCAGTCGCGCGACTTGGATGCCGTAGCTCTTGTCGGCGGGTCCGGGCTGAATCTTGCGCAG
>CAMDDW010000074.1:0-8152 GCA_945893185.1 Akkermansia muciniphila | reverse complement strand
CGGTAAGACCTTGGGTGCAACGCGTAAGAATGTCGCGCTGCCATGCGCCGAGCGGATCCTCAATGCATCGCACGGTGAAAACCCGGGTTGATGCCCGCAATGCCGCGCTGATTCGGGGTCTGCGGGCGAACTCCGCGCATCGGCAGGTTCCAAGTCTCACACGCGGTGGTCGGCAGGGGTGCGAGAAATCGACGTCGAAAGCGCATCTGGGTCAGGGCCACCACCCATTCTCGGCCCTCTCGCTCCACCAGACGATGGTCTCCATCGATGCGGCGGACCACCCGCACCTGGAATCCCTCAGTCAACCCTTCGGGCAGGCGCCCGCCGCCGGGGGTCAATTCTATCACCTCACCTCGCTCCTCATTGAATCGTTCATTCATCTTCATGGGATGACTTTGCAGCACCTCTATGGACAAAAGGTGTCCGATGGTCGATTGAGTGCCGTCCAGGCTCTGACAAACGGCTTCCCGCGGGCCGTCACCCAAAAGTCACTGCGTTCTGCGGCCCAATTGACGGTGAACGAAGGATTGCTCTTGAACCCGGACCTGCGTCCGAAGCATTACAGAAAAGTGATGGATAGCGCATCGGATCCGGTCAGCGCAGAGCCCAAGGGGCTCGCGAAATCTCCCCGCAAATCCCGGGGCAACTCCGCTTCAACGGCCTCACCCGGCACCGATTCAGGGAGGAATCGGATTAAGAACTACGTTCTCGATACCAACGTCCTGCTCCACGATCCGAACGCGCTGCTCAACTTTCAGGACAACCACGTTCTCATCCCTATCGAGGTCCTGGAAGAGGTCGACAAATTCAAGCGGGAGACGAGCGAGCGCGGTCAAAATGCCCGGACTGTTTCCCGACGACTCGATGCCCTCCGCCGCCAAGGCAATCTCAACAAGGGCGTCCAACTGGCCAACGGTGGACGTCTCCAGATCGTTTTTCTGTCCACGCCCAAGGCTGGTTCCGCACTGGATGTGATGGCCACTGGCAGCATGGATAATCGGATCCTCGCTCAAGCCCTGTGCATCCAGGCCGAACAGAAGTCCTGCCCGACCATCCTAGTCACCAAGGATATCAATCTTCGGCTCAAGGCCGATGTCTATGGACTGGCCGCAGAAGATTACGAAACCGATCAGGTCAACCTGAAGGACCTCTACACGGGGATGTTCGAGTTGACTTTGCCCGCGGCCTCGATCGCAGAACTCAAGTTCAACGGCGAGGTGACGCTCCCGCAAGCACGGGTCCGGCATCCTAATGAGTACTGCACACTCATTGAGGAGGGAAACTCGAAGAGAACCGTGCTCTGCAAAGTGGATGCCAGTGGCACCAAGCTCATTCCTCTCCAAGATTGCCACAACGTCTGGGGTATCCGGCCCAAGAACCGCGAACAGCACTTCGCCCTGGACGCGCTGCTCGACCAGCGCGTGAAACTGGTCACTCTCATGGGGAAAGCCGGCACCGGAAAAACCCTGTTGGCATTAGCTGCAGGGCTCAAGCGGACGGTGAACGACCGCGAGTTTCGGAGGCTGATGGTGGCTCGCCCCACGATTTCCATGGGCAAGGAACTAGGATTCCTGCCCGGATCACTCAACGAGAAGCTCTCACCGTGGATGCAACCTATTCACGATGCGCTCGAAATGCTGGGAGATCTGAACATGGGTCACGAGCACCGCCGAACCGGAGACATGCTTCGAGCCGGCACCATCGTGGTTGAGGCCTTGAGCTATATCCGTGGCCGAAGCATCGCTCATCAATTCATGATCGTGGACGAGGCTCAGAATCTGACACCGCTCGAGGCCAAGACGATCCTTACCCGCGTCGGTCACGGGACCAAGATCATACTCACCGGAGACCCTTACCAAATCGATAATCCTTACGTCGATGTGGCCTCTAATGGTTTCAACTATATCATCAGCCGCTTCAAGGAGCAGGCCTTGGCGGCCCATGTAGAACTTCAGCAAGGCGAACGCAGCGACCTCGCCGAGTTGGCCGCCAATATCCTCTAAAGACTTGAGACCTTCGGCCCGACCCGAGCCGAATGCACCTCGCTCAAAGCCGGAACGCACTCAATCCGATCAAGGCACCGGCCACACCCAAGCCGAGCCCGATATACCAGAAAAGTCGCCAGCGTGAGAGGATGGCCACCGAGCAGACTACCACTGCGATTTGCAGCGACAACGCGCCCTGATCGCAGCGATCGTTGATCTTGCCGTTGGCTTCGGCCGCCGCCTCAAACTGCTCGGCCTCCTTCTTAATGTCCCCCTTTTCGGAGTCGTATCGCTTGGCCGTCGCCGCAGCCTTTGCCATGGAAGCCGACAAGGCTTTCCGATGGGCGGTGGCTTCAGGATCTACCGTGCCTGCCTCCGAAACCACCGGCTTGAATAACGACAGGATCTCCAACTCGGTCTCGTAGATGTTCTGCTTGATGCTCTTGGACTGGTAGTATCCCCAACGATTGGAAGCTTCGCTGGTCTTGATGATGGCGTCGGTCTTGGCGTTGTCGCCCTTGTTTTCGATGACTGCTAGCACCACAGCGAGCAACGCAATGGTGATGGCCACCTGTTTACTGAACGGATCGTCAGCATCGGGTATTTCTGGGGTTTCAGACATGGATCAGGAGGGTTCTAAAAAAATGTGTCCGTCAGGTCGCCGTCTCAAAGGGAATCACTAACGCACCCGGTGCCGTCAAGTCGAGGCCCCATGTTCGTTCAGTTGGCAACCAACCTGCCCCGCGGAGCGGCGCCGCGTGAGCGATCCAATATCCGGATCCGATGCTCCATGGCCCTGACGGCCTGGAAATCAAGAGGGGCTACAGCTACCAGATTCCGCCACGAGGCCACTGGTCGAGCATCTATTTGGCACCCGTCAAACACCGATAGACAAAAAGCCCGCGACCTTATCGGGACGCGGGCTTTGAAGAGAAATCAGGAGGATCAGCGAGATCAGCGGAATAAAATGACCAGCGAGATCAGTAACGATCGCCACCGCCACCGCCGCCGCCACGGTCGCCGCGCCAGCCACCGCCACCGCCGCCGCCACCGCGGTCACCGCGCCAGCCACCGCCGCCGCCGCTGCTACCGCCGCCGCCGCTGCTGCCGCCACGGTAGCCACCACCGCCGCCGCCGCCACCGCCACCGCCGCCGCCTCGGTAGCCGCCACCGCCGCCGCCGCCACCACCGCCGCCTCGGTAGCCACCGCCGCCGCCGCCACCGGGGGCGCGCTCTTCACGGGGACGGGCAATGTTGACGGTCAACGCACGACCACCCAGATCTTTGCCGTGGAACAATTCCACAGCACGATTGGCTTCGTCCGCCGTCGAGAACTCGACGAAGGCAAAACCACGGGACTTTCCAGTCACGCGATCGAGCATCAGGTTGACATTAGTAACCACACCGGACGCCGAAAAGTGATCTTGGAGGTCACGTTCCTGAGTCTGGTAGGACAGGTTTCCCACGAACAAACGGGAATTGTTATCCATACGACTTTTGGCCGCTCTTCAACCGAGTGAGGGAAACTGCACCAGCAGACTTCAATTGCGGGGACTTAACTGAGCGACCTCCACAAACCGTCAACGTGACGCCGACACTGCATGTTTTAAACGGACTTAAGATTTATAGCAACCCATCGAAGGCGGTCAATTGTATATTAGTAGCATTGGAATCAATCATCTTTGGAATCGCCTCCTGTTCGACTGCGCTTTATCGGTGAGATTTTCCTATGTGGAGTCCGCGTTCGGCGGACGGACAATCACTAATTTGTCAGTCGCACATCCTCGTGCAAAAATTGTCTACGCGGAAGTTCACAGACCGCATCGCCCGTTTTTCCCCTCAGCGCCCCGGCTCCATGCTTCCCTGCACTCTTTCTTGCAGACACGCTGGACCGGTTCCCCGGACTCCTTGTTGTGAATCAGCTGGGTGTTCCTCTGTGCACCTAGACCCGGATGCCCACCCGGCAAACTGCAAAACCAAAAACGATCTCTGGAAAACCCCATGATCCCCTTGCACCACCTTCGCGCCGGCGTCATCGGCACTGGCTTTATAGGGCCCGTCCACATCGAAGCTCTCAAGCGCCTGGGCGTTCAGGTCACCGCCGTCTGCGGATCCACCGCCTCGGCCCGAGAGTGCGCAGATCGATGGGGCATCCCGGAGGTCTATGGAGACTATGACGTCGATTCACTGGTTCGTTCTTTGAACGTCGACGTCATCCACATCACCTCCCCCAACAAGGCGCATGTTGCGCAGTCGCTCAAGGCCCTACGGGCGGGCAAGCACGTCGTCTGCGAGAAACCGCTGGGCATGAACTCCCGGGAGACGGCTCGTGTGGTTGCAGCGGTCCAGAAACCCAACGCACCGGTGTTCGCCGTAAACTACATGTGCCGATTCTTCCCGGCCATCCTTCAACTGCGGGCCATGGTCGCACGCGGCGATCTCGGCCGAATCATTCATGTTCAAGGGCACTTTTTCCAAGATTGGCTGCTTCATGACACGGACTACAACTGGCGGTTGATCGCCTCCGAGGGCGGCAAGCTGCGTGCGGTCGGCGACATTGGAACCCACTGGATCGATGCAGTTTCCTTCATCTTGGGAAGTCGAGCCGAACGCGTCTTTGCGCACTTGGAGACTTTCCACAAAACCCGGTTCCGTCCACCGGGGGCGCTGAAGACCTTCGCTACTCCGGACCCGGCTTCGAAGATTCCTTACCCGGTGGACACCGAGGACTTCGGCAGCGTCCTGCTGCGTTTCGGAAAATCTGACCATGGCTTTGCAGAAGACGTGCACGCCAACGCCTCGATCTCGCAGGTGGCTGCCGGATGGAAATGCAGCCTGTCTCTCGGAATCTATGGCACTCGTGGCAGCGCCCGCTGGGACTTTCAGCAACCCAATGAAATCCTCATCGGACGTCGCGACGGACCCAACGAGATTCTCCAGCGGGGAACACCCGGTTTCCTAGAGGATGTGGTCGGCTTCACGGATACTCCGGGTGGACATCCTGAGGGATTTCCCGACAGCCACAAGATGCAGTACCGGGCTGTCTATGAGCACATCGCCAGCGGGCGACAGACCCCGCTGCTCTTCGCGACCGCCCAGGATGGACATCACGAAGTCCGGCTCTGCGAGGCGGTGCTGCGCTCGAGTCGATCAGGAAGTTGGGTTCGGATTTAAAGGACTCGAGACCTCTGCGGCCGTCACCGGGGTTTTCCAGATCGGAACCACTTGCTTCATCTCGTCGATAACCCACAGGCATGCGCTAAAGGCCTCAGCCCGATGGGCTGAAACCACTTCGATCCAAAGAGACGACTCACCCACCGCCACCCGGCCGATGCGGTGGACCAATCGCACGGATTCCACAGAACCTCTCTCTGCCAGCCGGTCGAAAAGTCGATGGAACTGGTGCTCGGCCATCGTAACAAAACAACTGTAATCTATAGCCACAATCGTATCGGCTCTCTCTTGGCCGCGGACAACGCCCGAGAAATAGACGGCAGCCCCCATACCGGATGAGAGGGTTCGGTTTGCAACGAGGCCCGCTTCATCGATCGGATCGCGGGTAATGGAGAGAAAACGTTTCATCCGCCTTGGACGGGAGGGAACAACGATACGTGATCGCCGGGTTTCAGAACATACTCGCCATCCTGATACTCGACTCCCACAGCAATCAAAGTCGATCGGCGCAGTTCGGACAACGCGGGATGGGCTTGGTAAAGGGCAGCCAGAAGCTCATCGACCGTGGAGGACTCAGACACGGTGACGACGGTTTCCGAGCACCCAGCCAACTCCGCAAAGTAGGACCAGAATGTCACGGGGATTGTCATCGCGAGGCCTTGCGAACCGGGGTCTCCTGTGGGGCATACACCTCAGGCTTGAGCACGCCCACGTAGGGCAGGTTGCGATACCGTTCTGCGAAATCCAGCCCATACCCAACGACGAACCAATTCGGAATCCGGAAGCCGACATAGTCGGCCTCAAAGTTGCCTATACGCCGCTCCTTCTTGTCGAGAAGCACGCACGTTCGGATGGAAGCGGGCTTGAGGGCCAGAATCTTCTCGGTCACGGCGCGGAGGGTTTTGCCCGTGTCCAGAATGTCGTCGACCACCAAGACGTGGGCACCACGGACATCAAGTTTGAGTTCCTTGTTGAAGACGAGGTTCCCCGATTCAGTGCCCGATCCGTAACTGGAGACCCCCAGAAAATCCACGCGCAGCGAAAAGTCCAACCGCCGCAGCAAATCGGCGAGGAATACAACGGCACCACTGAGCAGCGAAACCAGAATCACTTCCTTGCCCTGGTAGTCCTTTGCAATGGCCTTACCCATCAAGGCGATGCGCTTCTGAAGGTCGACTTCCGGGATGAGCACGCCAGCCACGTCAGCGCGCTGACTGGGCGGAATGCGGCCAATGAGTTCTTGAATCAAACGGGGTTTCGACAGAGGCATCGGTTCCTTTCGGTGGAGGGGTGATGAACGAGGAGACAGGCTGGATATTGCTCAGGAGCTGGGTCGAACTCCATCGATGGACTGCCACAGCGTGCGTTCCTTGTCCCACCCACCCTTCAGCAATCCGGCTGAGAATCTCGAATCTTAGATGTGACGGGAATCCTCGGCATCTTTGGCCTGATATCCTGAATCCTGGCGCTTGAGGTTCACCTCGTTCTTCTTGAGGTAGGCGCTAAAAACATCATCGGCACTCATTCCCAGCACCTGCGCCATGCTAATGAGGAAATGCAGGCAGTCCACTACCTCGACCCGAGCGTTCTGCTCATCAAACTTCTGGTACTTGGCCCACCATTTCCAGGGAACACTGTCGGTCAATTCGGCCAACTCCTGAGACATGGCCCGGCAGTAATTCAAGATCCACTGGGTCTTCTCAGCCTCGTTCATGGCATCGGTATGAACCCCAATGCGAGCGTTCAAGGCTCTCTGCATCCGAAAAAGTTCACGCAACTGGTCTGGTGTTTCCATGGCCCCCAAGAATCGGGACGAATCGGCCCCTTCGGAAGTGCAAAAGCATCCGATCGCAATCCGGGGGCGACAACGGCACCCGACTCGGATTCCATGGAGCCCTGAGGGTATGATTCCCACTGCCTATTCATTGTCTGACGAAACCGAGATCCTCCTCGATCGACATGAGACCGAGCCCGAGCATCCAAGACAGGTCACCCGCCTGTCGTTGGCGCTCTTCGAAGGGCTAAGTCCCCTCCATGGATACGGCACCAATGAACGACGACTGCTAGAGTGCGCGGCGCTGCTGCACGACATTGGTTGGTCTGTATCTGGTCCGGACGGTCGGGGGCACCACAAAGCCTCGGCCCTTCTCATCCGGGAGTTTCCGTGGAAAACGCTAACCCCCAAGGAGGTGCTTTGTGTGGCGGCCGTGGCCCGCTATCACCGAAAGGCCCTACCCAAGCCAGACCACGAGGATTTGAAGAAACTGTCCGCAGCCGACCATTCGCGGGTGGGTTGGCTGGCCGCCTGCCTTCGGACCGCCGATGGGCTGGACCGTCGCCATCTGCAACAAGTCACCGGAGTTTCCGTTCGAATTTCACGGCAACAAACCGAGCTCTGGGTGGACGCACCCGGGCAGATCGACGAGGAATTGGCTGCGGCCGACCAGAAATCCGACCTCCTCCGAAGCGTGTTGATCGGGTCGCTGACGCTCAACCATCGACAGTCCTCCAGCGGTGGCTCTGAAGAATAGGGGTCCCCCCTCCATGCCCCAAGCCGACCTCATCTCCAACTCCTCCGAGGCTTTTGCCGGATGCGCACATTGTCAGGGCCCGCTGCCTCGACCCAAGTCTTCCGAGGGGCCGTCGGAGCAATTTTGCTGCTACGGTTGCCGCCTCTTGGGAGAACGCCCCAGAAACACCTCCGCCCCCGACCCGCAGGGCGGAAAGGCCATCTTTCGCATCGTCCTGGGTGCGGTGATCGCCAGCCAAGCCATGTTGATCGGCTTCGCTCTGAATTTGTCCGAGCCCGAAGGGACTCTGCGAAACGGGCTGCATGCGTTGCTCATTGTCCTGACGGTCATTGTCTTGGGACTGCTCGGCCTCCCCCTGCTCCGCGCCACCTGGGATTGCGCCTGCCGCCGCACCTTCGGCCTAGAGTTGCTGTTCGTTTCGGGGGCCCTGGGTGCCTTCGGGGCCTCGTTGATGTCGAGCCT
>CAMDDW010000073.1:0-8167 GCA_945893185.1 Akkermansia muciniphila | reverse complement strand
CACCTCACGGCCGGGGTGGCCATCGGCTCAAGGGACTTCGTCAATCAGATCTTCGCAAACCACCGCTCCCACTTCGGCCCAAAACGCTTCGAGGGAGCGCGTCCCATCCGCGGCGTCCCTCTGCCTCATCTCAAAACCCTCCGCGACCTCCGTGTTAATGCCATCGGATAGGCCTTACAGATCCGGCTTGGAGCCAGGATGTTGCAATCCAACGGCACATTAGAAGATCTGATCTTCCAACGGCTGATGGCGTTCCCATCGGTCTAAATTCTGCAAGAAGTGTCGGACCAACTTGTCATCCTGATCGGTGGTGCCACCGCCGACATGACACGTGATGAAGCAGTTGGGTGCTTTCCAGAGAGGATGTTCGGGCGGGAGCGGTTCCGGATCCATCACGTCCAGATAGGCTCCCCTCAACCTGCCCGAGTCTAAGGCTCGAATCAGGGCTTCCTGATCGACCGTGGTCCCGCGACCGATGTTGTAAAATCGAGCTCCTGGTTTGAATTGAGCAAATCGAGCGGCATCGACAAATTTTCTGGTGGTCAATGAATCGGGCAACACGTTGATCACGTGATCTGCTTCAGCCAAAGCTCGAGACAACTCCTCTCCCCGCACGATGGTGACACCGGCCTCTCCTTCTGCACGCCTTCGGAGAGCCATCAACCGCATGTCGAAGGGCGCCAACAAACGCGCTAGACGCCGGCCTATAGCTCCATACCCAAGAATAACCGCGGTCTGCCCGGTGAGCACGGACGCCGTGAATCGATCCTCCAGATAACGCCAATCCCGCCGTCCCTCTTGATTGCGGAGTTGCGAGGGCAGATTTCGAGCCAAAGCCAGCATGCTCGCCAAGACCTGCTGAGCACAGGGATCGGCAAAGACCGATGACGCATTAGTCACCGGTGTGCCGCGGCAACGCATCGCCTGACGAAAATCATCACGGTCGTATCGGCTATATCCGGCCGTCGAGAGCGCCACCCACCTAATCCGATCATAGGCCAAAACATCCTCGGGAGCCGGCTGACCATAGGCGATGTCCACCTCCGCGAGGCTGGAATCCGGTTCTCCAGGAATCAGCACGGATCGCGACGACGCCACGGATTGAACCAAACGGTCTCCACGACGCTCCAACTCTTGCTTCAGATACAGCTCTGCGGAGGGCTGCAATTCATGATTGGTCCAGACGGTTTGGTTCACGGCCCGGGATCTCGAACCAGGCGTCCTCAAGGCGCAAGCCAAACCCGGTCTCGACGTAGGCTCCAGAGATGAATCCAATACTCCCCAATGAGTTCCCCCACTTCGTCACGACGGCACTTCCTGCAGACCACCGCATGGGTGGCCGGATCCACGTTGCTGCCCAAGACCGTCCGCTCAGCCCAACCCAGCAATCAGGTGGCCGTGGGAGTGATGGGGTTGCACCGGGGCAAGGCGCATCTGGAAGGTTTCCTGACCGTCCCCGGATGTGTGATCGGGACTGTTTGTGATGTGGACCGACGGGCGGCCGCCGAAGCCGCGGACTGGGTTGAAAAAAAGACAGGCCGCCGTCCGAAGGAGGTCAGTGATTTCCGTAGAATGCTCGACGATCGATCACTGGACGCCATCAGCATCGCCGCTCCCAACCACTGGCATGCGCCCGCGACGATCCTCGCCTGCGACGCTGGCAAGCACGTCTACGTCGAAAAACCCGGCAGCCACAACGCGCGGGAGGCTCAATGGATGGTGGCGGCGGCGCGAAAACACCGGCGCCTGGTCCAGATGGGAAACCAACGACGCAGTTGGACTCTCGTCCGCGAGGCAATGGATGAACTCCATGGCGGTATCATCGGAAAACTTCACGCTGCCCGCACCTGGTACAACGCGGACCGCACTACCATCGGCCACGGCAAGACCGCTCCCGTGCCGGAATGGCTCGATTACTCCCTTTGGCAAGGCCCAGCCCCGGAACTCCCCTACCGCGACAACGTGGTCCACTACAACTGGCATTGGCGCTGGCACTGGGGTGGCGGTGAATTGGCCAACAATGGGCCCCATTTCCTCGACCTCGCGCGCTGGGGACTCGGCGTGGATTGTCCTACTCAGGTTAGTTGCTCGGGAGGTCGCTACTACTTCCAAGACGATCAGGAAACTCCAGACACCGTTCAGGCTTCCTACGAATTCGGCAACAGCCAGATTACTTGGGAATGCCATAGCTGCAATCCGCGCGGCCATTACGGAGCCGGTGTCGGTGTTGAGTTCCTAGGAGATGGAGGATCTTTCCTACTGCTGGACAGCGGATGGAAACAGGTCGATGACAAAGGCAAGACGGTTCGTGAAGGTCAAGCCCCCCGCCGGGACTCCGACCATTTCCTCAATTTCATCGAAGCCATCCGCGGCAACGCCCGCCTCAATTCAGAGATTGAGGAGGGCCAGAAAAGCACCCTGCTTTGCCATCTGGGAAACATCGCCTGGCGCACCGGGCACACCCTGCACCTCGATCCCAAAAGCCGCTCTCTGCGCCGGGATCCGGCCGCCTCCGCCCTCTGGGGTCGCAAATATCGCCCGGGCTGGAAACCCAAGGTCTGAGGCCGCACCAAAAAAACTGAACCAGCGCGCATCAGTAAGGCAAAAGACCTACCTTCCAACAAGGCTCCCCACCCATCGATTTCAACGAACCAACACAGCCTTCCAAAGAAACTCGACGCCCATCGAATCGGCCCATTCCTCCCGCGGCAAGCCGTTGGGCCTCTTGCGGGATGGAGAAAGCAACTGTGCCGTGTCCGGATTGGCTTTGACCCAAAGGCTTGGGGTTGGTCTCCTCCGCGGTCATCATGAAACCCAATCGCATCCTTCCTGACCTCCAGTGTTCGCTCCTCTGCGAGGACGTGAAGCAAGAGTCCAATGGCAATTTTATCCTGATCGGCATCATCGGTCTGGTTCGTGTCCCTCAGTTGCCGATCACCGCTTTCAAACTGTGCGTGTTCAACCGCTGGGTAGCCGGCATTGGACAATTCACCGAAGTAGTCCGACTCATCGCACCGGATGGAAGCACTGTGCTGCGTCAGAACTCCGTGAAGTTCCAGTTGGCCGACCCAGTCCAAGCGATGACAACGGTGAGCGTGATGTCCAATGTCGAATTCAAGGAAGCCGGGGTTTACACCATCGAAGTACTGGTCGATGACGTGATGAAACTGCGCTTCCCGATTCCCGTGGTACAGGCTCAACAACCCCCGCAAGGCGCAGCAGCCCAACCGGCAGTCGAAGGCTGAAGACTTAAGGCAATTCAGGCCCGGTCTGGACACTCGTCCGGCCGGGCCTTTTTCACTAGAGTTCGGTGGCTGCGGAAGAGGAAAATCACTTGGCGGACACCTTACCCACCGGAGACGCCGCCGGTGCCCCAACCTCTAGACGCCACCGCTGATGTCTGCCGCAGGAGGCACCGGATCTTCCGAGATCAAATCGGAGGCGAGCGCTCCGTCGGATGACGTCGCATCCAGGGCGAGAGCCAAAGTCTCGGGAGAGGCTTCCTCTAATTTGGGAGATTCCGGGGCCGTCGCCAGACCGGGATCTACCGTTAGGAGCGACTCCGGGCGTTGAACGGGTATACGCCGCAGTTCCGAGGCGTCCGGCAGGCCCTCCAGCGCTGCCAGTCCAAAATACTCTAGGAAGGTCGCCGTGGTGCCATACTGCATCGGACGACCCACTACTTCAGCTCGCCCCATCTGCTCAATGAGCCCACGCTCCACGAGGCTGGAGAGAACACCGTCGACGGCAACACCCCGTATTTGCTCCATCTCTGCCCGGGTGATGGGCTGTCGGTAGGCGACGATCGCCAACGTTTCCAACGCGGGTTGACTCAGGCGGGAGGGACGGTTCTTCACACCCAGAAAGGCCCTGAGCCACGGCCCGTAGTCCGGTTCATTGACGAACTGCCAAGCCCCAGCCACACACACCAATCGATAACTGCGCTGCGCGACCCGATGATCTTCCTCCAAGACCTTGAGTCCCTCTAGGATGCGGTCTAGGTCGAGCTTCAGCAGTGCGCGCACGGGTTCGATGGCGCTTTCCTCCTGCGCGGCACGATTCAGTATGTCCCTTATCTCCATGGGCGAGAGGGGCTTCTGGGCAGCGAACAGCAAAGATTCCAGAACAAGTTTGAGCTCCATCGTGTGACTCCGGACATGACGGGAATGGTGGGCAAAGACAAGCCCTGAAAGTAATGAAACTCGAACTTCCCTCGAATTAACACCGGTTGGCCATTGTCTGAACCCGGTCGTTACCTAGAGTTGCGGCAGCGTTGTCCTATGAATCAACAATTTCAGAGCCTCTGCCTCGCCTTGAGCGTTGCCACCGTGTCGACACTGGCGGCTGAATCGACGACCAACGCTCCAGCGGCCACGAAGCCCCCCGCCATCCCGCCCAAGCCTCCCAGTCCCTGGCAGTCCACCGTATCCATGAATGCGTCGGCGTCTCGAGGCAATGCGGATACTCTGCTAATGGGGGCCGCCCTCACTTCGCTCCGAAAATGGGACAGGAATGAAATCGCACTGGGGGCTGACGCGACCTATGGCAGCAACAGCGACCCGACCACACGCAAGGAAACAACCACTGCCCAGAACTACGGCCTGCATGCCCAGTACAACCGCAAGCTGACGACCGATCGCATCTACTTGGGTCTACTGTCCGAAGCTCGCCAAGATCGCATCGCCTCCGTTGATTACCGTGCAACCGTGGCCCCCGCCTTTGGTTACTACGCTATCACGAACGGCTCGGTGAAGTTAAAGCTAGAAAACGGTCCCGCCTTCGTTTTTGAGCGTCTCAGAGGATCCGGAACCGCCAACTATCTGACGCTGCGTTTATTCGAGGAAGTGAAGTGGCAGTTCAACAAAACCACGTCCATTATTCAGAGCATGGAATACCTGCCGCAGGTGGCCGACTTTGGTAATTTTGTGATAATCTTCAATATGGGGCTCTCGGCCAAGATCACCGACAAGGCCAGTGCTACTATCACATTCCAAGATTTCTACCGCTCGGTTCCGGCACCGGGTCGCCGTAGCAACGACCTGCGGCTTCTGGCTGGAATTTCCTATAGTTTTTAAGATCCTATTCTCGCAACTCCAGCGACAGGCCCACACTCCCCTCACCCCCTTTCAACCGCCCGCAAAAGCCACTGTATCAACATGGCTTTCGCCCGTTGAAATCTGACCGTATACTCCGCGTCATGTCGTTCGGAACGTTGTCTCGCAGGACCCTTCTCCGCGGAGTGGGTGCCGCCATGGCGCTGCCTTGGTTGGAGGCCATGGCTGCCACCAAGACATCCTCCCCAGCTGAGCCGGGCGCGGGCGCCAAACCACGGCGTTTTGCCTGCCTGTACATGCCCAATGGTACGCGACCCGATCGTTGGACTCCCGAGGGCGAGGGCTCGACGTTCCAGTTGTCGCCCATTCTGGCTCCGCTTCAAGCCCATCAGTCCGAATTGCTCGTACTGACCCAATTGTGGAATGCGGCCACCAATACCGGTGATGGCCATTACGTCAAAACCGGCGGGTTTCTCACGAGCACTACGATCACCCGGACCACCGGCGCAGACTTGTGCTCCGGCAACACCTCGATGGATCAATGGATGGCCCGACAAGTCGGCCACCTCACACCCTTGCCTTCGCTGGAACTGGGCATCGAACCCATCACCACAGGTGTTGATACCAATGTCGGTTTCACCCGCCTCTACGGATCCCACATTAGTTGGGCGACTCCCACAACTCCCTGCGCCAAGGAGATCAATCCGCGCCGGGCCTTCGACCGACTCTTCCGCAACGCCAGCGGGTTGCCCGCCTCACGCTTCGGAGACAACTCCAGCGTCTTGGACCTCGTCGCCGGCGACGCGCAGCGGCTGAAGCAGCAATTGGGCAAGGCCGATCAGCAAAAAATGGCAGAGTATTTCGAGAGTGTCCGCTCGGTTGAACACCGGATCGAATGGGCCCGACGGCGAGCCCTCGGCGAGTATATGGAGGATCCGGCTGCGCGAGCTGAAATCGAACGCCTAGGCCAGCGCATCGATCTTTATTCCGATCCGGCTCAAGCCAGCCAACGGGGCATTAACCACACCGAGCAGGTCCGTTTGATGCTCGATATCATGGCATTGGCCTTCTGGACCGACTCCACCCGAGTGAGCACCTTCATGTTCGGCAATGCTGTTTCGGGTCGAAACTTCTCCTTCCTCGACGGCGTCAAAGGCGGTCATCACGAGTACAGCCACCACGAAAACCGCCCGGAGAAGCTCGCTCCCTACGAACGCATCACCCGGTGGCATGTCGAGCAGTATGCCTATTTTCTAGATCGGCTCCGTTCGATGAAAGAAGGCACTGGTTCGGTGCTCGACCAATCCATGATTTTGTTCGGAGCCGGCATGCGCGATGGAAATGGCCACAATCCGCGGAATCTGCCCTTGGTATTGGCGGGACGGGGCGGCGGTACCCTGAACCCAGGCCGTCATCTGGTGTTCTCCAAGGATTCCCCCATGGCCAACCTGCACTTGGGATTGATGCGTCGCATGGGAGTCCGCGCCGACCGTTTCGCCGACAGCACGAATGCCTTGCCAGAACTGGGTGATGCCGAAGCCTGAAGCGACCTTCCTACAACTGGCTACTCCGGACGCGTCCCAATATCCGACACGGCGCACTCAATTGAATCCTGACAACCCCTCTCTTCGGGTTGCCCTCAGGCCAGTCTTGCGCTCAATTTCCATCTGCCATGCCTCTCTATCAGTACGAGACCATTCCAACAGTGCCTGACGAAGCGGTGCGACGCTTCGAGGTGAAGCAGTCCATGAACGACAACGCTCTGACCCGCGATCCTGAATCCGGCAAACCGGTCCGTAGAGTCATCTCGGGCGGATTCCTGATGCTCAAGGGCGAGATCGGCAGCGAAAGTGGAGCCGGCGGCGTCCCCTCCCCCCAGTCCTGCGGCGGATCCTGTGCCTGTCATCCCTGAACGATCTCTGTCTCTTGGCTTCTGATCTACCCCATCGTCCCGACTCCACCTTTTGATGAATCTGCAACCCTCCCTCCGGCAATCGATCCATTGGATGGTTCTGTGCCTGTTCTGCCTGTCACTTCGAGCCCAGGGCAATGGCGAGAAATTGCCCACGAGCAAGGCTTCATCCATGGATCGTCTGGCATGGATCGAGGGACCAACCAACGTGAATTTGGTCGGACGCGCCACGTTGAAGATTCCCAAAGGCTTTCGATTCCTTGAGGCAAATGGGGCTCAGGAATTCTTGAAGAAAACCGGCAACCGGCCCAGAGGTCAAGAAACCGGCCTGCTGATGCACACTCAGGACGAATGGTGGGTGATTTTGGAGTTCGAGGAGATCGGCTATGTGAAGGATGATGAGAAGAAAGAACTCGATGCCGACAAACTCATCGCATCTTACAGACAAGGCAGCGAGTCGATGAACGAAGCTCGCCAAGAGCGGGGCACTCCACCGATCCGCATCGTTGGCTGGCACGTGGCCCCCAACTACAATGACATCACCAAGAATCTGGAATGGAGCGTGGAGGCCGAAAGCGGCGGCGAGAAGTTTGTGAACTACAACGTCCGCCTCTTGGGTCGCAAGGGCGTGACCAAAGTCACCCTAATTGAAGACCGCTCCCATGTGGATGCCACGCTGCCGCAGTTCCGGGAGATCCTTCGCAGTCACCAGTACGGCGACGGAGAATCTTATGCCGAATACCGTCAAGGCGATCGCATCGCTCAATATGGACTCGGGGCCCTGGTTCTCGGAGGAGCCGCTGCCGCAGCCGCCAAGTTCGGGCTTTTTGCGCCACTCATCTTGTTCATCAAGAAGGCCTGGAAACTTGTCGCGGCCGGGGTGGTGGGAGCCGTGATGTGGATCAAGAACCTGATCACCGGGCGCAACAAAAACGAGGGAGGCTGGAGGCGCCCTTGAGCCTCATTGTCTTCAACAAGCCCTACGGGGTGTTATCACAGTTCACCGCCGACGGTTCACCCAATCGAACGCTGGCCGAGTTTAATTTTCCACCGAGGGTGTATCCACTAGGACGGTTGGATGCCGACTCGGAGGGGCTTCTGTTGCTGAGTGACGAAGCGGGACTAAATCACCGGCTCTTGGATCCCGAAGCGGGCCATCGACGGACCTACTGGGTCCAGGTTGAAAGAATTCCCGAGGAAG
>CAMDDW010000072.1:0-8753 GCA_945893185.1 Akkermansia muciniphila | reverse complement strand
GTCCACTCTTCGATCTTCTGAACGAAGGCCGAAGGCCCGCCCTTCAGATAACCGACATGGCGGCCGAGCTCCTTGCCGCTCTGATCCACCAGGACGAAGGTCGGATACCCGTCCACGCCGTACTTTTTCTGGAGACCCTCGTTCTGCTTCTTCACCTCATCGGTCTGCTTTTTGCTGTTGGGGAAGTCTACCTCCACCAACATTAGCTTCTTGTCGGCGAACTCCTGAAAAGCCTTCTGATCGAGGGAGTCCTTCTTCATCTTAATACACCATCCGCACCAGTCCGATCCGGTGAAATCAAGCAAGATGGCCCGACCATCCTTCTTGGCCGCAGTCTGGGCCGCCGTAAAGTCGGTTTGCCAACCGGACGCAGCCAAAGCCGAAAGGGTTCCGGTGAGGAGCACCAACACGAGGGAGGAAACGGTCTTCATGGGAGTCATCGAGAGGTTTAAAGATTGAAGATGAATGTTTTAGGAAGTTTCGCTGTTTTGCGGAATCTCGGGGCTTCGAAGTCGGCTGTCAACCGAGCCCATGCGGTATCGCCACCCGCGCAGGATGAGTCCTTCCGTCGGACTGAAGAGCCAGACCACACAAAACCAACCGGCCCCCGCCACGACCGTCGCTCCGGCCGGCGAGCAATCCAGCGCCACCGAAAGGTGCATGCCGCTAATCGCGCTCAAGGCCGCGTGGACCGTGGTCCAGGCAAGGCGGGGAATCATTCGGTCGGTCAATAGTGAAGCCGTGGCACCGGGCAAGATCAGCAGCGCGATGACAAGGATCGCACCCACCGCTTCGAAGGAGGCTACCACGACCATGGACAGCCAAAGCATTAATCCATGGTGAATGACCCCGACCCGAATCCCGAGGCAGGCAGCCAACCCGGGATCGAAAGAAGTAATTAGCAATTCCTTGTAGAAGGTCACCAGAAGCACCAGGGACACCATCAAGACCACAGCCAACCTCAGCAATGGGGGTGGGCCCAGCACCCAGCCACCGAGCCGGACCGGAGGCTCGAGGGGGATCATCGGCAATTCCCCATTGAGAACGCAGTCCTGATCCAGATCCACCTTGTCGGCAAAGACGGCGATCAGCACCACCCCGATGGCAAAGAGCGTGGAAAAAGCGATACCGATGGCCGCATCCTGCTTGAGTCTCGAATGGCGGGAAATGAGCTCGATCAACCCGTGCGTCAACCAAGCAGCGACCATCGCCCCCAGAACCATCGCTCCGATGCCGCGGGAACCCGTGATCAGGAATGCCAGGGCAATGCCCGGTAGCACGCTGTGACTGATGGCATCGCCCAACAAGGCCATCCGCCGCAAGATGAGGAAGTTACCGATCAGCCCACACGTCGCACCCACGAGAAATGTCACCAAAGCCATGAGCCCATGGCTTCCTAACTCTGTGGTCCAAGGTTCGACGAAGACGCGGTGGGCTTGAAACTCCGGGATCAGCGTCATGAGCGTCCTCCATAGCCCACCGGACGATCTCCAGTACTACGGGCACCGGGGTGGACGCCCGCCATCAAGGCCGGGAGCGACGGGATGGGGCGCCCGTGCGGGTCGGTGTCGATCCGGGGCAACCGACGTTCCAATTCACGAACCATGGCCTCACCCAGCACGTGCTCGATCTTCTCTGCGTCGTCGTGCACGTGGTCCGGCGCGATCTGGGCTGCATGAGTCAGGTAGAGTTCCCACAGTCGGTGGTTCCGCACGATGGCACAGGCCCGTAGCCATCCGGACGGGGTCAGCGCAACCCGATCTCCGGAGACGGTCGCAAACTCCACCGCAACCAACGACCGGATCTCGGCCTCGACTGCGGCGGGGGCCAACCGACGCCGCGCCGTCAAGGCAGCCACAGTGATTGTCTCCGACGCAAATCCATCGGACTCGAGCACTTGATAAATCGCCTTGAGGGTGTTTTCCCGCTCGATACGCACCCGTTGAGAGCGCTGCCGATACCAACGAGGCACAATGCCCTGGCGTGGCGAAAACAGCAGAGCCAAAGCAAAGAGCAGGCTTGCCGACAGCACCATGAACGGCCCGGTGGGCAGCCGAGTGCCTAAGAAAGAAAGGAAGGCTCCACTCAGTCCAGAAATCATCCCGAGGCAAGAACTCCAGACCAGCATCCGATGGAACCGATCTGTGAGGAGCGAGGCGGTCGCCGCGGGGATGATGAGCATGGCCGAAACGAGGACCACACCCACCGCCTGGAGCGCGGACACCACAGCAAAAGCCAAAAGCATCACCAGCAGACGTTCAAACCACACCGTGGGAAGTGCCAGGACCCGGGCAAACCCCGGATCAAAGCTCACCAGCAGGAACTCCTTGTAGCCCAATCCAAGAAGGCCCACCACCACCAGAGTCACCGCTCCCATCACTTGAATATCTCCAGGACCCAGAGCCGCGGCCTGACCGAACAGGAAGGTCTCGATGCCACTCTTGTTGCCGGTCGGCAGGCGTTGGAACATCGACATCAGGCACAGTCCCAACCCAAAGAAGGAAGCCAGCACCATACCCAGCGCCGTGTCCTCTTTGAGGCGTGTGGTTCGGGTGAGGATCGAAACGGTTGCAGAACCGGCCAACCCGGCCAGCAGCGCACCGATAAAAATAGCCAACGGGTCCTTCTCGAGATTCCACAAGAATCCCAAGGCCACTCCGGGCAGTACCGCATGGGAAAGGGCATCCCCGAGCAGCGCCATGCGCCGCACCACCAGAAAACTTCCTAAGAGGCCACAGGAGATCCCCAGCAGGAGGGTTCCCAGGCAGGCATACCGCACCGCCGGATCGGACAACGTGACAAAACGCCAAGCCTGCTCGGTCCATCGGGTCTGGGTCAGGTCTCCGATCTTGGCGGCCTGCGCGGAGAACGCCGACGCGAGCAGCAAAGCCCAGCCCAGCCCCATGCCCATGAGCCGATGGCCGGGCCCGGCCCGTCGCCCAAAAGGCTGAGTCGAATCTCTCAGGGAGGCAGCGCTCATGTCAGTGAGCCTTGGCTCCGAACCGCCTCGGCGACTTCGCTCAAGATCGTCAGGCGGCCACCATAGGTCTTCTGGAGCAACTCCGGAGTGAACACCTCCTCGGTCGGCCCGAAAGCCACCACCCGCATGTTGAGGAGGAGCAACCAATCGAAATAGGTGCGAGCCGTGGGCAAATCATGGTGTACCACGAAGATGGTCTTGCCCCGTGAACGCAACCCCTGCAGCAAGGAAATGATTGCCGATTCGGTGGCGGCGTCCACACCGGCAAAGGGTTCATCCATGAAGTACATGTCACTCTCCTGAGCCAATGCCCGTGCCAGGAAAACCCGCTGCTGTTGCCCGCCGGAAAGATTTGAAATCTGCCGGTCGGAGAAGGGTAGCATTTGAACCTGTTCCAAGCATTCCCGGGCAATCCGGCGATCTTCTGGGCTGGGTCTTTTGAAGAGCCCAATCCGTCCGTAGCGCCCCATAAGAACCACATCCATGACGCTCACCGGAAAATCCCAATCCACCGATTCCCGCTGCGGCACATATCCGACACGGTTCAAGGATTGGGTCACCGGCCGGCCAAACGCAGTCACCCAACCTGACGAACACGGCAAAAGCCCCATGCAAGCCT
Organism: Akkermansia muciniphila; assembly: GCA_945893185.1. Taxonomy (GTDB): domain Bacteria; phylum Verrucomicrobiota; class Verrucomicrobiia; order Limisphaerales; family UBA9464; genus SXXZ01. The sequence continues at coordinate 5,154 of CAMDDW010000072.1, read as the reverse complement.
TGATCAACGTGGATTTGCCCGCTCCGTTAGGACCCACTATGCCGATGAGTTTTCCCGCCGGGGCCACAAGATCGATGCCCCAAAGCACCGGCTTGTTGCGGTAGGCCACCGTCAGGTCGTGAATTTCCAATGGCGGAACGTTCGCCGGATTCCCAGTCACCGAGCTCATTTCAACCCTTCCACGATCCGATCGACGTTCTGCCGAATCATCCCCTGGTAGGTGCCCAGGTCATACCCACCATGGCGCTGTCCCGGCGTCCCCATGGCGTCTGAGAAAAGTTCACCGCCCAACTTTACGCCGGCATCCTGCCGAATGCGCTCCAGGCTGGCATGAGACACACTGCTCTCGACGAAGACGGCGGGAACACCTTTGGATCGAATGAAATCCGTCAGCTGGGTCATGTCCGCCAAGCCGGCTTCGGTCACGGTCGAGATCCCCTGCAAGGCAACCACTTGAAATCCGTAGGCTTTGCCAAAATATCCAAAGGCATCGTGACTGGTCACTAAGATGCGCCGGGGTTTCGGTACCGTGGCGACGCGCGTCAACACCCACTGGTGGAGCTCCTTCAATTCCTGCTTCACGGTCGCGGCGCGCTGTCGGAAACCCACTGCTGAGTCGGGGCGTGCGGCGGCGAATTCCTCGGCCACTACCTCGGTACATCGCGACCAGAGTTCCACATCGAACCAGACATGGGGATCGACAATCCCGTCCTGCCCCACACGGATCAACCGCTCCGGAGGAAGCCCATCGGTGACAGCCCGCACCCGCCGTCCCGACCGGGACAACCGTTGAAAGGTCTCTTGCATCTTCCCCTCCAAATGCAGTCCGCCGTACAAGATCACCTCCGCACGTTGCAGGCGGATGAGGTCCGAAGAGGTCGCTTTATAAAGATGGGGGTCCACCCCGGGGCCCATCAATCCCTCTACCATCACTTCCTGTCCGCCCACCCCACGGGCTAAATCCGCCACCATTCCCACGGTGGCACAGACCGCGAGAGGTGCCCCATGTGCCCGCAGCCCACAGAGGCCTGTGCCGACCACGATCAGGAGGGCAACGTGCGGCCTCAACCAACGGAGCAGACCTCCAAAACGTTTCCTCGAATTCATAAACCTTAAACTCCGCCGGAAAAAGTGTTGAGTCAAACACGTTGTTTTACGCATAAAACATTTCAGCTCACGGGACCACCAATTATTCGGATGAGCAAATCCGGCTTGAAGCACCTGCGCTTCAGCCGTCACCGTTGCTCATGGAGCAGATCGTCATCCTTGATTTCGGATCCCAGTACACCCAAGTCATCGCGCGCCGGGTCCGTGAACTGAACGTTTACTCGACCATTCTGCGCTTTGACACCCCGGCCTCGGAGATCCAGGAACTAGGTGTCAAAGGCATCATCCTCTCCGGCGGCCCTTCTTCTGTGTACGCGCCGAAGGCACCCCTGCCCGATCCGGCTATCTTTGACTTGGGAGTGCCCGTGCTCGGCATTTGCTATGGCGTCCAGTTGATGGGCCATTTCTTGGGCGGAAAAGTGGAGAAAGGTACGAAGCGGGAATACGGCAAAGGAACCCTCACCGTTACGCGGAAGGAATGCCCTCTCTTTCGAAAACTGCCCAAGAGCCTCCAAGTTTGGAATTCCCATGGCGACAAGCTGACCCGCCTTCCGAAGGGTTTCACCTCGGTGGCCACTACTGACAATTCTGAATACGCCGCCATAGAGAACACGGCGAAATCTTATTTCGGCATCCAATTCCACCCCGAGGTTGTGCATTCGCCCCGGGGCAAAGAAATCTTGTCCAACTACGTGCGTGGCGTTTGCGGCTGCCGCCCCAACTGGACCATGCGGAATTATGTGGAACAGGCCTGCGAAGAAATCCGGGCAAGGGTCGGCAAGGAGAAGGTCATTCTCGGGCTCAGTGGTGGTGTGGATTCCAGCGTCGCAGCCGCCTTGATCCACAAAGCCATCGGCGACCAACTGACCTGCATCTTCGTCAACAACGGCCTGCTCCGCCACCGGGAGGCCGAGGTGGTTCAGGAGGTCTTCGGACGCCATTTCAAACTCAAGCTCCAGTACGAGAACGCCACCGCGTTGTTCCTGCGCAAGCTCAAGGGCGTCACGGATCCGGAGCAAAAACGAAAGGTCATCGGCAAGACGTTCATCGATGTCTTCCAGACGGCCACCCGTCGAGCCGGCAAGGCCAAGTTCCTCGCCCAAGGAACCCTCTATCCGGACGTCATCGAGTCGGTCCCCATCGACGGAAACCCTGCCCACATGATTAAGAGCCACCACAACGTGGGTGGCCTCCCTGAGGGCATGAAGTTCCAATTGCTCGAACCACTTCGCAATCTCTTCAAGGATGAGGTCCGCCAATTGGGCCTCGAATTGGGTCTGCCCAAAGAAATCGTTCATCGACAACCCTTCCCCGGCCCGGGCTTGGCCGTGCGCTGCCTTGGGGAGTTGACCCCAGACAAGTTGGAAATCACCCGCAATGCAGACCGGATCGTCGTCGAAGAAATGAAGGCGGCCGATTGGTACTACAAGACCTGGCAATCTTTCGCCGTGCTGCTGCCGGTGCGCAGCGTCGGTGTCCAAGGTGATGAACGAACCTACGCCTACACCATCGCCCTGCGGATAGTGGAATCGCAGGACGGCATGACCGCCGATTGGGTGAAGGTTCCCTACGAGCTCCTCGAACGGATTAGCACCCGCATCACCAACGAAGTCCACGGGGTGAATCGAGTGGTGCTCGACATCACCAGTAAACCGCCCGGTACGATCGAGTGGGAGTGATCGAGAGCCCGTGGAGTCGGCACCCGTAGCCGATGCACTGTGCTTGGAATTTTTGACAATCCAGGGTCCTACCCTGGGAAGGGTCGAGGTGCGCCCGCTGACAGGCAAAACGGTGCGATGACTCTCCCAGCAAAGGCCAATCACTCACCGGCCGCCGTGTAGCCGCATTCGAGAGTAATAATCTCACCGCACCCACATTGAACCTCAATGTGAGTAATCCGATCACCGTCCCGGATCAACCGCGTGATGGCAGTAGAGATCCTCGGGGCGGGATCCATCGCCACCGCGTGGGTCGAACCGCCCGCGGGCCCATGGGTTAGATGGGAGGCATGGGCCCCAACGTTCGCCGTCGGCCGAGTGTTGTCGCCGGACACACCGATCGGATGAAACTGGCTCTTGAAGTCCCGTTGGCCCGTCGCTCTCCCCGATGGAGTGGTTCCTGAAGCGTTGGCTCCAGTAGTCAGTGGTTTGAAATTGGAAGGCATGGAAGGCGGAGGGAAAACCTCAGAATTTATACACATTCTCGTTGGCCCGGAGAATCAGCGTCACACGACGATTGCGTTCATCGGTGACAGCAATCCCTTCGATCGGTGCGGTGTCGGCGTACCCAGAGACTCTCCGGAACTGAGAGGAACGCACGGAGTGTTCCATCAGGAGTTTGCGGGTGGTGTGAGCACGTTCCGTGGACAGGTCCCAGGCGTCCGGCTCTCCGGCCTTGGGTTTGTAGTCGACCTCGGTGTGGCCTTCAATTTCTAGGGTGAAATGATTGGTAAATCGGGTGATCTGCCACGCCATCGTGGTGAAAATCCATCGGCCATATTCCGAAAGCTCCGGCGAACCCGGGTCGAACAGGGGCCTTTGGTGCCGGTCGAACATCGTCAGGCGGATGCCGTCGGAAAGCAGTTCCATGCGCAGCGACTGATTCTCAGGCATTTCGGGGTTGGTCGCCAAGGTCTTGAGCATGTCCTGGCTAATACGACGGAGAATGCCTAGCTCAATTGGCGCATTGGCCTCGAAATTTCCCTTGGAGAAGGTTTTGTCGTTTTCTTTGTTGGAATTGAAAATACCCGTCGACCGTTTTTCTGTGGCCGAAAAAGGATTCCGGAAGGTCCGGGATACTGCGTCCTTTACTTTCGAGTCTTGAGACACCAGCCACAGCACCAGAAATAGCGCCATCATAGCGGTGATGAAGTCCGCGTAGGCGACCTTCCATGCTCCTCCTCCTCCAGCCATGATTTGTTTGGGTTTAGGTTGAGGGTTTGGGCTATTTGCTGGCGGCCTTCAGCATCGCCTCTAACTCTTCGGCCGTCGGCTTCACATCCCCAGGCAGGCCGCGTCGGGCCATCTCCAAGGCCATCATAGGGGCGGTACCCGTAGCGAAGCTCGAAACGGCCTTAGCCAAGGTCCGGTAGTAGCCGATCTCGGCGTGGCCATTGAAGACCATGGCTGCGGCCAGCGGGCTGAGGAACCCGTAAGAGACTAGAATTCCCAAGAAGGTTCCAACCAGCGCCGCGGCCACGTGGTGACCGATATCCTCAACCGGTCCATTGATGGCTCCCATGGTGATGACGATACCGAGCACCGCCGCCACGATCCCAAATCCAGGCATGGCGTCCGAGGTCCTGGAGAGCACCTCGATGGGCTTGTGGTGCTCCTGCTCCATGGCGTAGATCTCCGTTTCCATGAGGAGGCCGATATGATCCGGCTTCACCTTGCCGTCGATGAGAGGTCGCAGAGCCCCGGTCAACAGAGAGATCGCATGGTGGTCGTTCGAGAATACGGTATACTTGGTGAAAATGCTGCTGGTCGAAGGTTCTCCGATGTGAGGTTCCAAGGACACCATGCCGTTACGGCGCCCCAGCATGAACATCTCATAGAGCGCCTTGAACATGTCTTCGTAGGCCGCCTTGTTGTACGGGGAACCTTTGATGCAACCGACGATCTGGGCGATCAGATCCTTGTGAACCTTCAAGGGTGCCATCGTGATCATCGATCCGAGGGCCGAGCCAAGAATGATGATAAACTCAGACCACTGAAGAAGAACCGCCGGGTGGCCGCCCGCGATCATGAAGCCGCCCATGACAGAAACCATGACAATGACCGAACCAATGATTACGAGCATATTTGGGAGAAGTGAGTCTGAGGTGGGTTCGACGTGGTGCCGATAGGAAGGCGGTTGTTAGCGGTCATCGGCGACCATCCGTTGCAGATAACCCCGAAGCGCAAGAATGGCCTGGGAGTGGATCTGGCAAATCCGGGACTCGGTGAGCCCAAAGACCTCGGCAATCTCGCGCAAGCGAAGGTCTTCAAAGTAGTAGAGCGCCAGCACCTTCCGCTGCATCTCCGGCAGAGTGGAAAGCCGATTCTC
>CAMDDW010000071.1:0-9668 GCA_945893185.1 Akkermansia muciniphila | reverse complement strand
ATCGACCAGACGTTGTTTAGCGAGGTCATCGAGCAAGAACTGCCCCCCGACGGTCCGAGAAACGCAGTGATAAACCGCCCCCGCCTCCTTGATTCGTCCCCTTCGCATAAAACCAATCTAGCCCATTGCCCTCTCCAGTCAACAACAATGAACCTGTCACCATGTGTGATTTAGCTCGTTGGAACGCAAAAAAGGCCTCCGCAGTTTGAGCCGCGGAGGCCTCACCCCAAATGAGTCAACAAACCAGGCTCTTCAACCCGGAACAGACATGTTATTTTAGCCGGTACAGTGCCAAGTATTGGGGAACTTTGAGAATGCTGCGGAATAGGCCGTTTGGATGATCGATCTTCGCAATCCGATTTATAGGGTGGAGTCTGGGAAACAGTCGGTGTGCGAAATCCACGCATTTAATGCGCACCGGTCACGCCAAATCCAGTCCACGCAGCTCTATTCGTAACGAAGGGCTTGTATGGGCTCAAGACGGGCTGCCTTGATGGCTGGTAGGAATCCTGCAAATACACCGACCGATCCGCTAAAGGCCACCGCTATGGCTTGGGCTTCCCAGGTGATGATCGGGGAGTTTCCTGTCGGTGCAATGAAGGACAGCAGGTCAACGATAAGTAACGATGCTGCAAGACCCGCAATTGCACCCAAGAGCGACAGCACGACGCTCTCAACGATGATCTGAACAAAAATATCGACTCCGGTGGCTCCTAATGCCTTGCAGGTACCAATCTCACGGACCCGCTCATTGATGCTGGCTAACATAATGTTCATGATGCCAATCCCTCCTACCAAAAGGCTGATGCCAGCGATAATTCCTCCGCTGAGTCGGGCGTTCTTAATCTGCTTGTTGATGTTCTGAACCTCACTTTCCTTGGTCTGAAACGTGAAATCTTCAATGCCTCGATGGGTGACCAAAAGCACGTTTTTTGCCTGTTGAAGGGCCAATTCCATCTGTTCCATGGACTTCACTTTGAGATCGATGGCGCTGAGCCGAGGGTCAGGAATGCCATCGAGATCCCCCGCCATCCGGAACCGCACCCAAGCCGTATTGAGCGGGATGTATAGAGTGTTGTTCTTGCGCCAAAAGGCCCAACCACCCTTCCTTCCCCAGCCACGAGACTTCTTAGTCTCAACCTTATTGGTGGACGCATTGGCTTGATTGCGCAGGGCACGAGCCTTCAGGTCTTGCTCACTGGCATACTGCGTGAACATCCCAACGATGACGAAGGGTTGCCCGTTGATCTGGATCGTTTCGCCAAGTGGAATGATCTCACGCCCTACTTCATCCGGGTCGCCAAATAGGGAGTCTCGTATCCCAGTTCCAATGACACACACCGCCTGCGCTTTCTCTTCATCCAACGCATTGAAGAATCGGCCGTGCTCCACGGTGTGGAGGTTCATCTCCAGTACTTCCGGCCAAACTCCTACACATTCCTCAGGACTGGCTCGCTTGTCTCCCCGGGAAACCATGGCGTCCGGCACAGCCATTTCTGGTGAAATCACCCGCAATAGCGGGGCGCCCTGTTTCAGTGCAACCACGTCTACCAAGGTCCTGCCAGGCGCCTGGTCGGCCAGATGCTCTTGGTAGGTCGGAACCGCCTGCCTCTCTAGGAGCACCTTGTCGGCCCCACCCATGGCAATCATCGATTCCCTCATGCCGTTCTCCATGCCCTTGATGATGGCACTCATGCCGACCAATGAGGCGACTCCCAGCACAACACCAAACAGGGTGAGCAAAGACCGGAACTTATGGGCCCAAACTTCTTTGAGACCAATTAGGATAGCATTGAAAAGGTTCATCAGTCGTAACGAAGAGACTGAATAACATCCATTCGGGCCGCTTTTACCGCCGGGAAAATACCAGCCACGAGTCCAACAACCACAGCAAACCCGAAGGACAACGCCATGGCACCGCCGGTGATCACCGGATCATTGCCGGTGGGTGCCACCCAGGTAATACCTAGCACCACGAATCGGGAAAATGCCAATCCAAGAACTCCGCCTACCACCGCAATGACCGTGCTCTCCACAAGGATCTGAACAAAGATATCAAGGCCCCCTGCCCCGACTGCCTTGCGGATGCCAATCTCCCGGATGCGCTCAGAGATGCTCGCCAGCATGATGTTCATGATGCCGATGCCACCGACAAACAGGCTGATACCGGCAATAAGCCCTCCGCTCATGCGGGCATTCTTGATGAAACGGTCGATGTCGGCGCTCCAATCCTCATTGGTCCGGAAGGCGAAATCCTCAATACCTCGATGGTTCACCATCATGATGTTCCGAATCTTGGTCACCGTTTGCTCGATCTGCGAGAAGTCGCGGACTTTCAATTCAATATTGCTCAGGCGGGGCTCAGCGGGGGCATTGGAAAGGCCGGCCTGGAATCGATGCCACATCGTGTTGAGGGGCATGTAGACGGTGTTGTTTTTAATCCAAAAGGCCCAGCTACCACTGCGCCCTTGCCCACGCACCGGTCCCTTGGGCGGAGCTTTGCCCTCGGATATAAGCCTCTGACGCTCGACCTCTCGCTCTAAGCGCTGCTTGCGGTCTTGCTCACCCTCGTAGTGCTTGAACATTCCGATAATGGTGAAGGGCTGGCCGTTAATGGTCATGATGCGCCCTAATGGGATCACCTCGGAGCCTGCTTCTTCGGGCCTGCCGAAGAGTTCGTCTCGGATGCCTGTGCCAATGACGCACACCGGCCGAGCCTCCGATGCATCAATGTCATTAAACATACGACCATGCTCCACTTCGTGCTCCATGATCTTCACCTTCTCCGGCACAACTCCTCCGGTCATGAAGGTTCGATGAAACTTGCCGTTGGCCTGCAGCGTCGGCTCCAAATCCAATTGCATCTCGGGGGCGATAATCTCGATGTCAGGAACTCCAGCCTTAAGGGCCTCGACATCGGCCAGCGTCATTCCGCGAGCCATGTCCCTGAGATGCCGCTGTTCGACGGGTACACGCTGGGCCCTCATGTTTACCTTCTGCAAACCTCCAATGGCGAGCAACCCTTCACGCTGACCATTCTCCATGCCTTGAACCATCGCACTCATGGCCACGAGCGACGAGACGCCCAGCACGATCCCTAACATGGTCAGGGCACTGCGGAACTTGTGCGCCCAAATCTCCTTTAGGCCGACCACTACAGCATTGCCCAAGCTCGTCTTGCCTATTGGAAGACCTTGCAACGATAGGTCTGCTGACGAAATGCGCGGCAGTTCCAGACTCATGATACCTGCCCTTCGGTAGGCACTTTGGAAACCCGGTCAACACCCGCCAATTTGGAATCGACTTGGTGGGCAATCTTACCGTTACGGATCTCGATGCGCCGTGGGGTTACCGCTGCGATTTCCGGATTGTGAGTTACTAAGATCACGGTGCGCCCCTCGGCCGCCAAACGCCGAAACAGAGCCAAAATCAACTCGCCCGTGTGGGTATCGAGGTTGCCGGTCGGCTCGTCGGCTAAGATAATCTTGGGATTGTTGACCAGCGCCCGGGCAATGGCCACGCGCTGTTGCTGACCGCCGGAAAGCTGATTGGGGCGATTCTTGAGGCGGTGGCTCAATTCTACCATTTCCAGGGCCTTCTCAGCGCGCTCCCGACGTTCACGACTTCCGATGCCCGCGTAGATCATCGGCAATTCAACATTCTGCAGCACGTTGAGCTTGGGCAGCAGGTTGAAGAACTGGAACACAAAGCCAATAGCGCGATTGCGCACCCGAGCTAGTTCCCGGGCCGAAGCCTGGGCAATATCGATGCCGCCCAAAACCACATTGCCCCGGGTCGGCGAATCCAAACAGCCCAAGATATGCATCAAGGTGGACTTACCGCTGCCGGAAGGACCGATGATGGATACAAATTCTCCCTGATCCAGATCGAGGGATACGTCGTCTAGAGCCCGGATCTCCTCCCCACCGAGATGGTAGATCTTGGAGACGTTGCGAAGTTCGAGCAGCGCCATGTTCAGGTCAGTCTCAGCGTTGGGCTGCGGTCGCTTTGGTGGCCACCTTAACACTGTTGGTGGCACCACCCGTTCCCAGCTCCTTGGATCGATCTTCCAAAGACACCACTTCGCCCGCCTGCAGCCCCGAAGTCACCTCGGCGAAAAAGTAATCACTCACACCGATCTTGATGGGGCGCCGTTCCCAGGTCTCTTCCTTGCGAACCCAGATGTGACGCTCGATTTCACGGGTCGCCGGATTGGTTTCCGTAAACACCGCAGCCAGAGGGGTAGCCACCACATTGTCGGCACTGGCCACCGGTATGGAGATATTGGCACTCATGCCCGGCCGGATCTGGCTATCGACATCCTTCAGCAGGATGCGCGCAGCAAAACCACGAATATTGTTTTTCAGGGTCGATTGGGGCGCGATGCGCTCGACCTTGCCGACCACCTTGAGGCCCGAAACCGCTTCCACGCTGACCTGCACTTGCTGGTCCACATGGAGCCGAGTCACATCTGCCTGATTAATGTGAGCATTGACGATCAGGTCGTTAAGATTGGCGATCGTAAGCACCTCGGTGCCCGCATTAAAACCACCCGAGCCAGAAACGGCCTGACCTACAGAGATAGGCCGGGTGAGAATTGTGGAATCAAACGGGGCCATCACCTCGGTCTTTCGCAGACGTTCGACGATGAGTTCCAGGGACTTTTCCCTCAAGGCCAGCTCGTTCTTGGCCAAATCAAACTTGGTGCGGCTGTCCTCGAAGAGCTCCTGGGAGATCAGTTTGCCCTCAAAGAGCAGCTGAGCCCGCTTGTAGTCCCGTTCAGCCTGTCCCAATTGCAGGCGGGATCGCTCCACATTCTTGTCTTCCTGCTGCCGCTGGGTCTGCAATTCCCGGTCATCTAGTTTGAAGAGCAATTGCCCCAATTTTACCCGGTCACCCACATCCACGGGCAGCACTTCAATCTTGCCGTTGACCTCGGGCCGAACACTCACCTGCTCGGCCGGCGTGATGTCGCCGGCGGCATTAATGGCGAACTTGATGTTGCGAGTCTCAATGACCGCGGTGTCCACCTTGGTACTGACCTGAGAAACGGCCCCGGCCCGCTGGCGCTGGGAATAATACCACCCTCCGGCTCCTAGGGCTCCGACCAACAGGATAACAATCAGAATCTTCATCGACGATTGAGTCTTCTTACCACGATCGTACGAACACGTACAATCCACCAACGAAGGTTTCCCACGTTGTCGGGAAGGCCTTCCGGTGCTTGGCTGGGTCCAGACGCTTTCGATGACTCCTTCATTCATCCTCCTTTTGTGCCTGTCGTTGCTGGTGTTGCGCTGGCTGGGCCAATGGTTTCTGGACCGGTTGAATCGCAACCACGTACAGACCCATGCCCATCAACCGCCCGAGGCGGTCCGGGACATCATGGATGAGGCCACCTACCGCCGCTCCGTGGACTACACGCTCGCCAAATCCCGGTTCGGCCAGATGGAGGAACTGTGGGGTCTTGCTATCAAGACCCTCTTTCTCTGCAGCGGATTCCTGCCCTGGAGCCTGAGTTTCTGGGCCGGTTGGGTCGGCTCGGGCGTGCTGGCCACCGCCGGTTGGCTGCTGGTGGTTTCACTGGTGATGGGCGTGCCGGACCTTCCACTGGAATGGTGGTCGCAATTCCGGCTCGAGGAACGCTTTGGATTCAACAAGAGCACCCTAAAGGTCTGGGTCACCGACCACCTCAAGATGCTGGCCCTGAGCACCCTCCTTGGGCTGCCTTTGATTGGTGGCATTTTGAAACTGACCGACTGGATCGGGGACCAATGGTGGCTCTGGGCCTGGGTTCTCCTGATGGCGTTCCAGGCGATAATGATGGTTCTGGCTCCCATCCTCATCCTGCCCTTGTTCAATAAATTCACCCCGCTGCCAGAAGGCTCGCTGCGGGACCGCCTCCTCAAACTGGGAGAACGCACCGGATTCTCCGCCAAGACCATTCAGGTGGCCGATGGCAGTCGGCGCTCCGCCCATTCCAACGCGTACTTCACAGGCTTTGGGCGATTCCGGAAAATCGTGCTCTACGACACGTTGATCGCCCAGTTGACCGAGGTGGAACTCGAAGCGGTGCTGGCCCACGAAATCGGCCATTACCGGCGCGGTCATATCCCCAAGATGCTCATTTGGGCCGGAGTTTCATCGCTCGTGAGCTTCGCATTGCTGGGCTGGTTGGCCCGCCAGCCAGTGTTCCTCGAAGCCTTTGGTTTCAAAGGATCGGCCGGCACCGCCCCGGTGCTGCTCTTGGCCGGACTGCTGGGCGGTGCGATCACCTTCTGGCTCACCCCTTTAGGGACCCGCCGGTCACGACGGCACGAATTTGAGGCAGACGCCTACGCCCGGAACGCCATGGCTGAAAGCGCTTCGCTCATCGGAGCCTTGCGCAAGATGCACGAGAAGAACCTGTCCAACCTGACGCCCCATCCGTGGTTCAGCGGGTTTTACTACTCGCACCCAACCTTGGTGGAGCGGGAGGCCGCCCTACGTGTCGACTCGGGATTTCCTCCCCTGGTCCACTGAACCGGAGAGGCTTTAGCGGTACATCCGCCCTTCGGCCAACGGGAACGCATTGGGGATGTGCCGCACTTCGCGAACCTCGGCACCGGCAAAAAGCACCTCGACGATGTCGAACCGGAAGGCGACTTGAGGCCGGCCTAGTTCTTTGAGGTAAGCCAACGCCGTGTCGGAAAGCATGCGCTGCTTCGGCCGCCCCACCGCTTGGGCCGGACGCGCCCAACTCTCCGACGACCGCGACTTCACCTCCACAAAGGCCAGCACTTCCCCGTCGCGAGCAATGAGATCGATCTCCCCACGCCCGTGCCGGTAGTTGGCGCACAAGATCTTCATCCCCAGCCTCTCCAATTCGACCCGAGCGGCGTCCTCGCCGCGTCTTCCGAGGCGGAGGTGGGCCCCGGCTTCAACAGGCTTGACGGGTTTCCGGAGTCGGGACCAGAGACTCATGTCGGGAATAGCTCCGGTTCAGGCCGTCGCAGTGGCGCAAAACTCAGGCGATGGATGGGACAAGGTCCCAGACGGGCGACGGCCTCCAGGTGTTCGGGTGTAGGATAACCCTTGTGACTGGCAAACCCATAACCGGGCCAGCGCCCTTCCGCCTCCCGCATCACCCGATCCCGAGTTACCTTGGCCAGCACTGAGGCGGCAGCGATGGAATAGCTCAGAGAATCTCCTTTCACCAAGGCTGTCTGGGGCCAGCGAAGGCTGCGGACTGGGCGCCCGTCCACCAACGCGTGATCCACGTCGTCCCCCAAATCGGCCAATGCCTGATTCATCGCACGATGGGTGGCTTGCAAGATGTTGATCTTATCAATCACCGAAGGTTCCACCGCAGCGATGGCGTAGCGAACGGCTGGATCACCCGTCAGTCCGGCGAAGAACCGATCCCGCTGAGCTTCGGTCAATTGCTTGGAGTCGTTCAAATCGGCAAATTCATCCGGAATCCCCTCTAAGACCCAAGCGCGAGGCAAAATGACCGCGGCCGCAACCACCGGTCCGGCCAGCGGACCCCGACCCGCCTCATCTACTCCGGCCACACGTTCGATCCCAGATGCGAATCGGGCTCGCTCATGCAGAAAACGGTCTACAGCGGGGCGTCGCGGCATGGGTCCATCACACCGTCACGGGCACCGGGCGTCAAAGCCTGCCTTGCATCGCTGGATGACTCGACGACGTCACCACGATGGCAAAAAACCGCCGAGCTGGCGGTTTGTAAAAAGCCGTCGACTGATCGCTGGATCAGTGAACCAAGAATTCAGTAGGTAGTCGTGCGCTCGTAGAGCCAAGTCGCGTCCAACGTGTCCAGAACCCTGTCGGACCTCGCGCGAAGCCCGTAGGTGAGAATCGTTGGCGACCTCCACCTTCTGATTTCCGAATGGCCATCTGCGAAAGATAGCCCACCAGCGCCGTTATGATACGAAGCAGGGTAATCGACAAACGAGGTCTGTGAGGCGTGCACAAACCAACCATCGTTGATCGACGCCGGGTTCTCATCAATCGTCACCCATGTCTGGGAGGCACCCAGAATGAAATCACTTTGCTTGCGGTAAGCCCGCCCCGTGCCCCACTCCTGCCCCCGGACAGGATTCATGTAGCAACTCATGGCCAGGCTCCGGACCTTCGGGATGCCGCCACCGCCAAACGGTCCCTTGGTCGTTGCCCTATCGGAAGGACACTTGTAGACCGCCAATGCTCCGACATTTTTGTAGAGCAGGGAGTCCATAATCAGCATGGTGTTAGTCCAACTCGGAGCTTCATGCATGGTTCCCATGCACCACTGATTCAACGGATAGGTTTTGGTCGGGCTAGCGGCATTGACCAAGCCGCCCAAACCCGCTGACAGGCAGATCTCGTCCCGGTTGTCTCCGGAGTACAAAGTCCAACCCAGCATCAATTGCTTGCCGTTGTTCATGCACAGGATGCCCTGAGCCTTGGACTTTGCCTTGCCGAGTGCGGGCAAGAGCATACCAGCTAGAATGGCAATGATGGCAATGACTACCAAGAGCTCAATGAGCGTAAAACCTTGGCGCTGGGTATCCACCGAAACCTTTTGTGAGATCTTCATGTATTTTCTGAATAGGATTGAGAGATCTTCGAGCCGGAACTTCCGCTTTGCAAGTTTAGAGGAACATTTTTAGCCCTCGCGATGCTTCCACGATGGGCTGAAAAAAACTAGCGGGTCAACCTGCGCCACCGCCAGCCACCTGCTTGGGTTCTCCCTTGATGAGGGCCACGGCGTAGTCGCGATTCATTCGGGCAATGAAGTCGAGGGAGATTTCTTTCGGGCAAACTGCCTCGCAACTGCCCGTCACGGTGCAAGCGCCAAAACCCTCGGTGTCCATTTGTTCCACCATGGATTTGACGCGCTTGTAACGCTCTGGCTGTCCCTGCGGCATCAAACCCAAATGGGACACCTTAGCGGCCACGAAGAGCATGGCGCTGGCGTTCTTGCAGGCGGCCACGCAGGCCCCGCAGCCAATGCACTGAGCGGCATCCATCGCCAGGTCGGCGTTTTCCTTCGGCACCGGGATGCTGTTGGCATCGGGCGCGCTTCCCGTGCGGACAGTGATGAATCCTCCGGCCTGCTGGATGCGGTCGAAGGACTTCCGGTCACACACCAAATCCTTAATGATGGGGAAGGCCTTGGCGCGCCAGGGCTCGATGACGATCTCGTCGCCATTGCTGAAACTGCGCATGTAGGTCTGGCAGGTGGCCACGCCCTTGTGAGGACCGTGGGGCTTGCCATCGATGACCAACGAGCAGGTGCCACAAATGCCCTCGCGGCAATCGTGGTCGAAGGCGATGGGATCTTCGCCCCGGTTAGAGAGCTCTTCGTTCACCACGTCGAGCATCTCCAGGAACGACATTTTCGGATTCAGCTCGGGCGAGGTGTAGGTCTTGAATTCGCCCGCGGCTTTCGCGTTCTTCTGGCGCCAGACTTTCAGGCTAACTTTCATTGGCAGTAGGGAAAGGGATTGTGCGGCTGCGGGTTATTTGTAGCTCCGGGTGCTCATCTTCACTTCTTCGTAGATGAGCGGCTCTTTGTTGAGGATCGGTGCTTTATCTGGGGCTCCGGCGTATTCCCAGGCCGCCACGAAGGCGAACTGGTCGTCACGGCGCTTCACGTCGCCCGCATTGACGATGCCCTGCTG
>CAMDDW010000070.1:0-9898 GCA_945893185.1 Akkermansia muciniphila | reverse complement strand
AAAGACTCACGGTGCTACCGGAGGTTCTGCCTCAGGACTGTTGTCGCGGTCGGGCTCAGACCCCTTGGGGAATGAGTTGTTTAGTCTGGAGTCGGGGTTCGGTGTTTCAGTGGGAATTTGAAGAGCCTTTGTCGGATCCTCGCCGTGGACCGTGGCTAGATCACCAAATACCCGGCAATGACGCGGGTGCCCAAGAATGGGTGGACCATTGGGTGGGACATTGGGTGGAGGGTATAAAAAATCCGGTCAGGAGGGTTTCAGTGTCGGTGAGTGGAACTCCCTTCCAGCAAGCGGTTTGGCGGGCGCTCCTTGAGGTTCCCCGTGGATCACTAACTTCATACGGTCGATTGGCCATCGGCGCTCCGGGAGCAGCGCGGGCGGTGGGAGCCGCCTGTCGCGCCAATGTGGTGGCTCTTCTAGTTCCGTGCCACCGAGTCATTCGAGAATCGGGGGAATTGAGCGGTTACCGTTGGGGAATGGATCGTAAGTTGCGCCTTTTGGCTGGGGAATTGTGCGGACAAAAGCCGCGGTAAATCCTCGAATTCTCAGATGCGTTTTTTTAAGACGCTCCCCCGTGGGATCGTAATCTGTGAGAGTGAAACCCATTGGAAATAAGGGGTCTTTTGAGCGACTCCTTGACTCATCCCTTGCCAATCCTCGCGATGGTGTGCCATTTACCGCATCGATGAAGTCTGCATCGCCTGTTGTCTGGGTCCTTTTGGCTACGCTGGGTCTGGGCTGCGCTAGTTCCCAAAACACCAATCTGACCTCGCGCTCGGCCGCCCCGTCACCCGAAGCCAACTATTTGTTCGAGACTACGTTCCGGACGCATCGTCGTGGGGTGCAACCCGAGAACGTGAAGGCTTGGGTCGTGATGGGGTTGAACTTGTACCCCATGCAGCCCGTCCCCAACACGGAGAACCGCTTCGAGGCCTTGCTGCCGCTGCCGACGGACCGTTCTGTCTTGCGGTACCGGTACAAATTCCAGTTCACCTATCCCGGGGTGCTGGACAACAATATTAACAGTACCATGTCGCCGGAGTATGAACTTCAGGTGAAGTCGGGCGCCCCACGCAACTAATCCTGTGTTCCGGTCTGGCATGGAAACATCGTCCAATCTTGGACTAGTGATTCTGAGCTTCCGACTCTCCGCTATCAGGTCGGTTTTCAGGAGTGGATCAGAGCGAGAGTTCTAATTGGTCATCTTCGCTAAGCGCGTAGGCTTCCATCCCTTGGCGACGCAAGTGACGGGCAAAATCGGCAGCGAAGCCATGGAGTGTGAAGACCCGCTGCGGCCGTACTTCTTTCACGAATCTTACGAGGTCCGGGAAGTCAGCATGATCGCTGAGGGCGAACCGTGGTTGGTTCTCGTTCGTCGTCGGCCAACGGCGATCCAATGCCCAACCACTGAGCGATGCGATTCGGAGGGGACCAATTCCGGGTTGGGCTGAGAGCAGCGGTCGAGCAGTCGGCGTGATAATAACGTGGCCACGTGCGGTCTCAGGATCCAGCAGCGTCCAGCGGGGGAACTGGTATCCCAGGTCTGCATAGATTTCTGTCAGTCGGGCTGAGCTGGCGTGCAGTTGGATGGGTAGGTTGGCTTTGAGAAGGGAAATCAGGATCTCTTGTGCCTTGCCCAGGGAGTAGCTGATTAGCACCGGGGTAATTCCGGCATCCAGCGAGGTTCTGCAGAAATGGAGCACTGACGCCAGCACCTCCTCCGTGGGCGGAAAGAGGTACCGGGGACGCCCGTAGGTGGTTTCCATGACCAAGGTGCGGGCCTGCACCGGTTCGCAGCGTTCGCAGCTCCGGCCCTCCCGAAGTTTAAAATCCCCGGTGTAGAGCAGGGAATCCCCATTGACCTCCAGGCGGGCCATGGCACTGCCCAAAATATGCCCGGCCGGATGCAGGCTCAGGCCGAACGGCGTCTGGGTCGTCGATGACTCCAGATCGGACTGATGGAGACACTCGTTGAATTCTAGCACCCGCTCCGCTCGGGTTCCGGAAATTCGTGATCGCATCAGCCGGCGCGTGGGCTCGGTGAGGATGACCGCGGAATGTCGAGCCGTGTGATCTGAGTGGGCATGGCTAACCACAACCCACTCGCCCGTCCGGACCGGATGATGGGGATCCATCCAAAGTCCCAGGTGGGGAAAATGAAGGCCACCATTCCGGTATTGGAAATCCAATTCTGAAGCCAAGGGAGGGCCAGCCATTGACTAGGAGACTCCCCCGGTACCCTTCACATCGAGGCAGAGGAGTTCGCCCTTCCAGTTTCGAATGTACAAGCGTCCGTTGAGGAGCACGGGTGTCGACCAAACTTTGCCTCGCGCAACCTGGGCACGGACGATCTCGTGGTATCCCGTGGGATCGGCCTTGACGATGATCAACTCGCCCTTGCCCGTAACCCAGATCAGCTTGTCGTCGGCAGCGGTCAGCACGCCTGTTTCAGCCTTCGGTGATTCCCAGACAACCTTACCGGTGGTGGCTTCGAGGCACTTGAGTCGCGCATTGGCATCTCCGCCATCGCCATCAATGCCATAGACGTGGCCTCGGACTCCAATGGGTGCCTGCATGTGCGATCGCAGGGCCTGATTCTTCCAGAGTTCCTTGGCTCCAGATCCTGTGAATCGGAGTCCGCAGGCTCCGGTTCCATAGCCAGACGTGAGGATCATGGTGTCGCCGATCACCACGGGGTCTGCGGCGTTGACGTCGTAGCGGGTTTTCCAAGGGTGACGCCAGAATTCATGACCGTTCACCGGATCCACCACGATCACATGGCGAAGGCCAAAAACGGCCAAAGCCGGCTTCCCCTCCAAAGAAAAGGGAACTGGAGTCCCATAACCCGCCGAGCCCTTGCCGCTTGTCCACGCTTCCTTGCCGGTGGCCTTATCCAGCGCCAATCCGGCATCACCGGCATTGTACACCACTCGATCTCCGGCGATGTGCGGTGCCCCGGCAAATCCCCACTCGGGGACCTTCAAGCCGAGTTCTGATACAAGATTCCGGGACCAGAGGACTTTGCCTGACGACGCCTCGAGGCACAGAGCCGTGCCTGCTTTTGAAAGCGTGTAGACCCGGCCGCTATCGACGGTGGGCGTTCCGGAAGTGCCTCCCTCGTAATAGTGATCCGCGAGTTTCTCAGGATAGCTGTGGCGCCAAAGCTCTTTGCCGCTGCTGGCTTCCAGCGCTACGACACTGTCGATGCCACCGTCTTTCAGGCCATTGTGTCCCAAGGTGAAGAGTCTGCCTTCGACGAGGCTCATGGATGAGAATCCGGCTCCGACAGAGGCCTTCCAAATAGGGCGGGGCTGACCTCCTGGCCAATTGCCCAGCCAACCACTCTCTGCGGAGAGGCCGGTTCCATCGGTGCCGCGGAAGCGGGGCCAATCGGCGGCGGACACAGGGGAGGTGCAGAGGGCCGTGACCGCAGCAAGCCCACACAGATAGGAACGCTTCATGACACCGACGTTAGGCGGAGGGCAGGGATCGTCAATCCGCCTCATGAGGATTGCACGTCCTGAAACACTACGGTCCGTCGAAGGGATGCCCCGCGTTTTTCGCGCTCTTCGGATGGCCGTCGGAGAGCAAGCCGACGGCGTAGTATTCTACAGCCGTTTGGCGGTCCCTGACTGTGGGCATAGAGTATGTCTAGGATCGATCAGACCGGGACACTTCAGCCCTGAATTCTTTGCCAATCAGGAGATAGTTGGTGGGGATAATAGCTATTATTCTGAAATAATTATTAAAATAATAAAATAATGTGGTGATGGTTTTTTTTCGGTTGACCATTAACCACGCAAGAGGCCAATTAAAGGAGTGAGTATTACGAAAGGTAATAACCGGGTTTTGCTGGTCGAGGCGGATGATTCCATCCAGAGGATTGTTGCCTATCATCTTAAAAAAGCGGGCTTCGAGGTGGAGTTTGCCGAGACGGGTGAGGCTGCGATCGCCCAGAGTCAGAATCCTCCGGTTTGCGCGGTGATTGATCTGATGATTCCGGGCACCAGTGGCCTGTCCGTCATGAAGCACTTCCGTGAAAACCTCTCGCAAGTTCCGGTGATAGCCATGGCGGGGCGCGGCGACACTAGCGACGGGTTAACGGCGATCCGGTCCGGCGCTTTCGACTACGTGACAAAGCCTCTGGATGTCGGTGCATTCGTGGCCACTGTTTCTGCTGCGGTGCGAACCGGGCAGTCCCTCAGTCAGCCGGTCAGCCAGTTCCCGGGGCTTCGAGATACTCAATGGATTGGGCAATCGTCCTCGGCTCGCATCTTGCGGGAAACCGCTTCGGCGCTTGGGGCGACACAAGCCGACGTTTTAATCACCGGGCCCGAGGGCAGCGGCAAACGCCTCTTTGCCCGCATGCTGCACCATGTCAGTGCTCGTTCCCGAGGTCCGTTGATCCCGGTCCATTGTGCCTCGATACCGGGTAACCTTTTGGAGGAGGAACTGTTTGGTAAATTATCCGGGTCTACTTCGGGTAGCGTCGAAGAAGTTCGCAGGACCGGGCGAGTCCAAATGGCCGAAGGTGGAACTCTGATTTTGTTGGAAGTGGGGGAAACGCCGCTGGCCCAGCAGGCCTTAATTTTGGAACTCCTGCAGAACCGATGGATACACCGTCGCGATACGGGCACTTCGGTCCCGGTGAATATCCGAGTAATCGCCACCAGTCGCACCGATTTGCGAGCCAAAGTGGAAGCCAATGAATTTCGTGAGGACCTCTTCTATCGGCTCAATGCACTGACGGTAGAAATACCCTCGCTTCGGGAGCGTATCGTTGACCTGCCTCTGCTCTCCGGAATCTTCCTTCAGCGCCTGTCGATGGTCCGCTCCGGGGGGATTCCCCAGATTTCGAGTGCCGCTTCGGGCATCCTCAGAAATTATTCTTGGCCCGGAAATATCCGTGAATTGGAAGCGGTGCTGGATTGGGCTTACTTTAGTTCCGTGGGTGGTGAGATTCGTGTGGCCGACCTGCCGCCTCGCCTGCTCCATCAGAGTGATCCAACGCAAATCAATCAGGGCGGTTTGGCAGTGCCTTATGTGGGAGGAATGTCCATGGAGGCCGTAGAAAAGTTGGCCGTCCAGCAGACCCTCGATTTGTGCCGGGGCAACAAGGCTGCAGCCGCTCGGATTTTGGATGTCACCGAGAAGACCATCTACAACAAGTTGGCCCGGTTGGGTTTGAAGGATAGTGTTTCAGAGGGCCCGCTCACAGGCCGCAAGCGGGGTCGCAAGCCGGGCAAAAAGATCGCCTGAGGAGCAAAGACGATTCGACCGGTTTCCAGACCAGTCGCGCTTCGGTGGTTTCGCTAATTACTCCGCCGCGAGACACGCCGTTGTGGTTCGTCTTGCCGAAGGTGTTCCCGTCGACAGTTTGCTGCCCATTGGATCCGTTTTGGCATTGGGTCCCCAAAATCAAACAGCCCTTTGGGCGCGATGGCTCCAAAGGGCTGTTGAGTTTTTGTGCCTCAAAGAGGCTTCGAAGAATTCAGATTGTGGTCCGGATCAGACCAACATCTTGAACCACTTTGCGTCACCCGGCACGGCCACTGGATAGAAGCCGTTGGCGTCAGCCTTAGACTTGCATTCGGAGTCCCAACGAAGGTTCTCGAAGTCGTTCGGGGCTAAAATGACGTTGGAATTGAGCGCCTGCTCCCAAGTGATGGTCTTGCCAGTGTAGGTCGACATCCGCCCCATGATCGAGGTCAGCGATGACTTCGCGCCGTTGAAGGCCTCGTTGTACTCGGTGTTCTTGCGAATGGCTGCGAACAGGTCGTCATGTTCCTGCTGGTACGCATCCACCTGCTTCTCGCCCCGGTACCGCCAGGCATTGCCGCCACCGGAGGGGGTGATGGAGTGCCCGCTGATATTGCAGGAGCCCTTGGAGCCAACACACTGCTCGGAAACGTTGCTGTCGGCGCCGCGGATATGACGGCATTGGCTCAGGAGCGTGGTGCCATCGGCATAGGTGTACTCGAGGGCGTGGTGGTCGAAGATTTCGCCGTATTCTTTCTGGGTGCGGACTTGGCGGCCGCCCATGCCATGAGCCTTGACCGGGTAGGCGTTCTTCACCCAATTGGCGACGTCCAAGTTGTGGATGTGCTGCTCGGTGATGTGATCGCCGCACAGCCAGTTGAAGTAGTACCAATTGCGCATTTGGAACTCGAGTTCGGTCTGCCCTTCCTTGCGCGGGTTGACCCAGACGCCACCGTCGTTCCAGTAGGCACGGACCAGGTAGATGTCGCCGAGATCGCCGTCGTGGAGGCGCTTCATGGTCTCTATGTAGCCAGGTTGGTGATGACGCTGCAGGCCGACGCCGACCTTCAGGTTTTTCTTCTTGGCTTCTTCGGCTGCGGCAAGGACACGGCGGACACCAGGACCATCGACGGCCACGGGTTTCTCCATGAACACGTTTTTGCCTTGGCGAACTGCCTCCTCGAAATGCTGAGGGCGAAATCCCGGGGGCGTTGCTAGAACGACCACGTCGGCCAGAGCGATGGCCTTCTTGTAACCATCGAGACCGACAAACTGCCGGTCGGCCGGCACGTCTACCTTGGCGCCCTGGGAGGACTTCAGGCTATTCAGGGCACCGGTCAGTCGGTCCTGGAAGGCGTCGGCCATGGCCACGAGTTTCACGCCCGGGACATTGAGGGCTTGGTTGGCTGCGCCGGAACCACGGCCGCCGCAACCGACGAGGGCGATCTTAATTTCGTCGCTGGCGGCAGCGAAGGCCATGCGCTCGATGGCTAGGCTGCCGATCATGGCTCCGCCGAGGGCGGTGCTGGAGGTGGAGAGGAAACCGCGCCGGGTCAGGACCGAAGCGCTGGCTGCAGGAATGATTTGGCTCATGTCGTTGGAACGTTGAAAGAACTCCCGGTGCCTCCGCTCCTTCGGCCATTCATGGCTTTGGATTCGGGCGGAGGCAGGATGGGAGGTCACGGGTGAATCTGTTAAAAATCTACCTCCCGTTCAGGGGTGGGATCAACCGGAAGTTTGCGTCGGTTCCGGCGCTGCATCGGTTCGATTCCTTCGGCGACGGAGAATTCCCAGGACGTCGGAGGCTTCCCGAATTCTCAGGAATGTTGCCGCTAAAAAATACCCCACTGAGGCCAGAGCAATAGGGACGAACGTGGCACCCACCCGGGCAGGAAGCCCTGCCTGTCCGATCCAGTGGTTCCAAACCCAAAAGGATGCCAGGGCTATGACGGCGGCCACCAGTCCGGCCAGGCTCATCCGCAGCACTGGTGCGAACAGGGCTGTGAGATCAAACTTTGGCTGCTTCCGCTTGAGAGCGTAGAAGAGAAGGAAGCATTGCATCGTTGCACTGGTTGAGTTGGCGATGGCCAGCCCCGCCTTTGGCATGAGGCTGATGGAGACGAAGGCGGCGACAAAATTGACGGCGATCGCCGCCAGGCTAATGCGCATCGGAGTTTTGGTGTCTCCGAGGGCATAGAAAGCCCGGGCCAACACATTGTTCAGGGAAAACGCCAGGAGGCTCGGACTCAGGCACAGCATCATCAGCGTCACCTGCTGGGTGGATGCGGCTTGGAACTGACCTCGTTCGAAGAGCAGCCGCACGATGGGCTCGGAGAGGGTCAATAGGAGCACTAGCGGCAACAGGGTGAGGAAAATGAGTTGCTGCAGTCCCTCGGTCAGGGTGCTGCGGAACTCAGGGAATTTCTTATCCACCGCCAGCGTGCTGAGTTCGGTGAGCAGCACCGTCGCAAGCGAAATACCCACGACTCCCTGAGGCAATTCCATCAGGCGCACGGCGTAATTGTAGGATGAAACGATCTCCCTGCCGTGCGTGTAGGCAAAACTTTGGCACAGCACAGTATTGATCTGAAACGCAGCGACACCGATCACCGAGGGTCCCATCCGCCGTGCCACTTCGTGGACAGCTGGATTTTTCCACGGGCTCAGCCATCGAAATTGGAATCCTTCCGCGACCAGGGAAGGTACCTGGAAGGCTGCTTGGGCAATCCCAGCCACCACTACCCCGATGGCTAGAGCGAAGACCTGTTGGTGCAATTGTGCCCCGAAGCGAGGGGCCAGCCACCAGATGGACGCCAGCATTGCCACATTTAACATGGTGGCCCCGAGGGCCGGCAGGAAGAAGTGGTTGCGGGCGTTGAGCATGCCAATGAAACCAGCGGCCACGCAGACCAAGGGGAGATAGGGCAGCATCCATCGCATCAGCCGAAACATCAGCTGGGTATTGATGTCGATGCTGGAGAACTGGATGAGGACAGTTACTCCGATCAAGAGCACTGCGCAGATGGCTGTGCAGGCCAGGAACACGGCCCAAGTACAAGCCAACCCCACTTGCCAAGCCGCGGCGACGCCCTCCTTGCGCTCGGTTTCCTTGAAGACCGGGATGAATGCCGAGGACAGGGCGCCTTCTCCAAGAAGTCTGCGGAACAGGTTGGGGATCTGGAAGGCCAGGAAAAAGGCGTCGGCCACGGGGCCGGTGCCCATGAAGGCCGCGTAGGCGGATTCACGGACGAACCCGAGAATTCGACTCAGCAGCGTTGCGGTACCGGCGGCACCTGACGAAGACAGCCAACGAGACATGTTTCGGCCAGCATCCTGCAGGCGGCGGAACGACCCAAGGGAAATTCAGAAACCTGGGGCCCATCGGGGCGATTTCTAAAACTATTGGCCGGGGCTGCATGGAACAGGGTCAATCAGGTTTTATTATTTCGGAATGATTGCGCTCATCGAATGCAGTGCCGACCGCCTTGCCTTCGGGGCCCAGATTGGTTCACTATCCACGTCCATGCCAACTGTTCAGGTTCCGCTGGGGAACCGTTCCTATGAGATTCAAGTCGGGACCCGCCTCATTGCGACGCTGGGTGAGCGTTGCCGTCGTCTCAAGATTGGGACGAGGTGCGCGGTGATTACCGACACCAACGCGAGCAAGCACTATGGGGAGGCGGCCATTAAATCCCTCAAGGTGGCTGGCTTCACGCCAACTCTAATCACGGTCGAGGCGGGTGAGTCGTCCAAGACCCTGTCCACGGTGCAGAAGTGCTATGATCAATTGGCCGCGCATCGGATTGAGAGGAAGAGTTTTCTGGTGGCCCTTGGGGGCGGTGTCGTGGGAGATCTGGCGGGCTTTGTGGCGGCGACCTACTTGCGCGGCATCGCTTTTGTTCAAGTGCCTACCACGCTCTTGTCACAAGTTGACAGTTCTGTTGGTGGCAAGGTTGGGGTGAACCTGAAGGCCGGCAAAAATCTGGTGGGGGCCTTCCATCAGCCGCGTTTGGTCCTTTGTGACTTAGACACCCTATCCACGCTTCCCGATCGGGAGTTGCGTTCCGGCATCGCTGAGATCGTGAAGTACGGTGTGATCTATGATGCCCCCCTGTTCCAGCGGTTGGAGAAACAGTTGGACGGGCTTCTCGAGAAGCAGTCGCCGATATTGTCGGCCATCATCGCCCGATGCTGCACCATCAAGGCAGAGATTGTGTCGCAAGACGAGACCGAGACAGGCTTACGGGCAGCGCTGAATTTCGGGCACACCATTGGCCACGCGATCGAGAACTCCTCCGGCTACGGCAAATTGCTGCACGGTGAGGCTATTAGCATTGGCCAAGTCGCTGCGGCTCATTTATCGGCCCGTCGGACAGGTCTTCCGGCGGCCGATGTCCTGCGCATTCAGAACTTGTTCGAGCGCCTCGGGTTGCCCACGTCTATTAAGCTGTCGGGAGACAAGCGCGACAAATTGTTTTCGGCGATGCGCCTCGACAAGAAGGTGAGTGCCGGTGAGATCCACTTCGTCTTGGCTGAGCGAATCGGCAAGGCAGTTTGGGGTCAGCGTGTTCCGGATGCTGAGGTCAATTGGGCCCTGGATCAGGTGAAGGGCTGACGGACTGAACGACTGACGGCTCTG
>CAMDDW010000069.1:0-10026 GCA_945893185.1 Akkermansia muciniphila | reverse complement strand
GCCACCTGTTCCCCGGCACTGAGTTGGAACCCCGGAACATCCACCACCGGCAAGAGTTGCCCGTAAGGTGTTCGGAAGCTTTTCCGAAGGTTTTCGATCTCAAGCAGCGCCATGGACAGGGGACAGGCTGCATGGAGCAGCAAAACTTGACCATCGACTTTTATAAAACGCTTGGAGAGCCGCCTCGGACAAGGGACAGGCTCCTCGGACAAGGGACAGGCTCCTCGGACAAGGGACAGGCTCCTCGGACAAGGGACAGGCTCCTTGATAGCCTAAAATGAAGTGCTGGTGGGAGGGTCAGAGTTCTACAGGGAGGGGTGCTCAACCTTTAGGGAACATTCCAGCGGTCCAACCGCCGTCCACCGGCAGCGCGACGCCGGTGATGAAGGCTGCGGCATCAGAGGCCAGAAACAGGGCGGCGTTGGCGATTTCCTGAGGCTGCCCCATGCGACCCATGGCCTGGGTCGAAGCCATTTCACGGGCCGCCGCTGCGGGATCTGGATATTCAGCGATGCGGGCCAGGACGAACGGTGTTTCGACCCGTCCCGGACACAGGCAATTGATGCGAACGCCGCTGCGCGCATGGTCGAGGGCCGCTGAGCGTGTGATGCCTACCACTGCGTGTTTGCTGACACTGTAGGCAAAGCGGTCCACCAATCCTTCCAGACCGGCCGTGGAAGCCAGATTAACCACCGAACCGGACCCGCGAGAAACCATTCCCGGCAACCAAGCCTTCATCGTGTTGAAAACCCCTCGAACGTTGACGGCCATGACGCGATCGAAGTCCGCACCGCTCGTGGTCAGGAGGGTCCCCACGTGACCGATGCCGGCGTTGCACACCAGCACATCCACCACCGGATGACGGACTGCTGCAGCCGATACCTCAGATTCTGAAGTCACATCCAGCGCCACGGACTCGGCGCGCCCTCCGGCTTCACGGATCCTCTGTACAGTTGCTTCACCGGCCTCGACCCGGAGTTCAGCGACAATCACCCGGGCACCGGCTCGGGCAAAGGTTTCAGCGATGCACTGACCGATGCCGGATCCGGCACCCGTCACTAGAGCAGTCTTGCCATCGAGACGAATCATAGGAGTCTTTTTGAGGGGGTTGAAAACCAATGAGATTCCGACACACATCACCCTTCAAGGCGAGAAAAAGGCCGTTGCAACCCGTTGGGCTGGGATTTCGCACCAACTTTCAACCCCACTTGGACGCCTCGGAACCACAATCCGAACAAACATCCGCATCGAAAAGAGTCTGAACCAGAGGGATGACTACAGGCTGACCACCTGCATCCAGCCTTCCGCCCCAAAACGTTCCTCAAAGGGCGCAACCGCCGCCTGGGCCATTACCACGTCTGGGAAGAGCGCAAACGTGGTGGAACCACTCCCAGACATCAGCGCCGCCCAAGCCCGGTGCTCGCGAAAGAAACTCTGGTACAACTTCAGAACGGGATACTTGTGTAAGGCCGGAGCCTCCAGAGAATTGTAGAAGTGCTTCCCAGCTTCGGAGAGATCACCCGATCTCAGCGCTCGCTCCAAGTCCTCGACACGACCCGGTCTGCCTTTCAGCGCTTCTGGATACTGAGCCAGTTCTCGATAAGCCCAGGCAGTAGAGATGCCGAAACCAGGATGATACAAAATCATGCCTCGACCGCGGAGCGCCTCAAACGACGCCAGGGGCTCGACCTGTTCTCCGCGACCGGTGGCTCGGGCCGGTTGGTCTTGGAGGAAGAAGTTCACATCCGAACCGAGAGCGGCTGCCAATCGATCCAACCGGTCGTTTCCCAGCGGTCGCCCCAACAAATCGTTCATCCCGACCAGTGTTTGGGCGGCATTGGAGCTACCGCCACCCAACCCGGCGGCCAAGGGGATGCGTTTGGTCAAGTGGATTCGAACCCCCTGCCCTGTCCATTGGGCCTCGGCCAAAAATTGCTCAGCAGCCCTCACCACGAGGTTAGTCCGATCGGTCGGCAATTCCGGATGATCGCAGGTGAACTGGATTCCCAAATTCGAATCCGTTTCAAAGGTCAACTCATCGCAAAGCGGCACCGGATGAAACAGAGTTTCAAGGTCATGGAACCCGTCCGGCCGCCGGCCCAGGATATTGAGCAGCAAGTTGACCTTGCAGGGAGAGGATCGAATCAGCGGCATAAAAAAGCGCTCCCGCAGAATCTGCAGGAGCGCGGAAGGAGGTTAAAAAGAGCGACCCACCAAAGGGAAAACCCAGATCATCAGTCGATGACGCGGAAGCGGCTGCCCGGAATCACAGGAGCCACATCGGACGCCTCGAAACCGAGTGAGTTGTCGGTAGCCGTCACGGTGGACTTACCCAGAGCTCCCGGCTTGTAGCTATCCGGATACACTTTGTAGTCCGGCTTGATGTACGGCTCGCTGGGGATCGGGAAGCTTAAGACTTCGACGGCACCCACGACCGTGCGACCAATGGTACGATTCACGCCGCGGACCACGCCCATCGTGCCGCCATGCGCGCCACCGAAGAGAGCACCCTGCTCGTAGCTGCGCTGGAGTTCACCGAGGCGGAAAGGCTCCGACAAATTGTCGAGGCCACGACCGAGCTTCTGCTCGGCGCTGGTGCATCCGACGAGCACCGCGGCCACGGTCACAAGGAGACTCGCCGACTTGAGAAGGGAACGCATAGAATAGAATTTTGTGGTCGGAGGTTATAGGCGGAACAGGTGGGTGCAAGCGCGGACTTCAATCGATGGAAAATGATTTGATCACGCACGGTCCTCCGGCGATGCGATCGCCGCCTTAGCCGCCTTCCGACCCCACCACCAGGCAATTACCAAGCTAATCTCATAAAGCAGATGGAGCGGCAAGAACAGCAGGAGCATGTTCAAGGGATTGCCATCGGGCGTGATGAAGGCCGCGATCACCAACCCCGCCACCACCCAATAGGAACGGAACTTGGAGAGCTTGGCAGCGTCAAGGATGCCGATCTTGACCAACGTCAGCAGGACCAATGGCAACTGGAAGGCGATGCCCATTCCCAGCATGAACCAACAGACAAAACTAATGTACTCATCGGCTTTCCATTCATCGGCGGCGAAGCCCAGCCAATTGGAGAAACTCACCGTGGTGCTAAGGCAAATCACCAGCAAAACGAAGTAACAGAAGGCCACTCCGAGCAGGAACAGGAAGGTTGCCCACCCGCTCACCTTGTACACGAGCGACTTCTCGTGATGGTGCAGCGCCGGCAAGATGAACTGGGCAATGAAGAATAAGACGAAGGGAATTGAAACGGTAATACCGCCAAACATGGCGATTTGCATCACCACGCTGAACGCCGTCACCGGCCCCAACGTCTTGAGTTGCACATCGAACGAACGCGTCGCGCTGGCTGGAGGATTGGTTTCCTCCTGAACAGTCATGACAAAATTTGTGCCGATCTGCCTCGGCGACAACCGGAAGACCGTGTCTCGGTTGGTGGCCACCCCGGAGATGCCGCTATCTTGCGGCGTCATGCGGGTGAGCACGTTGGTTCCCAGCATGTACACCACCCGACCCTCCGTGGAGTGCCGCATACCCTCGGCCGCCACGAGGGGCCACTTGAGAAATTGGATCACCACATTGCTGCCGCTCAAACAAACGATGAATCCCAAAAACACCGCCACCGCACACTTGATGAGGGTCCAACGCAAATCTTCGAGGTGCTCCAGGAAGGTCTTCACCGGCCCACCACCCTCCGACTCCGAGTCAGAATCCAACGAATCGGAACTTGGGGGCAGCGAGGGGGTCAGGGTGTAATCAGGATCTTCAGCCATGCGCGCTCAAATCGGGCCATCCAGACAAACTGAAACTTGGGACTGAAGGAAACCCGCCAACGTCACCGTGTCTACCGAGGCCCGTCTCCACCCCGGAAACGGCCAGACATCGGATAAGTGAGAAGCAGGGCTATCCATCACGGCCCTAGGTCAGGCCTTAGGGCTATGGGAAATGATGTCCGAGGGCGGCCGCACCGGCGAGGTCGACGATGAGGGCGGCGGGGACTGGTGCTCCGGCTCATCCATCACGCGCTGCACCTCGTCTTGGACATCCTTGGACGCCTTCTTGAACTCACGAATGCCGGTGCCCACGCCCTTCATGAGTTCGGGGACTTTCTTAGCACCGAAGAGGACCAAAACCACGATGGCTATCCACATGATTTCGGTTCCACCAATAAACGCCAGCATCGAAGTATCCATAGGATTTCCGTTCACTTGTTCTGAAGGCTAGGCCCTGCCCCGCGCCCGCACAAGCCCGCAAACACCCAAGAACTTTCCAGTACCGATTGATCGAACCACAAAAATGGGGGCGTTCACTTCGCCCCGGCACCGGAGAAAACAGCAGGGATGGTCAGCAGGAGAATTTTGAGATCGAGCCAGATGGACCAGTTGTCGATGTAGTGGAGGTCGAGACGGACCCACTCCTTGAAATCAGTCACGTTGTTACGGCCGCTCACTTGCCAGAGGCAGGTTAGGCCCGGATTTACGCTCAGACGACGGCGATGGGCCATGTCGTCGAAGCGCGCCACCTCGTCGACCGGCAATGGGCGTGGGCCCACCAGACTCATCTCTCCTCGGAAAACATTCCAAAGCTGCGGCAGCTCGTCGACCGACCACTTGCGCAAGAACCGACCAATGGGAGTCACTCGAGGATCATTGGTGACCTTGAACACCGGCCCGCTCATCTCGTTGAGCTTGGCCAGCTCGTGCTTGAGCTGCTCGGCGTTGGTTACCATCGTCCGAAACTTTAGCATGGTAAACGGATGCCCATTGAGTCCGGCCCGGCGCTGCCGGAAAAGCACCGGCCCGGGAGACGACAGTCGCACCGCCAAGGCCGCTCCCAGAAACAATGGAGAGGTGATCACCAAAAGGGCCAGCGAGCCCAGGAAATCGATCACCCCTTTGGCCATGGACTGCCATGTCTGGTCGGGCCCGGTCCGAAAGACCAGCACTGGATGCCCCGCCAATTCGTCCACAGTGGTCTGCGAAACCCGGGTCTGGAAAAAATCGGCATGTAACCAAACCTCGACACCTTCGAGTTCGCAGACCTGGATGATCTTCTCGATCTGTCCGAAGAGAAATTGTTTTGGGGCCACCAAAACGGCATTGGCCGCGTGCGAGTGCAACAAATCCGTCAGGACCAAGACGGAGAACTGGCCAGGGTCAAGGCGGGCCGCCACGGAGATCTCGCCACGGGCATTCTGTTTCAACGCTTCATCGAGTCGGTTCATTTCGCGATCGCCGCCAATCAAAATGACCCGGCGGCGCGCTTCCTGACCCGCCATTCGAGACCGGATCCACAAACGCATGAGTTCTTCTTTAAGGACCATCGCACTGACGATCATCGGCAAGAATAAGGATACCACGCCTCGCGCGACCTCTTGCTTGGTAAAAAACATCGCGACGATAATCGCCAACGAGACCCATGCGGACCCACGGAGTATCTGAGCCAAGGATTGCCGCCGGGACGCCAGAACCGCGCGGTGATAAAATCCTTGCAACTCAAGCAATGCGGGGGCCAGCGGCACCACCACCACCAGCAGCCACTGGTACTTATGAAAACCACCGATGACAGCATCAGAATCCAACTGAGGCAGCGAGCGGATGAAATGAGCCATCCAAAAAACGCCACCAAACAACGTCGCGTCCATAAGTGCGTGGACCTTGTTGAGGAGTTGGCGCTGACGGAGCAACATGCGGCGCCGTTACGCATAACCTTCAAAACCAACTTTGTTAAGTGAATGTTGAGCGACGCCAACTAGGCAAGCAGGCCGAAGAACACGTATTCCATCCGGTGCAACACTTTACTCCTTGGCAGGCCTGATCCAGTTCCTAGCGTCCGGGCTGCGATGATTGCAACCCCAGCGATTCTTTGGTCCCGCTTCCAACGTCACTATCTTGATTGTCCCGCCATCGGGCTGGGTCTGGACATCAGCCGAGTTCCCTTTCCGGATGATTTTCACTCGAAGATGGAGCGACCCATCCAGAAAGCCTTGAGCGCGATGGCCGAACTGGAGCGGGGAGCCATCGCCAACCCCGACGAACAGCGGATGGTGGGCCATTATTGGCTCCGAAATCCGGCGCTGGCTCCGACGCCGGCCCTCTCCCAGGCCATCGAGTCCACCCTAGCGGCGATACAATCCTTTACCGCAGAGATCCATCGCGGGGAACTAACCGGAACCTCAGGGCCGTTCCAGAACGTGCTGGTCATCGGGATTGGGGGATCGGCACTCGGTCCCCAATTTGTGGCCAAGGCCCTGGGGCATTCGCATTCCGACAAGCTGACACCCTATTTCTTCGACAACACCGATCCCGATGGCATGGACCAGGTCCTCGCCACCCTGGCCGGCAAACTCGGTCAAACCTTGGCACTCGTTATCTCCAAGTCCGGCGGCACCCCGGAGACCCGTAACGGAATGGTCGAGGCCCGTGCCGCCTACGAGCGGGCGGGTCTGCGCTTCGCGGCTCATGCGGTGGCCATCACAGGAGAAGGCAGCGCCCTGCACAAAACAGCCATCGCCGATGGTTGGATCCGAACCTTCCCCATGTGGGACTGGGTGGGTGGGCGCACCAGCGAATTGAGCGCAGTTGGACTACTGCCTGCGGCCTTGCAGGGCTTGGATATCCAGGGACTTCTCGCCGGCGCCAAGGCCTGCGACGAAGCCACCCGCAATTCGGTCGTCCGTGACAATCCGGCCGCGCAACTCGCGTTGATGTGGTATTTCCTTGGAGAAGGCCGCGGCACGAAAGACATGGTGGTGTTGCCCTACAAGGACCGCTTCGAACTCTTTTCCAAGTACCTCCAACAACTCGTCATGGAGTCGTTAGGCAAGGAACTGGACCTGGATGGAAAGGTCGTCCACCAAGGACTGGCCGTGTACGGAAACAAGGGGTCGACCGACCAGCATGCCTATGTGCAGCAATTGCGAGATGGCGTGGCCAACTTCTTCGCCGTGTTCATCGAAGTTCTGAAGGACCGCGACGGGGCCAGCCTCGAGGTGGAGTCGGGCGCCACCAGCGGCGACTTCCTGAGTGGGTTTTTCCTGGGCACGCGATCTGCCCTCTACGAGTCGGGCCGTGCAAGTCTAACCCTCACCGTCCCAGATGCCTCAGCCTTCACAGTGGGAATGCTCATCGCCCTGTTCGAGCGGGCCGTGGGACTTTACGCATCGCTAATCCACGTCAACGCCTACCACCAACCCGGCGTCGAGGCGGGTAAGAAGGCCGCCGCCAGCGTACTGGAAATTCAGCGTCAAGCCGTGGCTCACCTGGCCGCCAACCCGGAGAAGGCCTATTCGGCCGATGCACTGGCCACCGCGGTAGGACAGCCCGACGCAGCCGAGATGGTCTTCAAGATCTGCACCCACTTGGCCGCCAACCACCGGAGGGTCAAGAACGCCTCTGGCACTGGCTTGAAGGCGACCTTCCAGGCGCTGTAAACACCCAACTCGATGCGGTCCTCGATCTCAAAGACACGGTCGCGATCTGCGCTTGTCCAGAGCCCGACCAGATTCCAGCCTAACCACCCTTTCTAATGAAACCTCTGATGCTCATTGGGGCGCTGCTTTTCGCCCTCACCTTCCCTGCTATGTCTGACACCACCGCATCCTCCAAAAACCACGGTCACCTCCGCCATGTTGTTGCCTTCAAGTTCAAGGACACCGCCAGCCCTGCGGACGTCAAGAAAGTGGAAACTGCCTTCCGCGCCCTGAAGTCGAAGATTCCCCAAATCGCCACCCTCGAGGCGGGTACCAACAACAGCCCTGAGAATCTCAACAAGGGCTGCACTCACGGTTGGATCCTCACCTTCACCTCCGAGAAGGACCGCGATGCCTACCTCGTTCATCCTGACCATCAAGAATTCGGTAAACTGGTGCGCCCAATGGTGGCCGATGTGTTCGTGATAGATTTCTGGGCGAAGTGAGTTCGCTCCGGGGTGGATCCGAAAATCAGTCCCTCTGCCGCCATGCGTTGTTTTGTCACCGGTGCCTCCGGTTTTGTCGGAGCCAACTTGGTCCATGCACTGAATGCCCGCGGGCATTCGGTCCGAGCGCTGCTGCGCCCGGGGGCGGATGTCCGAGGGCTCGTTGGCAGCACCTACGAAACGGTTCCTGGGGACCTGACCAACGATAGTGCCACGCTCGCCCGGGCGATGTCCGGGTGTGACTGGTGCTTCCACGTGGCTGCGAGTTATTCGCTGTGGCTGCCCGATTATGCGCCCATGTTTCGAGCCAATGTGGATGGAACCCGGAACATCCTGAACGCGGCCCATCAGGCCGGATGCTCACGCATCGTATACACCAGCACCGTCGGCTGCATCGGGCTGCCAAAGCCCAACCCCGACGGTTCCATCGTCCCGACCGATGAATCCACGCCGGTCAGCGAGTCTCAGATGTCCAATCCCTACAAGCTCTCCAAATGGCGAGCCGAGGTGGTGGCCCGAGAACTCGCCGCGGCCGGCCTGCCGGTGGTCATCGTCAACCCCAGCGCCCCGATCGGACCGCGGGATGTAAAACCCACTCCCACCGGACAGGTGATCGTGGATTTCCTCCGCCGGGCGATGCCCGCCTACCTAGACACCGGACTCAACTGGGTTCATGTGCAGGATGTCGTCGCGGGTCATATCCTGGCTGCCGAGAAAGGGCGGGTGGGAGAGCGCTACATTCTGGGACATGCCCAAGGCAATTGGACCATGAAACAGGCACTCGACACCCTTTCAAGTCTGACAGGCGTCCCAGCCCCGCGATTCCAGGTGCCCCACGCCGTCGCTTTGGGTGCGGCGCATGTAGACGAGTGGATTGCTCGTTGGACTGGAAAACCTCCGAAGGCACCACTGGCCGGAGTTCGCATGGCTGCCTACAAAATGTGGTTCAACTCCGCCAAAGCCATCCGGGAACTCGGGTTGCCGCAGACTCCACCCCAGCAGGCCCTGACCGATGCTGTGGAGTGGTTTCGATCCCACGGTCATGCACCTTGATCTGGGTGCGTCTA
Organism: Akkermansia muciniphila; assembly: GCA_945893185.1. GTDB lineage: Bacteria > Verrucomicrobiota > Verrucomicrobiia > Limisphaerales > UBA9464 > SXXZ01. Next base: position 1,027 of record CAMDDW010000069.1, on the reverse strand, counting down.
GGGTTTCACTGGGATCGTGACCGGTGATGTGGAGCGGATCGGTGGCGACGGAATGATCGACCTGAGGTGTTGGGCATCCAGGCGATCGCAGGCCCAGAGGACTCCACGCGTCACCAGATCCAGATAGCGTTCGTCGCTCACCGTCTCGTTGAAATGCCCCAGAGAAGTGCTGAACACCCGGGTGGATCCATAGCGATTAACCCAAGTGATGGCGCAATCGTCGTCACCCTGGGCTCCGCGTTGAAGCACGGTGGCTGAGGGAAACACCTTCACGTTATTGTAGAGTTCTTCGTTGCCCGTCAGCCAGTCCCTCCACCCCAACCCTCGGATGATGGGGTGCTGTTTCTCCACCGTGCGGATCAAGATGGGCGAAGCCTTGCCATGCTTCATCGAGCGAAGACCTAAGTATTCCTGCCAAAGATCGCCGGGCGCGGCGCGGTAGCTATGGACAGCACAATGTAAATTTACTGCCGGCAGACCTGCCCGGTGTGGGGCTAGGATTTGCGAAATCCAGTTGGTGTCGGCGACCGCACCGAAGCACTCGTCATGGATCACCACATCGTAGCCCTTAGCCCAGTCGCGGTTCGCGTACAAAGGAATCTGGCTCTCTTTCGAGACACCCCCTTGCTGGACCGTTTCGACGATCACCCGAGCCCGGGCCTCGATGCCTCGTTTGAGAACATCTTTCTGGACCGGGTAGTCGTGACAGCATCCCCCGCAGACCAGCAGCGCGCGGAGCGGCCGCAACTCAGCGGCGGACACCCCAACCGACAGTCCCAGCATCCAGAAACAGTGGAGCAGCCACCCCAGTCGGTATTGATTTTTCATCAGCATGCAACCCGCCTCGGCGCTTCTGGGTCAAAACGGCAACCTTAGGATTGGATTAGTCCAGCTTGCGGACCCAGATGTTGCGGTAGCGGACCGGATTGCCGTGGTCTTGGAGGAACAGCGGTCCTGTGGGAGTCGCCCCGGACAACTTCGCCGAAACCGAGGCGTCACCTTGGATCGGAATATGGTCCTGAACCAG